>JBCLPQ010000004.1:0-186806 GCA_041223225.1 Aerococcaceae bacterium 50-4
ATGAGCTTGATTGCTCATTAAAGTTTGCTGACTTATTTATAGTAGTTCTCACTACTTTGAATTGTTGGTTTCAATTGTTACGCAATTGATTCCCTACACAATTTTGGTTCGTCTTCTTTGTTCAGTTTTCAAAGGTCTATCTCGTTGCTTTATTAGCAACTCATATATCATATCATCTACATTCAACGTTTGTCAACAAAAAGTTTTAAAAAGTTTTTTGAAGTTTTACACAAACGTTGTCGTGTTTGACGACTTTAATATCATATCACTTAGTTCGAGGCGTTGTCAACAAGATTTTTAAATTTCTTTTTTCATCTTGTCGCCCTCAACAAGCAACCTATATAGTGTAACTTAGCTTAACAACCAAGTCAACTACTTTTTTTCAATAGTTTCTGACGCGTTTGTATCGTCTCCGCTATTGGATATTTATATTACCACCCTATTTTGTTATTGTCAATCATTTTACAAGATTCTTTTTTCTCTAGTAATTTAACTACAAAGAAAAGCTATGAAGTTACCCCTCATAGCTTAGCGTTAGTTAGTTTAAAAGTTTTTCTCAAGTAGATAAGAGAAATCTGTTTCGTCTATCTTCTCTACTAATAACACGCCATCCCCTAATGGTAAGACTGATGTTTTTAAATTAGGATGACCAACAACCTCTTCTAAAAGTAGGTTCAGTTTTTTATGGATCTTACGAACTCGTTTAGGAATTGTGTCTAATTCGTTGAAAACTGTTCCACCTTGGAAGATGTCATCAATCATCAAGATACCGCCTACTTCTAAACGGTCCATAATAAGCGGGAAGAAGTCGAAGTATTTCGCTTTTGCCGAATCAAGCAAGGCAAACTCATATTTATCTTCCAATGTTGGCAGTACGTCTTTCGCATCTCCTTCATGGATAGTTACTTGATCAGACACACCTAATTTTTCGAAATTCACTTTAGCTGCAGCAATCATCTTATCATAACGATCTATCGTATCTAATGTTCGTTCTGGGTGACCATAAACCATTAGTGAACCAGAAAATCCGATTGCCATACCAATTTCCAAAATTTTCTTTGGTTGCTTAATGCTTAATAGAAAATCTAAGAACACTGCTGTTTCATGCGGAATAACTGGCACTCGGTTTTCGTGAGCATAATCCTCTAAGTTTTTTAATGGCTCTGGAAATTCACTCTGTCCTGTACGCATAAAGTTTAATACCCCAGCTTCTACTACGGGACGATCCATCATTTCATTTTGAACTACTTTTTCTTTTTGTTCTTTTGATTCAGTCATAATTACTCCTTTAGTTGAAAAAAGTCCGGAAAAAATCCGAACTTTTTAATGCTATTTATTTTCTTCTACTGGTTCAGCTTCCACTAACTCGTCAGCTTCTACCTGTTTTACTTGGATACCACGGATTCGGCCGTTTTCAACTGCAGTAGTCATTAGTTTGTAGTTTTCAATTCGGATAATTTCCTCTGCTCGGTCTTCAGGGAAATAACCTAGAATTTCAATCATGTAACCAGCAATCGTGTCCGACTCATCAGATTCTATACCTGTTTTAAATAGGTGGTTGAACTTATCGATTGGCATAACACCGTTGATAATATAAGTAGTATCGTTAATGCGTTTATAAAGATGAGATATTTCATCATACTCATCTTCAATATCTCCGACTATCTCTTCAATTAAATCTTCAAGTGTTACTAATCCAACCACACCATTATACTCATCTTTGATAATGGCTAAATGTTGATGGTTTTTCTTAAAGTCGAAAAGTAAGTCATCGATAAAACTTGTTTCTGGCGCAAAGAATGCCGGTTTAACAACGTTAGAGATTTCGATATTTTCAAATCCTACCTTTCGTGCTTCGCGTAAAATATCTTTTGTATGGATAATCCCAACGATGTCATCTTTGTCATCCTTGAAGACAGGTACTCGAGAGTACTGTGAAGACAAGATTTCATTCACAATTTCTTGCCCATCATCTTCTATATCTACCATAAAAGTATCTGTACGAGGAGTCATAACCTCTCTCGCTAATTTTGTATCTAAGGATAATACACCTTGCATCATTTGGAACTCGTCACTATCGATAACACCTTCACGGCGGGAAGAATTAATAATTCCCTGAATCTCTTCACGGGTGAATTGTTGGCTATCCGCTGAAAATTCAAGTGGCGTAATTTTCTTCAAGACATTCGTTGAAGCAGTTAGCAACCAAACGAAAGGTTTAAAGAATGTTTTTAACACGGAAATAATACCAGCTGATTGTCTTGCATAAGTCTCAGGTACTTGTAAGGCTAATTGTTTCGGATATAACTCCCCTAATACCAATGTAAAGTATGACAAGATCAATGTTACAGCTGCTGTAGCAATTGTCTCACCTGCTGGAATACCAGATAAGAACGGTTCTAAATATGAAACGAAGGTAGTAGATGCTGCTGCAGATGAGAAGAAACCAGCAAAAGTAATCCCAACTTGAATCGTTGATAAGAAATCATCCGAATTTTCAAGCAGTTTTAATACTTTTTGCGATTTTACATCGCCGTCTTCTGCCATAGTTTCTAATTTGGAATGATTTACTGATACAAAGGCCATTTCAGCCCCTGCTAGAAAGGCATTCACCAATGTTAAAATAATAATTAAAAATATCTGTCCACCTACGTTTGAGGCCCCAGGATCTCCCATAATGTCGAATTCTCTCCTTTTATATATATAAGTGTATTTAGCTAATTTTAGTATACAACCATAGCGGTTAAATGGCAACATTTGACTTATAAGTATCAGTAAAGATTAGCCTATTATAGGGCTTGGTTGAAATTTTTAGCTTGAATTAATATAGAAACAACGCCCTACTTAACTAGGCCTCTTTCTAAAAAGCCAGAAAATATTCATTATTAAAAAGGCCTCGCACGCATGCGAGGCCTTAAACATTTTAAAGAATTGTCTGATTATTTAGTTTTAGCTGGGTTGATACGGTTAGCGTATACATCAGCTGAAGAGTAACGAGTATCTTCGAATCCTGTGAATGAATCAACTGGGTCAACACCCTTGAATGATTCAGGGCCAACAGCTAATTTATCCAATAGAATTTCTAAGTTGAACTCTTTATCGTCGTAAGCATTGATGTATGTTTGTACTTGAGGTACATCAGCTAAGGCAAATGGATGGTTCACTGATACGTAAATTGTAGGGACTTCGTTTACGTAGAATGGAATATCCGGTGTACCTTTAGATGCTGGCCATGCAACACGTTGTACAGTACCCGCAGCAATTTTAGCCAAGTTGATGATTAAGTCGTAATTGTCAGTTAAGTTAGAAATTGGTTGTTTTTGAGCGTAAACGTTAGCAACTGCTGCTGCACGTTCAGCTTCTGGTAATTTCATGATACGTTCTTCAGTTGATTCCCAAACAGTAACATTGAAACCACGTTCTTCCATTTTAGCTTTTAAGATATCTACTGGAGATTCTTTAGAAGCGATCATGGCACCAAATCCACCTTTAACACCTTCGTTAAGTACTAATAATACAGACTTGTAACGTTCTGGTGTAACTGGGAAGATATCTGGTTGTTCGTTTTTAACTAAAGTAATTGCTTGGTCTGCAACTTCACGAGCCATAGCTTTGTGTTCGTCAGTACCAATTTTAGCTAAAGCTTCTTCTTTAGGTGCTAGGATTTGAGTACGGTCAACTTTGTGTAAACCTAATTTAGCACGTAAACCTAAAGTACGAGAAATTGCATCGTTTAAACGTTCATCAGTAATAGTACCGTTTTCGTAACCAGCTTTCATCCATGCAAAGTCTTCATCTGGATCGTTGAAGAATAAGAACATGTCACAACCAGCAGCGATAGAAGTTGGTAATGCATCTTCACGTTTTAATGCAGATGTGAATGCGACCATGTGAGAAGCATCAGTAATTACCGCACCGTTGAATCCTAACTCACCTTTTAATAAGTCAGTTAATAATTCTTTTGATAATGTAGCTGGCAAGTTTTTCTCTGATAATGTAGCAGATGGATTTACTTTTTCAACGAATGAAGGTAAACCAATGTGTCCAGCCATGATTGCTGGTAAACCTGCATCGATTAATCCTTTGTAAACTTTACCATATGATTCAAACCATTCTTCTAATGTAGCGTGGTTAGTTGCAAATGATAAATGGTGGTCACGTTCGTCGTTACCATCACCAGGGAAGTGTTTAGCAGTAGCGATGATACCTTCTTCAGAGATACCTTTTAAGTATGCTAATGAGTTTTCTAAAACTTTTTCTGTATCATTTGACCAAGTACGAACTGAAATAATTGGGTTTCTCCAGTTTTCAGTGATATCTACGATTGGCGCAAATGACATGTTACATCCGATTGCAGCAGCTTCAACACCAGCAATACGACCCATTTCGTAAGCATATTTAGAGTCGTTAGTAGCAGCGATTTTAACTTCGTGACCGATGTAAGTACCGTCGTTTGCAGCACCGTCCCCACCAGCTTCTGTATTCGCAGCGATTAATACTGGGTATTTAGAGTGACCTTGTAATACTTTGTTTTGTTCGTAAACAACGTCTGCATTAGATTTGTTATAACGTACACCTGAGATGTGGTATGTATCTAGTACATCTTTTAAGTATTCAGGTTCAGTACTTGCACCCATATTAAAGAATAATTGACCGATTTTTTCATCGATTGTCATATTCGCGATTGTATCTTCAACCCATTTGACACCTTCTGCATCTAAATTATAGGGTTGTTTAGTTAAATCAACTTTAGCCATGTGAAATGTTCCCCTTTCAAAATAGGTAAACGCTTACTTAATGCCTATAAACGTCTACGGATGTTTATTAACAAAATCATTATAACAAGAATTTCAATAAATGTAACCCCTTTAAAAGATTTTTTTCACTTTCTTTTTAATTATTGGCATTTTTTGCAATATTCTAACCTTACTATAATCTTTGGCATGGTTTTGCCATTTTTGTGTTATAATGAAGAACGAATATTATGAAAGAGCGAGGTCATCTATATGAATATCCGCGAATTAAGTATCAAGCGGGAGGATATTAAATATGTCACTGAGGCCAATACCTTACAAGAAGCCCTAGACATTATGAAAGAGAATAATTTCCGGTCCCTGCCCATCTTAAGTCAGTCCGGAACAATGTATCGCGGAAACATTTACCGACAACACATTTATAAGCGACTTTTGAATGATGAATCTTTAGATGTATCAGTTACCCACCATCTAAAAAATGCTACAAAATATATCTATACAAATTCAACCTTATTCCAAACAATTTTTGCTATCCGGGACTTGCCCTATATTAGTGTCTTGAATGAAGACCACACTTTCTATGGCATCCTTACTCACCGTGCCTTTGAACGTGGTTTATTTAAAGCCTGGTCTTTAGACGAAGACGGTTTTGTCTTAACTATCCAAGCAAACCAGGAAGACCAAGGTGCCTTAGCGATCATTTCACGTATTATTGGTCGTTTTACTTCTATCAATACGGTAGTAACAACAGTCGACCCAAAAACAGACTTATCGAATATCATCATTTCTTTAAAAGGAGACTGCTCGCACAAATCGCTTGAGAAAATTATCGCAAGGATCGAGCGAAAGGGTTATAAAATCCTCTCAGTTGGCAATACAAAATCCATCGCCTTAAGTTAACCACTTGCAGCAAATATATAAAAACCTAGTCCGTTGGCACTTATTTAGCAGTCAATGGACTAGGTTTTTCTTTTAATAATGTCCTTGTAAGAAAGGATTGGTCATTTTTTCTGTACCAATATTGGTAGTGCCACCATGTCCTGGTAGTACTTGCATTTCATCCGGTAAAGTGAGTAAGTGACGTTTGATTCCTGCAATCAATACATCTTGGTCACCATGGTCTAAGTCAGTTCGGCCAATAGTGCCTTTGAACAAAGTATCACCAGCAATCACAAAACCGTCTTCCTCAAAAATATATACAACGGATCCTGGAGAATGCCCTGGCACGTGCGCCGTTCTAAAAGTGAAGCCAGCCACAGAGTGTTCCCCCATTTTGTCCCAATAATGGGTACGGGTTTTAGGAATTCGGGTTTGCTTGTCTTTTAACCAGTCGGCTTCGGTGATGTGCTGCCATACGTCTATGTTGTAGTGCTCGCGTATATCTTCTACGGCACCGATGTGGTCAAAATGCGCGTGGGTCAGCAGGATTGCTACTGGATTTAACTGGTTGTCTGCGATAAAGGCTTCAATTGTATCTACTTGGTCGCCCGGATCGATAATCAGTGTATCCTTATTGTCTTTCACAATAAAGTAAGGATGTTCCTGTACAGGTCCGACTGTTAATTGATATACATGCATTTGCTTTATCCCTCCACCTAATTAGACGGTTATAATGTGTCATTTCTCACATATTTTAGCAATTAAGCCCGGACAGGACAAGCAATTACCCTTCCATGAGTTTACGGAAGTTTAAACGTTTGTCTAAATAATAGAATAATGGTGCTGTGATACCCATAATGATGATTTCACTTAGGAATGTAGTGAAATAAGTAAACCAGAATGGTAGTTGGATGACCCAGAATAATTCAAGGGCGATAATAAAGATCATTACTGAGAAGACCAAACTGATGATGATCATCCGTTGTTTGGTATTTTTAGCAAAGCGGAATAAGTATTCTGCTACTAAGAACGATAACAGCGTATGTAATGTACCAAAGACAATATCGTAAATACCTAAACTGGCTGAGAACATCAGGTTGGATAGGAATACCCCTAGTACAACGCCCCATTTATAGTCTTTATGGAAAACAGCTAAGTGGTTTAACCCTTCAGATACACGGAATTGAACAGCGCCGAACCCTAAAGGCTGAACGAAATACATCAACACAATGTAGATGGCTGTAATCATAGCCGAATTCACTAATTTTCTTGTTTTCATAAATATCCTCCTAGTTTTTTTATGTTGGATGGTTGCGAACAACAGTTATAAAAATACAGCAAAAATACTTATAACACAAGAAAAAATAGGATGTGAGCTTTGGCGTCTAGGCAGGTAGCACTGGAAAACTAGTGTCGTATCACACAAGGTGTGATGCAAACTATTTCGAAGCAGACACCTGTCTGCCCTAGCGAGCCCAACTATAGGATGTGAAAAATGTCGCTTAGACTCATAACATTGGAGGGATTAGAAAGAGTGATTGAACATCACACAGCCTAATCCTGAAATGGCATGAGTCTGATATTTTAAACTCAACTACAGGGTGCGATTCCTCTCGTACTAAACAATTCAAAAAAGCAGTGCCGATATTTTTATCGGACACTGCTTTTCATTGATTATTCTTTTGTTGAAGGTTCATCATCTGTAGTATCGCTTACTGACTCTTCAGCTTTTGATGCTTGGTTGACCTCTTCTTCAAATAGGTAACCTGCTTCTTCCACATATTCTTCTCTTGATTCCACTTCCTCCACCACAATATTTTCCATTTGTTGGTCTTTAGCTTTTGATCGTTTAATCAAACGTGGGTTTACACGTTTAGACCAGAAACCACCGTGGATATATTTGGCATCATAAGATAGGTAGAAGGCTTTTGGATCAATTTCATCAATCGTTCGGTGCAGGTATACCTCATTTGATCTTGGTGTAAGAATAGTTAAGATCAACCGGTCACCATCTCGACCATAACCAACTTGAATGGTTACCCCGTAGCCACGTTCACGTAATGCGTTAGCTAGCGTATGGTCGTCATTTTGCACATAAACTTCGACAACTGAATAACCCAATGCAAGTTTATTTTCAATCATCATGCCGCAATAAATCCCGACACCGAATCCTAATGCATAGACAATTAGGTATATCGGATTAGATAGGTATTGCATTACCATGGATAACCCTAGTGTATAAACTGTTACCTCTACAACAGCTATTAACGGAGCGATTTTTTGATAACCGCGCATGGTTAATAGGGTACGTATGGTATTCAACATAATGTAAACTAAGTTGATAAGAAAAATTTGCAGTAGTAAGCCCCAATCCATAGACTCATCCTTTCATTTGTCGATTGATTACTTGGTTGATGAAGGGTCTAAGCGTTTTTCAATGACACCTAACAACCAGTCGGCTAGGATTGACATGAGTGAAATTGGAATAACCGCTGCGATAATGATCGATGTACCATCAGAAGCATTTACACCACGTTGCAATACGTCACCTAATCCACCGGCACCAACGAATGTACCGATTGTGGAAATCCCGATACCTGTAATAAAGGCATTACGGATACCCCCCATGATAACAGAAAGCGCTAGTGGTAATTCAACTTTATAAATTACTTGCCAAGGGGTCATCCCCATCCCTTTACCAACATCAATCATCGTATCATCTACACTGATTACACCGGTATAGGTATTACGCAAAATTGGTAAGATTGAATATAGGAAAATGGTAAATACTACCAAGTTAGCACCTAACCCCATCACTAACATGACTACTGAAAGTAAGGCTAAGTTAGGTACCGTTTGGATAATGTTAGCCAAACCTAAGACAAAATTAGACGTTTTACGTTTATGGGCAATAAAGAAACCTAACGGTACCGCAACCAATATCGCAAATACCACTCCGTATGATGTCATTAATAGTTGGCGGAAGAATTGAGATAAAAGATACATCCCATTTTGCTGGAAGTAATACACAATTTGCTCAAATAAATTTAGTTGTGTAACGTCTACCATTATTCTTCACCTCCTAATTGATTTTGTGACACTGGTTCAAGGTAGGGTTCTTCGTCTTCAAAATAATTATTTTCTTCTAAAAAGCGTTCTGCTACAACTTGCGGCTCTAATAAGTATTGGTCACTTTGGAAGTTTAACTCTTGCATTGTTTCATCGGGCACTTTGTTAGCTAATTTAGCAAAAATGGCATCCAATTCTGGATAACGTTCACGTACCTCATTTGTTACGACAGGTGCACCATCATAAGGAGGGAATAAACGTCTGTCATCTTCTAAAACAACCAAGTCCTCAGCAATAATACGACCGTCTGTTGAATACCCTAATACAACATCCACTTCTCCAGAAGCTACGGCAGAATACACTAAACCGATTGTCATAGGATACAATTCAGGGAAATCAAAACCGTAAATTTCTTGGAAGGCATTGTAACCGTCCCCTTCACGGTTTAACCACGTATTGTCAACGCCGACTGAAAATTCATCCGCATATTCTTCTAAATCAGATACCGTTTCTAAACCGTATTCTTCTGCATCTTCACGGCGAACCATGAAGGCATAAGTATTGGCGAATCCATATCCAGGTGTGTACCAAGTCATATCAAATTGCTTGTCAAATTCCGTTACAACAGTTTCTAAAGCTTTTTCTGGATCGGTTTCTGCCTCCATACCCAGTTCACCAGTTAATGATGTCCCTGTATAGTTTACAGCTGATATATTACCATCGCCTGTTTCTAAAGCTTGATGGTTCATTGTTGAGGAACCTAAATTGGGAATGATGTTTGTCGGTGCATCGGTATAGTGGTTTACCATACCTTCAACGATATAACCGAGAATTTGTCGTTCAGTTGTTGACCCAGAAACAATGGAAATACCTTCTTCAGATGAACCGCCTAATCCAGGTAATGAACAAGCTGTTAAAATAATCGTCGATAAGACAGCTAAAATCGATGTCTTAAGAAATTTCATTTTACGCAAGTGATTCATCTCCTTTCTTAGAAGTGGTTGTTGGTGTAACCCATTCCTCGATACGCGCCATCAATAGATCAACAATAACAGCTAGGATTGTTACAGGAATCGTACCACCTAAAATCAAGTCTGGTCTAAACAGGTTCAACCCGTTGAAAATCATATCACCTAGACCACCACCACCAATATATGATGCGAGTGTTGTCCATGCGATAACATAAACTGTAGACAGACGAATACCTGCCATAATTACGGGTACAGCTAAGGGTAATTGTACTTGGCGAATGACTTGCATCCGTTTCAAGCCCATCCCTTTAGCGGCATCTAATAAGTCTGGGTTTACATTCGACATACCTAAATAGGTATTACGTAGGATAGGTAATAGCGAGTAGATAAATAGGGCTACGATTGCTGGAACCTTACCTACACCAAGGAAAGGGATCATTAAGGCTAAAAGGGCTAGCGTTGGAATTGTTTGTAAAACAGACACAACAGAGATTACTACATTAGCTACTTTTGGTACTTGTGAAAGCAAGATACCTAATGGCACAGCCACAATAACCCCTAACCCTAAGGAAATCAGTGACATATAAATATGCTCCCAAAGTAAGCGAATCACTTCACTACCCTGGCTGGCAATAAACTCTTGCATTATTTATCAGCTCCTTCAGTAGTCGCATCAATTGGGTGAACTGCTGTTGTGTCAGCTTGTTCAATCACAGGCTCATCAGTTAAATTATCAATGTCTTCCTCGTCACCCCAAATTGAATTATAAACAAGGTTTACTAATGCTGAACGAGTCACCAATCCAGTTAATCGACCAGTATGGTCAACAACTGGCATATTTAGAATACGACCTTTTAGGATTTGGGTCGTTGTATCTTGTACTAAAGCATCTTCAAATACTGGACGAATATTTTTATGCATCACATCAGCAACTGATAAACTTGAATTTGCTGTCCGTGAAGCTACATCATTTAAAGTTAACAAGCCTTTCAGGTGGTGATCATCATCAATGACGAATAGTGAATCGACATGATTGTCACGCATGATGGTGATTGCTTTAGCTAAAGACATACCCATCGTTGCAGTTAGTGGCGTTGTAATCATAATTTCTTTTACTGTAATAAAATCAGTTTGCGCTTGCATTAAGCGGTCTTCACCCAAGAACCCACGTACGTGTTCATTAGCGGGGTTACGTAAAATTTCATCTGGGGTATCATATTGAATTAATTCCCCTTCATGCCATACAGCAATACGGTCAGCCAAGTTTAAAGCTTCATCCATATCATGGGTTACGAATACGAAGGTGGAACCAAATTCTACTTGTAGCTCTTTCACCAATTCTTGTAATGCATCACGGGTGATTGGGTCTAGGGCACCAAACGGCTCATCCATTAATACGATTTTTGGATTGGCTGCTAGGGCACGAATAACCCCAATACGTTGTTGTTGCCCACCTGATAATTCACTCGGATAACGGTCCAAGTATTCTACTGGCAATTCAACACGGTTCATCAAGCGCTCTGCTATTTCTCTGTTTTTCTTCTCGTCCCATTTTAGTAAACGAGGAACTGTTACGATATTATCGTATACAGTCATATGGGGCATTAAACCTGTTTGTTGGATTACATAGCCTATTCCTCGGCGTAATTCTACTGGATCTTTTGAAGTGGTGGCATCACCATCAATTAGAATTTCCCCGCTTGACGGATCATGCATACGGTTGATCATCCGAAGGGCTGTTGTTTTACCTGAACCAGATGTCCCAATAAAACATACAAATTCACCATCATCAATCGTCAAAGAGGCATCTTTAACAGCGGTTGTCCCCCCTGGATATACCTTTTCAACATTTTTGAATTCAATCATTACTTAATCCTCCTAATTTGCCTTTTAAAATAAAAAGTCTCTTCTAACTCTATCAAAATATGAAAAGATGACCAAATTTATAGCGGTGAATTTAACAAAAAAGGCGACAAATCCACCTTTTCAAGAAGTTAACTTTGCAATTAACATTGTATAAGTTATAAGGAATTGTTCGCCTTTTTTACGACTAAAATTTTATTTTAAAAATATACAATTATTGTATATTACATTTACAGAAATTATAAAAACGAGTTTACAAGTTATGACGCTATCTACAACCCACTCAAGTGTGCACTTATTTAACTATGCTTCTATAATAACTGTTGCAGTTGCGTAGTGGTCAGTGTGGCTAATTGTTACATGTACCGGACTGGTTACTTTGTCGCAAAGGATGATAGGTTTTCGCTTTTCGTCATTAGATACTTCGATATCATGAAAATGAAGCTGACTGGAAATCCCTGTTCCGTATGCCTTAGCAAATGCTTCTTTAGCAGCCCAGCGACCAGCGACAAACTCTACTTGTCGTTTCTCATTACGTATTTCATTATAGGTGGCCAACTCATTTTCTGTAAGTAATTTTCCCACAAAGCGTAAATTACCAGCAATCGCCTCCTTGATACGGATTGTTTCTACCAAATCTGTTCCTAAACCTATTATCATTGTCCTCTTCCTATCATCTGTTAAATAACTGTTTACATATATTTTAGCTTATTTCTTACGAAACTGCACCTTTATGGGCATCAAAAAAGCAGGCAAGTGATTGTTCTGGTCACTTACCTGCTTGATTGTGTCGTCAGCCTTCGTATGACATGGCTGAACGCCCTGTCTCACATCTTGTAGTTGAGTTTAAAATGTCAGACTCATGCCATTTCAGGATTAGGCTGTGTGATGTTCAATCACTCTTTCTAATCTCTCCAATGTTATGAGTCTAAACGACATTTTTCACATCCTATAGTTGAGCTCACCAGGGCAGACAGGTGTCTGCTTCGAAATAGTTTGCATCACACTTTGTGTGATACGACACTATTTCTCCACCATCTCCTGTCTGAACGCCCTGTCTCACATCCTGTTTTAGTCGGGTTCGTTCGACCAGCTCAAGTCCGTTTCGCAAATAGCCTGCGTGATGTGCCATCACTACGTCTATTTACTCCAACTTATGAGCGAGTTGATGCTTTAGCAACTACTCGCTTAAATGCGTTAGAAGTTTTTGAGCTTAGCGGTCTCTCTCGCACCCTGAAGTTGAGCTCACCGGGGCAGACAGGTGTCCGCTTCAAAATAGTTTGCATCACACTTTGTGTGATTCGGCACTATTTTTCCATCGTCTCCTGTCTGAGCGCCCTGTCTCACATCCTGTTTAATTAGCGGATTTTGAATTCTGCTGATTTGCTATTAGATTTTTTGTTACCACCGTGAGATTTCTTACGGTCGTAGTTGTTACGATTTTTGTCCTTAGCGTTACCTTTGTAACCACCTTTACGGTCGCCACCTTTGTAGCCACCTTTGCCGTTACGGTTTCCACCACCATTGTGTTTGCGGTTTGATGCATTACGGTGGAAGTTACGTTTGTTGCGGTTTGGCAATGGACGTTCTGGCGTGATTTCTACTTTCACAGAAGAAGGATCTTTCACTAATGAACGAACTAATGCTAAAGCAATTTCATCCTCAGTGTAGTTTTCTGATAAGTAAGTAATCGCGTCTTGATACATGTCTGTATTGTCAACTTCAGTCAACTCTTTAACTACTTCGACGACGTTTGCTAATTGGCCACGGAAGGCTTCTTGTGTCGTAGGTGGACGTAGGGCAGACATTTGTTTCTTCGTTAGGTTTTCAATTGTACGTAAGTAAGACATTTCGTTACCTGTAACGAAAGTCACTGACATACCTTCTTTACCTGCACGACCAGTACGACCAATACGGTGAACGTATGATTCTGGGTCTTGCGGAATATCGAAGTTATAGACATGAGTAACCCCTGAAATATCCAAACCACGTGCAGCAACGTCTGTTGCTACTAAGATATCTAATTTACCATTTTTAAAGTTACGTAAAACGCCTAGACGTTTATCTTGGCTCAAGTCACCATGGATACCTTCAGCTGAGTAACCACGTTCGATTAATCCACGTGCCACTTCGTCAACGCGACGTTTTGTACGGGCGAAAACGATTGACAATTCAGGATTATGCACATCGATAAAACGTGTTAATAAGTCGAATTTTTCGTAATCTTTACAACGTGTGTAGTATTGGTCAATCAAGTCTGCAGTCATTTCTTTAGCTTTAATATGAACAGTAACTGGATCTTTCATAAAGTTATCTGCAATACGTTTGATTTCTTGTGGAACTGTTGCAGAGAAAAGCAGTGTTTGACGTTCTGTTGGTAATTCACGAATAATCGATTCGATGTCTTCCACAAAGCCCATCTTCAACATTTCATCTGCTTCATCTAATACTAACGTTTCCACATTGTTTAATTTCAATACACCACGTTTAATCAAGTCTAAGATACGACCTGGTGTACCAATTACAACTGGTGGGTTTTTCTTCAATAATTTGATTTGGTGTCCGATTGATGCACCACCATATACAGTTGTTGTATGGATGCCTTTGAATTTACCTAGGCGGTATAATTCTTCACCTGTTTGCACAGCTAATTCACGAGTTGGCTCAATAATTAGGGCTTGTACGCCACCATCTGTTTGGATTCTTTCTAATAATGGCAAACCAAACGCAGCTGTCTTACCAGTACCTGTTTGGGCTTGGCCAAAGATATCTTGTCCCTCAAGTGCCATCGGAATCGTTTGTGCTTGGATGGGTGTTGCTTCCTCAAAACCCATCTCTTCGATCGCGCGAAGCAGTGGCTTTGATAGATTCATTTCATTAAATTTCATCTAGTCTCTCCTTTTTCTACTTGAGTGAACTATTTATCTCTGCGAAAAAGCTTTTCACATAACAAAAATAGCCGAGTATGCCATATGCATCAGGCTCGACTATTTCCAACTGATATTGATTACTTTAGTAGTAGACTGCCTACTACTCCTCTAAACATACTCAAGCTAAGACACTATAGCACATTTAAATCTGAGGTACAAATGAAAAGTTTGAATCTCACTAGAGTTTAATTTATGCGATAAGGGGCGCTATAAGCCATTAATCGTCAGATGAAGCAATTCTTAACGCTTTCACTACCTCGATTAATCCCATACCATTACTTGCTTTGACTAAAATTTTATCTTCAGGCTGTAAAATGGCTTTGATCTCTTCAATCAAGGCTGCCTTGTCTGACTCAATATGCGTAATCAAGTCTGGATGCATGCCTTTTTCAACCAAAGCATCTGCTAACGGTTGAATGCGGGGACCGTATAAAAAGACATGTTTGAAGGTATTCAGGCCGATTACTGTAGCAATATCCTTATGTAATTCGTTTGAAAATTCTCCAAGTTCTAACATATCGCCCAAGACTAAGATCTTTTGCGACATACCTTTTGAGGCAATGGCAGAGAAATTACGAATGACTGCTTTCATAGCTGAAGGACTAGCATTATAGGTATCATTTAAAATTTGTGTATCCAAAATACCACGTTCCCACGAACCACGGTCTGCTGTAATCGAAAACTCAGCTAGGTTCGGGCGTACTTGCTCCATTGATAAACCAAATGAATAAGCAACGCCTAGGGCATATAAAGCATTTTGCACATTATAGCCACCTGACAAAGGAATCTCCATCTTCAATTCTGGTGATAAATTGGTATAGAAAGTAGATTGGAACTGGTCCATCATCACATCGAAGGCAAAGATATCTTGATCATCATTTAAACCAATCGTCAAGGTTGATTGCGGTAAGTCTTTAGGCATTTGGTCCACAATTAAAGGTTCATCACCTGGATAGATAAAAGTCCCCTCTGCCTTCAAACCATCTAGAATTTCTAACTTCGCTTTCGCAATATTGGCTCTAGACCCTAGAAATTCGATATGGTTTTCCCCAATCATGGTGATGACCACTACATCCGGTTCAGCCAGTTGACTAAGGAAAGAAATTTCCCCTGCACCAGACATACCCATTTCTAAAACAATGACATCTGTATCTTCTGGCATATCTAAAATTGTCTTCGGTAAGCCAATATCATTATTGTAGTTACCACTTGTCTTATGGACTTTTAAGGCTGCCGATAAGGCTGCCGCCGTCATATCCTTAGTCGTTGTTTTACCAGAAGAACCGGTAATACCCACAACTTTAGGCTTGATCCATGATAAATAAGCTTTTGCAAATGCTTGCATGGCCACCAGTGTATCTTCCACTTGAATAATTGGAAAACCAGCTGGTGCTTCACTAGGGTCATTAGCCCAAAAGGCTGCAACTGCACCATTTTCAATGGCTTGTTCAATATAGTTATGACCATCAGTTGTGCCTTTTAAAGGAATAAATAATCCTCCTGGGGTAATTAACCGTGAATCAAATTCGACTGAATCAACTGCCGTATAACGGGCTGTTGATGTGAAATCAATCGCACCAACGGCCTTTACGATATCTTTAATTTGTGTGGATTTCATACTTGCCTCTCTAACTATTAAAGGTCGCTCATTCTTTCATCCAGCGCCTTAGCTGTAATAGCTTCTTTTCTTCAATGCGTACTTAGATTACTTATTAAAGGTATTCTATCAGACTTGCTACAGTGACTAGAGTGACTGCTGAATACTTTTTTTCTTATTATAGCGACTTAATCCTAATTGAATCAATTCTTCTAGTAAATCATCGTATGACTTACCGCTTGCTTCCCATAAAGATGGGTACATAGAGAATTGAGTGAATCCTGGCAAAGTATTCAATTCATTTATAAAGATTTCACCAGATTCAGTAATGAAAAAGTCAGCGCGTGATAAACCTGATCCGTCTAAGGCTAAATAGGCTTTGCGTGCATATTCTTGCAATTTAGCTACTGTTGTCTCATCAATCGCTGCAGGAATCAACATTTCAGTAGTATTGTTCAAGTATTTCTCTTCATAATTATAAAAGCCTTGCGCTTTAGCCAATTCACCAGGAACGGAAACGAAAATCTCGTCATTTCCAAGTACCGCTAATTCGACTTCTCGTGGATTTTGTACGCTAGTTTCCACTAAAACACGACGGTCATAACGGAAGGCTAGGGTTAAGGCTGCTAGCAAGGACGCATCATCAACAGCTTCAGATACCCCAACACTTGACCCCATATTAGCTGGTTTAACAAATACTGGGTAAGCCAATTCATTCGTTACTTTTTCAACCACAATTTCTTGGTCTTTTTCCCAGTCGTAAGAAGATAATGCAACGAAAGGTACCTGTGGTAAGCCTGCTTGGTTGAATAAGTGTTTTGATACAATCTTATCCATACCTGCTGCAGAAGCCAAGACGCCCGCCCCCACATAAGCAACATTTAAACTTTCAAATAAACCTTGAATCGTACCGTCTTCACCATTTGGACCATGTAGTGCTGGGAAAACGACTTGGTCGCCCCCTTCTCGTAAGACGTCAGTAGGTACAACTGCTTGGCCAACTTGGTCTAATTGGAAGTTTGCTTGCGCATCTGGTTTTTCAGTCATCGTCTCACCTTTAAACCAGTGACCTTGTCTATCAATGTATACTGGTGTTACGGTATGATGATTATATTGAATATGTTGCATGATGGCTGTTGCAGTTAAGATAGAAATATCATGCTCCGCACTTTTTCCACCAAATAAAACGATAATTTCCATGAAAATGTCCTCCGTCGATTGTTTCTCGTGTTCGTTGTTAAGCTTGGAAGTCCCAAGTTTCTGTTGTTAAATCGTAGGTTAGTCTGCCAAATAATAATTGCTTTGCCTCATCTGCTTCGACAAAGCGCGGGTTATCTTCGGCTAAATATACACTAAATACCCGTTTATCGGGCCCAACCTGGTCCGTCCCCTCAAAGGTAATGACAATACCGTCATGACTCAACCGAGCCAGATGACCTAAGATAGGTTTATGAGGTATGGCTACAGGCTTGATTGTTTTCATTACTGGCTTCTTGCGGAACAAAAATCTTGGCTTCTGGTCTTGTATGTCTGCTGCCACCTTATCGGCTAGGACATGACCCAGTTGCTTGAAGAAGTCATGAATATCTCTGTAATACATTTTAGTCGTTGGATATGAATTTGGATAAGTTGATCCAAAAAAAGTAAACCGATTGCCCAACTTATAAAAAGTTGGCTGATTTAATGGTGCATCTGTGTGGCCTAAAAATAAGAGTTCCGCTATTTCCTGGTCTGAAAGTTGCTGAAATAAGGATTCATATTTAAAGTCAATCCATTTGGTGGTCGCTTGGACCTCCTCAGCTTGACGGTCAATAAAGTCTTTTACAGCTTCATGCCCGCTTACAATATGGAAACGCGTAAACTCATCAAAACGACCCAAGTTTTTTGGATTCTTGATGAGTAACAAGTTATTTGGTATTGTATTCACCGCACTTGTAAAATATTTCAAACCCACCCCTAATGATTGTACCTGATTGGAGATAGGGTTTGTAAAAATGTATATATAGTCATTTGTCACAGCTGTGCACCTCTTATTCCAGTAAATATTTTAACAAATTCCGTTTCAAAACACTATCTTTCATCAGATAAAAGCTTTAAAATACCAATGATTGATAGTCAAATCTTTAAGGAGGCTTTTCAACATGCACTTGATTGCATCTCCATTGCAAAAACAATTTTACACTTATTTACCTAAATCACCAATATATAAACAGTATTCTGTCGCAGATTTACCAATTTCTTATCATAATTTGGTCAACCAACAGAATGGCGGCTATACCTCGCATGGCTATGTCGCTAGTAAACGCCCAAGTCGCGATGCACTAACCGCTGTTTATATTCCCTATATCGCTGGCATGTATGAACAAAAACCAGCCACCGATTACCATATCCCATCAATTACTCGGCAAAATGACTTCGTTCACCGACCAAACATCCCAGAAACAGGCATCATCTTCTACGAAGACCACGACCGTGTGGCCTATTTCGACTTTAGTCAATTAAACGAAAAAGAAGAACCGGCCATCACTTATATGGATGTTGGTTTAGGACAAACAACCACCATAGCAGCCGACTTTGCTTCATTTTTAAAACTATTTGAACACCGGTACTTAGGGTCACCAGCACCAACGCTAGTCTCTCACCACCGGGTCAATGCTGCCATTATCCAGGCCAATTCCTACGAAGAAATCTTTGATTTATTGGCCAAATACAGCCAATTACTAGGTCAAGATTGGCAAAATGACTGGCAAGACTTGCTGGCCCACTTTACCACAAAGCCATTTGACCAATTTAAAACAGCCTTAAACACTTACAGCCAAGGACATAAATCTATTCTAACAATTTAACGGATGATGGTGACAAAAAGCACTTTGAATATAGAAAATGGCTAGCCTTACACTGGGCTAGCCATTTTTTTGTCTATCGATGTGTATTTTTCAAGTAAGTCTAGAATTAAATTACTTATTGAAATAAAGCTTGTACATCAGCTGGCGCTTCATCAAAAGCTACCGTTTCGATTAAATTCCCTTGAACAATCCAACGTTGGGTCAAATCAGCTGTACAAGTCATCAAGGTGATGATGGGGTCCCCTGTCACCTCTTGAGAAATATATTGTACTTGGTCTGGATTTACCGCTTCAACAAAGAAAGTATCGTATACGTAAATATTCGTCAAATCTGTCAAATAGATGGTATCCCCAACCGTCACGGAATCAGAAATGTTATTCAATAAAATATCCGTCCCGTAGCCGATATGATGGCTAGCTAGAGTATAGTTGCCTTGTCCCATGACTTGGTCTGGAAACATGGTCCCTGCACCAGATACCATCGCTGCATCAGACATTCCCTTAATAACAGCCGTATTCAAGTTGGCATCCGGAATCGCTACTGCACCAAGTATATCTAAGTCTGCTTCACCTGATTCAATATCTGAGCGGACCTGATTGACTTCTGCTGCTGACACATTACGCACCTCATTGAAGTCAAATTGCCCATTTGATTGATCAGCCGCATTCGCTTGAAGTTCTTCAGCCGTATGATTTGCTACCGCAACATCTTGTTGGTTCATATAAACTTGTACCACTGGCCAAGCTTGCTTTACCATAATCACAATTCCCAGGCCCAATAATAGCAGTCCTAACAATCGGCGAAAGCCCAATTTTCTCACTTCTAGACACCTACTCTCAATCCTATAATTTTGTAGGTTTATTATGCCACATTTTTCTAACAACTGCTATTCAGTCACTCGTCACAATTTAAATCCACAGTCTTCTTTTTGACTTTTACCCAACTTATACACAGGCTTCGGAAAAAACCGCCCTATTTTACCAAGTTTTCAACCGATTTCATTTGATTTACCCACAACTTGTTGATAAGTATGCGGATATGTACACACATTTTACACAAGAAAAAGGGGTTTTACCCACAAACTTATCCACAAATCCACAGAAGTACCCACAAAAAAAGGGCACTTTTACCATAAAAGTGTCCTTTTCCTAGGAATACTGTGGATGAATCCGTTTTTAAAGCAAAGTATCCACTGAATCAGATAACTTATCCCCATTACGCATTATTAAGAGGGTTAATTCTGCAATAAGTTTAAAGAAAGATCCATCACACCACCATATAAGGTGACATAAAGATAAAGCTTAAGCTAAATACTGTATTCACCGATACGGTTCCAATTTTTATCATGTAAAATAATTCGAGCGGGTACGCCAACAGCCGTTGCATAAGGTGGGACATCGTGGATAACCACTGCATTGGCCCCCACTTTAGCATGGTGCCCCACTGTGACATTGCCTAATACGGTCGCATTAGCCCCTACTTCAGCATCATGTTGAATAGTCGGGTGTCGTTTTGCCCCTTTATCATTACCAGTACCGCCCAAGGTGACGCCGTGGTATAACTTCACACGGTCGCCAACTACTGCAGTTTCTCCAATCACAACGCCCATGCCGTGGTCAATAAAGACATTTTCCCCAATTTGCGCACCCGGGTGGATCTCAATGCCTGTATCCTTACGCGTTGCTTCTGCCATTTTCCGAGCACCATAATAGTCCTCTTGTAAATACAGTTCGCGTTCGGCGATATGTCTGACCACTGCTTGAAAACCAGGATAAAGATAGACTTCTTCCAGGGAATGCGGGGCTGGATCATTGTCATAAATGTACTGGGCGAAGTGGCGATGGGCTTCGTTTAATTCATCACTCAGCATGCCCATCACCGAATTGACCAGTTGATAGGTAACGTTCGCCTGAATCTGGCAGTACAGTTACCACAACTTTCCCTTTGCCGAGCTCTTTGGCTAAGGCTTTAGCTGCAACATAATTTGCGCCTGAAGAGAAACCAGCAAAAATTCCTTGTGACTCGGCTAACTCTTTTGCTGCTGCAATCGCATCTTCATTTGAAACAGTTGCCACCTTATCCAAAACAGATTGGTCTAATACTTCAGGTATAAAGTTAGCGCCTAAGCCTTGAATCTTATGTGATCCGGCTTTACCTTCAGTTAGCAATGGTGAATCTGTCGGCTCACCACCCCAGATGACTGTATCTGGATTTTTTTCTTTTAAGACATGACCTACACCAGAAACTGTCCCACCAGTCCCGATACCAGCCACGAAACCATCAACGTTTGGTAAGTCAGCTAGGATTTCTTTGGCAGTGGTTTCCTCGTGGGCAGTCACATTGGCCTCGTTGGTAAATTGACCAAAGACTACACCATTACGCTCTGCTGCAATTTTCTCAGCCGTCTCACCCGCCAATTGCATACCACCTGATTTATCTGTCAAAATAAGTTCCGCACCATAAGCTTGGATTAATTGACGACGCTCAATACTCATAGACTCAGGCATCACAATCACCACATGAATACCTAAAGCAGCACCAACCATTGCTAAACCAACACCCGTATTTCCTGATGTCGATTCAACGATGGTACCGCCAGTCGATACTTTACCTGAATCTAATAAGTCTTGCACAATATATTTTACCGGACGGTCCTTCACTGAACCTGATGGATTATTTTTCTCTAATTTGACATAAATATCCGCTGAATCAGCATCTAAACCATTAATTTTAACTAAGGGTGTATAACCAATAGCATCTACAATATTTTCAAATAACATAAAATCCCTCCATATACTAAATCGTCAGCATGTTTTCCTTGGGCATAAGACGTGCATAGTCATGCCCTGTTCGATTCCTATTGAAAAATAAATTTATCATTACCAGAATGGTAACCTTTTCATACACTATAAGCAATTGCTTTGCTCAAGTCTCTACAAGCAAAATTTGAAGTTAATTGATGGCATTTATCGATCAATTCATCATTCACTCCTTTTGACATCGAAACTGAAAGGCGTATGATGAAGTTATTAAATTATGCTGGAGGTAGCCAATGGACATTCGATTTGCACAAAACCAAGACATAGAGGATATTTTAAAACTGCTAGCACAAGTGAACTTGATTCACCACCAAGCACGGCCAGATATCCTAAAGAAGGCGACTAAATATACCTATGAAGAAGTGGCAGCCTTAATTGACGATCAAAATCGGCCGATTTTAGTTGCTGTGGAAGACAATCATGTACTAGGTTATATGTTCGGGGTATTTCAAGAAACGGTTGAAAATAATATCCTAATTGCTGAAAAATCACTCTATATTGATGACATATGTGTAGATGAAAACGCTCGCGGGAAACATGTGGGTCAAGCCCTCTACCAAGCCACCAAAGAATTGGCAGCAGACACAGGTTGCCGCCGCATCACCCTAAATGTTTGGGCCTTTAATGATGCTGCCAAATCATTCTATGAAAAGATGGGCATGCAAACCTTTAAAACAACTCTAGAAGATATTTTATAAGCAAAAAAGCGACCTGACGAAAAAATGTGAGGTCGCTTTTTAATGGAGCTACGTGAATAAGCAATAAATAAAAACGTGTTGATGCATTTATTCACCAACACGCTGATATCTAAAATTGAATACTGCTTTACTTACACTTCAGTTAGCATTTGCTTGGCTGTCGTTACAAAATCATCCATAATTGCAGCCATTTCTTGTGTCATCTCTGCTTGATTGACACGAGTTAGTTGCGCCTCTGCTAGCAAATGAGCCCCATTAACCCAAACGTCTTGAACATTTTCCGACTTCGCCTGATATACAATCGTTGAATATGGATCATATATTGGGAACATATTGATAGATTTAGTTTCCAATAAGGTAATATCCGCTTGGTAGCCCACCGATAGCTGGCCGACTTTATTTTCTAAGTGCAGAGACTTTGCCCCACCACGCGTCGCTAAGTAAAAAATATCTTTCGCTGGAAAGGCTGAACGATTCTTATTCGCCGTCTTTTGGGCATAAGCCATCGTCCGCATTTGGTTGAACATGTCTAGGATATTGCCTGAACTTGGACCGTCAGTCCCTAAACCAACCGTTACGCCTGCATCAAGCATTTTCTGAACTGGTGCGACACCCTTAGCTGACTTGGTGTTCGCCACCACACAGTGGGCTACTGCTACTCCATATTGGTCAAGCACTTGCATATCTTCCTCATTGGTATGGATACAATGAACAGCCACTAAATTGTCGTTTAAAACCCCTTGGTCAGCCAGATATTGGACTGGTGTTGACTGGTATTTTTCCTTAAATTCAGCCATTTCTTGGTCCATTTCTGACATATGAATCCCGAATAAAATATCATTTTCCTTAGCTATACGTGCGATCTCTTGCAATACGGGCAGGTCAACTGAGTAGGTAGCATGCGGGCCAATCGCTGGTTTCACCAATTCATGGTCGTGCCATTTTTCAATAAATTCAGGTAACAATTTCATACCATAATTTACTTCATTTAGATTTTCACAGGAGGTAGATGATTGGACCGTTTGGCCAAGAAAGGCACGTATACCCATTTCGTCAGCCACTTCAGCGACGTCATTTTCATAGAAATACATATCGAATACAGTTGTAATACCCGATTGTAACATTTCTGCGATGGCCATCTTAGAAGAAGCACAGCATAACTCTTTTGTTAGACTGCGTTCTAATGGTAGCAATAACCTAAATAACCGATCTTTCATATCATCGCCTAAACCCCGAAAAGGAATCATCCCCATATGGCAATGGGTGTTGATCATACCTGGAATCAGGAGTCCGCCGGCTGCATCAATAACCATAACCCCAGCTTCAAAGTCAGCTGGGTAAGTGTCTCGGTAAGTGGACATTGCACCTAAATCTTTGATAGTTGTATCTTCCATCAATAAGAATCCTTCTGGGTAGTCATGCCAATCGTCATCCATTGTGACAACCCATGCATTTTTAATCAGTGTTTTCAATGATAAAACGCCTCCCTATTTGTTCAAAGTTTCATTCCATTTGGTCAACCAATCCGCCATTTGCGCATTCACAAATTTTGTATCGATAGTTTGGGCACGATCAGCTACTTCACCGTAAGTTTTGTTGGCAGCGTCTTCTTCACTTAATTCAACCGTCGCATTTACTGGTGCTTCATTTAATGACGCAGCCGTAGTAGCTTGTAATTCTTGAGAAATTCGCCAATCAATATAGTCATAGGCTGCTTCTTTATTCTGTGCAGTTGTTGGAATATTAATGGTGTTGTAGTTTGCGTAAGTGCCTGATTCTGGGACCACATATGCAACATTTGGATTGCTTTCTTTGATTAAGTCGTAGGCAAAGTCAGCAACTACTGCCACTTCAATTTCACCCGCTTGGAACATGTTAACTAAATCTGAAGATTTTTCATAGGTTTTGACAACATTAGGGGATAATTCATTTAGTGCTTCAAAAGCAACCGCGCCATTGTCAGAAGTAATGTCCACGTCTTTGTAGTCACTCGCTAGATGCAACATAGCTGGGCCAAAAGTAGTTGAAATATCTGGAATCGAAATCGCATTCGCATATTCCGCGTCCCATAATTCCGCCCATTCTTCAATATCATGACCGATAGCTTCTGGGTCATAAACAATCCCAATACTGTTTACAGTGTAAGGGATACCCGCACCATTTTCATAAACTTCCATCGCCCCTTCAGATAAATTGGCAATATTTGGCACTTGCTCTTCAGTAACTGTATCAAAAAGTTCAGCACTGGCACCTTGGTCAGCCTGTAATTGTGACAATTCAATCGCGTCGATAGCTGTAGACGCACCGCTTTCTACCTTAGATAAACGCTCTGCCGCATTCCCAACTTCTAAAACAACCTCATAGTTATTGTTGTCACCAAATGGGGTAGTGATATCCTTTTCTACGATGTCTTGGCTCAAACCAAACGTAGATAAAACAAATAGACCATTTTCACCATTTGATCCAGCGTCTTCACTAGCCGAACTTGAGTTGGTTGCAGAACTTTCAAGATTAGCTGCTGAATTACCACAACCTGCTAATGTTAATAAAATGGCTGGTAGACCAATGAATGTTAAGATACTTTTCTTCATAAATAATTTAATCTCCTATTAATACGTAAACTATACTGACTGATCAACTATTTCGCTAATAAAATAATGCGATTGCTTGGTAATACAAGTGTCACTTCTTGATGAATGTCAAACACATCTGCGTCAGAAGTGGTCACAACCAAGTTGCCACAGTCGCTAGCGACTTCATATTGATAACCGCGACCTAGATAAGTGCGCACACGAATTTTTCCTTGTACTTGATTGGTCATAACTGGCATTTCACTTGGGTACATTTGAATGTCTGCTGGTCGAATCGTTAAGATAGCTGCTTTAGACTCCCCTAACTCAGCCGCCTCATCCACCTCAAATCGGCTACCCTTTTGATCCACAAATGCGCCTGCTTGCTTTTGAACTGGAATAAAGTTTTCGAAGCCAATAAAATCAGCTACAAAATGACTTTTAGGACGACGGTAAATATCTTCAGGACTATTAAATTGTTCAATAACCCCTTGGTTCATGACCGCTACCTTATCAGAAATCGAGAAGCACTCTTCTTGGTCATGAGTCACAAAGATAGTGGTAATGCCTAATTGTTGTTGGATACGACGAATTTCTTGGCGCATAGATACGCGTAGTTTAGCGTCAAGGTTAGATAATGGTTCATCTAATAACAATAATTTAGGTTCTAATACCAAGGCTCTAGCTAAAGCCACCCGTTGCCGTTGTCCCCCAGATAATTGTTTTGGAAAACGGTGTTCAAATCCTTGAAGGCCACAAATATCAATAAATCGTTGGACTTTTTCGTCGATAACAGCTTTTGCGGCTTTTTGTGCTTTTAAACCAAAAGCAACATTATCAAAAACGCTTAAGTGTGGGAATAAGGCATAACTTTGAAAGACCATGCCAAAACCACGTTTATGAACCGGCACATCTGTCATATCTTGGCCATCTAAAATGAATTGGCCTTTTTGCGGGTTAATTAATCCAGCAATCACCCGTAAGGTAGTCGTCTTACCGCAGCCACTAGGGCCTAGTAAGGAAAGCAACTCGCCTTCTTGAATGTCAATGGATAGATCTTCTAATACATAAGTATCTTTCTTGTCATAGGACACGCCAATATTATTTAATTCTACAAAAGCCATTATTGGCCTCCTTTGTCATTTGTTTGATTGATTGAGGAAATACCGATTGTTTTGTCTACTAAGATCATTAACACAATCGTCACCACCATCAATAAGGTAGATAGTGCAGATACGGAAGGGTCGTAGTTAAATTCCATATAGCTCATCAAGGTGATCGGTAAGGTGGACACACCAGGCCCCGATAAGAACATAGAAACAGGAATATTATTAAATGAATTAATGAAGGCTAGTAGGAAAGCCGACATAATACCCGAGCGAATATTCGGTAAGACAATTTGCATTAAGGCCTGTGCTCTTGTTAAGCCAAGGGTCCAAGCCGCCTCTTCTAGTGAGGCATCCATATTTTGTAAAGCCGATCCGACTACACGAATCACATAAGGGACTGAAATAATTAAGTGACTCATAATTAAACCTGTCATGATAGATAATTGGAATTGCACAGTGACCAGTTGCATTAAAACATAACCGATAACCATACCAGGAACCAAGGTCGGTGATAGGAATATATTATTCAGGATATTTTTCCCTTTAAAATGTCCTTTTTCAAGTGCATAAGCCGCTGGAATCCCAATCAGTAAGGCTAAGACAACGGCTACTAGGCCGACGATTAAACTCGTTACAAAAGATTGTTTAAAAGTAGCCGATTGGAAAACAACTAAATACCAATCCAAGGTAAATCCTTGAATAGGAAACTGAACGGTCGCTGCTGTTCCAAATGAGGTCACCACAATAATCACTAAGGGTAACAAGAGAAACAAAAAGACTAAACCAGCGATTGCTTGGAGTAACTTAGATTTTCGCATTAGATTTCCCCCTCATACATCCGGCGGTCAAGGCGAGCAGCTAATTTATTTAAGGCCCACATCACAAATACTGTAATTAAAACCATAATAACTGCAATCACACTAGCTAACTGCCAGTCACCCAAAGTCATCGCGGCTTGTCTTAAGTAAGTCGCCAACACCATATTCCGGTTACCGCCCAATAATTGTGGCGTGGTATAAGCCGTTAGTGTTCCTGTATACACGAGGATAGACCCGACGATAATACCTGAAACACTCAGTGGCACAACAACTTTGACAAAGGTTTGTAATTGATTTAAACCCAAACTACTTGCAGCCTCCACAATCTCGTCATCAATATGGTCCATAACCCCCACCAAGGATGTAATCATTGTTGGTAAGAATAAGTACACCGACCCGATGATAATGGCAAACTCGGTATATAAAAGGCTTAGTGGTTGGTCGATAATGTGCAAGGATAATAGAACTTGATTGATGACACCATTTTGGCCAAGGATATTAATCCAAGCGAAGCTTCGAACAACTGAATTGGTTAATAACGGAAAAACAGTAATCGCCATCATGATATTCTTCCAGCGGTTGTCTAGGCCAGATATAAAATAAGCGGTCGGTACCCCTAGGACAATACAAATGACTGTGACTGTTAAAGCAATATAAATCGTCCGCCAAAATACAGCCAAACTATAACTACTCTCAAAAAACGAACGATAATACTCAAGTGGGTTCCCCGATTCGGTCATAAAAGTGGTCACAAACAGCATGGCTAAAGGTATCAGTAAGAACACAAGTACCAGTAAAAATGTTGGTAAAAGTGCCATCGTGCGACTAACTTTGTGCATTATTTCTCTTCCCTTCTTTAAAAACATACTCATAATTTAACCATAAATCCGAACGAAATACAATAAAATTATGAATAATATACGCAATTATTATATAATTGTTCGTGTTTGCTTAATCCGTCGGTGGTATATTTTTTGTATTAAAAGTGATATGTAACCAAAGACGAACATTATAAAAACCTCACTAAAAGGCGTATAAACAACCACCTTTAAACCACTCAACCATTATTCGACCATCAAAAAAAGGAGCAGTCTCCCAAAGGAAAACTACTCCTATTTCATACATTTATTCTGATAAGATTATTTGCTAAGACACTTATTCATCTGCAACGGCAACGGCTTCAATTTCCACAAGTGCACCTTTAGGAATTGCAGCAACCTCAAAAGCGGCACGAGCAGGTGTAACGCCAGTAAAGAACTCAGCATAAACCTCATTCATGGCGGCAAAGTCAGCAATATTATCTAATAAAACAGTTGTCTTTACCACATTGGACATATCTAGACCAGCTTCAGCTAAGATTGCTTGAATGTTGGTTAAGGATTGGCGCGTTTGGCCTTGAATATCATCCACAGCAAATTCACCAGTTGCTGGATCGATCGGCAATTGTCCTGAAATATAAACAGTCCCGTTCACATTAATTGCTTGAGAATACGGCCCTAAAGCTGCAGGCGCCTTGTCAGTTGCAATGGCTTTTTTCGTCATATATAACATCTCCTCTAATTTACTTTTAATAAACCTAACTTCATTATCAACTAAATAAGGACAAATGTCGATGATTAAATAGCCAAACTAGTGACGCCCGATTAACCAATCCACTGTTTCAGGATCATCATGGTCGAAGAAGGCAGACTCTTGCATATCTAACGCTTCAATTTTAGCCACATCTTCAGCACTTAAAGCAAAATCAAAAATGTCGATATTTTCAGCCATACGCTCTGGTCGAACAGACTTGGCTAAAACAACTATCCCTCGATCCAATAACCAACGCAGTACCACTTGTCC
The DNA here is from genome assembly GCA_041223225.1 of Aerococcaceae bacterium 50-4. Lineage (GTDB taxonomy): Bacteria > Bacillota > Bacilli > Lactobacillales > Aerococcaceae > Aerococcus. The sequence continues at coordinate 28,766 of JBCLPQ010000004.1, forward strand.
AGCTGTTTTCCCGTATCGGTTACCAATTTCCGTCAAAACAGGATCAGTAAACAAACCATGGCGCCCTTCAGCAAAAGGTGCCCAAGCTTCCACTTGAACCCCAATTTTTTCATGCCAATCTAAGTCGCTTTGGCGTTGATACCAAGGATTCACTTCAATCTGATTCACTTGCGGTTTCACATCATTAAAGCCCGCAAATTCCACAATTTTTCCTACCTTAAAGTTTGAAACACCGATAGCACGTAGCTGGCCCGCTTTTTGTGCAGCAACTAAAGCACGCCAAGCTCCGTAAATGTCGCCATAGGGTTGATGAATAAGGTATAAGTCCAAGTAATCCAATCCCATAGCAGTCAGAGAATCTTCAATGGTTTCCTTAGCGATAGTTTCTGGCGTTTGTTTAATAAATAATTTAGAAGTTACAAATATATCAGCGCGATTAACTAATCCCTCGTCAATTGCTCGATGAATCCCTTCACCGGTTTCCTTCTCATTACCATAAGCGGTTGCTGTATCAATTAAACGGTATCCTGCTTTAATAGCTTGATAAACTGCTTCCGCTGTTTCTTCAGCTGGAATTTGATAAACCCCATAACCTAATTGAGGCATCGTAACACCATTATTTAACGTTACTGTTTGCATTTGATTTCCTCCTTGGATTAAGGCCTTAATTTCTCCTAGTTACAAAATTATCATATACCTTGGAGTATACTCCAAGGCAAATGATAAGGTCTTTCATCCAACAATTGAAGATACAAAAAAAGAGCACCCGACATGGGTACTCTTGAACACTGATAAATCAGTCTTATTATTCTGCAGCGTTTGCATCTTTGAAACCGTATTTTTTGTTGAAACGGTCCACACGACCATCTGCTTGTGTGAATTTTTGACGTCCAGTGTAGAATGGGTGTGAGTCTGATGAAGTCTCAACACGGATTAATGGGTAAGTGTTGCCATCTTCCCACTCAACTGTTTCAGCAGAGTTAACTGTTGAACCAGATAAGAATTTATATCCTGTACTTGTGTCCATAAATACTACTGGATGGTAATCTGGATGAATTTCTTTTTTCATTTGTACATACTCTCCTTTTCGCCCTGAACTTCTGCAGCCCAGAGATTATTTTTAACATAACAGGAGTATTCTATCACAATGCACCACCACTTTCAAGTAGTCATTTATGAATTACCCTTGTTTTTTCCACCTTTTAAAAAGACATCTAATCGATCAATAAACTGCTCATTGGTCTCCGTTTTCTTCATTTCCTTCAGCATCTCATTGGTATACACCAACATATCGCCCTTCATCGTTTGACGTAACTTCCATAACACTTTTAAAGTAGCCTCATCATGCAGCAACTCTTCCTTACGCGTTGATGAACGACGAATATCAATCGCTGGGAACACACGGGATTCCGCCAGGTCACGCGATAAATGAATCTCCGCATTCCCAGTTCCTTTGAACTCTTCGTAAATCATATCGTCCATTCTTGAACCCGTATCTACTAAAGCCGTTGCCAGAATCGTCAATGAACCACCATCTTCAATATTTCGCGCTGACCCAAAGAATTTTTTCGGTTTATAGAAGGCGGCTGGGTCAATACCCCCTGATAAAGTACGACCACTTGGTTTTTCCACCAAGTTATACGCTCGAGCTAACCGGGTAATGGAGTCCATTAAAATCACCACATCACGTTTATCTTCCACCAAACGACGTGCCCGCTCTAACACAAGCTCCGCAATCCGCACATGATTTTCCGGACGTTGGTCAAAAGTAGAAGATACCACTTCCCCATCAATCGACCGCTCCAAATCCGTTACCTCTTCCGGACGCTCATCAATCAATAGCATAATCAACTCAACATCCGGATTATTCGCCGTAATCCCGTTAGCAATCTCCTTCATCAAGACCGTCTTACCAGCCTTAGGCGGCGCCACAATCAAACCACGTTGACCATAACCAACCGGTGACACCAAATCAATCATCCGGGCCGACAACCGTCCAGGCGTTGACTCCAACTTCAACTGCTCATCAGGGTAGATAGGCGTTAAAGCCGGGAAATGCGCCCGTTCTTTTGCCTCATCCGGATCCTTACCATTCACACCGTACACATGCATCAAACCTAAATACCGCTCATTCGCCTTAGGGGGACGCGCAGTACCAGACACCAAATCCCCATTCCGCAAGCCAAAACGACGAATCTGAGAATTGGAAATATAAATATCCTCTTGACTAGGCGAATAGTTAATCGACCGTAAGAAACCAAAATCAGACCCCGTAATATCAAGCACACCCTCAACATTCATAAAGCCCTGACTCACCTCTTGCGCCCGCAAGACCGCCATAATCAACTCTTTCTTATTCATTTGACTATAATAAGGAACCTTGTAGGCCTTCGCATACTGGTAAATCTCCTTCAAAGTCATAGCCTGCAAACTATGTAACTTCACTTGTTCTTGCTCATTAGATGACATAAAAAAAACCTTCATTTCTATCTATATTTAATTCATTACTGGAAAAGGGCGACCGCTTAGAAGCTGAGTAAACGAAACAATATGCTAGCCACGATAAGCCAGCAGCTCCTTGGATCTAAAGAAGTGTTAAGAGAGGAATTGCGAATCGCTTGGGTTAAAAATGTAAAGGACCGCAGCACCCTTGCCGCAGTCCCCAACATGCAATCGCTACAGGGAAAAAGTTATTTCACTGTAGAATAATCGTATTGTACCAATTGAATATCGGCACCTAAAGCTGACAATTTTTTATCGATGTGGTCATAACCACGTAAAATATTACCAGCACCAAATAATTCAGTTTCACCTTCAGCCAATAATCCAGCAATCACTAGACCAGCACCAGCACGTAAGTCTGAAGCTGTAACAGTAGCACCTGTCAATTGGTTTGGTCCGTTAAAGGCAATTTGATCGTTCGTTACACTGATATCAGCACCCATACGCGCTAACTCAGGCACGTGTTTTGAACGTTTTGGATAAATCGTATCAATTAATTTACCAGCACCATTCGCTGTTAATAATAATGGTGTAATAGGTTGTTGTAAATCAGTTGCGAAACCAGGGTAAGGCGCTGTTTTAATATCTACAGCCTTCAATTGACCGTCATTTGGGTGGATGTAAATTGAATCATCACTGATATCCATTTTTACGCCCATTTCACGTAATTTCGCTAAGAAACTTTCGATATGTTCAGCGATAACGTTGTGTACAGTTACCCCTTGGCCGACTGCCGCCGCTGCTGCAATATAAGTTCCTGCTTCAATACGGTCAGGAATTTGTTGGTGAGAAGCACCATGCATTTCGTCTACACCCTCAATACGGATAGTAGATGTACCCACACCTTTGATATTGGCACCCATTTTGTTTAATAACATCGCAATATCAATGATTTCTGGCTCACGAGCAGCATTTTCAATAATTGTTGTCCCTTTAGCACGAGAAGCTGCCAACATAATGTTAATTGTAGCCCCAACGCTGACAACATCTAAGTAGATTTCTGTCCCTGTTAGGCCTTGACCATTCGTTGTTAAGTGCATAGCACCTAATTCATTGCGGACTTCAGCACCTAAAGCTTCAAATCCTTTTAAGTGTAAATCCATTGGGCGAGGTCCTAAGTTACAGCCACCTGGTAACCCTACAACACCTTCACCATATTTACCTAATAAAGCGCCCATAAAGTAGTAAGAGGCACGCAAGCTTTGGATCTTACCGTCAGGCATTGGAATATTTTTCATATTCGTTGGGTCAATACGCATCACATGGTCATTAAAATCTACTTCAACGTTAAAGTCTTTCAAGATTTCAATTAGTGCAAATACGTCATCAATTTCCGGTACACCCTCAATTACCACCGGTGAATCCGCCATGATCGCTGCAGGAATCAGTGCAACCGCACTATTCTTCGCTCCAGAAACTGTAATTTCACCCTTTAACGGATTACCACCCTTGATGATAAATTTTTCCATTATAAAACCCCTCACTCATCGTTTTTCATTTTCATTTTATTGCTTATTTACAGGCTATTTAGCCGTTATTTAATTCGTTCATTCATTACCTAAACTTGAAAGCTGTGCTATTTTTGCATAGTTTTCCGATTTTACACTAGATAATGCAAGATTGATTATACCTAATTTTGTATGATATAACTACCTTCCCCACCAAATTTAATGGTTTTTTTAACTTCTATGTATCATTTTACATATACATCATTAGTTATGGATTCTCTTAAATTCATTATAACCTATGATCCAACAATTATTCATTTGAAAGTGCCAAAAATCCAATAAATGGGCTAATTATCTGTGAATTGAAGGGTTTCAGGTACAAAAAAAGAGCAACAACCAACAGGTCATTGCTCGAAAAAGGATATATAAAGCGGAAATCCACTGGCTAAAATGAATTACGCTTTATTTGATGAACCAAACATACGTAATGTTTCACGTGCAGTTTTAACAATCGCAGCTTTACCTGGCGCTAAAACTTTACGTGGGTCGTATACTTTATCATCATTATTTAAGTTTTCACGCACTGCAGCAGTAAATACGATTTGTAATTCAGTATTTACGTTGATTTTCGCGTGACCACGTTCAATCGCTTTTTTAACTTGTTCTTCTGGAATACCTGAACCACCGTGTAATACTAATGGTGCATTTGTGTATTCAGAAATTTCTTTCATTTCATCGAAACCTAAAACAGGTTCACCTTGATATGGACCATGAACTGAACCTAAAGCTGCAGCTAATGCGTCAACACCAGCTTCGTCAACTAAACGTTTAGACTCTTCTTTATCTGCGTAGTTGATACCAGCAGTTACGCCGTCTTCAGTACCACCAACAGTACCAATTTCACCTTCAACTGATACACCACGTTCGTGTGCATATTCTACAACTTGTTTAGTCATAGCAATATTGTCATCGATTGGGTGGTGAGAACCATCAATCATTACTGAAGTGTATCCAGCATCGATTGCACGTTTTGCAGTTTCAAAAGATGAACCGTGGTCTAAGTGTAATGCAACTGGAACAGTGATTTCCATGTTTTCAACTAAAGCCTTAACCATAGCTGCAACAACTTCTGGACCACCCATGTATTTACCAGCACCTTCAGAAACACCTAAAATTACTGGTGAGTTTTCTGCTTGGGCTGCTTCTAAAACAGCTTGAGTCCATTCCAAGTTGTTAATGTTTAATTGCGCTACTGCGTATTGACCGTCTTTCGCTTTTGTCAGCATGTCGACCATATTTTCTAATGGCATATATAGATCCCCCTGATTTTTAATTTTGATGTGCTCGTGCTTATTGTAACCCTTATCAATTGCATTTTACAAGAGTTTTGTCTTATAAAAATCAACTGTTAAATTATGCCATAAAACCCTTTATTGCAAACGTATACATATTTTTATCAAGAATATGACCACAAATATTGCAATAGTCACTTTGATAGATTATGGATTTTTTTGACCGAAAATGACCGTTTTTTAATATATCTAACTTTCAAATATTTATAGTCTAAGTAACGACTTTGTGCGATTTAGGTTAGAATTATCCTCTAACTATGACTGGCTCGCACTTGTATCTGCATCCACACTATCAGCTACTGGAGCTGACTCTGTTACTTCTGCATCACTCGCACCACTGTCTGCATCGGCTTCAACCGCTTTATTGTCATCGTGGCTCCAAGCACCGTTCATTGAAGCACCACTTGAAGCATCTGCACCAGTTTCCTCAACTTTCACTAGTTTTTGACCTGTTTGTTCCAAATACCATTCAATCACAGGTTGTAAATCTAATACGTGTTCATTGATACCACGGTACTTACCATCTTCATCATGCATAGCAACATAATTGTGGACAACATAGTTATCCTTATGGATTGGCACATGTACATGCACACCTTCCATATTCCCTGAACGTAACTGAGAAATAACCCAAGATACATTCTTCACAGCACGTGGCGGGTGTACAGCGCCTAGTGGACTACCCACATCTTTTTCGTAACGTGAAGCGAACATATCTTGACCAGGTTTCACTCGGTTATAGTAGATGTATTGGTTATTTTCATCCGCATAGGTCAATTCTAATGGAATAGTCTTTAGGAACCAGTTTAATTGATTTACTGTTAATAAACCTCTATCAAGTTTCACATAAGTATCACCTTCAACGGCGCCCACTTTCTCTGCAGCTTGTTCAACCCAGTCCGGCGCAGTCATGTCTACACCTTCGATAGTCGTTTCACAATGCTTAGCAGCAGTCAGATCTTCCTCTGGAAAAATAGGATTATCTTTCAATGGTTGAACAGATTCTACATATTTCATGAACTTCTCTAAGCTCGCCTTTAAAAAGCTCACAGTACTTGAATCCACTAAGTCGCCGCTAGCATTGATGGCTTCCTTACAATTACCTAACAAGAATTCTTGACCTGGCATCACTAACGCATCGATACCTGGTGCTTCAAGAATTTGGCGCAAGTGTAATTGTGACCGTGATGTCCCTTGGTCTAAGTAAGAAGCACCGATAATTTTAACAGGTTTGTTTTTTAATGGATGAATGGTAAACGATAACCATTCTAAAGCACTTTTCAGCGGTCCTGGCGTTGTATGGTTATGTTCCGGTGTAGAAATCAACACACCATCAGCTTGACGGATTTTCCGGTTCAAAGTATGAACAGGTCCCTCTGTTGCTAACTCAGGTTTATCTTGGTTAAACAATGGTAAATGGTCAATCTCAAGAATTTCTAACTCAAATAAATCAGAAAACTCTCTTTGAATATATTGTAATAATAAACGGTTATATGATTTTTCAGCTGTTGATCCAACAATTCCAACGATTTTCATTTTGTCACCCTAGTCCTTTCTAATTACGCCACTCATAGTTCTCAGCAGCTTCTTTGGTTTCATTTCTCAACTGTGTGAACTCTTGTGTATGATCGATAAAATGAATAAATTCATCAAAAATAGTGTCTAATCGTTCAACAGATTTAGGATCGCTTAAGTCCCCGTCATCATCAAAAGCTTGTAGGGAATGTCCTAAGAGAAACTCCGAATTTGGCATCACACGTGCTCTGATATCTGGTGAATCAAGAATTTGGCGTAAGTGCATTTGTGCTCTAGAAGAACCTAATCGACCATTAGATGCACCAGTAATCATAATCGGCTTATCTGCTAAAGGATAAATAAAATAACTTAACCAATGTAAGGCGTTAGTCAGTGATGATGTAATAGAGTGGTTATATTCTGCTGCACTAATAATGACAGCATCTGCTTGCTCAATTTTCTCTCCAGCCTCTTCAACAATACTTGGAAGAGTCTTGTCCTCTGGCTTGTTAAATATTGGGAAATCACGAATTTCCAACAATTCAATCTCGGCCTGGTCTGCAAAATGTTTCTGAATAAACTTCAAAAGTCTTCTATTGGTAGATTTCTTCGAATTTGTACCTACGATTCCAACAATACGCTTCATGATTTTCTTTCCTTTCTGTAATAGAAATATAGCTAATTAACGAATAAGTGCCACTTTACCCTCCAACCCAGATGTATAGGTCACTTGTCCTTGACGGTCTACCACTAAAACTTCAATAGCTGGATTTTCTTCCGCTTGACGCATAATTGTTGCCTTATCTAAAGGAAACAGGCGTGTCGTCCAAATTTCACCATCTAAAGAAGATTCGCTTACCACAGTTACACTGCGAACTTCCGTTTGAAAGGGCTTACCATTTACTGAATCTAAAATATGGTGGTAACGTTGCCCGTCATGCTCGAAAACACGTACATAATCTCCAGAAGTGACCACCGAATGGTCACTTAAAGCAACGACTGCCTTGTTCTGTCCACGAGTTTGGTCAGGATCTTGAATCCCTATCCGCCATTGATTACTTTCTGTATGTTTAGGGCGGTGGCCATAAAATTTGAGGTTGCCACCTAGATTAATTGACGCTCTTTGGACCCCTTGTGCCTTGAAATAAGCAATGATTTGATCTGCCGAATAACCCTTAGCCAATGCCCCTAAGTCAATGGCCATCCCTGGTTTGGCTAGATAAACTGTTTTTGCTGCTTCATCTAAGTGAATGTCATTAGGGTCAACCAAGTTGAGTCGGTCGTCTATTTCCGCTTGGCTAGGTATACGATAATCCGTAAATCCTATCCGCCATAAATTTACCAAAGGGCCGATAGCAATATTTAATTTCCGGCCGGATGCAACACTCTCCTTTTTGCCTACTTGAATGAGATGGAACAATTCTGGGTGAACCTGAACAGGTCGTAACCCAGCTGCTTGGTTAACCGCCATTAATTCAGAAGAAGGATCATTTGCTGAAAAGCGTGCCTCTAATTGAAACAAACGCTTAACAGCCTCAAGAAGTAAGGCATTGCTATTAGGATGATCAACCATCAAGTCAATCGTCGTACCCATCAAAGCTATCGAATGATGCTTTTCAAAATCCATTTCACCAACCTCCCACTACTTAAACTTCTTCTACCCTAAATAGTAGAAAATAACCAAACACTAAACCGCAGATACCGACAAAAATTTGTACACTTCTTAATGGCATCAGAAACATTGATAAAATCATCACAAGATAAGTAGTTAGCAAAATATGAATCTTTTTCTTTCTGCTGATACCACCTTGTTTTTTAAATTCACCAACATATCTTTTATACAAGCTAGTAGACTCTAGCCAGTGCTTAAACCTTGTTGAACTACGCGTGAAAAACCAAGCAGCAAGCAACAAGAAAGGGGTCGTCGGCAGGACAGGTAAGATGACACCTATGCTGCCCAAACCGAAACTTAATAAACCCAATACTAGAAAAATCCGTTCTTTAAAAGAATTCATTTTACCGCTCCAATTCTTGTAAAATAATTCACATGCAAGGTCCATTTTAAATTACCAAATCCCGTTTGTCTCGTCAATAAAATATGTAAACATTAAAAATAGGGTGCAACATTTGAGCTGCACCCTCTAAAAATTACCTTGTTTTACTGATTATTTTGAACTAAATTGTATTACTTATCTGTTGCCTTGTGTCGCATATTTAATTGATGTTGTTCATAGTTGACTTGCTTCAATTGCGGTAAACTCATCATCGCAATAAAACTTACTAGATAAAGCCCCGCCAAGAATAACATGACCATTCCCACTCCTGAGGCATCTAGGATAAATCCGATGATTACGGATGAAAACCCACCAACTGCACGTCCAACATTCAAAATCGTGTTGTTGGCAATGGCATTAATCTTGAATGGATACAAGCGTGAAATCATGGCTCCGTAACCGGCAAACATCCCATTTACAAAGAAACCTACGATCGCCCCTCCGATTAAAATCGTTAAGGCTGAATTCGCAAAAGTAAACAAGTAAACAGCAACTGCTGAAGCGATTAAATACAAACCATATGACAATCTTGGCCCTAATCTATCTAAAATTTGCCCAAATGTCAGCATCCCTAGACACATACCCAAGATAGTCGTTACCATCCATGTAGAAGAACCAGAAACGGTTACCCCAACTTGTTCTTGCATAATCGTTGGTAGCCAGTTCATCATGCCAAAGTAGCCGGCAATTTGAACAGTCGTCATCACCATCAACATAAGCGTTTGGTAAGTTTGTCCGGGTGTCTTGAATAATTCTTTAATAGAAGGTTTTTCACTTTCATCTAACTCGACTAGGTTTTCAGTAGCCTCGTCCGCCTGAATGCCTAACTCATCTTCATTAATAGTTAACTTCGCCCAGATAACCACTAAGATTGGTAGGATACCGAATAGGAATAACCCTCGCCAACCAAGTGTTGGCACGATAAATCCTGCAAGTAAAGCTGAACTGATTGAACCAATCTGACCAACAATCCCGTTCAGTGAAGATATCCGACCCAACTGTTTGGCCGGTACAAGGCCCGCCATAATCGAAATGGCTACACCGTATTCACCACCTACCCCAACACCTGCGATAAAACGCAATAAGTATAGGTATTGAATATTTGGTGTGAAGAAGATTAAGGCTGTGGCAATAGAGAAGGTCAAGATGGTTAAGTAGAAAACCTTCATCTTATTCCAACGGTCAGCTAAAACCCCAAATAATATACCGCCAGCTAACATCCCTAAGTTGGTGATTGTAGCAATCCAACCAGCTGCTACACTTGATATACCTAACTGACTAATAATTGATGACATTGAGAAAGATAAGAACATCACATTTAAATCATCTGTACCCGACGCTACAATAGCAGCAATCAGCGCGTTACGTTGCGATTTGTTTAACTTTTGGCTATTTGCGCTTAGTAAGGTATCTGTTTGATTTTTTTCGATTGTTTTTTCCATTTTTTGTACTCCTTTTGCGGTAAATCCGGTGTCTTTCCCTCATTTAATTACCGTGAAAATAAAAATGGGCAAAAAAAAATAAGGTCGTAAGGCTAGTAAAACTATTTATATGAAAAAGTAGCGTTGGTTAACCGTGAATATCTGACCAAGCTTTCGGGTCCTTGTACCAGTCCAGCAACTTGTCATAATGTGGTGCCAATTTAGGATCTTTCGCTGCATAATCCAAAATCTTCACATAATTTGTCAAGGTCATTAATGGATAACTTGTTTTCTCAAAGGCATCTTTACTTGCTGCCAATAAATAATCAAAAATCGCAACTGCCGCCACTACTTGGCCACCTGCTTCTTGAATTTTCTCCGCTGCTGTAATGACACTACCACCAGTTGAAATCAAGTCTTCAATAATGACCACTTTAGCACCAGCTGTTAGTGCACCTTCAATCGCATTTTGTTTACCATGGTCTTTAGCTGAAGAACGCACGTAAATCATAGGTAGTTCTAACCGATCGCTGACAAAAGCTGCGTGCGGAATACCAGCTGTTGCTGTTCCTGCGATCACGTCTACATCAGGGAATTTTTCTTTAATCAATTCAGCCAAAGCATCCTCAACTACTGAACGCACATTTGGATATGACATAATTAGTCGGTTATCCGTATAAATCGGTGCTTTTAAGCCGCTCGCCCAAGTGTACGGTGCCTCAGGGCTAAAGTTTACTGCCTTAATTTCTAGTAATTTCTGTGCCACTAAATCTGCTTTTTCTACTGTCATTTTGCCCCTCCTTATTGTCCAGACCAATCACGGGTGATTTGGTCATATGTTGCTCTTGAATCTGTCGCTTGTGTAATCGGACGTCCAACAACGATGTAATCAGACCCACTCTCTGCCGCTTGGCTAGGCGTCATAATCCGCTTTTGATCATCCGCAATCGAACTTGCCAGACGAATACCCGGTGTGATGGTTTGGAAGTCTTCCCCGCAAACCGCTTTAATGGCTGCCGCTTCAAGTGGCGAACAAACGACACCGTCAAGACCCGCTTCCTTGGTTAAATTCGCGTAACGTAAGACTGAATCCAGTACTTCACCAGGAATGCCTTGTTCCGCGTTCATTTGCTCTGTTGAAGTAGATGTTAACTGGGTCACACTAATCAACATTGGCCGTTCACCAGTCGATCCCGCTTCTAAACCGCGAAGCGCTGCTTGCATCATATCTTTTCCACCAGCCGCGTGTACATTGACCATTGAGACCCCTGTACCCGCTAAAATAGCCATTGCTCGCTCAACCGTATTGGGAATATCATGCAGTTTTAAGTCTAAGAATATTTCATGTCCTTTGGCCTGTAATTCTTTTAAGAAGGCAGTCCCACCAGCATAAAATAACTCCATACCAACTTTTACATTTAATTCTTGCCCTTGGAACTGGTCAAGAAAAGCAAATACCTCTTCTTGATTTGGAAAATCTAAAGCAATAATTGGTTTCTTCGGATCCACATGGCACTTCCTCTCATTTTTCTTTCTTTTACTTTCATTTATTTCTCATATTTCTAAAAATGGGCAAAAAAAATAACCAACAACTAAACAAGGTTGCTGATTATATACTAGCGGATGCTGGTCTTAAAATTTGTTCACTGACAAAATAATGGTATTTATATTTTGAGCGAACAGCTCTAATGTGCAGGGCATCAATACGCTAGTGCAGTTTCCCCTGTTTTTACTCTGTTGGCTATTGTACCGACTTACAAAGGTAGAGTCAATAAGAATTTTAAGAAAATATATATAATTATCTTGAAAGCTTCATTTACCAACAAAATTCCATATAAAAAATCCGCCCTCCCATACAAAACGTACAAAAAGGACGGAGAAATTGCATTTTTTGATTATTTTGCGTCTTCAAAGTCCAAGGCTGCGCCAATGAATCCGTTAAAGATTGCTTGTGGACGGTTTGGACGTGAAATGAATTCTGGGTGGAATTGAGATGCCACAAAGAATGGGTGTTCTGGAATTTCAATGATTTCAACTAAGTTGCCATCTGGAGATGTACCAGAGAAGATCATACCCGCCTTTTCGAATTCTTCACGGTAAGCGTTATTGAATTCCCAACGGTGACGGTGACGTTCTTCTACTAAGGCCTCGTTATTGTATAACTCACGTGCTTTAGTACCTTCTTTAAGGGCACATGGGTATAGACCTAAACGTTGTGTTCCACCTAAGTTTTCAAGGCCTGATTGTGTTGTCATCAAGTCGATTACTGGGTGTTCAGTATTTGGATTGATTTCAGTTGAGTTAGCATCTGTGTAACCTAATACGTTACGAGCAAACTCGATTGACGCTACTTGTAAACCTAAACAGATACCTTGGAAAGGTACATTGTTTACACGTGCAAATTTGATTGCTTCGATTTTACCTTCGATACCACGGTTGCCGAAACCACCTGGCACTAAGATACCGTCAGCATTGCCAAGGATCTCTTGTACGTTTTCCGCTGTAATGGTTTCAGAGTCAATCCAGTCGATGTCGATTTCAGCGTCATGAGCATAACCAGCATGACGTAATGATTCCGCCACTGATAGATAAGCATCTTGAAGTGATACGTATTTACCTACTAAAGCAATTTTCACTTTCTTAGATAGGTTTAATACACGGTTTTCAAGGTTACGCCATTCACGCATGTCTGCTTCTGGTGTTTCATCTAAACCTAATACTTCACATACTTTATCGTCTAAACCTTCTTGTTGTAGACGTAACGGTAATGTGTAGATCGTTTCTACGTCGCGGTTTTCGATAACAGCGTCTTCTTCAACGTCACAGAATTGAGCGATTTTTGCAGTCATACCGTCTGGTAGTGGGTGCTCTGAACGTACAACTAAGATATTAGGTTGGATACCCATACCGCGTAATTCTTTTACAGAGTGTTGTGTTGGTTTTGTTTTCAACTCACCTGCTGCTGCAATGTAAGGTAATAAAGTAGTGTGGATGTAGCAAACATTGTCTGCACCAACTTGTGAACGCATTTGACGTAATGCTTCAACGAATGGTGTCGATTCGATATCCCCAACAGTACCCCCAACTTCTGTAATCACGACGTCAGCACCTGTTGTATCTCCGGCACGTAAAATCTTGTCTTTAATAGAGTCAGTAATGTGCGGAATCACTTGGACAGTTGCACCTAGGTAGTCGCCGCGACGCTCTTTGTTGATGACTTCTGAGTAGATTTTACCTGTCGTCACATTTGAGTATTGATTTAGGTTGATATCAATAAAACGTTCGTAGTGACCTAAGTCCAAGTCTGTTTCAGTCCCATCATTTAACACAAATACTTCCCCATGTTGGTAAGGGCTCATTGTACCTGGGTCAACGTTGATGTATGGATCGAATTTTTGAATGGTTACTTTTAGACCTCTGTTTTTTAATAAACGTCCTAAAGACGCTGCAACTAAACCTTTACCGATTGAAGAAACTACCCCACCGGTTACAAAAATATACTTTGTCATGATATCCTTCCTTTTCCAAAAAAATTTTATACATATTCATAAGAAGGGAGACGCGGATAACTATTTTCTATAGAAAAAATAAAAAAATCCCCATCTTTCCAAGGAAAGACAGGGAGTAACGTGTTCATCTCACAATAGTTTTGAAACTAAAGTGCCCAAAAAGAATGATAATTCATTTATGATTTTGAGTCAAGGAAAAACAACATTTTGTTTTAAATTCGATTTAAAACCACGTATTTTAAGCCGAGATTAGAAGTCTTCTTCGTCTTCCTCGTCATCATCTTCGTCAACTAGGTTTAAATCGCCTTCAAGACCGTCTTCAAGTTCGTCCTCTTCTTCGTCGTCACCTAATTCACCTAAGTCAGAAGAATAAGCTGAAATTTCGTCTTCTTCTTCATCTTCATCATCGTCGTAGTCTTCTTCATCTTCAACGTAGTCCGCATCTTCTGGGTCATCTGAAGCGTAGTCAATTAAATCATCGTCTTCGACAGTTGCCAATAGACTCTTGCTACCTTTATGTTTCGCTTTGATATCGTCATCATCAATTGAAGAAACGATTTCTTCGTCGATTGAGTCAACTGCATACCATTCACGTAAGCCCCAACGGTTTTCACCTAAAGAGATGAAGCTACCATCATAGTTCATTTCTGTATAGAAATTCGCCATTTTGCTTTCTAATTCGTCTTGTGGCATATTCAAGAAATCTTGAATTTCAGCTAATAAATCATTGAACTCAAATACATTATTCGTTTCTACTAAAATTTGGTATGCGACTTCAATCATTGATAACTGTTCTTTATTTTGACCAGCAAATCCTTTTAATTCCACTACTAGTTCATCCTTTCGCCTTATAACCAACGCACTTGTGATTAATCGTCTAGTATATCCATTATATATTACTACACATGGACCCTAGTTTGCAATTCGATTTGGTATTGGCCAATCTTTTCTTCCGATTGGTACAAATTATATGCCATTTGAGCATTGAAGGTATTTTCGTCTTTTTGTTCAACAGTTAGTAAATTTAACTGCCCTTGGAAGGTAATGGCCTGTGTATTGGTCACGTGATAAAGGATATCTGTCTTTTTCCCTTTCACTAAATTCATGGTTGTTTCAGTGCCGTTTATTTGGCGGCGGATTGTCACTTTATCATTGCCTTCAAATTTCAAACGTACAGCTACAGTGTTTTCAGTGATATTTTCTTCGTATTCTACGTAAATTGAATCGCCTACTTCATAGTAGTAACCATTCGTTTTTGTCGTGAATTCTTCCTGTACTTGTTGGCCATCACGATCTTGTTGGATAAAGTTTTTTACTTGTAACTGGATTGCTTTTTTCCCAGCTTTTGCCATTTGGCAACCTCCTCTAATTACAATTTGATTTGTATATTTGACCTCCCTATTCTACCATGATTCGTTTAGACTGCCTAGGTGAGTTGCTTCTGAAAACGCCGTCATATAAAGGGGATTTCAACTTTTATGGTACAATATAGACAAATTAGTGGAAAGGACTTTCACATCATGTTTGACGACTTTAAAACAAGTGATAAACCGCTAACTATGGCGGTTTATAAAGATATGGATAAAAATCAAGATAGCTATGCTTTATCCGAGCAAGAAGCTTTATTAACGCCTTTTGCGGTAGATGATGCCATCTTGAATGCCATTAACCAGGGGAATTTTACAGCACCTTTAGCTATTCATTTTTGGCCAACCCGACCAACGGTTATTCTTGGGGGAATGGATACCCGATTACCGGATTTTAACCGTGCTGTTTCTTGGTTATATGAAGACCAAGGTATCTTGCCGGTGGTGCGACCAGCTGGCGGTTTAGCGGTGGTATCCGATCCAAGTGTCCTAAATTTGACCCTATTAATGGATACCCAAGACCATCCTTTTACAATTGACCAAGCTTACGAATTTATTGTGGCCCTTTTACAAAAAATGCTGACTGGTCACGGGTTAACACTTGAAGTGGGCGAAGTTGAAACCTCTTATTGTCCTGGTAAATTTGATGTGTCGATTAATGGGCAAAAAGTAGCCGGCATCGCTCAACGACGCATTGGTCATGCAGTGGGGATTTACCTTTACATATCGATCACTGGTGACCAAGTAGGTCGTGGCCAATTGGTGGCGGATATGTACCAGGTTGGACAAGCTACTTTAGACGAAAAAGGTCGGTATCCGCAAGTTGACCCTAATGTGATGGCTAACTTGTCTGATTTTTCAACTATTGATACGGTAGAACAGTTTGTGGACCAGCTATTAGTGGTGATTGCAGATGCAGGGGTCCATTTAGACGAAAGAAATCAAAATGAATTAGACACTAGCACCTATATTGAGCGGATGCAGAAAAGAAACCAGCCGCTTTACGATATATTGGCGGATAGCTAGACGAAAATCGCCCTTTTTCACGTATAAATATAGAGAGGCAGACTTTGATAAAGGAGATTGTTATGAGTATTGCAGAAGCGAGTAAACGCATACCCGAGAAGGTATTTCGGGATCCCGTGCACGACTACATTCATGTCCAACACCAAGTGATTATGGACCTCATCAATTCTAAGGAAATGCAGCGATTACGCCGTATTAAACAAATGGGAACGGCATCTTATACCTTTCACGGTGCTGAGCATTCGCGCTTTAGCCATTCCTTAGGGGTCTATGAAATTGCCCGGAAAATTTGTGATAAATTCGTCCGTAATTACGCCATTGAAGACGGTGGTGTTTGGGACGATTCTGAGCGGTTGGTTGTATTATGTGCAGCCCTCCTGCATGATATTGGTCACGGACCTTTTTCACATACTTTTGAGAATATTTTCGATACTGACCATGAGCAGATGACTAGAGAAATTATCTTGTCAGAGTCGACCGAGGTGAATCAGGTACTCCGTGGCGTTTCCCCAGATTTCCCGCGTCAGGTAGCGTCTGTTATTGATAAAACCTACCCTAATCCACAGGTAGTTCATTTGATTTCTAGTCAGATTGATGCTGACCGGATGGATTATCTATTACGGGATTCTTATTTCTCTGGAACCAACTACGGTAACTTTGACTTAAGTCGTATCTTGCGTGTTATGCACCCTTATGAGGACGGCATCCGCTTTGATTATAACGGGATGCATGCTGTTGAAGACTATATTACTAGCCGTTATCAAATGTATATGCAAGTCTACTTCCACCCGGTTTCAAGGGGAATGGAAATGCTGTTACACCATTTGCTAAAACGTGCGCAAGAGCTCTTCCTTAATAAAGATGCTTTTATCAGTCGCGATACCCATGCCTCTTTCTTAGAGCCCTTCTTCACGCAGGAGTGGACCCTACAAGACTATTTGCGGTTGGATGACGGCGTCCTGCAAACCTATTTCCAACATTGGATTATCTACGCAGAGGACCCTATCTTACGCGATCTAGCTGACCGGTTTATCAACCGAAAACCATTTAAGTCAGTGACCTACAATGAGGAAGAAAATCAAGAAGATGTAAAAGTATTAATCGATTTAGTAGGTAAATTGGGTTACGACATTCAGTACTATGTGGCCATGAACTCACGTTTTGACTTGCCATACGATTTCTACCGACCAAGTGTGGAAAAACCACGAACCCAAATTGAACTGGTTGAAAAGAATGGAGATATGATAGAGCTGTCAAAAGCGTCTAGCTTAATCGCGGCCTTTACCGGTCAACAGCGTGGTGACGAAAGGCTATTTTTACCAAATGAATTATTCTACGGGAAAAATCGTGACAATATCACCTTGTTTGAACCCATTTTGACGCAAATTCATGCCATGACTAAAACAGGTAAAATTACCCCGCTAGATGACAAGGATACGGATATTTTTCGATAACAACCTATTAAAAGCTTATGATGTTAACATTGTAAGCTTTTTCATTTATAATGAAGGTAACGGAGGTGCAATATGGAAAATATTAGATTATACAATGGTGTTGATATGCCACAATTAGGTTTTGGTGTATTTTTAATCAAAGATTATTCAGAGTGCGAGCGTTCAGTTGTGGATGCCTTAGCATCCGGCTACCGGTCAATTGATACTGCACAATTCTATCAAAATGAGGAAGCAGTGGGTGCTGGGATTGCTCAATCGGATGTCCCTCGTGAAGAGATTTTCCTAACAACCAAGATATGGCCAGCTGATTACGGCGAAGAGAAAACGCGTGATGCTGTACTTGGTTCATTAAATCGATTAGGGACAGATTACTTGGACTTAGTGCTACTCCACCAACCTTTTGGTGATTACTTCGGAGCTTGGCGTGCCCTAGAAAAACTATATCGCCAAGGGATTATCCGCGCGATCGGGATTTCTAACTTCTACGCCGGTCGTTACCAAGACTTCGTCCACTTCGTCGACGTCATTCCTATGGTCAACCAAGTGGAAACACACATCTTCTACCAACAAGAAGCCTTGCAAAAAGTCATGGCACCATACGGTACAGTTCTTGAAGCATGGGGACCATTAGCGCAAGGGAAACACGATTTCTTCAACCACGCAGATATCAAAGCGATTGGCGATAAATACGGTAAATCGAATAGCCAAGTTGGCCTAAGATTTTTACTGCAATTAGGTTATGTGGTCATCCCTAAAACGACCCATAAAGAACGTATGGACGAAAACTTTGATGTCTTTGACTTTGAATTATCAGAGGAAGATATGACCAAACTTAAAGGATTAGACACTGGCCAATCAAACCAAGCACCACATTGGAATCCAGAAAGAGTCAAACAGATCTTAGGTAAATAGTTACTTAAAGGAGGAAGTATGAAGAAGACACATTTCAGTTTCCTCATGGCATTGCTTGTAGCGGTGAGTCAATACATCATTTCATACTATGATTTAATTGAAGCTCCTCTAGTCAATGCATTGGTCCTGGCCTTAATAGTGATTATCACCACTGGCCTGTATAAAATGTATAACCAGATTAAAAAACGCGATTCATTCAAATAAAAAAGAGTAGCATCTGCTACCCTTTAACAAATCAGGACTAGGTCATACTAGTCCTTTTTTGCATTCATCATTCTTCTATATATTCTGCTATACATTTTTCGCCCCAGGTTCCCCTGCATCTAATAAGGCTTTATTGCGCAAGAAGCCAAAAGACAATACCACTAAGGCAAAGCCTGCAAACAGCAAGATATATGAAATCGGCATGAAATCAGCCAACGGTCCAAATAAGGCCATTCCTAAAGGCATCATGGCCGTATTAATCATGGACATCACCCCAAACACCCGACCAAGATAGGCTTCTTCAACGTGATCTTGAATCAATACCATAGATGGGGTATTGAATAAAGGTACGGCGATACCGGTAATGACCATAAAAGTCACATATAACCAGAAATTAGAGGTAAGTCCTAGACCAAGTGTGCAAGCTGCAAGGATAAAGGACCCTAATGCCATGGTCTTGATCCGATTAGGAAAGCCTTGCCACCAAGAAATCAGTCCGCCACCCAATACAAACCCAATCGAAAAGGCAATTTCAATCGTCGATAACCGCCAAACTTCATCACCATAAGTCCTCGTCACCACCAAAGTAGGTAACATGGAAGCTGGTGCGATTAATAGCATAAAAATCCCAAAGAAGATAAATAGATTTCTTAGAAAGTTATGGTTCTTGACGTAGCGAACCCCTAACATAAAATCATCCGTGTAAGATACAGTCTGATCACTGCTTGCCTTAGTATGGGTCCGTACTTTTAAGAACAGCATAGTGAAAATAGCTAAGCCTGCTGTAACCACATCAATCAAGAATATATGGGCTAATGGCCAAGCCGCTAATAATGACGCTGATATCAAGGGTGACCCAAAATTTAAAATCCCTTGAATCGATGAGTTCAACCCATTAATCCGGGTTAATTCTGTCTTAGGCACAATTTGTGGCAAAATAGCACCCACTGCTGGTGTTTGAACAGCTGCACCAAAGGCACGGATAGCCGCTACAATCAGTAGCATCCAAATCTCCTGATAACCCTGCATGTATAACAAGGCTAATATCAGTGTCGTCACTGCAATCCCGCCATCTGCCCACATGATTAATTGCTTCCGGTTAAAGCGGTCAGCCCATACACCAGTTACTGGCGACAATAGGAATGTCGGTAAAAAGGCACAAATGATATACAAAGTCATCATCACACCGGATGCTGTTTCAATCGTAATGTGCCACATGATGGCATATTGGACGATTGATGACCCAAATAAGGAAATCCCCTGACTTGTTAGGAATAAGGCAACATCCCTTACCCAATTTCGTTTTTCTTGTTCATTCAATTCACTCATGGAAGTTCCCCCAATAATATTCGCTTTTCGTCTTTTATCATACTTGACCAAGACTGCCCTGTCGATAATTAAAGGGTTGAAAACCAATAAAAAAGTCGAGACCATAGCCCCGACTTACTATATAAAATTACTTTTTATAAATCTTTCATGAAAGTAGCCATCCGGTCCATAGCTACCGCTATATCTTCATATGAAGCGGCATATGAAAAGCGGAAGTAACCTTGTCCGCCTGGTCCAAAAGCTGACCCAGGAATCACACCGACTTTTGCTTTTTCCGCTAGTTCTAAAGCAAAGGCTTGGTCATCATCGCCATATTTGGCTGGGATGCGGGGGAAGACATAGAATGCACCGTCTGGATGTGGGATCTCAATGCCCATCGCTGTCATCCGCTCAACAATCATCTTCCGGCGACGGTCATATTCAGCCTTCATCTCATCAATTGCTTGGTCCCCATCATTATAGGCTGCTACCCCAGCCCACTGGTCAGGGGTTGAGACACAAGTCACCATGGCTTGGAAAATTTTAAATAATTCTTCATATAAATGACTTGGAATATGTAAGAAACCTAGTCTAAACCCTGTCATGGCATAAGATTTTGATGCCCCAGCAAGTAAGATAGTCCGCTCTGGCAAAGCTTGAACCATTGAATAATGGTCACTTTCATAAACTAAGTCGCCATAGATTTCATCAGACAAGACATATACGTCTGGGTATTTTTCCAAAACACCTGCTAAGGCTTGAATCTGTGCTTTTGTATAAGTCGTTCCCGTTGGATTATTGGGATAATTTAACATCAAGAGTTTCACTTCCGGATGCGCTTGTAACTGGTGGTCAAGCGCTTCAGGCGTTAAGATAAAATCATCTGCTGATGTATCCACCTTAATGGTATCCCCCCCGGAAAGAATAGAAGAATAGCCATATAGCGGGAAATATGGCGATGGAATTAGGACTTTATCCCCTTCGTTCAATAGAGCCATCATGGTAATCATAAAACCTTGGCTAGCGCCTACTGTGATCATAATTTGCTGCCAATTCAAATCAAGTTGGTGACGACGGCTATAGAAATTCGCAATCGCTTGTCGCAACTCAGGCAATCCGTCAGAAGCTGCATAGTGGGTGAAGTTTTTATCTAAGGCCTCTTTCATGGCATCTTTAATAAATTCAGGCACATTAAAATTTGGTTCCCCAATTGTAAAATTTAAAAGTCCTGGAATAGTAGACACTTCAGCATCAAAAGCGCGAATCTCTGAAGGTGTAATCTGCTTTAATCGCTTGTTAATCGTCATCTTGCTAAAATCCTTTCATTTTCCGGCCAGGTTTCTAACCATATATTTCCTATATTGTAGCATTTTTCTGTAAAATTGAATGGCATTTTCTGTTTTTTAAAAAGGGTGCACAAATGTTAAGCTAACCTTATTTGGAAACTACAGCCTTATTTTCAAAAATTTGTGAAAGTTTTAAAGTTTACCGCTATTGGTCTGACTTTTGGTAGTATATAATGAGAAGGAAGCGGAAAAGTAAAAACTGCCAGCAAAATCGTGGTAGCCCTTTTCCAAAGACCTGTATCAAGTGTAAGAACGAGGAGTGTATACAATGGCACAACGGAGATATAATACGGATGCGCGTATAGATTTAACGCAATCTTTGCGGGCGGAAACGCATGAAAAAGCCAGTGCTTTGTCGGCGGATATGCTGTCCTTCTTTAAAGATTGTGAGGGCTATTTTCTAACGAGTGGTCCTGCGCAACCTGCGATTTATCAAGAATTATCGAAATTAGTGGACCGACTACAGGTGGCGGAATTACGACAAATTTCAGCGGAGGAAGTGCTGGGCATGTCGGGGGAAGATTATTGTAAATTGACCCTGCGCCGGTTAGATATTGAACGATATGACTTTAATTTAGCTAAGTATGTACCAGCTGTCATATCATTTGTGGTTTTAACTTTAACCATTTATGCGACTTATATGTTTGCGGCTGGGTATGCTTGGTGGGGCAACTTTGCTTCAGCCATTCAAATGCCTGTTGCGGTTTCGATATTAGGATTACCCCTACAGGTTTTTGTGATATTTACTGCGATTTTCTTCTGGGTGACCTTTAGACGCAATACATCTTTTGGCCGCAAGTGGTATCAAGGTTTTAATATCTTATATTTATTAGCCGGCACTTTTTCTACGGTATTGGTTTTTACCCTACCCTATATTATCCATTCTTACCGGGTAGCCCAAATCAACTTGCCTGTTTGGTTAGTTTGGTTGATGGCCATTATCGCTGTAGCTTACTACTACCTAGTTGCCCACTTTAATCTCGGTGACAAGGTGGACTTATGGATTTCAAACCGCGCTGCTCAGACAACCTTAAGTGATGACGATACTTACTCACCAGTTTTAGATCCTTATATGACAGGCCAGGTTGGCAATGATGATAAGGACCTAACGCCAGTCCGTGAATTAGACCAAACACCGGAAAATGAGGAGAAATCCAAGGTTTCTGATGAGCCAATGCGTTTAAACAATCTGTGGAACACCATCATGTTAAAACGACCAATCATCAATCGAAAGACTTATCGGGAAATGCAAGAACGTCAGGAACGCGACAGTTTGGCAGATAAGGACGAACAAAAAAATAAGGAAGATAGTCAGAAGAGTCAACGCCGTAAATAATTGATTTAATGAAAAGGAGTTTGCTAAGTGAAAATAGCAGTAATAGGTGGCGGGATCGTTGGATCTACCGCTGCCTTTTATTTAACCAAAGATCATGATGTGACATTGTACGATGATGGAAAAGGCCAGGCCACAAAAGCGGCTGCTGGCATTATTTGTCCATGGTTTTCTAAACGTCGTAACAAACCTTGGTACCGGCTAGCAAATGGTGGTGCCCACTTTTACCGTGATTTGTTGAAAGATTTAGCGGATGCGGGCGTTACGAGTCAGGCTTATCAACAGAAAACCACCTGGCTATTGAAGAAAAAGGCAAAACTCATCGATGACTTAATGGCCATTGCTGAAAAAAGACAAGAAGAAGCACCTTTAATCAAAGAAATTAACAAGTTATCCCCAAGTTATCAACAGGACAACTTCCCCCACTTCCGCTATGAAAATGATCTCATCCAAACAGATGCAGGTGCAGTGGTTGATGGCCAAGCCCTATGCCAAGACCTAATCGCTGCTGGAAAACTAAATGGTTTAAAATTATCATCATTAAAAGCCAATTTAACTTTCTTAGCGGATGGTAAAATCATGGTGAAGGAAGACCAAGAAGTCTATGATACCGTAGTGTTAGCGACCGGGGCCTGGCTAGGTCCGCTGCTAGACCCATTAGGTTATCAAGTAGATGTCAGACCACAAAAAGGACAGCTTGCGGTCATCGAAACCGACTGGGATACTAAAGAATTACCCTTGATTATGCCAGAGGGCGAAGGTGATTTTATCCCACACTTAGATGGTAAAATCTTCGTTGGCGCGAGTCATGAAGACGAACAGGGATTTGACTTATCCACAGACCCAGGGCAATTGGCGAATATCTTTTCCACAATCTATCAACTAGTGCCAGAATTAAGAAAATACCCAATCACCGAGTATAAAATTGGTAGCCGGGCCTATACCAGTGACTATGCACCCTTCTATGGTTCATTACCAGACCATGATAATGTTTATGTCGCATCTGGTTTAGGGTCATCTGGTTTAACTACCGGACCACTCATCGCTAGAGAAATCACACGTATGATTAACCAAGAAACCACTAAACTAGACCCAGCAGATTACCCAGTAGCACAATATATTCAAAAAATCTAACCATTAACATGTGGATAAGAAAAACCTCCGATGACAACAATCATCGGAGGTTTTTTCACCACATTAGACAAACATATTCATTAGAAGTCTGATTGGTTATTATTGTTATTTGTAGCGTTTGTGCTGTTTTGTGCTTTTAATAGGTCACGGATTTCTGTTAATAGTAATTCTTGGCTATCAACTTCTTCTTCCTCTACTTCTTCCTCAGCAGCGAATTGGCTCTTCAATGAAGCTACAGCTTTCATTACGAAGAATAATACTAATGCAACGATTAAGAATGTCACAATTGCTTGGATGAAGTTACCGATTGTTAATACAGCAGAACCAACTTCTACAGTGATTGATGTAAAGTCAGTTGACCCCATAATTAATCCAACAAATGGCATAATAATGTCATCTACTAATGAGTTCACGATGGCAGTAAAAGCAGTCGCCATTACAACCCCGATAGCCATATCTAAAACGTTACCTTTAGCGATAAAATCGCGGAATTCTTTTAACATTTTCGTTTCCTCCCTTAAATAAAATATGATGTATAATACATATTTATTAAACCATATCAGGCTTTTTTTGTAAAAAAATAGCTCGAAAAAATACCAAAAAAGTATCATTTCGAACTAAAAGCGACTATATTGTATTAAAAATGTACGAAATTAATAACACCTAACCCGATCATCAAGCAAGCAACGGCCAAATGTAGCTTCCGATGCATAAAAATAATGGCTACAAATTCGCGGACCCAATTCAGCAACCGTTCCATTGTAGTAGCTTGAGCACCTACACCAGACATCTGGTACAAGCCCTCCATATTGGCATACAGCTGACTTCGGTATAAGTGATAGGATGACGTCACGAAGACGGCCCTTGTCGTCTTTAAATGCTTAGTGTTCGCCTGCATAATCCCTTTTGCATAGATAAAATTCTCATGGGTATTATGGGCTTGGTCTTCGAGAAAAATCATCTCTGGCGGCAGGCCTCGGTCTACCAAGTAGTCAGCCATTATCCGCGCTTCACTCACCAGCGATTCCGCCCCAGTCGAAGTACCACTCACAATAATTTTCGGTACAGTTTGAAATTGGAACTGTTGTCGTTCAATATAATCTACCGCCATATCTAAACGGCTCTCCAAAACGCCGGAAGGGTTGCCATCCTTAGACAGCTGTTCACCCAAAATAACCACAAAATCTTGCTGGCTCTCATCTTCTAATAAAGTTAATCTTAAAGTTACCACCAGGTAGTTGATGAAGGCAAGCACGAAATAGGCCATGGCAAATTGAAAGACCCTAACCACTTCCTGGTGAAAAAGTTGCCTATAAAAGAAGCTAACCACATATTGGATAACAGTGCCACCAATTAACAAGCTAGCTAATAATAGCCCTATGGTTAATTGTAGTTTAGACTTTTCAACCTGGTACACTTTTAGGGCGTAGGAAATCATACCAATCCCAAAAATCATCGTAAATAATGGGGCTAGTAAACGCACATACCGGTCCAACCAATAAAAAACATGTTGGAAGAATGGATGATTATTAAAGGTTGGATCATTCAAAATCGCAAAAAATAAAATAATAAAGCCCGCTAAGAAGAGGAAGTTATCCACCAAATTTCGCGGTGCAATCACAAGAATCACGGTGCCAACAAGAAAACATGTCAGCGCTATGAGATATGGAATCATAAAGCCTCCTATATTTCGTGGTAAGCAGCATACACGTCCCGTTTAGGCACACCCGTTTGTTTGGCTACTTGTTTAATCGCATCTTTCGTCGATAAGTCTTTTTGCCCCATCCACCAATCCACTTGGTCTTTTAAGGTCATCTCCTCTAAAGCATCTTGTAACATCGTCGCCTCCGTTACAGGGGCATCGTTACCAGCGATATAGAAACAAATTTCCCCTTTAATCGACCCATTTTGGTCAAAATGTTCAGCCAGCTCACCAAGACTGCCACGGTTAAACTCTTCAAATTTCTTGGTCAATTCCCGTACAACTACCGCGCGCCGGTCAGGACCGAAGGCGTCTCGGCAATCCTCAAGGGTTTGCACCAAGCGGTAGGGGGATTCATAAAACATCATCGTGTAAGGGAAATTCACCAAGTCGTCCAAGAAGGCCTTTTTATCAGATTTCTTACGGGGTAAAAAACCAATGAAGGCAAATTGATCAGTGTTTAAGCCAGAAGCGACCAGCCCGGTTAAAGCCGCATTGGCACCTGGCAGCGGTATAACCCGGATACCTTCAGCAATAGCCGCCTGGACAAGTTCGAAACCAGGATCGGAAATTGCTGGCATACCGGCATCTGACACCTGCGCAAGATTTTGCCCCTCCTTCAGCATCTCTACAATCTGTGGAATGCGCGACTGACTATTGTGTTGGTGATAGGACATCTGCCCAGTTGCCACTTCAAAATGATTGAGCAACTTCTGGGTATTTCGCGTGTCTTCCGCCAAAATCGTATCCACTGATTTCAAGGTATTCACCGCTCGAAAGGTCATATCCTCTAAATTCCCAATCGGCGTCGGCACCAAATACAAGGTCCCAAACCCTTCATTTTCCTGTTTTGTAAACGAATGTTGTACCTGAACCATGCCCTCACTCCTCATTCCTATCCTCTACTTCTTCTGGCAAAAAGGGTAAACTGCTCTCTAAGCTGTCAGCCACCCGGTCCGTCCACACAGCCGGTGGCCAAACCCGCATAACGCCTCTGTCTCTAAGGAAAGCTTCCTTTTGACTACGGGTCAACTGTTTAAACCGATATTCCGCTGACATGGCCCGCGACTTCGATCTAAATGGCTTGCAGTAGAGCATGTGCACTGGTCTACGACCCTTGGCTTGCGTATACTTGGCCCCTTTGCCTTGATTATGCACACTTTCACGACGGTCTGGATCCGTTGTATAACCCGTATACAGGGTATTATCACTACAAGCGAGGACATAAAAATAATGCCATTTTTCTGGTTTATCTAGTTTATTCCTCGCCATAAATTAACTGTCTCATTTCCGGTGTATATTCATCCGATAAGGTCTGCGTATAGAATGGCGGCAAGACACGTAACCCTTTATCATGACCATCTTTCATGAATTCTAGTAAAATTGTTTTGGCTTCTTTTCCAGGTTTCGGATAAATAAATTGCAGTCGCTTCAAGGTTAAATGGTACTGATTACCTAAGACAATCAATTCACTTAACCGTTCTGGACGGTGTACGATGTATAATTTTCCGCGGTTACGTAAGACAAATTGTGCTTGTTGAAAAATATCTTCCGCTGTCATCGCCACTTCATGTCGGGCTAAGGTTTTAGCATCCAATAAGTTGACTCTAGACTCGTCATATTTCTTAAAATATGGTGGGTTACAAGTTACCACATCCACTGAGTCCTTTTTAAAGTGGTCACGGACAGTCTTTAAGTCCATTTGATGGATAGTAATTTTATCGGATAAACCATTATGAGCCATAGATCTTTTCGCCATATCCGCTACTTGAGGTTGAATTTCAATCCCGTGAATCTGGGTTTTATCACCAGTTTTAGCCGAAAGTAATAAGGGGATGACCCCATTACCCGAACAAAAATCAATGACCTGCTTCACCCGACTAGAAGATACTTGGGCAAAATGCGCCAGTAAAATAGCATCTACAGAGAAGGAGAAGGTCAGGTCACTTTGAATAATTTCTAGATTTTGCGGAATTAAGGATCAAATCGTTCGCCTGCTTGTAATAAGGGAGTATCCATTAGCCTTGATTCCCCTCACCAGCACGCTCACCATACAGAATATCTAAACAGAACATGCACTGTTCGTCATTTCCTCGGCGTTGACCATAAGAAATATTACAAATATGGAAGCCATCTTCGTAGATATTCATCAGATTTTGGCGGGCTTTTGACATTACTTGCGGTGCATCTTCACCAGCGGGTTCATTACTTTCCACTGTGTTTTGTGATAAGCTATCGTTCAATTCCGTTAGCTCTTGCACCCGTTCACGCAAGTAAAAATTCTCCATTTTCAAGTTATGGGAAGAAATTAATAATTTGTCCCATTCTTCATTAATCGCATCAATTTTTTCAATCATCCCCTGCAAATCCTTTTTCAATGCAGTGATTTCTTCTGCTACTTGATGTTCATCCACGTCTCCACACCTACTTTCTACTCGTCATCCTATCCTCACCCAGTCTAGCTTAATTAAATGACTGGTCCATTTCGGTTAAATCGCAATATCTGCGCTTTTTTCACTCTCCATGATACCACATGATGTGGCTAACCTAAATGGAAACTTCTTTTTTACTAGGGTCAATTATAGCACACCTGTTCGGTTTTTGATTGAAAAAATGTATCGATTATCTTATTTCATTCAACCTCGATACTTTATTTACTACTTTTACATCGTCTAGTTATTAAGTCCTGCGGCCTTCACTTTACCTATCATAGCCTTCAATCCATCCTTTTCCTGAAATAATCCGCTCAGCTATGCTAAAATATAAACAATTAACAGACTTAAATTGCCAAGAACGGAGTAACAACCATGCATGAATTTACCTTTGACAATATGTTTACCCTAGCGGACACCTATGACGAAACCGAGTTGTATTACTTTATCGGTAACCGCAAAGTGCCAAGTATGTATAGCAACAATAAAATCGTCCTAGATTTTGTCCCTACTGCTGAAGAATTAGATATCTTAGAAGACAATTTCTTAGACTATGCCTACGACTTAAACTTAACCTATTACAGCTTTGTATTACCAATGAACCAACCCTTAGCACCAGATTTATTTGCTGCAATTGGTGAGATGGGCTACGAAATGTCGCTTACGAAATTAATGGTATTGGACCCAGCTGATTTCAAAGGATCTATTAAAGCTAGAGACACATATGGCGACCGTTTAGTCTTAAAAGAAGTGGACGCTTCAATTCAACAAGACTACTTCGACTTTAACCAAGTTTTTGACAAGGCCATCGACGATACAAGCGAATTTGCTGAGCAAAAATTAAACTACTACCCTTGGTTTTTAGCCGAAAATAACACCACTGCCCTAGCTGTCTATATCGATGATAAACTAGTTGCCATTACGGACATTATTCGCCTAGCACATGCTTATGAAATTGATAATTTCCAGGTATTGGACGACTATCAACGTCAAGGGATTGGGTCGCTTATCCAAACTTGGGTGTGCGATAAGGCCTTGTCTGAAGGCAAAATGGTCATCTTATCCGCAGATGCTGACGATACGCCTTATGACATGTATCTCAAACAAGGTTACCAGGACATGGGTATGCAGATTGGCTTAAGCCGAAAAATTGAAGCTCCTATTATCGAAGATATCCAAACCTACCAAGCTGACCCAGTTGCCTATATGCTAGAAAATGCAGCCATGGATGAATTAGACGATTTTGATGATTTTGAATAAATTCATATCTTTAGTAATTTTTAAATCAAAAATAAGAATACACCACTACATAAGATCGATTGTAATCATCGATCTTATATTTAGCGGCTTTGGTCACCTGTTTTTAAAATTAGGTTGACAACCCTATACCAGATTGCTAATCTTATCTTTATTAAAGTAAAAGAAAGGACGGATTTTATGACTGTTAAGGCTAAATTACTTGCTTATCTGTTGGATCATCCGGGTCATTTTCACACTGGTCCTGAATTGGCAGACCATTTCAATGTCAGTCGTAATGCCATCTGGAAAGCTGTGAAACAATTAGAAACAGAAGGGTATGAAATTATCCGTCATCCTAAAAATGGCTATGCGCTAGAAACACTCAACCAAGCCGTTGACCCAGAACAAATTGCCCATGGGCTTCAACATGTTTGGCCAGAACTAAAAGTCTACTACCAAGAATCAACAACGTCGACCAATGATCTTGGGCGTAAGCATGCAGCAGACCACCCTAACCAACCAGCCCTTTTTATTGCTAGCGAGCAAACTGCTGGTCGCGGGCGTCGTGGTCGTACTTTTTATTCATCGCTTAGCCAGGGCCTTTATTTTTCCTTAGTCATGACGCCTCCAAAAGGCATTAATAATGACCTTGTGGCCTCAATGACTATTGCATCCGCTTCAGCCTATGCCGAAGCCCTATCTGGCTATTTAGCTGACGATGTCATGATTAAGTGGGTCAACGATTTATTTTATCAAGGCAAAAAGGTAGTCGGCATCCTAACTGAAGCAACCTTTGATATGGAAAGCCAAACAATTTCCCATCTAGTACTCGGGATTGGGTCTAACCTTGCTGGTGATTTCACCAAGGAAAATGCGGAAAACCAGTCTGTGGCAGGTACGTTATTTGGTCCGCAACTCCCAAATCATTTTAATCCAAATGACTTAATCACCAATTTTATTGCTAAGTTCAAGGCTTACTATGATGACCTATCCAGTCTAGCCTTTTTAGATTATTACCGTAGTCACTTGTTAGGCAAAAACCAATGGGTCACCTACACCGAAAACCATGAAAACTACCATGGGAAAATTCTAGGCGTGAATGACCTTGGCCACTTATTAATTGAAACAGCTGAAGGCAAGGAACGAACCCTTGTATCTGGTGAAGTATCTTTCTCTAGCCAGCAATTCGCCGACCAATAAGGCACCACAAATCTATCAAAATAACGTTAAGATGTGCGCTATTTCGTTGCACATCTAAATTAAAAAACACCGTCAACCAATAGGCATTTTAAGTTGACCAAATAAAGGAGAAAAATATGACAAAATCAACAACTTACTACTGGGTCCTTGCAGCACTAATGAGCGTGATTACGCTAATTGCTTCTTATATTGTGGTGCCTTTTGGTGCCATCCCTTTTACCCTACAAACGATGGCTGTGATATTGACTGGTTTATTACTACCAAGAAAATATGCGACAGTTGCCATGCTTTTAAATGCGATTCTTTTATTCATGTTTAAGGGGGCTTTTATTTACAGCCCTTCCTTTGGTTTCATTATTGGTTTCATTGTTGCCATGGTATTTGCTAGTCAAAAACCTTCAAATGAAGATGATTGGAAAGTGCTAACTATTCGCGCGATTGGGATGAATGTCATCATTTTCCTATGCGGTTTAACTTACATGTATTTAGCCCTGAATTTTTTACTAGATTCACCTATCACTTGGATGCAAACGCTGATGTCAGGAATGATTATCTTCTTACCAACAGATATCATTAAAAACATTGCAGCCATTTCCTTAGCATTAGTCTTGAAAAAACGCCTCAAACTATAAAAATAAACACCTGTTCATTTATAAGGGTTATCCTTTTCAATATTGTATTTTTTCCGGTAATATATAATTATAACCTATATGTTAACAAGGTTGAATTTAACCATACAATACAAGTATTTGAAAGGAGTCATTCGGTATATGGAAGCAACACAAACTTTACTGATTAACCAAGGACAAATTAAGCAACTCATTAATATGCATGACGTCAATCAAGCTGTCCATGAAACTTTTGTGGGGTTTGGTCGTCGCGATGTGAAGAATCCAACCAAGGTAACTTTAGACTTAGGACAAAATGATGATTGGCCAGACTATGATGGATTTGCAAATGCCATGCCTGCTTATATCGGCGGAGAAGATGATGTGGCAGGACTTAAATGGGTGTTAGGAATCGGCGGTGAACGTAAAGCGGCTGGACTCCCTTATATCAATGGGATGATTCTTTTAGCTGATCCAGCAATGGGTGAATTCAAAGCGATCATGGATGGTGCCTTCATCACAAACCTAAGGACTGGAGCCCAAGCAGCAAACACACTAGCTTATTTCGCCGGTAAACGTGAAGAAATTTCATTTGGTTTATATGGGACAGGTACGCAAGCTAGAACGACTGTGATGGCCATTGCAGACCTTTATCAAATTAAACACATTGATTTATGGAACCACCGTGATAAATCTGCTGAGTCATTTATCCGTGATATGCAAAAATATGTGAAAGGTGACATCAATTTCGTTGGGGTTGACCATCCAGAAAAAGCGGCCAATAATGAATACGTGATTACTGCGACTTCCTCAGCTGACCCAATCTTACAAGCTGAATGGTTTGAGGCTGGGCAAAAAATCATTCCCTTAGGTTCAGGTCAAGAAGTCTCCAACAGATTAATTCTAAAAGCCGACGATATTGTTGTCGACCACCCTGGACAAGCCTTCCACCGTGGATCACTAGCTAATTTATATGCTGCTGGACGTATTGACCGCGGGGACATCACCACAACCATTGGTGCCATTGCCTCAGGTCGTTATAGACTACAAAAAGAAGATGTTGAAAGCTCACTCGTTCTAGCAATCCCTATTGGTACAGGTGCTATGGATATCGCCGTTGCCGAAAAAGTTTATCAAAAAGCCAAGGCAGATAGTAATACCCCTAAATTTGCCTTCCAAGATCAAAACTCAATTGATGAATAAGTAAGAGAAGTTTAGGCATTTTCCAAAATAGATCTTATAAAACAGAAAGCACGTTACTCGTTAAAGTAGCGTGCTTTTTATATGAAATAGACTAATGATCAGAGCTTATAGCTGAGTCAACTATAACTTCCTCATATGGATAATTCAAGAAATGCTGGTTCATAGAAACAAAAACATCTTACAACCACAAGCGTTAGTCTATATTTTATCGCATTAACAAATCTATTCTAAAAATTATCATACAAAACAACTATGCGTAAGTTGATAAATATGTGTCTAGTTCGTCCTGATGCATTTTTGCAAATGGTGCATCAAACAATTCAAAGACTTGAATGGCTTTTTGACATTTACCTGTCCCCGCTTCTAATTGCCCTTCGACAATGGCCACAAGCCCATTCAAAAATAACAGCCGATTTTTAAAATAGTAGGCATTCATACTCAGTTCTGCTTGTATCGTATGAATCATCTTTTTTACTTCTACAGTATCCCCTGTTCGCAAGCGATCAAAGCAAACATTGAATAAAATATTCAGCAAGTGACTCTTAATGACATTGCCTTCTTGTAATGTGGGTAGTTTTTTGACTATTTCTTGTACCAAAATAACTTGCATAGATTGAGTTAACCCACGAATAGCATTTCCTAATAAAATGACTTCATAGGTCGTCCAGATGGAACATTTCAAGATATAATCACTGATTAAGACTTGTTCATTTTCCGGAATCTCTACCTCAGCTAGATCATTTAACAATATCTTCGTCATTATCGCATTATAATTGAATAAAATCTGGTTAGTTTCCATAAATAAATTTTCATGCGTTTGAATGATGGATTTCAAACCATCAATATCACCTTGTTTATAAGCGCTATCAATTTCTTCGATATAAAATTGGTATGGGTTTTCGAATTCTTCAATAGCGGATATAAATTCAGAAAAGGAAATACCTAGATTATGTACTAACTTAACCAAATGGTGAATGGTAATACTAGATTCACCCCGCTCAAACTTTGATAGTTGAGAATAAGAAATCTCCCCTGTTGTTGCATCCTTTAAGGTCAAGCCTCGCTCTTGCCTTAAATCTCTATAGATGGTGCCTATATTCATCCTATTGCTCCTTTGTTATATATGACAAAATTATATTTTACCCTTATAATTCTGATATAGTGTAACAAAAAGGAGTCGAAAAGATGAAACAAAAGATCTTATCCTTGTTCACAACCATTGCGATTTTCGGTATCATTGGCGTCCTATAGCAAAAAGGCCTATTTTTTCCAATAGGCCAAAACCATATATTCCATTGCGGACTGTACACTAACATTTGACTGAATCATTCGCTGAGCCTGCCCTACTAAATGTAGGGCTTTTGTGGCTTCTGCTACCGAAATCTTATTGACCATCGCTTGGTATTTTCCAAAGTCATTGGGGAAAACCATTTGGGATTGATTCGCTTGGTCTTGATCTGGATGCAGTAATAAATACAGTAAATCATGAAAATGAAAGGCCACTAAGTTAAGGGCCTGAATCATATCCGCTCTGCCTTTGGGTCCCTTCATCCAGTCTGACGCCACCATGGTTAGACCTCGTGGGTCCTTTTTCACGATTAAATCCACCCACTGCAAGGACCAGTTCAGTCGTTGCTGGAAATCTTCATTCTCAGCTAGGGCAGTCGCTTCATTCACATCGTTGGTCAAGGCAGTAAGGGTTGTCGCCATACTAGGTTTAATTCCTGCTTCCTCAAATAAGGCCTGTAAATCTACTTGATTTAGCTGGGGAAAATGGACCATCTGACAACGGGAGACAATCGTTGGTAATATAGCATCCCTGTTATTGGTTAAGAGAAAAATATAGACATTCTCATGCGGTTCCTCAATAAACTTTAATAGAGAATTTGCTGCGTTAACAGTCATTTTCTCTGCTTCATGAATGATAAAAATCTGGTTATCACCTTCAAGTGAAGACATAGACAACCGCTCTTTTAAATCTCTGGTTTGGTCAATTTTGATGGTGTTACCATCCGGTTCAATATGAAAAACATCCGGATAATCAGCAGATAAAATTCGGCGGCAGTGGTTACAAGTGCCACAAGGAATGCCTTGGTCATCTGGATCTAGACAATTCAAATAAGCTGCTAAATAGATCGCCATATCTTCTTGACCTGACCCCACCATCCCTTCAAAAATATAGGCATGACCCAGGCGATTGTTCACAAGCACACGGTCCATCATAGCGGTCAAGTCTGCCTGTTTTTTGGCGATATCAAAATGTTCATGTGCCATTGACGGACTCCTTTCCATTCAGTCGTTGCTTACTTAAATAATTCTGGGAAATGATCTTCTAAAATTGCCAAAGCATCAGCTTGCATACTTTCAGGATCTTGCCTAGCATCAATGACCTGGATTCGCTCTGGAAAACGGTCTTTCAAGACACCATATCCTTTATGCACACGTTGGTGGAAATCAATCGCTTCAACATCCAAGCGATTTTGGTCTGCTTGACTGCGGTTGGCTTGAATCCGACGAATCCCCTCTTCGGCTGTTATATCCAAGTATAAAGTTAAATCGGGTTGGCGACCATCTGTTGCGAATTGATTGATCGCAATAATCCCCTCTTCACCAATCTCACGGCCATAACCTTGGTAGGCAATTGAGGAGTCGACAAACCGGTCACATAAAACCATTTGCCCAGCTTCAAGGGCAGGAATGACTGTATGCACCAAGTGTTGGCGACGACTCGCTGCGTATAAAAGTGCCTCAGCTCTAGCATCTAAGGCGATGTTTTCCGGGCTTAATATCACTTCTCTGATTTGCTCAGCAATCGGGTCACCACCTGGCTCGCGGGTCAGCTTTAACGGGACTGCTAATTTTTCCTCAAGCTTTTTTGTTAGTCCCTGGATTAAGGTCGTTTTCCCGGCGCCATCCGGTCCTTCAACGGTGATGAATTTCCCAGCAAATGTTTGTGTATCCATGAGGTCTCCTTTAAATCTATCTTATTTCCTTAATTAATCAATATCACGGCGGCCTTCAAGGGCACGTAATAAGGTCATCTCATCTGCATATTCAATGTCACTGCCGACAGATAAGCCGTAAGCGATCCGTGACACTTGAATACCTGCAGGTTTAATCAAACGCGATAGGTAAGTAGCCGTCGCTTCCCCTTCTGCGGTCGCATTGGTCGCTACAATGACCTCCTTAACCTGATCATCTTGCAAGCGAGATAGTAGTGGCTGAATATTCAAATCCTCCGGTCCAGTCCCTTCCATAGGTGATAGAACGCCATGTAAGACATGGTATAAACCGTGATATTCTCGCATCCGTTCCATCGACACCACATCGCGAACCTGTTCTACCACTAATATCCGTGACCGGTCACGATTTTCATCTGCGCAAATTTCACATGGGTCTGATTGGGTAATATTCCCGCAAACAGAGCAATAGCGTAGCTCCCGCTTAGCATCTACCAAAGAAGAAGCAAACTGAAGCACATCCGCCTCCGGCATGTCCAAGACAAAGAAAGCCAGCCGCGACGCTGTTTTTGCACCAATTCCTGGCAACTTACTAAATGAATCAATTAACTTAGCGATTGGTTCTGGATACTGCATTCATTACACCCCTACATCTAACTTTCCTAACATTGTTTCAATAACTCTTGGCAAAAAGGACCGCCACTGCCAAACTTGTAATAGGCTTCTTACATCCTAAAGTTGAGCTCCAAATGTCACATCCTAGTATATCCTATCAAAAAATACCATGGATAGTCCTCCTACCCATGGTAAAAAATGGTTGTTCATGATCAACCATAAACCTTGTTTTGATTATAATCCTGGGATACCTTTAGTGTATTTGCCCATAACATTTGCAGTCTCAGAGTCTACTTTTTCAAGACCATTATTCACTGCTTCAATCAATAGATCTTGTAACATATCGACATCTTCAGGATCTACAGCATCCGGTTTAATACTGATGGCTTTCACGCGACGATCACCTGTTACAGTCACATTCACCATACCTGATGGTTCTGTACCTTGAAACTCTTTTGATTCAATATTTTTTTGTTCTGATTCCATCTCTTGTTGCATCTTTTGCATTTTACGCATCATTTGTTGCATATTTGCCATTCCGCCTGCCATATTATCGTCTCCTTTTTAGCTTTATTCATTGTAATCTCTCATCATGCACGCATGACTTAATCATCTATTATTGTAACATTATCCTTACCAAATAGTGAAGTTGCGTGGTCTATCTGTTCTTGACGCGAACGAGAATCTTCTTCATTCAAGCCATTTTCATCTAGCCCATCATCTACAGCCTCATCCTCTTGAGTAAAGGCTTCAGCATCCGACGCTGACCCCTTAGAAGCCATAGCGTCACCACCAACTAAATCTTCCAATTCACCATTCTTCATCGCTTGTACATAACTTTGACGGGCTGATTGCCACTGGTCACTGGTTAAATAATACATCTTCGTCGGATGACCCAATTGGTTGGATAGGATTCGCTCAATCTCTTGCCGCGTTTCCGTATCGTCATCCACCTTTTTACATAAAATCTCATAATCAAATCGGACGACAAAAGCATTCGGTGAAGCCGCCGCTGGGAAAGTGGCCTTCAACAAGGCCGCCTGCATACTTGGTAGGCTTTCAATCAAGCCTTCCCATAGATTAGCAATATCATTCAAATCCTTCTTCGTTGCTTGGTTGAGGACTTGGAATACCTTGGTAAGGTTCGGTGTAAAGGCTGTTGAATTCCCTGACCGTTTAGCCGGTTTACTTGGCGACGGTTTCGCTGGCTCTCCGCCGCCATTTTGGACTTGTGCCGTTAAATTAGCCACCTGTTCTTGCAGTTCGGCTAGGGTCTGACTCACTTGCGTTGGCAAGATATGTTCACCCTCATGGCCAGATGGTGCTTGCTGTGTCATTTCTTGACTTGCAGACCCTTGATTACCTAATTGACTCGCCACTTGGACTGTAGCTACTTCTAAGTAAATGGTTGGCTGCAATGAAAAACGAATCTCTGCCTGCGTTTCTCGGAAGACTTTCATCATCTTATACAAGACATTTACATCTACAGTCTTAGCCAAGTCATAGAAAGCTTCATCATAACGTTGGGTCAAGTCTTCAATCTCTGACGTATCTGCCTTGGATTCTTTCGCAATCATTAAATCACGTACAAAAATCAATTGTTCCTCAACAAAACGGGTCGCATCCTGACCACCAGACATTAAAGCGTGTAAATGGTCTAAAGCTGCAGTCACCTGGCCATTAGCTAATGCTTGGGTGTATTGGACTAACTGTTCCTCAGACAAGGCACCCGTTACCAAACGACTCGTTTCCAGTGATAAGGTCCCATCGGAAAAAGAAATCACCTGGTCTAACAAGGACAAGGCATCCCGCATCCCTCCATTTGCTGCACGCGCAATCACGGTTAGGGCGCCATTCTCATATGTAATCCCGTCTTGGTCCAAAATAAAGGCCATGCGGTCTTCAATGGCTTGACGTGAAATGCGTTTAAAATCGAATCTTTGGGTACGAGAGATAATGGTTGCGGGAATTTTATGTGGTTCAGTCGTCGCCAAGATAAAAATAACATTGGCCGGTGGCTCTTCTAGGGTTTTTAATAAGGCATTAAAAGCCCCAGTTGACAGCATATGCACCTCATCAATAATGTAGACTTTATATTGCGCTTCTGTTGGCGCATAACGGACTTTATCACGAATATCACGAATTTCTTCGACCCCGTTGTTGGAAGCCGCATCAATCTCAATCACATCAGGCAGAGTTCCGTCAGTGATTGCGCGACAAATTTCACATTCGTTACATGGTTCCCCATCCACTTGGTTTGGACAGTTAATCGCCTTAGAAAGAATTTTAGCCGCACTCGTTTTACCAGTCCCTCTTGGACCAGTAAACAAATAAGCGTGGCTTGTTTTGCCAGTTCTAATGGCATTTTGCAGCGTACGCGCAACAGCCTCTTGGCCAACAATATCTCCAAATGTCTGCGGCCGCCAAACGCGGTATAATGCTTGGTAACTCATCGCTGCCTCCTTAAACTTGCTACATTTAATCATCTTGAATAGTATAACACGAAATACCAACTCACTCCATATTTAGACAGTTGATGGTGAATCAAATGAATCACAATATTACACTAGCAAAAATCGTCAGAAATACGAAATAATGGCCATTTTTCTCTTCCTAATCCCTGCATATCCTGTATAATGGGGGACGTTACAATAAATTCTTCCCGATAGGGTTTGCTTCGGCAAAAATTCCTTGTAACCATAAAATTTATATTTTGGGGGAAACAACATGAATAAACGACTATTTACTTCTGAATCAGTCACAGAGGGACATCCAGATAAGGTTGCTGACCAAATTTCTGATGCCATTCTAGATGCGATTCTAGCACAAGACCCACAAGCTCGCGTTGCTTGCGAAACTGCCGTAAATACTGGACTAGTTTTAGTATTTGGTGAAGTGACAACTAGCGCTTACGTGGATATCCAAAAAATCGTTCGCGAGACAGTTCGTGAAATCGGCTACTGCGATGGTAAATTTGGCTTTGACGCTGACTCAATTGCTGTATTAGTTTCACTAGACGAACAATCACCTGACATCGCACAAGGTGTTGACGATGCCATTGAAACGCGTGAGAAAGAAACAGTAGACAACAAGCTAATCGGTGCTGGAGACCAAGGGATTATGTTCGGTTACGCAACTGACGAAACACCTGAATTCATGCCAATGCCAATTGCTTTGAGTCACAGACTATCTCGTCGACTAGCTGAAGTCCGTAAAAGTGGCAAACTAAACTACTTAGGCCCAGATGGTAAGACACAAGTAACTATTGAGTACGATGACAATAATCAACCACAACGGATTGATACCATCGTTATTTCAACACAACATACTGAAGGCATCGAATTAGCACAAATTCGCCAAGATGTGATTGACCACGTTGTGAAGCCAAGTATGCCAGCTGACTGGATCGATGAGGACACACGTTACTTCATTAACCCAACTGGTAAATTCGTATCCGGTGGTCCAGAAGCCGATTCAGGATTAACCGGCCGAAAAATTATCGTCGACACTTACGGCGGCTCTGCTCACCACGGTGGTGGTGCCTTCTCAGGTAAAGATGCGACTAAAGTTGACCGGTCTGCATCATACGCTGCCCGCTATATCGCTAAAAACCTAGTAGCTGCTGGCTTAGCACGAAAAGTTGAAATCCAATTAGCATACGCAATTGGGGTTGCCGAACCAGTATCTATTTCAATCGATACATTCGGCACAAGTGACTTATCAGAAACTGATTTAGTTGGTTTAGTACGTGACAACTTTGACCTAACACCAAACGGTATTATTGACATGTTATCACTACGTCAACCAATCTTCAGTAAGACAGCTGCATACGGCCACTTCGGTCGTGATGACCAAGACTTCGCTTGGGAAAAAACAGATAAAGCTGATAGCTTGAAGAAATAATAAAAAAGCCACTCACAATCATCATTTTTGATGACTAGTGAGTGGTTTTTTATATGGAAGGAAGATTCAATTGATAAGAGTGAATGCTCATACTTCCACTAATATTGTAGTTATTGGTTAGCCTCTACCATTTCAGCTTGTTGGGCTGCATCATCTTGTTCGATCATTTCAAACAACTCTCTGTTTCCAACAGTATTGGCTTCGATTTTCTTCAAAATATTTTCGGGATAACCAACATTATTGGTAGTTTGTGTATCAAAGAAATGTAATTGATCATTGATGAATTCTAAGTATACATGATCACCTTTAGTGGCTACCCTAAATTTTGATAGGACAGTTACTGATTCACCATCAACTTCTACAACATTCGCATACGTTGCTCCTTGATGCTCGACATGAATAAGTTTTCCTTCAAAAGTGTTAGGTTTAGCCGTTCTATGCAAACGGATAGACTCTGGACGAATACCCACGTTAAGTGCGTTCGTTTCTTTATTTTTTAGATAATCAGTCCAGTTAGAAGCTAAAGCAACTTTTTGACTACCAATTACAATGTTACCCTCTGCCACACGACTCGCTTCAATCACATTCATCGGTGGGTTACCGATAAATTTAGCAGTAAAGATATTCGCTGGTTTTCTATAAATATTTTCAGGCGTATCAATTTGTTGTAATTCACCAAAGTTTAGTAAGGCAATACGTGTTCCAAATGTCATCGCTTCGATTTGGTCATGGGTAACGTAAACCATTGTTTGTTTGTAATTATCATGAATATCCATTAATGATTCGCGCGCTGACACACGTAATTGGGCATCCAGATTTGATAATGGTTCATCTAATAAGAATACTGAGCTTTCTTTCACAGTTGCACGGGCCAAAGCAACACGTTGTCTTTGTCCACCAGATAATTCAGATGGTTTTCTGTCTAAGTATGGTTTTAAATTTAAAGCTTCTACAACTTCATCATAACGGTCTTTGATTTTTTCTAAAGGTACTTTATTAACCTTTAGACCATACATAATGTTTTCTTCTACAGTCATATGTGGGTATAAAGCATAGTTTTGGAATACCATCGCTACATTACGAAGTCCCGGCTCTACATCATTCATGACTTTATCACCAAACTTCAATTCCCCACCAGTTACTTCTTCAAAGCCTGCAATCATCCGTAAGATAGTTGATTTACCACAGCCAGATGGCCCCAAAAGAACTAGGCGCTCACCTTCATTAATTTGGAAGTCCATATCTTCCATAATTACTGTATTTCCATATGCCTTTTTAATATGGTTTAATTGAATACTTGTCATAATTTCCTCCTATTTAATACCTGCAGATGTAAAGGTTCCAATAATATATTTTTGGAAAATGAGATACAATACCAACGGAATACTCATTGTCACCACAGATACAGCCATCGCTACTGAGAAGTCCGTTCCACCCTCCGCAGAAATAAACATTTGTAATGCTAAAGGTAGTGTGTAAGATTCTTGCGAGCGTAAGATTAATGACGGCCATACGAATTCGTTCCATGAATTTACAAAGAACCAAATACCCGAAGATGTGATTTGAGATTTAATCATCGGTAAGATAATATCTCGCATGATTTGCCAGTGGCTAGCATTTTCTAATTTAGCCACTTCGATTAATGATTTGGGAATGTTGCGCATTGCTTGATTTAATAATAAAATCCCAGTTGCATCAGCAATTTGAGGGAATATTACCCCCATGATATTGTCATTCAAATTCAAGTCTGACAACATTAAGTAGTTAGGCACCATTGTTACAGTAAACGGAATAAAGATACTCGCAATAAACATAAAATACATAGTACTTTTATTTTTGAAGTCAAAATATACAAATACATATGCAGCTAAGAAAGAAATAACCATTTTTCCAACAGTAACTGTGGTAGCAATAGTAAATGTATTCATGATAATTTTTAACATTGGTAAGCGATCAAATAACGTTAAGTAATTGGAAAAAGTTGGGTTCAATGGGATAATATTCAACACGTTATTGTAAACATCTTGAAGTGGTCTAAATGATGTACCAATTGCAAAAACGATTGGAAATAACCAAATAATACAAATTAGAATGAATATTATTGTCCACAAAATATTACTTAAACTTGTTTTAATTTTCATAGTACACGCTCCGTTCACTTACTCTGATTTGAACAAATAATAGAATTGAGAATAGTAATAACGTGACCATAGAAAATGCAGCAGAGTAACCTGTATCAAACAATACAAATGCTTGTTCATAAGATTCATATACTAAGTTACTTGATGCCCCATCAGGTCCTCCTGAAGTAACAACTGAAATCGGTGTATACACATACTGTAAACCGGTTACGATTGTATTGATTAATACAAATAACCCAGCAGATGAACTCATTGGTAAAATGATATCTAAGAATAGTCGCCAAGTTGGCACATTATCCAATCGGGCACTCTCAATCACTTCTTCAGAAATACTAGCGACTGCCGCATACAGGGTAATAAAGTTATAACCAAACACCTTCCATGCTGTAATATAGCAAATGACCAAAATAACTAAATTTTGAGATGTCGTCCAGTTAGGAATAGACATACCCATGAAACCAGCAATCTCTGCTACTGGTCCAGAAGATGGATTTAGCATCCAATTGTAAATCATCGACCCTACTACCATTGAAATAAATGATGGCAAGAAGAACGCAGACTTAAAAAAGTCTTTGAATTTTGGAATCATAAATTGTAAGACAAAAGCTAGTACGTATGGGACAACAAAATTAAATACCATCAAAATTAAAATATAAACGACTGTATTCCATAGTACGGAATAACTCTCTGAGTCCGTGAAAACTGAAATATAATTTTCTAACCCAACAAATTCTTTTTTAGGACTTACCATATTCCAATCAAAAAAACTTAGGTAAAAGGTATAGATCGTTGGCCAAAGCACGAAAATACCGAACAAAACAATTGCTGGCAATAGCATCAACAATGATTGTTTATTTTTAATGAACGATTTCATTATTTCCTCCTTATAAAAAAGGTAGTATAAGAAAATCTATACTACCTTTTTCTATTCGTCATAGATTAATCAAGCAATGCATTAATTTCTTCTTGTGCAGCTGGAACTTCAGTATCTACGTCTGCGCCACCTAGAATACGGTCACGTAAGTCGATTAACATTTGTTCTGCTTCTAAACCTGAGTTTCCTGGGAACGGCGCCCAAGGAACCATTTTATCTAACGAGCTACTAGCTGCAGAGAAAATTGGATCTTCGTTTAATAATTGATCTAACTCAGCATTTTCTGTTGCATCTGTAGTTTCTGGTACATATCCAGTACTTTCAGTCCAAGTTGCTACATTATCTGGCTCATATAAGAACTTCATAAATGTCCAAGCTGCTTGTTGTTCTTCTGACTCCTCAGCAGTCATAACTAACATTGAACCACCAGCAGGTAAATTAGCCTCTTCACCTTCAAAAGCTGGTGATGGTACTGCTACCGCTTCAAACGTCCCGTTAGAAGTAACGTTTGAACGTTGTGCAATTGTCATATGCGCCATACCAACTTGACCCGAAATAAACGCTTGTTGTCCTTGATCATTTGGTGCATGCAATGCAGCGCCATCATTGATCATATCTTGATAGAATTTATAAGTATCTAATCCAGCTTGATCAGCAAATGCAGCTTTTCCATCTTCGCCGATAACTTTACCACCATTTGATTCAATCATTGCTTGGACATTCCAGTTATCTGCATGTTCTGCAATATATAAACCATCAGCTTCTGTATTTTCAGAGATTGTTTTCGCTGCTTCTGCAACAGCTTCCCAACTTGTTAAGTCATCCGGATTTACACCCGCTTCATTTAAAATATCCATATTTAAGTATAAAACTGGCACTGATAACGAGTACGGTGTTCCGACTTGAGATCCATCATTTCCAGTACCTAATGCAAAAATATTTTCTGCAAATTTAGTTGAAAGGTATTCGGCATCATCTGGGAAGTGTTCTTCAATTACAGTTTGTGGTTCAGTATATTCAAAGTTGTTTGCAAAATATTCACGGTAAGACCAACCGATTTGTACAACAGCTGGCGTATCCCCACTAGCTACCGCAGTTTGAAGATTTTGCATTAACCCTTGGTACATTCCTTCATTGAAAGTTGCTTCTACAACGATATCATCTTGAGAAGCATTAAATTCTTCCACTAATTCTGTGACAGCTTGACCACCTTGCGTATCAGCATTTGGGTGCCAATATTCAATTGTAATTGGTCCGTCCCCATTACCACCTTCAGAACTACCACCATTACCGCATGCTGCTAATGTTAAGGCTGCTGCCCCCAATAAAAATAACTTTTTATTCAATTTCATTTTCTTTCTCCCTTAATTTATAAAATATTCTGATTAAACTTCTCGACAACTGGATTAACGATATCTGTATACACATCCAGATTACCGTCCACCACTTTAACTACGCTATATCCCAAACGATTATTATTCCATACGTCATCAATTGTCATACCAAAGACTAACGAGTTTGCTGTATGCTGTGGAATTTTATTATTTACCATATAATGTCTATTTTGATGTAAGTGACCTGTAAAAATCCCCTTGATCTTATACTGATTTAACATTTCATAATAATTATCGGGTACTAGCGTCTTCTCTAAACCATTAATCCAGCTAATATCCAATGGATGATGTTGAAAAATAATTGTTTCCTTACCTTTGCTAGCTTCTAATTGTTCTTTTAACCAGTCAGCCTGTTTTGCGTCTATTACACCATCGTGTATTTCTTCAGATGATGTATCCAGAAAAACTAAGTTATAACCCTTACATACTGATGTATAATGCCATTTTTTATCAGTATCTTCGAAATTAAAAACTTTATGGA
The DNA here is from genome assembly GCA_041223225.1 of Aerococcaceae bacterium 50-4. Classification (GTDB taxonomy): domain Bacteria; phylum Bacillota; class Bacilli; order Lactobacillales; family Aerococcaceae; genus Aerococcus. The sequence goes on from JBCLPQ010000004.1 coordinate 73,403, forward strand.
ATAATCGTTTCTTATCATGGTTACCTAAACAATAAAATACCGGAATATCTTCTGGGATATATGATTCCATCAATTCTTTAAAGGATTGGTAATCCTCTAAGTCACCATCGTGCACCATATCTCCTGTATGAACGACAAAATCTATTTTTGTAAAGTCAACCTCTTGTAAAAATCGTTTTAAAATTTCTGTAGGATTATATTCAACCCCCCATTTTTCAAGTTCGTTCCGATACTCCTTTAAAAAATGTGTATCAGACATATGCAAAAATTGTAAATCAGCCAACTTGAAGCCTCCTTCCTAGTAATCTTGATATCAAATATTTTGTCTACGATTTGACAATCTAGCCTACTCTTTAATTCCTCAATTAGTTTAACAAGCCAATATTAATTCTATATATTTATTATGGTAAATAATTTTTAGTAATTGTAAGAATTATGTAAAGTGCTATCTGAAACCGATTTAAAAAAATTAATATTTCACAATAAAAACTCATAATGCTTATTTCGAAAATATAAAAATAAGCATTTCAATTTACATCGAAATACCCGAAAAATCATTATTCTAGTCATAAATTACTTTTCAAAACTAGGCACAAAAAAACTCCTCCATCTTTCGATGAAGGAGTTTTTCAATATATGCCGGCTAAAGGACTTGAACCCTCGACCCTCTGATTACAAATCAGATGCTCTACCAACTGAGCTAAGCCGGCAAATCATATATTTTTTATATTTAAATTATTTCGCCAATTCAACATGATCGGATGTGACATTCTAACAGCTAAAGCTGAAGAATCTCAGCAACCAACTGAGCTAAGCCGGCAAATATATTTATTCAAAAATGAATATGACCCGTGTAGGAATCGAACCTACGACCCACTGATTAAAAGTCAGTTGCTCTACCGACTGAGCTAACGAGTCATGGTGGAGAATGAGGGGCTCGAACCCCCGACATCCTGCTTGTAAGGCAGACGCTCTCCCAGCTGAGCTAATTCTCCGTTGTTTGTTATTCGTTCAAGACAACTATTAAATAATACCATCTGATTTCCATACTGTCAATAGAATTTCTGTTATTTTTTAAACTTTTTTCTTTTTGGTTAGATTTTTGAAAAAATAACGTATATACCTAGTATGGAGGTAGAAAATGTTACTGTTCTTTTATTATACCATGTTATTCATGTTATTTGCTAGTCTTGCTTCATTTTTTATGCTGGTTGGTTCAAGAACTGTCCACCATCAATCTTTTATCCATGGTCGTTCTAAATGTGATCATTGCCAGGTTACGATCTCACCCCTAGCTTTGATACCCATACTTGGTTACCTATTAACGACTGGCAAATGTTCAAATTGCGATCAACAGATCCCTCTTATTTATCCAATATGCGAGGGGTTCTTTGCTGTATTTACTTTATTGCTTTTCCAAAATCAGTCACTTGAAACGAGTATGATGCTGTTTATATCTTTTTCTCTACTTTTGATCATGACTAGTGCCGACCTTGCTGTACAACAGATACCTGATCGATTTCAAGCTATCTTCTTACTGCTTGTCATATGCTATATTTTGCAAGTGCCGAACTTTCCTATCTTTACCCATAGTATCTTTTCTCTATTAGTAGTCACAACATTTATTTTATGTAACTACATTCTTCACCAAGGCATCGGGGGTGGTGATATAAAGACTTTAGCTATTCTAGCCCTTTTACTTGGACCAATGTCTTTCTCCTATTTACTACTATTAGCAAGTGGTTTGGCGATCTGTCATGTAATGTATTTAAAAATAAAGAAAACCAATTTACCAAAGGGGCTGCCCTTTCTCCCCTACTTATTCTTTGCCTATCCTATTATCTTCTATATACTGTAAGTAGCAAACAATAGAATGTGAGGGGACAGGAAATGCAGATTCAACATAAGTTTATTAAAGGAAAATTCGACCAACCATCTTTATGTGAGGATGCTATTTTTGAAAACAACCACTTTATCGCCATCATTGATGGGGTAACCTCTAAGTCGACTTTCACTCACGAGGGACAGAAAACCGGTAAAATAGCTGCTAACATCATCAAAGAATTCTTGTCCACAGTAGATCCACAATCCTCCATTGATAGTATTATTCAAGGAATTAACCAGGCTTATCATGATCAATTTTATGCACATGTGGATTTCCCATTAAACCGGATTGAGCACGGTCCACAGGCAGCCATGGCCTTATACTCACATTTCCACAAATGTATCTATTTAATCGGGGATTGTCAGGCACGCGTAAATGGTCTATTGCATACCCAACCTAAAGTGTCTGATGATATTTTAGCCAATTTTCGCTCGCTCATCTTACATATCCATCCTGACCAACACCAAGAGGCACGCGATGCGATTATGCCCTATTTAATTTCATCGAATACTTTTGCGAATAAACCAGATACTCGCTTTGGCTACTCTGTTCTAAACGGGGAAGATATACCTAGCGAATTAATCAAAAAAATTCCTGTTCAAACTGGGGATAAAATAGTGCTAACATCAGATGGTTATCCAGATATCAAGGACAGCTTTGAGGAAACAGAAAGTCACCTACAATATATTATCCACAATGATCCGGACTTAATTGACCAATTTATTTCGACAAAAGGCCTGACAGCTAATCAAATAAGTTTCGATGACCGGTCATATATTGCTTTTGTCGTAGATTAAGCTCGAAATGTCAAAATTCACCTAATAACAACAAAATCCCCAGACCAAATGGCCTGGGGATTTTTTCTCGTCTGAATATTCACTTGTAGTTGCTAAAACTATCAATTAGTTTTCTTGAATACTTGAGTAGTCAATTGGGCTAATTTCAGTTTCTGCATCTGCTTCTTCACCGTAGATTAATTGTTGCGTGTCACCGATTTTTTTCGGTTCCATCTCACGGTAACGGGCCATACCTGTACCTGCAGGGATGATCTTACCGATAATAACGTTCTCTTTCAATCCAAGTAAGTGGTCTTCTTTACCACGGATAGCCGCGTCAGTTAAGACTTTAGTTGTTTCTTGGAATGAAGCTGCAGATAGGAAACTATTCGTTTCTAAGGCTGCTTTTGTAATACCTAATAATACTGGACGCGCAGTTGCAGGTAGGTCACCTGAACGAATTGCTTCAGCGTTGGCATCTGTAAAGTCTGCAGTATCCATTAATTTACCTGGTAACAAGTCTGTTGAACCTGGATCAAGGACACGTACTTTACGTAACATTTGACGAACCATAACTTCCACGTGTTTATCGTTAATGTCCACCCCTTGAGAGCGGTATACACGTTGAACTTCATCTAACATGTATGTTTCAACAGTTAATGTGTTCGTTACACGTAGTAAGTCTTTAGGATCGATTGAACCTTCTGTTAATTGTTGTCCACGGTAAACAGTATCACCTTCAGCAACATTCATACGTGCTGTGTAAGGTACTTTATACTCACGAGAGTCAGTCATACCTTTAACAAATACTGTTTTCGTACGGCTTGCTTCGTCTTCTTCAATTGCTTCAATTTCTCCAGCAACCTCAGTAATGACTGCACGACCTTTTGGATGACGGGCTTCAACGATCTCTTGGATACGCGGAAGACCTTGAGTGATATCGTCACCGGCAACCCCACCAGTATGGAATGTACGCATTGTTAACTGTGTACCTGGTTCACCGATAGATTGTGCTGCAATTGTACCAACTGCTTCCCCTACTTCTACCTCTTGGTTAGTAGATAGGTCGCGTCCGTAACAATGTTTACATACACCGTGACGAGTGTTACATGTAAATGCTGAACGAATCGTTACTTTTTCAATACCAGCTTCAACAATGCGACGAGCAGTTTGTTCGTCAATTAGTTCGTTGTGGTGGGCAATGATTTCGCCAGTTTCTGGATGACGTACTTCTTTTTGTAAGTAACGACCAGTTACACGTTCTTCAAGTGACTCAATCACTTCGTTACCATTCTTAATTGATTCGATCTCTAAACCACGGTCAGTACCACAATCTGCTTCACGAATGATTACATCTTGGGCAACGTCAACAAGACGACGAGTCAAGTAACCTGAATCGGCTGTCTTAAGGGCCGTATCGGTCATACCTTTACGGGCACCGTGAGTCGAGATAAACATTTCTTGTACAGTTAAACCTTCACGGAAGTTAGACAAGATAGGTAATTCGATGATCTTACCGTTAGGTCCGGCCATCAAACCACGCATACCAGCAAGTTGGGTAAAGTTAGAGATGTTACCACGGGCACCTGAATCGGACATGATAAAGAATGGGTTATCTTGATCAAGTGAGTCCATTAGGGCAATTTGGATTTCATCTTTCACTTTATTCCAAGTGTCGATAACTTGGTCATAACGTTCGTCGTCTGTAATCAAACCACGACGGTATTGTTTTGTAATCTTGTCAACACGGTCATGTCCTTTTTGGATAGTTGCCGCTTTAGATTCTAGGTTTGTAATATCTGCTACACCTACAGTAATACCTGAACGAGTAGAGTATTTGAAACCTAAGTCTTTCATTTTATCCAAGATAATTGAAGTTTCAGTAATCTTAGATGTCTTAAATACTTGTGCGATGATACGCGCTAAGTATTTTTTCTTGAATGGTGAAACCATATCTTGACGACTGATAAACTCTTTAACGTTTGTACCTGGTTCCATGATGAACTTATCAGATAAAGCAGTTTCTAAGTTTTCAGTAGTTGGTTCATTGATGTACGGGAACTCTTCCGGCATGATTTCGTTAAAGAACAGTTTACCGATAGTTGTCACCATCAATTTACCTTTTTGGTTTTCAGTCCAAGGTTTTTTAGGTAATGCGTCTGTCGGGAAAGCAACACGAGTATGTAATTGCACGTAACCGTTAGTGTAGGCGATATGTGCTTCATTAATTGAAGACATTAACATACCTTCACCCATTACTTCAGGTTCTTCCATCGTTAGGTAGTAGTTACCTAAGACCATATCTTGAGATGGCGTAACAACTGGTTGACCATCTTTAGGGTTCAAGATATGTGTTGCAGCTAGCATTAACAAGCGTGCTTCTGCTTGTGCTTCTTCACCTAATGGTAAATGGACCGCCATTTGGTCACCATCGAAGTCGGCATTATACGCTTCACACACTAATGGGTGAAGACGGATAGCTTTACCTTCCACCAATACTGGTTCAAAGGCTTGAATACCTAAACGGTGTAAGGTAGGTGCGCGGTTCAATAGTACTGGATGTTCACGGATAATTTCGCCTAAAACGTCCCAAACATCTTCATCTTGATGTTCAATTTTACGTTTTGCATGTTTCACGTTGATTGCCATATCACGGGCAACTAATTCACGCATTAAGAATGGCTTGAATAATTCTAATGCCATTTCTTTTGGTAAACCAGCTTGGTACATCTTCAATGAAGGACCAACAACGATTACAGAACGACCAGAGTAGTCAACACGTTTACCAAGTAAGTTTTGACGGAAACGTCCTTGTTTACCTTTAAGCATGTGTGACAATGATTTCAATGGACGGTTACCTGGACCAGTAACTGGACGACCACGACGACCGTTATCGAATAAAGCGTCAACCGCTTCTTGTAACATACGTTTTTCATTTTGCACGATAATATTTGGTGCATTTAGGTCTAATAGACGTTTCAAACGGTTGTTACGGTTGATTACACGACGGTATAAATCGTTCAAGTCAGACGTAGCGAAACGGCCACCGTCTAATTGAACCATTGGGCGTAATTCAGGTGGGATAACTGGAATAACATCCATTACCATCCACGCTGGATCATTACCTGACTTACGGAAAGCATCTAAAACGTCTAAACGACGGATTGCACGTGTACGTTTTTGACCTTTAGCTGTTTTCAAGTCTTCTTTCAATTCAGCAACTTCACTGTCAATTTGAACTTGTGATAATAAAGTCTTAATTGCATCAGCACCCATTGCTGCTTTAAAGCCTTCACCGTACTCACGTTTGTTATCGCGGTACTCTTTCTCAGATAACAATTGTTTGTAATCTAATGGTGTATCACCAGCATCTGTTACTACGTAAGATGCGAAGTAGATGACTTCTTCTAGAGAACGTGGGCTCATGTCCAGCATTAAGCCCATACGAGATGGGATACCTTTAAAGTACCAAATGTGCGTAACAGGTGTCGCTAATTCAATGTGACCCATACGTTCACGACGTACTTTTGAACGTGTAACTTCAACGCCACAACGGTCACAAACAACACCAGCATAGCGAATGCCCTTGTATTTACCACAAGAACATTCCCAATCTTTAGAAGGTCCAAAGATTCTTTCATCAAAAAGACCTTCTTTTTCTGATTTAAGTGTACGGTAGTTGATGGTTTCAGGTTTCTTAACCTCACCGTAAGACCAAGATCTGATCTTGTCTGGTGAAGCCAACCCGATACGCATGCTTTCAAATCTATTTACATCTACCAAGGGGCCAACCTCCCTTATCTAATTTGCCCAAACTATTCGTTTACTTGTTTTTGTGCAGTGATTTCACTAGCTTGTGATTCAACAGTTGCATCTGCATCAACTGCATTTTCTTTGTTTTCTTGTTCTTTTTTAGGGAAGCCTGGTGTTACCTCATCCATGTCGCGTAAATCGATTGCTTTCTTGTCAGAGTCTAATACTTCGATATCTAGACCTAATGATTGCAACTCTTTAACTAATACACGGAATGATTCAGGTACACCTGGTTTTGGAATTGGTTCACCTTTAACGATTGCTTCGTATGTTTGTACACGTCCTACAACGTCATCTGACTTGTAAGTCAAGATTTCTTGTAGTGTGTATGCTGCACCGTATGCTTCTAGTGCCCAAACCTCCATCTCACCGAAACGTTGTCCACCAAATTGTGCTTTACCACCTAATGGTTGTTGTGTAACAAGTGAGTAAGGACCTGTTGAACGCGCATGTAACTTGTCGTCGACCATGTGAGACAGTTTCAAGTAGTACATAACCCCTACAGAAACACGGTTGTCGAATGGTTCACCTGTACGACCATCGTAAAGAACAGTTTTAGCATCGCTTGCCATACCTGCTTCTTTGATTGTTTCCCATACGTCTTCTTCATCCGCACCATCAAATACTGGTGTTGCAATATGGATGCCCATTTCACGTGCAGCCATACCTAAGTGCAACTCTAATACTTGTCCGATGTTCATACGAGAAGGTACCCCTAGAGGGTTCAACATGATATCAACTGGCGTACCGTCTGGCATGTAAGGCATGTCTTCTTGAGGTAAGATACGAGACACAACCCCTTTGTTACCATGACGTCCGGCCATTTTATCCCCAACTTGAATCTTACGTTTTTGGATAATGTATACACGAACTAACATAGAAACGCCTGGTGATAATTCATCGCCGTTTTCACGGTAGAATACTTTCACGTCGTTAACGATACCGCCGCCACCATGTGGTACGCGTAATGAAGTATCACGAACTTCACGTGCTTTTTCACCGAAGATTGCATGTAATAAGTGCTCTTCTGCTGATAATTCTGTTACACCTTTAGGCGTTACTTTACCAACTAAAATGTCACCATCTTTTACTTCGGCACCAATACGGATAATACCGCGTTCGTCAAGATTACGTAACGAATCTTCACCAACGTTAGGAATTTCACGAGTGATTTCTTCAGGTCCTAATTTAGTATCACGCGCTTCAGATTCTAATTCATCAATATGAATAGAAGTGTAAACATCGTCTTTAACTAATCGTTCAGACATGATAACCGCATCCTCGTAGTTATAACCGTCCCAAGTCATGAAGGCGATTAATGGGTTTTGACCTAAGGCCATTTCCCCTTTTTCCATTGAAGGTCCGTTTGCTAGGATTTCTCCAACTGTAACAGATTCGCCAATAGTCACGTTAGGTGTTTGGTTGTAAGATGCTGAAGCATTTGAACGGTGGTATTTGATCAATGGATACTTGTCTAAAGCACCATCTTCACGACGTACACGGATTTCACGTGCATCTACGTATTCAACGACACCATCGTGTTCAGCGACTACAGCAGCACCAGAGTCAGCAGCTGCTTTATGTTCCATACCAGTACCAACTAATGGTGCATGTGGTTGTAACAATGGCACAGCTTGACGTTGCATGTTGGCACCCATCAAGGCACGGTTAGAGTCATCGTTTTCCAAGAAAGGAATTGATGCTGTTGCAACAGATACTACCTGTTTAGGTGAAACGTCCATGTAGTCTACACGTTCAGGTTTCACTTCGATATTTTCTTCAACGTAACGAGCCATTACAACTTCTTCAGCAAATGAACCATCTTCGTTCAAGATAGAGTTACCTTGTGCGATAACAAAGTTATCTTCTTCATCAGCTGTTAAGTAGTCGATACGGTCAGTTACTTTGTGTGTGTTCCAGTCAACACGGCGGTATGGTGTTTCAATGAAACCAAATTCATTGATTTTCGCATATGATGCCAAGTTGTTAATCAACCCGATGTTTGGTCCCTCAGGTGTTTCGATTGGACACATACGACCATAGTGAGAGTAGTGAACGTCACGAACTTCATATCCGGCACGGTCACGAGTCAAACCACCAGGTCCTAAGGCAGATAGACGACGTTTGTGCGTCAACTCACCTAATGGGTTCGTTTGGTCCATGAATTGAGACAATTGAGAAGAGCCAAAGAATTCTTTAATTGACGCAACAACTGGACGAATGTTGATTAATTGTTGTGGTGTAACTTTTTCAATGTCTTGAATAGACATACGTTCACGCACAACACGTTCCATACGAGATAAACCGATACGGAATTGGTTTTGTAGTAATTCACCGACTGAACGGATACGACGGTTACCCAAGTGGTCGATGTCGTCTGTCTTACCAATACCTTCATATAAACCTAAGAAGTAGTTTAATGAAGAAAGTACATCAGCAATTGTTAAAGCACGCGCTTCTTTACCTGGGCTCGCGTTACCAATAACGTTGATTACACGGTCAGCATCCTTAGGCGCTTGAATTTTAACAATTTGTACATCTACAGGTTCTGTTAATACAGCATCGTCATTTGGATATAAGGTTGTCACGTTTAAACCATTGTCAAAGTATGGCTCTAATTTGTCCATCACTTCACGGTTCAACTCAGTACCCTTGTCCGCTAAAATTTCACCTGTTTCAGGATCAACTAAAGTTTCAGCCAAGATTTGGTTGAATAAGCGGTTTTTAATATCTAATTTTTTGTTTACTTTGTAACGACCAACAGCTGCTAGGTCATAGCGACGTGGGTCAAAGAAACGAGCAGTTAGTAAGTTACGAGATGAGTCTGCAGTCTTCGGTTCACCTGGACGTAGACGTTCGTAAATTTCTTTTAAGGCTTCTTCTGTACGAGAATCAGATAAGTCTTTATGTACATCTTTTTCTAAGGTTAATTCTAATGTTTCGCTTTCTCCGAAGATTTCACGAATTTGATCATCAGAAGAGAAACCTAATGCACGCATCAATACAGACATTGGTACTTTACGTGTACGGTCAATACGTACGTAAGAGATGTTTTTCGCATCTGTTTCCATTTCTAACCATGCACCACGGTTAGGGATCACAGTGGTACCGAATGAACGGCGACCATTCTTATCTAATTTGTCGTGGAAATAGACACCTGGAGAACGCACTAATTGAGAAACGATTACACGTTCCGCACCGTTGATGATGAAAGTACCACCATCGGTCATTAGTGGGAAATCACCAAAGAATACTTCTTGGTCCTTGATTTCACCAGTCTCTTTATTCATTAAACGCAATTTAACATAAATTGGCGCTGAGTAGTTTGTGTCATGCGCACGTGCTTCTGCTAAGTTGTATTTAGCTTCTTTAAATGAATAATCAACAAATTCTAAGGCTAATTTACCAGCATGATCTTCAATAGGAGAAATGTCCTCAAACATTTCTTTCATCCCTTGATCCAAGAACCATTTATATGAGTCCGTTTGGATTTCAATCAAGTTTGGCAATTCTAGCACTTCATTAATACGTGAGTAACTGCGGCGAACGCGATGTTTACCGAAATTGACATTATGCCCAGTCATTAAAAGCCACCTCTCCGAAATTTAAACTGTTAGAATTTAATGAGAATTTACTAAGAAATTACTCATTAAGGCCTTTTTACCCTAAAAATGGGCAAAAAAATAACAAAAGATGAGTTGACTTTCCTGTCAGTACCTTTTGTTTTCGCCTAGAAACGCGCCCGGACAATATTTCGGAACGTTCCAATCCAATTAATAATATACAGTACTCATTATACACCAATTTTTACCCTTGTCAATGACTATGCAAGCTAGGTGATAAGAATACGTTTTCCATTAGTAGCGGATGATATATAGCGCTAGTGGTCAAAAATATGCCAGCGATGCTAGAGCCTTTCAAATTAAAATTGTCAAATATGAAAATTTTCAATGTTTTTCACAAACAAGCGTATAATTTACCGGGTAAATAAAAGCTATTTACGATAAACATTGACCTTTGGAGGTAATACAAATGAAATATGTTATAGTAGGAACTTCACATGCTGGTTTCGAAGCTGTGCAGACACTATTAAAAACAGAACCGAATGCAGAGATTGTTGTCTTTGAAGCTGGGTCAACTGCTTCTTTCTTATCATGTGGTATTCAGTCCTATCTAGAAGACATTTCTAATTCTTTAGATGAATTGCACTATGCAAATGAAGCATCATATAAAGAGCAAGGTGTGGACATCCGTATGAATACCAGTGTGATCGCCATTAACCCAGACACAAAAGAAATCACCACTCGCAATAGCAATGGCGAAGAAGCGAGAGAAAGCTATGATAAACTACTGCTTTCTCCAGGCGGCGTACCTGCTACCATCCCCAATGTAGATGATCAACACGAAAACATCTTCTACCTACGTGGTAGAAATTGGGCAGACAAAGTGAAAAAACGGATGAGTGAAGCTAAAAGCGCTGTAATTGTTGGTGCTGGCTATATCGGTATCGAAGTAGCCACCGCTTATGCCCAAGCTGGCATCGATGTCACAGTAGTTGATTTTGTCGATAGTATTTTACCAACTTACCTTGACCATGAATTTACCGAACTTCTAACGAAACATATGGAGGGTAAGGGCATGACCATTAAAACTGGCGAAGGCGTAAAAGAATTTAAAGTGAACGACAACAATGAAGTGACGGCTGTTGTGACCGACAAAGGGACTTATGAAGCAGATACCGTCGTGATTAGTGTAGGTGTCAAACCAAATACCGAATGGTTGGAAAATACATTAGCATTAGATAACCGCGGATTCGTTGAAGTAAATGCCCACATGGAAACATCTGTAAAAGATGTTTATGCTGCCGGTGATGCAACTGCTATTCCTTTTGCCCCCACAAATGACAAAGCGTATATTGCACTCGCAACTAACGCACGTCGCCAAGGTGTTATCATGGCCCGTCATGCAAGTGGTGACAAGAATGCTAGCATTGGCCGTGTGAATGGTACATCAGGTCTTGCTGTATTTGACTACAAATTTGCTACTACCGGCATTAAAGATGCAAATGCTAGTAGTTACAAAGGTAAGGTGAAATCTGTATTTAAAGAAGAGCTTATCCGCCCTTCATTTATGCATGATGAAGAAAAAGTATTGATGAAACTTCATTATGATGCAGGTAATGGTCGTATCTTAGGGGCACAGCTAATGTCTACTTATGACATCCTTCAAGCTATCAACGTAGTATCTGTTGCAATAGAAGCTGAATGGACCGTTGACCAATTGGCACAAGCTGATTTCTTCTTCCAACCAGAATTCAACCGTCCTTGGAACTTCTTAAATGTCTTAGCACAAGAAGCACAAGGTCAACCTTATGGCGCAGATACCATGATTTTCTAATTCAAACGAGTAAACACTTTTTCACCATATAGATATATACAACATCCTTTATAATAAACAAAAGACAGGTAAGTAGATCCCCAATAATCTACTCACCTGTCTTTATTAGTTTTTTATTGATATTAAAAGAACATACCTACAACTGAAGCTACCAGTAATGCAGATAAAGTAGCTCCAAGTAATAATTTACCAAGGAACCCTCCTACGATTGCTGCTTTTTCTTCACTAATTGCTTTAACACCACCTGTTACGATACCTAGTGTCCCTAGGTTAGCGAAACTCATACAGTAGACTGAAATCATTGCTAAAGATTTTTCAGAAATGACTCCAGATAAATTACCTACTTCAGCTAAAGCTACAAACTCATTTGTAAATAGCTTTTGGGCCATAATAGAGCCAACTTCAACAATGTCGGCGCTCGGAACCCCAATGGCAAATGCAATTGGAGAGAAAATATAACCTACTATCTCTGTAAAAGTAATTCCAACTAACGCGTCCAAACCATTATTTAAGAAGGTAATTATTGAAACAAAACCTACCAGAGTTGCCGCAACTCCTACCGCTAGTCCCCAACCATTTGAAATGTAATCACTGATTACTGAGATAAAATTAGGTTTAATTTCCCCTTCTTTCTCTACGTCTGAAGCACTTTCTACTTCAGCTGGTTTATCAATATTCATTTTTTCTTCCATTAATCTATTTTCTTCCTTTGTATCGTAAGGATTAATGAAGCTCGAAACAATGAAAGAAGCGAAGATATTTAAGAACACTGCAACTACTACATATTCACCAGGAATCATTTCCATATAGGCTGCAAGAGTTGATGCAGCAACAGTAGATGTAGAGGTCATTAGAAACGTGAATAACCTTCTACCACTCATTGCTAGTATTTGATCTTTTATCGTCATATATGCAGTGGGCTGTCCAATCATTGTAGTCATAATAGAATATTGACTCTCTAATTCACCCACACCTGTAATTTTATTAATTGCCCAACCTACCCATTTCATAATAAAGGGTAAGATTTTTAAATAATCCAAAATACCTATTAAGGCTGAGAAGAATACAATTGGTAATAATACATTAAAGAAAAAGACACTCGCTCCTTCTTCAAACATAATTCCACCAAATACGAAGTTAATCCCTCCCTGGGCTTGTACCATTAACCAAGAAAATAGATCTGAAATTCCTTGTAATAAGGAAATACCGAAAGTTGTACGCAATGAAACGAAAGCAACTATGAACATTAATACAAACATAATCCCGATATTTACTAAACGATTTTTAATCCCTTTCCGATCCCAAGATGCAAAATAAGCAATCGCTAAAACTAAAATAACACCAATGATATTTCTGACAATTCCCATAGTTAGTCACCCTCAATAATTTCTGTCATTAATCCTTTAACAACATTTTCATCTAGTGGTAAAGGTGTGTTAGATGCGAATCGTTCATTAACAACTTCAGAAGACAGATTAACGAATTTTTCTTGATCGATATTAAACTTAGAAATTGGTTGCATTCCTAAAATTTCATCTCTGAAATGAGTATATGATTTCGCCACCATTTCCCCGATTTGATCAGCTTTTTCATCACCATTAAACTCTAGACCTAGAATTTGACCAATTTCTTTTACCTTACGCGTTTGAACACCAGATACATATTTCAGCGCAGCTGGCAATGCATATGCACACATCATGCCGTGTGGTACGTGGAACTCTGCCCCTGTAATGTGTGCAATCGAATGTCCAATATGAGTTCCGCCGTTGTTAATAGCCCAGCCACCTAACGCAGCCGCAACTTGCATTTTAGAACGTGCAAACTTATCGTTTGGATTTTCGATAACCGCTGGTAAATAGTTTACGATAATAAACATTACTTTTTCACAAATAGCATCATTAACAGGAGTGGCCAATTTAGATGTGTAAGCTTCGGCAGCATGCGAAAATGCGTCCAACCCTGTAGCAATTGTCTGCCCAAGCGGCAAAGTCAATACCCATTCCGGTGCTAAAATAGCAACCTCACTTTTTGCTCCATCTGCTAAAATGGTATGTTTAGAACTAGTATCCGGATCCGTTAATACCACCGCATTCGATAATTCACTACCTGTTCCAGAAGTCGTTGGAACTGAAATTAAACCTGGAGAGTGTTTAACTTCTTTACCTTCTATATAGGAAATAATTTGCCCACCATTATGTGCTAAAATATTAATTCCGCGAGCAACATCTAGAACACTTCCCCCACCTATAGCAACAACGGCATCGCAATTTTTTTCGTCATAAATTGTATATCCATTATCTACTGTAGCTATAACAGGATCCGGTTTTACAGAATCAAAAATATGATAATCTAACCCTGCATTATGGATATTATTCAGAAATCCTTTCATTAAGTCAGTACCTGCCATAAATTCATCGGTAACAATTAAAGGTTTTGAGTAGCCTCCTTCCTGAAGAACACCAACAGCATCTTCCACAAAATCATCTGTAGTTAGAATGTTTACACTTTGAATCATTTTAAAATCCATATAAAACCGCTCCTTTTTATAGCCCTAATTCCGCAGCAACTTTGTCGGCTCTCTCACAGAATAAACGAACTTTCTCGATATCTTTTTCCATATGTCCACCATCGTATTTAATAGAAGTTTTAGATAATGAGTCAACTCCAGCTGGGCGTACACGTCGAATTGCTTCTTCTACGTTATCTGGCCCTAAGCCCCCTGCCATAATCACAGGAATATCAACAGCTTCCACTATCGCTCTGTCAATTTCCCAATCATGAGTTTCTCCTGAAGCACCAATTCCTGTATCTGGTGCTAAGCCCGTATCAGTAAGAATCCAATCAGCAAATTTACTATGCTCAATCGCTCTATCTACCGCACCTGGTCCATCAACTAAAACAGCTTGCATAATTTCGATACCTGGACAAGCTTCACGAATTTTTTTAGCAAATTCTACATCACAAGTGAAATCCATACCCGCAAAATGCACAATATCTGGCTTTACACGTTTACAAACATCGATAATTTCTTGGCCATCACGATTCAACATAATTGCAACAGTTTTAACCCCACGCGCTTTACACTCACCAAAAATTTTATCTACTAAATCATGTTCAACACGATGTGCTGGAACTCCACCATCTTGCATAGGTACTAACCCAATATGATCTGCCCCAGCATCGATTGTTTGCACTGCTTCTTCATAAGTAATAATTGAGTATAATTGTTTTAACATTGTATAATCTCCTTTTTAATTAATATTGAATAGTTTCATAGGATTGTGCGTGACGAACAACTGAACGAATGGATAAATCATTTGATACAGAACTTTCAGTCTGCAACGTAATACTTGATGCCGCTTGAGCCAACTGAGAAACTTCCTCTACAGATAGGATGGTCCCATACTGAAATCTTGCCCAAACTAGTGTTGCCATCGAGCAGTCTCCTGCCCCATTGGCACTAATTACTTTTGTAGGAATCACTGGTACAAACGTTGGCGCTTTAGTTTTATCAGCTACCACCATTCCTTTAGAACCCATTGATAAATATACATGTTCAGGCCCTTTATCAATTAATTTACACGCAGCAGCTTTAGCTGTTTCTAAATCAACCACTTTAATCCCTGTGTATAATTCAATTTCGTGTTCATTCGGTTTTATAGTGTCAATTTCATCTAATATATCTTCAAATCTATCCGCCTTAGACACTGATACTGGATCTACAAAAATTGGCGCTATCACGTTGGTTCCTAGCCAGTTAAGCGTTTCTTTTGAAAGATTAGCATCTAGAACAACAACTTCTGCACTATTTATAAAAGATAGTTTATTTTCTAAAAATTCAGGTGTAATACAATCAACAATTCCCATATCATTAACACCAGTGACCATATCACCTTCATCATCCGTTACATACAAATATGTTGAGCTATTTGCATGATCTAGTTTTTCAGCATAATCTAGTTTGATATCTAAATCATTACAACTACGTTCCAGCAATAAGCCAAAATCATCATCTCCATAGGCTGTAATTAAATAAGTAGGCACTTCAAGATTCACTAAATTGTGAGCTATATTTCGTCCTACTCCACCTGGACTTAGGAATACTTGTCCTATATTAGAATCGCGTTCTCGATAGCCAGGTCCAGAGATACCAGCTATATCCATATTCAACCCACCAATAACTACCACATATTTTTCAAGCCCCATTTTAAACCCCCCTAATTGGTTATGGATTTAATATACTATGGAAAAATTATTTTTTGTTAACGGTTTCATTTTCTAGCAACAATTGTTTATAATATATGAGAAATGAATCACAAACTATTTTTTTAATGCTTTATAACAAACTTTTGTTAAAATCTAATCAATGGAGGGTACCATGACAAAGAATGAAGAAGAGGTATTATCACTAATTTCAATAAATCCCTTTATAAGTCAAGAAGATATCGCGAAAGAAATAGGTTTGTCGCGATCTGGAGTAGCCGCAATCATTCGTAAATTAACTAGTGAAGGACATATTGAAGGAAGAGGGTATTTTTTATCTAAACCTGGATATGTTGCAGTTATCGGAGGAGTAAATGTAGATTATGTAGGAAGGTCGCATAAAAAAATAACTGATAAGAATTCGAACCCAGGTAAAATACACTCTACTATAGGTGGAGCTGGTCATAATATGGCAGCAAATTTGACCAAATTGCATGTAGACAACTATTTTATAACTGTATACGGCAACGATGCTGATGGAAATCAAATTATTGTAGACTCAAAAGAACACGATCTTGATATGTCATATTCACAAAAACTAGAAAACGTTAATTCTAGTACATATATGTATATAGAAGACTTTGAAGGTAGACGTTTGTTAGGTATTGATGATATGGACATATACGAGTACATTACTAGCGAATTTCTGGATATAAGAAAGGAAGTCATCAATAATTCCGACTATTGCTTAGTTGATACAAATCTACCAAAAGAAAGTTTTAAATGGTTATATGAAAATTTGACCATACCTCTTGTAGTTAAGACAACTACAAACCTCAAGAATTCTACTATCTTGAGCTCAAAAATGCGCATCAATACTCTAGTTACTACAGAAGAAGAATTTATTTCCTTATTGAACGATTCTACCAACCAGACGCTTACTATTAAAGAAGGTATGAAATTTTTAGGCTCTAAAGGTATCGAAACAATAATTTTATATAATTATCTCAATGGAATATTATGTTATGTCCATTCAGAAGGTCAGTTTATTCGCCAAAAGCCTGTTACAATTTCTCATATCGAAACGGTTAACGGCTCACATGCCGCCTTCACAAGTACTTATGTATGGGCCAAAATGAAAAAATGGCCATTAAAAGATTGTCTTTTGCTTTCTTACACAAGTTCCATTCTAAATATTGCCTCTAAAGAAAACGTTAACGATGACTTGAGCCCTATTGAATTATACAAATTAAAAAGATTATTATTTGAGAAATAGCAAAGACAGGTAAGTAGATCCCCATTAATCTACTCACCTGTCTTTATTCTTTACCATTATAATGATCTATTATATAGAAGAAACTTTAGTCTTCTAACCAACCGTCAACTGTTTCACGGTTTTCTTCAATCCATTTATCTGCAGCATCTTCCGGCTCTTCGCCTTTAGCTAAATCTTCCATAACAGAAGACATATCTGCTACTTCCCAGTAGAAGTTGTCTATAATTTTATAGGCTTCTGGATTTTCTTCCTCAAAACCTTCTCTAGCGTATGAATTAATTGATTCTTGTCCGCCAAAGACACCATTTGGATCTTCAAGCATCTTTAGGTCATAATCCATAAACATCCAGTGTGGTTTCCAGCCAGTTACAACGATTTCCTCTTCATTATTAATTGCTTGCTCTAATTCTGCGATCATAGCACCTGTTGAACTCGTTAATACATTCCAATTCGACAAGTTGTCATATTCTTTGACAGCATTTTGCGCATTGTTAGTGACTCCGGCTCCTGGTTCAATGGCTGTAATTGTTGCACCGTCTTCATCGGTTAAATCTTCAATTGAATTGACATCTTCCATATGTGCCGGCACTGTTAATGATGAAACAGCCCCTTCTAGGTTTGGCCCTAAGTCGACCATGTTACCACCATATTCAGCTTCATAAGCTTCATGAGTAACTGGCACCCAGCCACCTACCATAGCGTCTGCTTGACCTTCAGATACTGAAGACCACATGATAGCCGGGTCTACAGTAGTTATCTGCACATTAAAGCCTGCTTCCTCTAGCACTTGTGCTAAAACTGTCGTTGAGGCAATTTCAGATTCCCAGTTTACAGTAGCAAGATTCACAGTTTTACCACCTTTACCTGATCCAGCAGTAGTATTATAGGAATCCTCGCTTCCAAAGGTAAATAACAGACCAATAACCATTAAAATTCCTAAAGCAATTTTTTTAAACATTTTTACACTCCCGAAAATATCTTCTTCTAGTTACAAATGTTTCTTCAATTCGTTACAATTTCTATATTTTAATAAAAAAACAGGAGTGGCCAGCGCCTCACTCCTGTTTTAAGCTCGTTGAGACTTTATTGTTCATTCATTTTCATGAACAGTATTGTCAAAGCTTTTATTTTATTGTTCTTCTACAGCTAACCATTGATCAACTGTATCCTGGTTCTCTTCAACCCAAGCTTGAGCAGCTTGTTGAGGATCTTCACCCTCGTTAATTTGCATCATGACACCTTCCATATCATCCATTTCCCAATAGAAGTTATCTAGGATTTGATATGCTTCAGGCATCTCTTCTTGGAGACCTGTACGAACCATAGTGTTAATTGTTTCTGCTTCACCCATTACACCTTCTGGATCTTCTAAGTTTTTCAAGTCATATGATTGGTACATCCAGTGTGGTGTCCAACCAGTAATGACAATCTCATCTTCGTTAGCAATCGACGTACCTAATTCAGTCGTCATCGCACCTGAAGAAGATGTTTGTACTGTCCAGTCACTCAAGTTGTCATATGTTTCTACCGCTTCTTCAGCAGAAGCTACAACACCAGCACCTGGTTCAATACCAGTAATGGTTTGGTTCGCTTCATCAGATAGATCTTCAATCGAGTCAACATCCATATAAGCTGGCACTGTTAAGGCTAATTGCGCGCCTTCTAAGTTTGGACCTAAATCTTCCATTTGGTCACCGTATTGTTCAAATTGAGGTGCATGTGTGTTTGGTAACCAAGCACCAACCATTGCATCTGCTTCACCAGTTGCAACAGATGACCACATGATTGCGTTATCTAATGGCGTAATTTCTACAGTATACCCTGCTTGACGTAACACTTCTGCCATTACGTTAGTAGAAGCAATTTCTGTATCCCATGTAACGTAAGATAAAGTAATATTCCCTTTGCTTTCACCCGTTAGTGCATTGAATAGATTTGATTTGTAGGCATCCGAACTACCGAAAGTTAAGACTAAACCTAAAACGATAATCACAACTATCCAAATGTTTTTTAGTATCTTCTTCAAATGAATTCTCCCTTCTCTAAACGACTATTTTTCATCAGATGTGAAACGGTTTGTTAGACGGTCGATGATAATTGCTAAGATAACAATACCTAGACCTGAAACGAATCCTGTACCAACTGAAGCTCGTTGTAGAGATGTCAATACTTGACGACCTAAACCAGGTGCACCAATCATTGACGCAGTAACAACCATAGATAGAGCTAACATAACAGTTTGGTTAACACCAGCCATAATCGTAGATTTTGCTAATGGTAATTCAACTTTGAATAATTTTTGACTACCTGTAGATCCGAAAGCATCTGCTGCTTCAACTAACTCAGTAGAGATTTGTTGAATACCTAATTCAGTAAAACGTACTGTTGGTGGCAACGCGAAAATTACTGACGCGAAAGCACCTGGTACAATACCGATACCGAAGAAGGCAACGGCTGGAATTAAGTATACAAAGGCAGGCATTGTCTGCATGAAGTCTAAAATTGGTTTCAAGATATTGTGGACAGTTTTACTTTTCGCTGACCAAATACCTAACGGCACACCAATGATAATTGAAATCACACTAGATACTAAGACCAATGTTACTGTGTTCATTAATTCTGACCATAAACCTTGGTTTAAGATATAACCTAAACCAACTAATGCGAATGCAGAAAGTGATAATTGCTTTTTACTAGCAAAATAAGCAATTGCTGCAACGATTAGGATAAAGGCAAACGGTGGAACCAATAATAGTAAATTGGTAATACCGTTCATAAAGGCAGAACCGCCATTTTGCATGGCTTCAAATAGGCCTGAAAATGTAACGGTTAACCAGTTTGTTGCTGCTTCAACCCAATCCGCAACTGGTAATTGTGGAATTGGAAACATCGCTAAATTAAACATTCAATTCTTCCCCCTCTTCAGTAGTTGTTGTAGTTTCAGCTTCTTCACCGCTGTCACTATTGTCATTTGCTAAACTATTGATGACCATCTTAGAACTTACCATACCCAATAAGTGGTTTTCTTCATCCACTACTGAAATTGGCATAATTGCGTTACCCATCACGTCATAGATATCATTAATTGGTGTTTCTGGGTGCACAACTGGATGATCAGTACGGATAATAGACTCAATAGATAAGTATTCTTTGTTTTGGTTACCTTTAATCATTTTGGCAACATCAGTATCACGAACATAACCTAATAACTCACGTTGGTTATTTGTCACCATTAAGAAGGTGTAGTCTTCTTCTTCCATACGGTGTAGCGCCATTCTGGCACCATGACGTTCAACGTTTAGTAAAACATTTGGACGTTTCATCGCATGTTCAGCTGTAAGAACTTTAGAACGGTCGATATTTTCAACGAAGCGTTCAACATAGTCATTTGCTGGGTTTGTTAGAATCTCTTCACCAGTACCTACTTGAACGACTTCACCGTCTTTCATTAAAGCAATACGGTCACCAATTCTTAAGGCTTCATCTAAGTCATGGGTAATGAAGACGATTGTTTTGTTTACACGGTCTTGTAAATCAACTAATTCATCTTGCATGTCACGACGGATTAACGGGTCAAGCGCTGAGAAGGCCTCATCCATTAATAAGATTTCTGGGTCGTTTGCTAATGCACGTGCAAGACCTACACGTTGTTGCATACCACCAGATAATTGGTTTGGATATTGGTCTTTAAAAGTAATTAGTCCTGAGTTTTCAAGTGCTTTTTCAGCAGCTTTTTGGCGTTCTTCTTTACTGACACCTTGAATCTCCAACCCAAATTCTGTATTTTCAAGAATTGTTTTATGTGGGAATAAGGCGAAGCTTTGGAAAACCATACTTACTTTTTTACGTCTGATTTCACGTAGTTCTTCTTTATTAGCACCTGTCACGCTATCTCCCAAGATAGTGATATTACCCGCTGTTGGTTCAATTAAGCGGTTGATCATACGTAACATAGTTGATTTACCTGAACCAGATAACCCCATGATTACAAATGTTTCACCTTGTTTGATATCTAAACTGGCATTGTCCACTCCGACTGTTGCACCTGTTTGTTTAACGATTTCTTCTTTAGACTTTCCTTCATTTAACAGTTTTTTCGCTTTCTCAGTTTGAGCGCGCGTTCCATAAATTTTTGTTAAATTTTCAATTTTTACTGCGGTAGTCATCATAATCCTCCTTTATTTTGACACTTTGTTACAAAACGGAAAAATTTCTCACCGTATTACCCTATCATGTAAAAGAAATAATTTCAAAATTTAAACTCTAAAAACCTTGATTTATCAAGTTTTCATAAGGTAAACATTTTTATGTTAACTTTCTCGTTCCTATTAGATTAAAAATGAAAGGGCTTATATTCACAAACTTTTCAAAAAACAATCCTTGTACTATCTGATTATCCTTCTATGCATAAAAAAGGCATCACACCCCAAGGATGCAACGCCCATTATCAATCGTTATTCACGCTCTTTAACACTTTTTAAAATCCAATAACCTTTTCGACGTTCGATTTCTTCAAAGTTACCGAACACTTCTTCTAATTTCTTCATAGCCGAAGGTGCACCTTGTTTCTTTTGTAGGACAACGTAAATTTCCCCACCTGGTTTTAGATAGTTGATTGCTTCACTCATAAAGTGATGAACCGTTTCTTTACCAGCGCGAACTGGTGGATTGGTTAAAATAACACCGAAATCTCTTTTTTCAATCGCCTCATAAGCATTCGAAACCATAAAGGAAACATTGTCTACCTTGTTACTTGCCGCATTATCATTCGCTAAACCAATTGCACGTTCAGAGATATCTACACCGTAAATGTGTCGGTCAGGTAACATAGTCCCCATAATAACACCGACAGGGCCATATCCAGCACCTAAATCAAGTATGTCTCCCTCAGCTAGCGCATCCAAGTCCAAGGCCTCTAACATGACCCGTGTCCCAAAGTCCAAATTATCCCTAGAAAAAACGCCAGAATCCGTTTTGAAGGTAAATGGTCGTTCAAAAATCACGGTATTGTATTGTTTAAAGTCGTGTCCAAGATCTTCATTATTTTCAAAGTACTGATGACTCTCTTTCATGAACACCCTCCGTTCTATATCGTTACTCTCATTTTATAGTTTGAAATGAAGCGACGCAAGTAGCCAATCCAGTCTTTCACCAACCTAAACTAAAAAAGCGCCTTATTCACGCAATATCACCGAACAAGACGCTTAGTATATTCACTTTTTATGATGTAGCTCGTTTAAACTGCTTGCCTATTAATCCCCTCGGTGCAAATAGAAAGGTAAACAAGAAGGTCACAAAGCCTGCAAATGCTATGGTTCCTGAGATAGATACATTGAAGTATATAGCTACATAGTAACCAAGCAAACTATTGATCACCCCGTATAAAAGGGCAATCAGCAACATTCTGCTTAACCGTTTTGACAGTAAATGCGCACTCAAGGCTGGCGCCACCATCAAGGAAATCACCAAAATTGCACCGACTGTATCAAAGGCGACGACCGTTGTAACAGATACTAGGGTCATTAAGAATAAATTTAATAAACCAACTGCGACGCCAATGGATTTGGCATAAACTGGATCAAAAATGCTGACCTTTAATTGTTGGTATGTCACTGCAATAAAACCAATATTAATAAGCAATATGACAAACATACGGGCAAAAGAAACTGGTACCGCCAAACCAAAAATATCTACTGTGTTTAAGGTGGCAAAGACCACTTCCCCACTTAGGACCACATCTACGTCTAAGTGGACATTACGCGCATACTTAGAAATGAGAATGATGGCTACCGCAAACAGCAAGGTAAATACCAAGCCAGTAGCTGCATCACTTTGAATAGAAAACTTATCCACCACATATTCAATCGCATACACGGTCATAACACCAAATAAAGCAGCACCGATGAATAAGATAGGCGAATCTAAATCGCCGGCCACAAAGAAACCTAGCACAATCCCTAGTAAAACCGTATGCGATAAGGCATCAGCGACCATAGCCATATTCTTCAAGACTAGAAATACACCAAGTAAGGCACATGAAACTGCTGTAATCATGACAACTGATAATGCCCCCATTATGCCACCTCCTCTGCATGCAAGCTATCCTCTTGATGGCTAGCTAAGTAGCGTTTTCTCCGTAAATATGCCATCACATATCCTCTTGGTCCAAATATAATAGACAATAACGATACTATAGACATCACGACAATAATTGTTGGCCCTGTCGGTAAATTGGTAATGGTAGAAGACAGGTAGGTACCGATGCCAGCAGAGATGCCGCCAGAAACAGCAGCTACTAGCAAGACTATTGGAAATCGTTTAGACCATTGCAATCCCGTAATTGCTGGTGTAATCAACATGTTAGAGATTAAAATGGCGCCAACAGCCTTAAGTCCTACAACGATCATCACAATCGCCATCAATAAAATTAACCAATTCAAGACATTCGCTCGAATCCCCACAGATTTAGCATAGTTAGGATCAAAGACGAAAATTTTAATTTGTTGATAACAGGCAATAAAAATACTTAAGGCAATCACTGAAGCAAGAATAATTAACCATACATCAGACTTCAGCAAAAAGGCCGCCTGCCCAAAAATATAGTTTTGCAGTCCCGCTTGTGATGCTTCAGCAAGCTGCGGATTCCCCTGAAT
Organism: Aerococcaceae bacterium 50-4; assembly: GCA_041223225.1. Lineage (GTDB taxonomy): Bacteria > Bacillota > Bacilli > Lactobacillales > Aerococcaceae > Aerococcus. The sequence continues at coordinate 97,406 of JBCLPQ010000004.1, forward strand.
ATACGACTTCAAGGCCATCCCCAACCCAAAGAAGGAAGACAAGACCAATGCCAAGGCAGAGTTCAAACTGACTAAGGAGTGTTTATGGATCAATTCAATAAAATAGAAAGCAACCATACCCGCTATTAAAGCACCCAAGGTCAAGACTAAGGTGTTCTTCGATTGAAAGAGCATAAAAGCAATGACGATACCTGCAAAAGTCGAATGACCAATAGCGTCACCTATCAAGCTTTGTCCCCTCAACACTGTGACTGTTCCGACAACACCCGAAGCCATTGCTAGAATAACCGTCCCAACTAATACAATTTGAAAGGTAAAATCAGTTAGTATGCCCATAAATTTCACCAATCCTTTGATCATAAGCCATCCCAATATTAGATGCGTTGAAGGTTTCTTCTACAGTACCTTGTCCAATAATTGTTTTATTCAATAGAATCACATGGTCAAAATACTCACGAACTGTCGCTAAATCATGATGGACAACAATGATGGTTTTGCCATCACGCTGAAACTGGTTAATGATTTCTGCGAACAATTTTTCCGTCTTGATATCAATCCCTTTCATGGGTTCATCTAAGAAGTAAATGTCCGCATCCTGACAGATCGCGCGAGCTAAGAAGACCCGTTGTCGTTGCCCTCCAGATAGTTGGGCAATTTGCCGGTCAGCATAGTCTGTCATATTGACACTGGCTAAAGCAGCTAGTGCCCGATCTTTATCTGCTTGACTAGCCTTTTTGAAGAAGCCTTGATGTACGTACCGTCCCATTAAAACAACATCTAAAACTGTGGTTGGGAAATCCCAATTCACTGAAGATGATTGGGGTACATAGGCAATCTGTTTGTAATAGTCTTTGTAGCCTTTCCCGTAAAAAGTGACATCTCCTTTTAAGGGCTTCAAGAAATCAAGCATACAGTTAAGTAATGTTGATTTACCAGCACCATTTGGTCCAATAATCGCTGTCTTTGAATTCGCCTTGATGGCTAAGTTTATATCTTCTAATACTAGTTGGTCGTCGTAAGACATGGCCAAATCTTCTACTCTAATAATCTCTGGCATTTCGCCGTCATCCTTTCATTACATCATCAAATTATTTATTTAAGATTTGATACGATTAAATTCACATTATGTTTAAACATATCAACGTAAGTATCTCCTTCTTGACCTTCATTCGCTAAGGAGTCAGAGAATAATTCTTGACCCTCTCCAGAAATTACCGCAACTTCACCACCATCTGCTTTTACAGCTTCCTGAATCCGTTGCATACGTGCTGGGTCAGTTGTCGATTCCGCAAAAATTGCTGGCACTCGATTATCTAGAATAAAGTTGGCAATCGCTGAAATATCAGCATTCGATGCTTCTGATTGCGTTGAAATCCCTTGTGGCGCTATTACTTCAATCCCATAACGATTTGAGAAGTAGTTAAAAGCGTCATGCGGTGTAATCAAGTAACGTTGTGCTTCAGGAATCGAAGCAATCTCTTCTTTTGCCCATGCATCTAAGTCTGATAGTTCTTCTTTATAAGCAGTGGCCTTTTCATTAATGGACTCATCTCCAGTTAACGCAATCAATTCAGCGGCTACTGTATCCACAGCCTTTTGGTAAAGCGGAATGTCAAACCAGAAATGTGGATCTACTTCACTCTCACCATCTTGATCTACCATGGTTAAGTCTTCTTTAGAGAAATCTTTTGTCACCGCAACTCCTGATGCTTCTAAGGCTTCAACCATTTGTGCTTCTAGGTGTAAACCGTGGTAAAGGACTAAATCTGCCCCTTGGATTTTCTTCAAATCTTCTGGACGCGCTACGTAACCGTGAGGGTCTTCACCAGCTGGAATAATCGTTTCAACGCTTACTTGATCTCCCGCTAATTGCGTTACCATGTCTCGTAAAAAAGAAGTAGAAACCGTAACGACTGGTTTCTCATCCCCAACCTCACTATCTTGGTTAGTTGGTCCTCCACCACTTCCACACGCGCCTAACACTAACGCAACGACCAACACACTAAACACTTGCCAAAATTTCTTCATTTGATTTATTCACTCCTATTCTTAGTTTTAAGGGGGCTACCTTGTTCCCTCTTATTAGCTTTTATTAATTATAGTTTTAGCTTAACCTAAAAATATACGGAAGTCTAGTCTAATTTGGTGAATTTTTATCATCAAAGAAGCGATGTCTATTTGGCATATTGAAAACAATCAAAAAAGACCACACCGCAGTAGGTATGGCCAATAGATAAGTATAAAAAAAGAAGCTCGGATGAATCCGAGCTTCTTGATTAGAAATATTTGATAATCTGTTAAAGATTATTTTACTTCTGCAGTACCGCCAGCTTCTTCGATAGCAGCTTTTAAAGCTTCTGCTTCTTCAGCAGGTAATGCTTCTTTAACGATCGCTGGAGCGCCGTCTACTAATGCTTTAGCTTCTTTCAAGCCTAAACCAGTAGCTTCACGTACAGCTTTGATTACTTTGATTTTAGCTGAACCAGCAGAAGTTAATTCTACGTCAAATTCAGTTTTTTCTTCAGCAGCTTCACCAGCACCTGCACCAGCAGCAGCTACAGGAGCAGCAGCAGATACGCCGAATTCTTCTTCGATTGCTGATACTAAGTCAGCTAATTCTAAAATTGTTGATTCTTTTAAATCAGCAATGATTTGTTCAATGTTTAAAGCCATTTTAAAATTCCTCCGTTTATTAAATAGTTTGTTTTGTATGATTAAATTGGTAATAAATTACGCTGCGTCTTCTTCTTTTGCATCTGCAACAGCTTTGACAGCATATGCCACGTTGCGGACAGGTGCTTGCAATACTGATAATAGCATTGAAAGTAAACCTTCGCGGTTTGGCAATTTCGCAATTTGTTTGATTTCTTCTTTAGAAAGTACGTTACCTTCTAAGATACCACCTTTAAGTTCTAACGCTTCTGCATTTTTAGCAAAATCAGAAAGAATCTTAGCTGGGGCAACTGCATCTTCCATACCGAACGCTACAGCTGTAGGGCCTTGGAAAACTTCTTCGTGGTAGTCTAATTCTTGTGCATCTAAAGCACGACGCATGATCGTGTTTTTGATTACTTTGAATTCTACGCCTGCTTCACGTAATTGTTTACGTAATTCAGTCACTTCTTCTACTGATAAACCTAAGTAGTCAACCACAACGATAGAATTTGCAGCTTGCATTTTTTCAACGACTGCGTTTACTTCTTGTTGTTTTTTAGCAATTGCTTGTTCACTCACTTATATTTCACCTCCACTGATTTTTTTAGAGTTTTTTGAATAAAAAAACTCTATGTCACTGAAGACATAGAGGATAAAGTTCACCATCAAGTAGTGAACAACGTATCTCCCTCGGTTGGCAAAATTAAGGCTAGGCCACCAACTGTCTTCGGTAAGCTATATAAATAACCTCACTTATACTACCAAAATAGTATAAGTGGGTCAAGTATTATTTTTAATTAATCTTAGATTGATGAAACATCAACTTGGATACCAGGACCCATAGTAGATGTGATCGCTAAGTTTTTGATGTAAGTACCTTTTGAAGATGCAGGTTTTACACGTAATACCATTTCTTGAACAGCTTTTACGTTTTCAACCAATTTATCTGTATCGAATGATACTTTACCAACAGGTAAGTGTAAGTTACCAGCGCTATCAGCACGGTAAGCAACTTGACCAGCTTTGATGTCGTTAACTGCTTTAGTAACATCTTGTGTTACTGTACCAGTTTTAGGGTTTGGCATTAAGCCTTTAGGACCTAATACACGACCTAAACGACCGATTTGACCCATCATGTCTGGAGTCGCAACGATTACGTCAAAGTCGAACCAGCCACCTTGGATTTTTTCGATGTACTCGTCAGTACCAACGTAGTCAGCACCTGCTGCTTCAGCTTCTTGTGCTTTTTCACCTTTAGCAAATACCAATACAGTTTGGTCTTTACCAGTACCGTTAGGTAATACCATAGCACCACGGATTTGTTGGTCATTTTTCTTAGTATCGATACCTAAACGGTATGCTACTTCTACTGAACCATCAAATTTTGCGTAGTCTACTTCTTTTAACAATTCAACTGCTTCTGTTAAGTTATATTTTTTGTTTTTTTCGATTTTTTCAAAAATAGCTTTTTGGTTTTTTGTTAATTTAGCCATTATATATTCCTCCTATGTGGTTTTAGCGGATAATCCTCCCACTCACAAATCGCTATTGATTTGCGGCGTACGGGTTTCTTGTATTACAGTGTGACAATTAGCCTTCTACTACAAAGCCCATTGAACGTGCAGTACCTTCAACCATACGCATAGCAGCTTCTACATCTGCAGCGTTCAAGTCTTCCATTTTTGTTTCTGCAATTTCACGAACTTGGTCGCGAGTTACTGTAGCGACTTTGTTTTTGTTAGGTTCGCCAGAACCTTTTGCAACGCCAGCAGCTTTTTTCAATAATACTGCAGCTGGTGGTGTTTTAGTGATAAATGTAAATGAACGGTCTTCGAATACAGTGATCACTACAGGGATAATCATACCCATTTGATCTTGTGTACGCGCATTGAATTCTTTAGTGAATCCCATGATGTTCACACCAGCTTGACCTAATGCAGGACCTACTGGAGGAGCTGGACTTGCTTTACCAGCTTCAATTTGTAATTTAACGATTTGTTGTACTTTTTTAGCCACGAAACATTCCTCCTTGTTTTTCGCGTTGTGGTTTAATGGAGTTAAGATTCCTCCTCCCACTACATGTGTCTACACACAGTAATCTATTTAACCATATAACTTTAGTTATTGCAAGTGATTTTTGAAAATTCTTTTTATCATTTAAAAGTAAATTTCGTAAATTTATTGTAAAGGGTTACATTGCCTATTTTACAATATCTTTATAGATGACAATAAGCGCAATTTATGGTAAACTGTTTTCTTAAGAAAGAAAAAAGCAGATGCAAAGGAGCGATGATGATGGAACGTCCAGTAAGAAAATTTTACGATGACCAACTAAAAACTTTGGAGGGTATGCATGCGAAATTAGGTTTCGGTACAGCAGCAATGTTAGAGCGATCTTTCAAAGCTTTAAAGACGAATGATCATAATGAAGCAAAATCAGTTATTGAAAGTGACCTTGAAATCAATCGTCTTGAAAAAGAAATCGAACATTACGTTATGCGAATTATCGCTCGTCAACAACCAATTGGTACTGACCTACGTATGATCCTGTCGGTATTTGCTTCAAGTTCTGACTTAGAACGAGTAGCTGACCATGCCGTTTCAATCGCTAAAGGTATTTTACGCGTTGAAAATCTTGCACCCTTTGATCCAATCATGGATGAAGTTTTCGAAGTAGCTGAACTAGCGAAAAATATGCTTGGTCAAGCAATTGATGCTTTCAGTCAACATAATGTTGAACGTGCGAAAGAAATCGCAGCAATGGATGACGAAGTAGACAGCGCCTTTAGACAACTTGTAGACCGTACATTGGTGATTATGCAAGAACAACCTGAGACAGTTCAAACTGGATCAGCAATTAATGCAATCTTACATGACATTGAACGTATCGGTGATTACGCTACAAACTTATGCGAGCGTGTGATTTATACCGAAGACGCAGATATTGTTAAATTAAATGATTAATGCTACATATAAATAGACGAAAAAATCAGTTGCCCAAACAGCAACTGATTTTTTGTGTATCTTCGGTCTGGCATCCGCCTCTTCTACCAATAAACCTGTTATAATGAAATTAACAATAGAAGTTACGGACTGGGAGGAGAAATTATGTTTACCATTAATAATCGTTTTATATTTATCGTTAGCTGGGTTATTCAATACCTACTAATTGTTGGTATTTGGTATCTAGTTGTGCACCTATTAGAAACAAACCCTACTATCACAAATGTTGACCGCATTCTACAAGTAGTTCTAAGTCTATTTTCAACGATTTCTAGCTATCAAGCCTTCCATTCTAAGGACGCTAACGAAACAGAAGAATTTGATACCGTTATTTAAAAACATCAAATCTCAGTAACTATCAAATATCCTCAAATTTGAGGCAAAAAAACGAGGTCGGGACAAAAAATGTCTCTACCTCGTTTTTTATATATCAGATTTTAGAATTTGTCTACTTGGTCGTAGTCTACTTCTGCTAATGTTTCACGACCGAACATTTCTACAGTCAGTTTCAACTTGCCATGTTCAGCATCGATTTCTTGAACACGACCTTCCATACCATCGAAGGCACCATCGATAACTTTAACCACTTCATCAATATCGAATGAAATATCACGGTTGCGGCCACCTTCACCAAGACTTGATAAGATATTACGTACTTCATCAGGTAACAATGGTGTTGGTTTTGAACCTTGACCATGAGACCCTAAGAAACCTGTAACTCCTGGTGTATTACGGACAACGAACCACGCTTCATCAGACATAATCATTTCAACTAATACATAACCTGGGAAGTTTTTGATTTTAACAATCTTTTCTTTACCTGATTTTGTTTTTTCAACATGCTCTTCTTCAGGCACAATCACACGGTAAATATATTCTTCCATGTCCATTGAAGTAATACGCATTTCCAAGTTTTGTTTGACTTTGTTTTCATATCCAGCGTATGTATGGATTACATACCATTCTTTACCAATTTCGATTTCTTCTACCATTGATATGCTCCTTCTCTTAATTCATTCATAAACGATCAACTTTTAGGCAAATTAAAAAACCTTCCCCAGTTGAAAGGTTTCCTCTTCGCTTTATTCGTGGATATTATAACACACCCGTTAAGGTAGTGCCATAATAACTTTTATGTGGGCAATATGGAACTAGAATATAGAAACTGAATTTAATAAACCTTCGCATGCCAACGCCCCTCACTATTCACCTACTTGAGTGGCAACCTTTAGGTAAAGAGAAAGTTCGTTAGTGAATATATTCACTTTATCTATCTGTACGATTTTGTATGAAATTTTAAAAATTTCATCCTTATCATTCGACCAACAAACCCTAATATTTCAATTATATCTACTGATTAAAAAAACAAAGTTGATCAAATATAGCCTGTTCTTCATTTCGCTGATTTTTAATCTAAAAACTGAAATTGTGAAATAATTATCTTAGAGTTATCTTGTTCCTATAAGTTTGAAAACGTTTTTAAGTGTGAATAAATGAGTTTTTAAATAACCCATACTAAAGTGACAGTCAGCTTATTAATTTATGAAAACTAGCAACAACTTCTTCAATAAAATTTTCTCCTACAAATTGGATTAATGAAGAAAACTTGCTATTAACTTTTATAAACTTATAAAAACATAATCAACATAAAGGAGCACAATCAAATGAATTTTATTGCTATTGTCGGGACTAACTCTAGTCGTTCTACAAATAGAAAATTATTACAATTTCTATCCAAACATTTTGCAGATAAAGCAAATATTGAAGTAGTAGAGATTGTAGATTTACCAGCTTTCAATGAACCTAAAGAAATTCCAGCACCTGATGCTGTTACACACTTAGCTAACAAAATAGAAGAAGCTGATGGGGTAATTATTAGCACACCTGAATATGATCATTCTATCCCAGCATCTCTGAAATCCGTACTAGAATGGATGTCTTATTCCTATCAACCTTTCATCGATAAACCAGTCATGATTACAGGGGCTTCATTAGGAAGCTTAGGTTCTTCACGGGCGCAAATCCATCTTCGCCAAATATTGGATTCTCCAGAAATCAAAGCTCGTATCATGCCAGGTTCTGAATACTTATTAAGCCATTCTGCCGAGGCATTTGATGCAAATGGTCGCTTAGTTTATGAAGATAAAGTCAAAGAATTAGAAAATCTATTTGCAGAATTCTTACAGTTTGTGCAAATAAACCAACAGCTAGTAGCGTCACATGACCATCAAACTTTGCATCCTAATAATTTTTCATGGAAAGACATTATAGAATAAGAAAGGAAATTATACATATGAAATTTGTCGGTATAGTTGGAACTAATGCTAAAACTTCTTATAATCGCCTACTTTTAAATTTTATGGCACAGCACTTTACAGAAGATGAAATTGAAGTAATCGAAATTGATACAATACCTATGTTTAACGAAACGGATGACCAAACGAATCATCCCGCTATTCAAAATCTAGCCCAAAAGATTCAAGAAGCTGATGGGGTAATTATTGGAACCCCTGAACATAATCACTCTATTCCTTCAGCACTTAAAAGCGTTATCGAATGGTTATCCTTTAAAATCCATCCACTTGAGGATAAACCAGTCATGATTGTTGGCGCCTCTTACTCAACTCAAGGATCATCTCGTTCACAACTACACCTACGCCAAATCCTTGATGCACCTGGTGTAAATGCAATCGTAATGCCCGGTAGTGAATTCTTATTAGGACAAGCGCACACTGCTTTTGATGAGGATAACAAGCTTAAAGATGAACGGACTGTTAAATTTTTAGAAAGTTGCTTTAAAAAATTTAAGCGATTCACTCAAGTGGCGACAATCTTAAGCATCCCTGAAGAATTAAACTTTAAACCTGGCGAATATCACGTAACTGCTGTTGGGCACAATGGGGATTTACCAATGGTTGTCCGTTTTTCAGAAAATAAAATTGAATCTATTGATATTGATTCAAGTGGAGAAACTGAGGGTATTGCAGATTTAGTATTCAAGCGTATCCCTGAAGAAATTATCGATGGCCAAACATTAAATGTTGATATCGTATCTGGGGCCTCTTTAACATCGAACGGTGTGATTGATGGTGTAGCAGATGCCGCTGATCAAGCTGGTTTTGATTCAAACCAACTACGAAAACGACCTAAAAATGCACAACTAAATAATACTAAAGAGCTTCTTGAAATGGATATGGATGTAGTTGTAATCGGTTCTGGTGGTGCTGGACTTGCAGCAGCTGCAGCCGCGTTAGATGAGGGCGCAACGGTTACTGTACTTGAAAAATTCCCAGTTATTGGCGGTAACACAACGCGTACAGGGGGACAAATTAATGCAGCCGACCCTGAATGGCAACGACAATTCCCAGCCATCAAAGGTGAATTAGAGTCATTAAAGAAACTTTATGCTTACGACATCAATGATTTACCTAAAGAGTATCAAGGTTACTTCAGCGAATTGCAACAAGAACTTGAAGAGTACTTTAATGATATTGAAAATAAAGGGGAAAACTATTTATTCGACTCCGTTAATTTGCACACTATCCAAACATACTTTGGCGGTTACCGACAAGATAAAGACGGGAAACAAATCTATGGTGATGCTAAACTTGTCCATTATTTAGCAAGTAGTTCTTTAGATACTATTAATTGGTTAAAAGAAAAAGGCATCGAGTTTGACGAATCCTATGTAACCGAACCAGTCGGCGCTACTTGGCGTCGTGCTCGTGAACCAAAAGAATCTGAAGGCTTTGGATTTATTAATCCGTTGCTTCAATATATAGAATCTCAGGGTGGACAAGTACTAACAGAAACCAAAGCTGATTCTTTCATTATAGAGGATGGTAAAATCATCGGTATCAAAGCTACCGGAAAAGATAAACAACCAATTCAAATCCGTGTAAGGAAAGGCCTTGTGCTAGCAACAGGTGGGTACGGCGCGAATATTAACCTGATTAAAAAATATGATAATTACTGGAAAAACTTACCAAATAATATCCCTACCACAAACTCTCCTGCACTAACTGGGGACGGTATCTTGATGGGGCAATCTGTTGATGCAGATGTGATAGGCATGGAATTTGTTCAATTAATGCCAAGTGCAGATCCAATAACTGGAAATATCTTTAGCGGTATCGACTGCCCTCCAACTGATTTTGTTTTTGTAAATAAAAAAGGAAAACGGTTCGTTGATGAATATGCTTCTCGCGATGTCCTTGCCAATGCCTTATTTGAACAAGGTGGCATTATTTATAATATTTCTGATGCAGAAATTGCTAAGACGCGATTTAACTCCACAGACGAAAAGCTAGAAAATGATATTAAAAAAGAAGCATGCTTTAAAGCGGATACATTAGAAGATTTAGCGAAGCAAATTGATATTGATCCAGAAGTCTTTGTAGATACCATTGAAAAGTACAACTCATATGTTGAAGAAGGTTACGATCCAGAATTTCATAAATCGTCATTTAATCATAAAGTAGAGGTTGCACCATTTTACGCCACACCACGCAGCCCTGCAACCCACCACACTATGGGTGGCCTTAAAATCAATGATAATACTCAAGTAATAGACACTAAAGGCAATGCCATAAAAGGTTTATATGCTGCTGGTGAGGTAGCTGGTGGTATTCACGCAGGAAATCGCTTAGGTGGAAACGCACTTGCCGATATCTTTACTTTTGGTCGCTTAGCGGGTTACAAAGCCGCCACACAAGCAAACGATTAAAGGATAAATGAGGTGAAAGTATGTATATTTTAGGCTTAATTGGCTTAGTGCTAGCTATTATTGCTGTGATTACTTTATCCTTTAGAGGATTAAAGATGATTATTGCAGCTCCACTTAGTGCTTTATTAATCATTGTAACGAATCAAATGAATATCTTCGGGGCTTTGGTAGGCCCTGAGAATTCATATATGAGCGGGTTAGCTAATTTTTTAATTAAAAACTTCGGTATTTTCTTATTGGGCGCAATTCTCGGCCAGTACATGGACCGGAGTGGTGCAACAAAATCAATTGCTGCATCCTTATTAAAGCGCATTGGGACTGACAATCCTTTTAGAGTATTAATGGCGCTGACATTTATAGGCGCAATTCTAACTTATGGCGGTATTAGCTTATTCGTTGCATTCTTTACACTCATCCCATTAGCCCGTCCGATTTTTAAAGAATTAGATATAAACTGGTCCTTGGTATCCTTACCCTTATTCTTTGGTGCGGGTACATTCACAATGTCTATGTTACCGGGTACACCGTCTATTCAAAATGCAGTGCCAACAACTGTATTAGGGACGAATTTAATGGCTGCGCCACTATTAGGTATCATAGGCTTTATCACAATGTTTATTTTTGGAACATGGTATATGCATTTTGTACTTAACAGAAGTTTGAATCGACATGAAACATTTTATTCTTATCTTGAAAATGATGAGAAGAAAATCAGAGCTGCCAAAGAAGAAGAAATGTCTGATGATAAACCGTTACCTGGATTCACAATTAGTATCTTGCCATTAGTTATTTTGATAAGTGTTATCTTTCTTTTTAGCAAAGTAGAAAACATTATCTTAATTGCGCTTACGGTTACAATCTGTATATGTGCATTGCTCTTTAACAAATACATTGATCACCATACTGGAGTATTAAATGATGGGGCAACCGGCGCTGTTGGTTCAGCTTTCGGAGCTGCGAGTGCTGTAGCATTTGGTGCTGTATTAACTACAGCACCGGCATTTGAAAGTGTTAAAAATTTCCTACTTCGTATGCCTGGGCCAGCTTTGATTAGTTTGGGTGTTATTACCGCATTGTTATCTCCAATCATGGGAGCGACTGGAGCGATCAGTACCGTCATTACTCAACTAGGTCAAACCTATGTGTCAATGGGAATCTCACCAGAAGTTGTGCATCGAGTTGCTGTAATAGCTGGTGGAGCGCTAACATTTGTACCACAATCCGGGGCAGTAATTACTTTTAATGCCGTTAGCGGTTTAAATTTCAAACACGGATTCATCCACGCTTGTATTTTAAGCAATGTCGGCTTTATTATTAGCTTAATCGCCGTAATCGTTGCTGCTCAACTTCTTTATTAATTTCATTATTATATAAACTATTAACTCAAATCCTACATATACGACATATTCTCAAATCTTAAATGAGAATATGTCGTTTTTTGTGTAAATAGTAATATTGAACTTTATTGTATATTAGAAAAAGATTTCTTTGCAACAAGTTGGCAATTCTGTTCTTTCGCTGTATTTCCTCGCCTTTATATATGAAACCGCTTAACTTTAAGGTAAAATAAGTTTACAAATTATCGCAATATAAAATAGCATTTTTTTGAAATCTATAAAATAGAAGCAATTGTAAACTAGAAAGGTTGGTTATACATGGCATCAATCGGACAATACGCTGAAGAAACTATCAGAAAAGAGAGCCCCCATTTTTCTCCACTGAAGGCAATCGTTGAATCTGCGTTTTATACAAATAATACGCGTCCTATTCATACAATTAAAGAAGCCTACGACCTTGCAGTCCAAGCACCCCAAACAATCGTGTTAGACCAAAATGTTCAGCATGCAGTCGATTTAGGCCTAGACCCAACTGCTAAAATACTCGTCTCAAATGATGGGGCTACTGTAGGACGGACCGCTAAAGCACGTCGCATTGTTGGGATTGACCCCGATGAAGACGAAAAGTTACTCGCCATTGCACGTGAAGCCATTTATCATGCCTCATTTAGGCCTTTCATCAAAAGCCAGGCAGTAGTTGGTTTAGACGAAGACTTCATGATCAAAGCCCATATTAATATGCCTGAAACTGAAGCCAATCACTTATATTCTTGGTTAATAAATTTCCAAATATTCAATGAAAGCTACGAAAACCGCTATAACAAGTCCAAAGACTATATGGAAAATGATATCCATGTCTTTTTTGACCCACAATGGTCTCATCCGGATTATCCAGATGGTTTAGCCTACTTTGATGTCACTCAAAATATCGCCTGCATTCTTGGCTTACGTTACTTTGGCGAAATCAAAAAAGGCACCTTAACACTGGCTTGGGCCTCAGCCCACCGTAACCAATATGTCGCTTGTCACGGTGGATTAAAGATATTTAAATCACCAGCTAACCAAGACTATGTTGCGTCTTTCTTTGGGCTATCAGGCTCCGGTAAATCTACCCTAACCCACGCCAAACATGATCATCGCTATGATATAGAAGTCCTTCATGATGATGCCTTTATTATTCATACAGAAGACGGTACTTCTATCGCCTTGGAGCCGTCGTACTTCGATAAAACCAAAGATTATCCAACAGGCCATCCTGAGCAAGACTACTTTGTCACCGTACAGAATGCTGGTATTACTCTTAATCAAGACAAGCAAAAAGTATTGGTAACTGAAGATATCCGCAATGGTAACGGCCGTACTGTTAAATCTCGCTATGCAACAGCTAATCGGGTAGATAAAATTAACCAAAAAATCAATGGCATCTTCTGGATCATGAAAGATGATAGCTTGCCACCATTAATAAAAATCACAGACCCTTTATTAGCATCCATCTTTGGCTGTACCCTAGCAACCAAAAGGTCAAATGCTGAGAATAGCTCTGACGGGTTAAACAAACTAGTAATCGAACCTTACGCTAATCCGTTTAGAGTTTATCCATTAGTAGAGGATTTTACTAAATTTAAAGACCTATTCGACCGTGGTATCGAAGCTTATATCATCAATACCGGTGACTACCGCGGGACAAAAGTTACACCAGCCCGTTCACTAGCCGCTATTGAAGCAGTTGTCGATAATACCGGTACTTTCAAACCCTTTGGTCCTATTCAAGGGTTTGAATATCTTGAAATGAAGGACTTCCCTGTTAACCTAAATCAAGAAGGTTACCTGCAAGACATCCAAATCCGTATGCAGATGCGACTTGATTTCATCCTAAAACACAACAAGGATAACCCTCAGCATGCTATAGACCAAGCTGCAATTGATGCCTTAAACAAGATTATTCACGCCCTCAATTAACCACAAAAAAACTGCCTGACAATAGCGGGCAGTTTTCATTTTATATTCATATATGGTTGCGAGTACTTTTATAGGTTGATAAACCATCCAAAAGCCCATTGTGCTAAGGTATCTACTATCCCTAGGAAAATGGCAACCATGATAACTGTTGACAATACGATACCTGTGTAGCGCACCAATTCGCCACCACTAGGCCATGACGTCAATCGCATTTCATGCCATACATCTTTTAAAAATTGCATCTACTTCCCCCGCCTCTATCATCTAGTAGTCAATAACGACTATTTCGTTTCTTTATGTATTGTATGTTGGTTACAGTGTTTACAGAATTTCTTCACTTCTAAACGCTCAGTACGGTTATTGGCATTACTATTGGTCGTGTAATTTCTTGAGCCACATACTGAACAAGCAAGTGATACTTTTTTTGTTGCCATAATTCACAATCTCCTTGATTTCTGATTCATTGTACATGGTACTTACTCCAATGGTCAATGTCAACTTTTACTATATCACAATTAAATAACGTGATTTTAGAAATATTTACCACAATTATAAATAAACAACACATAGCTTAAAAATATAACCAAATAGGGCCCCTAAGAAATTATTGTTTATTTTTATTATTTTGTATTTTTAAACCAGAGAACTGACTTAGTAAAATTGAATCTTTATAAGATTTATTTAAATTAAAGCTACTCAATACTTTGTTTTCAGTTTCTGGACTCCAATATATTTTTAGATTTTTTTTAGCCCTCGTTATAGAGGTATAAAAAATGTTATGCGAAACTCTTTCATCTACCTCATTTGAGAGCACAATTTTTACAGAGTCATATTCTAATCCTTGAGCTTTATGAATAGACACTGCATAAGCTACTTGAAAAGGGATAATTGTAGAGTTGTCTTCTTCATCATCATCGGTCGATTTATATTTATTAATTGTAAACGAAATTGTTGATTTACCATCATCTGATACGTCTAGTAGTTTGAAACTATACCCTAAAGCATCAATTTCATTGATTGCTTTTTCAACTTGAACTTCAAAGAAGATTTCTTCTTCATTTTTTTGAATCCTAATTATTTTACCTTTTGTATTATTATGAATTAATGGTGAGAACATATTGAATTCATTGAATAATATTGGATCACCGGCTTTATATGCATTAATCCCCCAAATCACTTTAAGGTTTGGGTTGGCACCTTGCATAAACCTATTTATATTGTTGATTCCATACAAACCATCATAATTAAGACAAAGTATTATTTCATCACTTGAACGAGGAATAAAAACCGATTCATCTAGTTTAGAGACAAAATCATAGCTCACAAGATACTCTGCTATATCTTTTGCATTGTTCCTTACCTTACTCCAAAGATTAACTAATTGATCATCATTTGTTCTATACGGCCTATCCAGTTCAAATACAGAATGTGAAGGTACGTACAACTTCGCTAGATTAAACCAATTTCCAAAGTATATTGATTCAATTTGATATGTATCTCCAACTAGAATCAATAATTTGAAATTAGCTTTTTGTAAAATTTTCTGCATATCTCTATTACTAACAGTACTACATTCATCTATAAATACTATGTCGTACGTATCACTTATATATTTTTTTGAAAGAAAACTATGGATAGTACTAAAATGACTTTTTTCGATATTAATTCTCTTTTTTAAATTCCCAAGAGCAGGATGTGTATTGGCTAAAAATAATTTTTCTTTGTCTGCAAAAAAATCAGCAAAATGTGTGATTAATGTAGTTTTCCCAGTTCCCGCGGATCCATATATAAAACCTACTGTTGAATTAGAAAACATCGTTAATAGAGCTTCTACCTTTACATCATCATCAATTCCATGATTAGTATGATCTAGCCAATATTGTACACTCTGTGAATAGTGCTGAACACCCTCAGAAGAGTAATTTTGCAACTGCTTAAGTATATTAGTTGTGTCTGTTAAGTATTGCTCCATATAAACATGCTTATTAAACATTTTTAAAGTTCTGCCTTTATGCTTAGGAAGATATAAATGACTGTTAAAAGTATCTACTAGATCCTCTACATCATTGAATCTTTCTAATTGTTCTTTAGGAGTGAATATTTGTCTTTCAATTTCAGTATTATTCATTATACTTTTGGCTAAAAATTCATACTCTCTTCCTTCTATAGGTATAGAATTCAATAAATCATAATGGCGAGGATTATGGCCTATAAGAGAAGAACTATAAGGCATTTGGTCAAAAGGAATACTTCCAAATCCTAAATATAAATCCGATAACAAGTAACAAGTATTATCAGAGAGTTGGGTTTTTATAATCCTATTATTCATCCTTAATAATAGGTACCTCAATATATTTGTACCATTTTCATCATTCAAAATAATTTCTCTACTTTTATCCAAAATAGAATAGATTTTAGGAGCCATGCTACGATGTAACACTTTTGACTTAATAACGTCATAATACTCTTGATCACTACTAACAAGGTCGGTCAAAGATACTTTAGTTTCAGTTAAGAATTGCATTAAGAATCTATACTCATAAGAATTCGTATTGCAAGTTATGTTTTCACCAAAAATCTTTGAATAGTTTTTAATCTCACACGGTCTGATAGCTACCGTGAAATCATCAATTATTAGGACCGACACCTCTTTATTGAGCACCATAATAGTATCTGAATGTATAGAAAATTTAACAGCATAATTATCATTGATTTCTTTTTTCGTGAAAGCAATCACTCTATCAAATTTGCTAGTTGTAGAAAAAGCCATATTAAATGTAACTTCATAATAAATTTCTTCACCACGGAAAAAGGGTTTTATTTTTTGTATATAATATCTATCTGTATATTCTACTGGTATAGTTTTTGAACTGGGGTTGTTAATTCTATCAGCTATCTTTGAATAATAATCAGAAAGTTGGCTATCTTTATATATTGGAAAATCCTCAATATTTTTTAAAATGTCAATATTGTAGTTTTCACGTAAATATTTCTTCATTTTAATTAAGTACTCATAGTACTTCAACATTAATCTTTCAGATCCATCTTCATTTTCCGTATAGTGGGATACTGATATTTGCAATAATTCATGAAAATGGTGTAAAAATGTAAGATTACCTTTCGTTCTAAGTTCTTTTAAATATTCCTGACGCTTACTATAGTCATACGGATTTATATCATTATCATCAGATAAAATTTTCATTGTTACAGACTCAACTAAATTTCTTAACTGACTCAATATATTTTGACTTAACATACCTCTATCATCTTTAATATATGATATATTCTGACAAATAGCACGATCTGCGGCGCTAATAGATTTATCTATGAGCAAAATACCAAATCCTCTCTTAAAAAATCATAAGATATAGATATTATTCACTTTTCTTATCAATTAAACTTTTATAAAAATCACTTAATTTGTCTAGCTGATGGACTGACCATGGTATGGATCTTTGATATTTGTTGTATTCATATTCATTATCCCCATGTGCAATTTCCACATTGGTTTTTTGTACATCTCGATATAATTCTTGTGCCGATTGTCTTAAGGCACCTTTTTGAAATACAATCCGTTGTTCAGCTAGGTCACTAGTTGCGACTGTGACATTATGTAAAGGACTCACTAAATCTACAATCATTTCTTCAATATAAGAATCGGCCGTTTGCCCTTCACTTGTGAAAACGACATGTAGATTAAATTGGTCAAATGATTTAGAAATACCTGGGACAAACATGGCATCGAAAACAACCCATGTTTCAATATCATGATAGCCTACGTAATTTGATAAAGTTTCGAGCAGCAAATCTCTTGCTGCTTCAATTTCGTCCCTATTCTTTAACTTTACTAATAAAGGCCAAGACCCAATCATATTATAACCATCAACGATTAAGCGTTCTTTTCTTAATGCCATATCACCCCACCTTTCTTCATCACGTTTTGACCAAATCAATCCACCAGCTAGCCTTTACTCATTCGACTTTGGTAAATTTGGTACATTAATAGACCAGCTGCAACACTGGCATTCAAACTTTGTACGTGTCCGCGCATCGGGATGGTAATCATGCCATCAAGATGTTTTTTAACACCTGGTGAAACGCCCTTACCTTCATTACCAATCACAATGGCAATCGGTAATGTTGCATCCATTTGCCACATTGATTGACCCTTCATGTCGGTACCAAACACCCACACGCCACGTTCTTTCAAGGTATCAATGGTCTTAGAAATATTCGTTACACGAACAACTGGTACATGTTCGATTGCCCCTGTTGATGTCTTGGCAACTACCTGAGTTAAACCAACTGCACGACGATTTTGAATAATCACCCCGTGAACCCCTGAAGCATCAGCAGTTCTAAGAATTGACCCTAAATTATGAGGGTCTTCAATACCATCCAAGACCATAATAATTGGGTCTTCGTTGGCTTCTTCCGCTTTCTTGAAGATATCATCCAGTTCAGCATATTTATAGGCAGCAATAGCTAGCACAACCCCTTGGTGGTTACCGCCATCAGAAAGGGTATCTAGTTTTTCTTTGGGTACATTAGACACCAAAATATTGCGCTTATTCGCTGCTTTTAAAATTGCTTGCGCATTCTTTTCGTTTAGACCAGTTTGTAAGAAGACTTTATTCACATCATGGTCGCCCTCTAATACTTCCATTGAAGCATGGAAACCATAGACGAAATCAGGAGATTGATCTAATTCTTCTTCAGTGTTGGTACTACGCGGTCTTCTATCTCTATTCTGTTGTCTTTGATTGTTTCTAGCCATTTGCTTACTCCTCTTTTTGTGCCTGTTGGATGTATTGAATACAGAATGATGCGATTTCCTTGAAACGGTCTTGATCGTTTAAGTAGGCAAAGCCCATTAACGCTTCAAATCCTGTTGCAATTCTATAGGTATGAATATCGGCATTCTTAGCGCTTGAGTGACTTTTGGCATTACGTCCTCTTTTAAAAATGGTCATTTCATCTTCAGTTAGAAACCCTTCCTCAGCTTGCATCGCTTCAATTAACAAGGCTTGTCCTTTTGCGGAAACAAATTCAGTTGCTGCCTTATGTAAATCTTTGGGTTTCGTTAAGCCACTTTGAACCAAGTGGTCGCGGACTACCACTTCCCAAGAAGCATCCCCTAAATAAGCTAAGGTTAGACCGCTGAGTTGTTTCATTTCATTTTTTGTTAAAGACTCTTTTTCAGACATTTAGTCGACTCATTTCTGTATTGATTTTCATTATTATAGATTGCAACTAGACTTGCTCACGTTTCCAACGTGTACCTTGAGCGGTATCATCAAGAATAATACCTTCTGCTTTTAATTGGTCGCGGATTTCATCTGCACGGGCAAAGTTCTTATCTGCACGGGCTTGGTTACGTTCATCAATTAAGGCTTGAATATCATCCGCTAACAGCTCTTTCTCATCCGATAAAGTGACACCAAAGATGATTAATAAGGCTGTAAAGGCTTCTTTAAAGGCTTCAAGCACTGACACTGACACTTGCGCTTGGTTGGTATATACATTCATGTCACGCATTAAACGGTAAACAACAGTTAAACCATTCGGCGTATTGATATCATCATCCATAGCTGTCGTAAATTCACTCTCTAGAGCTTCGATTTGCGCTAATACTTCTGCATCGTTCTCTAAGCTATCTATTGCATCTTCGAAACGGTAGTTTAAGTTCGCATAAGCCGTTTTCAAGTTGTTTAAATTGTTGGTTGCATCTTGAATATTTTCTTCATTGAATCTTAAAGGCGACCGGTAATGGGCTGATGCTAAGAAGAAACGAACAACTTGTGGATCAACTTGTTTCATTAATTCATGGGCCAATACAAAGTTTCCTAACGATTTAGACATTTTTTCATCGTCATCACCCATGGTCACAAAGCCGTTGTGCATCCAATAATTGGCAAAAGTATGACCAGTGTGTGCTTCCGATTGGGCAATCTCATTCTCATGGTGAGGGAATGTTAAGTCATGACCGCCTGCGTGAATATCTAAGGTATCGCCTAACAACTTAGTTGCCATTACAGAACATTCAATATGCCAGCCCGGACGACCTTCGCCCCAAGGAGAAGTCCAAGAAATTTCACCTGGTTTTGCAGACTTCCATAGAGCAAAGTCGACAACGTCCTCTTTCTTAGATTGGCTGTCCGCCTCTAGACGATCAGACGCACCAGCACGTAAATCGTTGATGTTTTGATCAGATAATTGACCATATTTTTCGAATTTACGCGTTCTGTAATAAACATCTCCGTCCACTACATAAGCAAAATCTTTATCTACCAAATCAGCGACAAATTGGATAATGTCATCCATATTCTCCATGACACGCGGGTTCTTTGTTGCACGTTTCACATTCAAGGCATCTGTATCCTCATAGAATGCTTCAATATATTTATCAGCAATTTGTTCAGGTGTTAACCCTTCCTCATTGGCACGATTAATAATCTTGTCATCCACATCTGTAAAGTTAGACACATAGTTCACATCAAAACCGCGGTATTCAAAGTAGCGGCGCACTGTATCAAAAGCAACCGTAGACCGGGCATTCCCAATATGAATGTAGTTATAAACAGTAGGACCACATACATACATTGAAATATTTCCTGGCACTAGTGGTTTAAACTCTTCCTTCTGATTGGTTAATGTATTGTAAATTTTTAACATAATTTTGCCCTTCCTACTATTGTCAGTTTTATACTTCCAAAGCACTTTTAGCGATGGTTATAAATTTCAAATATTATTTATTTTAAATTTTGATTCATTCTATATCATTAGCTATTTTACCACAGCTATTAATTAGTAACTAACTCATGTCTATAAATTAATAGTGATTATCCTTCAAAACGTTATTATAGATGTTTTTTCTATGGCTAAAAGATGGCCTTCCACCTTCTAAGATATTTAAAATATCTTTTTTTATCCTTTTATTTAAAGTATATCCTGAGCTTTTGATCCACCCATGTTTTCCATTTGACTCCATTACAATCACATTTTCGACAAGAGAATTGGTCACAATCGTTGAACTATGAGTCGCTATTATTACCTGTCTCTTTGCCTTTAGATTTTTCAATTGAGTTACTAGGTTTGTATAAATATATCTATTATCTAAATTATCTTCCGGCTGATCAATGATTATAGGTTTTGTTTCTTCTGAATACTTTCCATAATTAAAAATAACTGTTAACATTGCGACCACCTTCTGGCCTAATGACAAAACTGATATATCTTTAAATTCAGATCTGTTTCCGTCGAAGTCAAATGCGTTCACATTAAATTTAATTGAATATTTATTAAAGTTTTGTATATTGTCTTCAAAAAAATTATTTAACGCTAAAACATTTCTCTCTAGGAAATTATCAAAAATTTTTTCAATGACTAACTTAGAATTATTGTTGTTTATTGTGATCAAGTTTAAGTTTGCTTGACGATTCTGCCTTGCAAATTGGGTGATAGAGGGAAAACTATCATAATCCTTTTTTATAATTTCTTTAAATAATTGAACGACATCCTTCTTCCTCCCCAACAGATAAAGATAATCATATATTTCTAATGTGGTTATATCATATGTGTTAACAATTCTATCCCATTCAAATATAAATCTCTGAGAAAGAAAACCATTATTCTGCTGGAAATTTTGTTCATACACTATTTCAAATATCCTTTGATTATCATCATTAAATGGCTGTAGAATCTGTTCAATTAACTTTTTGTCATCGGTAAATAGTTTCTCTACTGCTTCCAGATAATTAATTCCATCTTCAGCATTGCTTATATGAAAATCTATTTCCATGTTTTTCTTGTTTCCTTTAATCAGCATATCATATAAAAAATCACTAATTTTATTGGTACCAGCTATATTAACCAATTTGTTTACAGAATATTTGGAATCATAAAACAAATTGAGAAACTCATATTTGTTTGAAGTTATTTTTTTAAATTTATTACCATCTATCTTATAAATATCCAAATGATTTTTAATTAAATTTCGTTTTAATTTATCATGATTTATGCTGACTTCAGGAGAATATTTTTCGTAATCATCTTCATTAACCATAGCTATTAACATTTCCGGATTGTTACTTTCTGGCAAGAAAGATTCAATTAAATACTTCTCTCCTTTATATTGTACTAATACAATTGTCGTTCCTAATTTACTAAGAAAATAAAGATGCTCTTTATTATTGAAGTTTTGTGTCAGCATAAAATCGATAACATCTAAGATAGTACTCTTTCCAGTTCCACGCCCCCCTATAAAGCTGTTTAAGGATGGGGAGAACGTTGTAGAAAATGGTATATCGTTCTTAGATTTCAAAAAGCTTTGGGGGCCTCCTTGAATCCAAATACCTACTATATAATTTGAAGGCACCTGTGGTTCCTCTAACAAGATTGATACCTCATATTCTTTGATAGCCTCCATCATAGAGGATGTAGTATTATCCGCTGATTTAACCCACACATATTTGCCATCAAAATCATCAATACCATGAGAATCACAGTCCAATATGAAATTCCGCTTCATCTTGGCCCGCGATAATCGTTTTTCTACTTTTTCAATACTATCTAATCCACTAACTCCAACATATTCTGAATGTTTTGAATTTAGTAATTTTTTCCTATAGCCTCCACTCAAAAAAGTTGTAGCGTTGAATAAATTAGAAGAGTTTATATGCGCTATGTATGCAAAAAAGCCATTTTTTGAATTAAAATGTTCTAATACATCGAAACTTGTTCTTATAACTCCGTCTTTTTCGGAAATCAGATTCTCCATTAAATAATCTTCAACCTGCATCTTTTTTTCCTCGTCAAAAATTATTACAACATGCATCCGATCTGCACATGACAGTTCAATACCTTTAACTATATTGCAATGTACATAGTTATTGTTAGCTAACAAATGTTTTATCACTAATTCTAATTTGTGATGCCCATCTAGGGTATTATGATCGGAAACTACTGCCATTTCTATACCCTCTTCTAATAGCCTTTTTCCTAACAGAAGATAAGAATAAAATTCTTTACGGTTTTTAAATATTAAAAATTCTTGAGTTAATTCGAAATCTTTAAACAACATTGATAAAGTATCACCAAACTCATTAATAACATAATCCCTAAATATTGTTTTTTCAGAAATTTCATTATAATTTTTTAAACTCTTACTCAATTTAAAATCATATGAAGCGGGAGTATGAATATGAATTAAAGATTTTCTATATTTTCCACTTTTTTGTCTATGAGAATTAATTTCAAAATATGCTCTTCTTCTATTTTCTTCCATTATTGAACTCCTATGATTTTTTGCCATACTAGAATCTAAAGTGTCTATGATAAAGTTTGAATATACAAGAAAACTGCCTTATTGAAGACAGTTTTCTTGTATATTTTTCTCCTCATAATATTTCTTTCATTTCAAGTCCAATTCTTGTTACTATTCCTGTAACCAGTGCATTTCCCATAAAGAACATTCTCATACGATCTGATACCTCTACAACTTCACCATTATCCAGTTGCTTGTACTTAGTCCAATCATCCGGGAAGTCTTGTAGTCTTTCAGCTTCAATAGGTGTTATCAAACGATAACGTTCATTAATTTTCAATAGGTGCGTTGAGCGATTAACTGTTCCTTCAGAAGTTAGCATTGTTCTTCCAGGTAATTCTAAGCTATCCGTCTCACTCATACCACCTTCTGAATAAGTGTATTTGTGTCCTTCAGCTGAAGTACGTTCTAGTCGTTTAGGCCCTCTTAAATACTTGAACTTCTCTAATTTTTCGCCCTCGATATAGTATTTTTCTGGAACTGTATCCTCAGAAACAATAATATCTTTTAATGGAATTGGGTTTTCATTTCCTAAGGGTTCCGTATCTGCAGAATAATATACGCCATGACGCATAATGCCCGTATTCCAGAACTTACCGTCAGCATAATTATCTGAAACATCTTTAATGTCACTAGCCAAACGATTAGACATAGTGCGCTTCTTAATCGCTTCTTGTTTTATTGGAAACTGTCTAGCAAATAAGCCATCTTTGAAAACATACTCCGCATACGTATCAAAGTCTTTCTCATCTAGTAAATTTGTTACTTGAGACTTTTCATATTTTTCATCCATTTTCTTTGCGAAATTGGTATCATTTCGGTAAACAAAGAAAAACACACGCCGTCTGCGCTGTGCACGTCCATATTCCGCAGCATTAACAACACGCCATTCCACTGAATAACCTAGCTCATTAAAAGAAGCTAACATTACGGCAAAGTCACGTCCGCGTTGGCTTGTAGGAGCTTTTAATAATCTATCTACATTTTCTAACACTAAGTATTCAGGTTGAATTATCTTAGTTGCTCTGATAATTTCCCAAAACAAAACACCTTTCTTACCCTCAATACCCAATTCATTCTTTCTAGAACGGGCAACAGAATAATCTTGGCATGGGAAGCCACCTGCAATCATATTGACACCGTTTTGCTTCATTTCTTCAAACTTTTCGTCGGAAATTAAAGCAACATCTGTTGGAATGTGTTCAATTTCTGGGAAACGATAAACACCTACTTCGTAAGCGTCTTGTGACTTTTTAGAGGGTTCAAATTGGTTTGAGTACGTAGTATGGAACAATTCACTATCAGCATTATTGAAACCAATGGTGAAACCTCCTACACCATCAAACATTGAAAATATTTTCATCAAATCTCCCTCTCTACTCGAACATACTTTCGTATATTATAATATATTCTAAGAAAAAGATCAAGCCTAAAGCTTGATCTAATCTTTCACAATTTCAGCTATATACTCTCGATTCAACCAAAAAGCCTGTTTGGTTATTTCTTGCCCATCAGGTAATTCAACTTTATCTTTACCATCTCTAGCCTTAGGACGAATATGAGTTACAGGATTATCCTTGGCATTCGGTAGATTATTTGAAATACCTCTCGAACCAACAGTTAACTTTACCCCATTTTTTAAGACATTCCTACCTCGACACCACATTAATGCAACTTCATTACGAATCGTTTGTTCAGGCATATTCCATAGGACCATCTTTTTAAAATAAGGAATTCTATTGGGGTTGTCATTAAGTGTTTCACGATATTGAAAAACAACGAAAAGAAATTTAGTTTCTTCAAATTTTTTATAGAATTGAGATTCTTCGAACGAATCATTCAACCACGCATCAAAATCGACGTTTTCAAAAGACATATGTTCTTTAGGTAAATCATTTGGTTCAAGTCTAATTGTTTTAAATTGAATATTGGCTTTAGAAAATTCTTCTATATCATCTAATTTTGTACCCGTAATACCAAGTATTCTACTAATCATATTTGCGATGGTTGATTTATTTTTAGGATTGATATCATAATTAATTTTTTGACTAATTTCATGCATATCCAATCCTATATAAGGTGCGAATCGTTCCTGTAGAATAGTCTCCAACGATTTTTTCGCTAACTCCTCTTTACTAGTAAACGAAACAATGTTCTCTTTCTTGATATGCTTTCTAACTAAAGTCGTCATATAAGATGCTTTTAAAGAAAATGCACGTTGCATAGCTGGGACATCTGAATATGGTTGTTGTCTCAATGACTTCTTACTTGCGCCTTTCGTACATGCACCTAAATACATGGTATCGCCTTCAGATAATTCCTCTGCTTTACCTACACGTATCTTACCTACTATCGTTTCCCAATCATTTTTGATAATCTCTAAATCGTCTTCAGGATAAGTATATAAGATGGATTTTAATATACGGTAATCGCCACGGTCTAATTCCTTATCCCAGAAATAAAACATCATTAATATCGTCTCATTCTTACGCCAGAAAGAAGAAGTTTCAAACGTATAATTTATTTCATTCATATAATTAATAATATTTAATACTAAGCGCTCTTTTGCTGCTAACGATTTGTTTTTATTTTGCTTAACTGGCGTTGCCTTCAATTCGACGCCTAATTCTCCAAAGTCTGCCTCACTATTAGAATTTATTTCATAGCCAAATAATCCTTCTTCGATGATTTGTCCAATTCCACCTTTATTTCCTTTTGAAGCTAAACGGTTATTGATATCAAAGTCTTTAATTTCTTTGCCTTCTGCACTCTTAGCAATTGCCATTAATTCCTCAATTGTTTTAATTTCCATATTAATTCAACCTTCTAAAATCACACTAATTATCTATTGATTTACTTTTTTATCAGTAAGTGTTTAATAGCTAGTTCTTTTAATTTACTTTTTCTAATAATTAAATTTACAGGTTTTTCATGAAGCATGTTTGTATATTTCAACCATGCATTACCATTGCTTTTCTCTATATTTATCCTATCTTGCTTGTACTCATAAAAATTATTTATCAATTCAAGTGCTTTATTTTCAAAATTTGTTTTTGTAATACCAATACTTGTTGCGTATTGTTGCATTGTCTTCTTATCGATTATCATTACTTCAATTTCTTCAATATTATCATACTTGATTTCATTTACGTTAACCGCATCGAGCTCTTTATTATTATTTGGTAAATCTACCCACAACCACGAAAGGAAGTAAAATTCTGTTAGATTATACTTCTCACCAAACAACCACCCCAATTTATATTCACTATTTTTATTTTTTGAATATAATTCAAATGCAAATGTGGGCAATGAATTAGGTCGTTCATTTCTATCATTTCTGATTCGTTTAGAATAATATATTGCTGATTTACAATCTATCCAATGCTCTTTTTTATCTCCAAATATCTCTCTGTCACAGATAAAAAAATCTACACCGCGGTGTTGTAATTTTTCATTAAAATTTATGTTGAGATACCTTATCTCTCCTTTAGGCGGCTGGTCTTTATAAAAATGATTCTTAATCCAATTATTTATATCTCTTTCTCTAGATATATCACTTCGAAAGTTACTACTACTCATAATAAAACTCTTTTCTTAATTAGCTTATAAATGTTCTTACTAGCGCCTATGCTTTTAACATGGTTTTACTTTAAAAAGGACATCAATTTACATTTAATTAATGTCCTTCATATTCCTTTCTTGTTAAAGTGTCTGTTTAATTCCCATATTTTGGCGCGCCGTCCCATACTGGAATAGAAGATCCTGCTGACATTTCGTCGATGATTTCTGCGACTTCGTCTGTTTGATAGTATTCAAGGATTGTCTTGTAGACTTCGTTGTCTGTTTCATCTTCACGTACTGCAATCACGTTGTAGTATGGCTTTGATGTGTCTGCGACTGGTTCTAGGTAGATGGAATCTTGTGTTGGCACGTAACCTGCATCTGTTGCCATGTCGTTGTTGATTAATGAGATGTCTACATCTGCAATGGCACGTGCTGTTTGATTGGCTGCCATTTCTTCAAATTGTAAGTTTTTAGGGTTTGAAGTAATATCACTAACTGTTGGTAGTAAACCTTTTGATTCATCTAATTCGATTAACCCAGCTGTTTGTAGTAACAATAAGGCACGTGAACCATTTGATACATCGTCTGGAATCGCAACTAAAGCATTGTCCTCTAAGTCATCTAGTGAGTCGATTTTTTCAGAGAAAACACCCATAGGATTTAAGGTTGTGTAACCCAGTGTAGTATTGGAATAGCCACCCTCTTCATTGATTGAATCCATATAGATTTCTGTTAAAGCTGAGTGCATATCAATTGAGCCATCATCTAATGAAACGATTGGTTGACGGTAGTCAGTAAATTTCACCAATTCAATTTCAATGTTCTCTTTTTCTAGTAATTCTTCTTGTAGGTATTCCCATTGGTCATTCTTATCTCCAACTACACCTAATTTTACCTTAGTTGTTTCTTCATTTTGGCCACAAGCAGCTAATACTAAAACTACTAGTGCCAAACCCAATACACGGAATATTTTCTTCATAATCTTGCCTCCAAAATGTTTTTGTTATTTATTTTAGGTAAAACCAATCATGATTGCAATTTAATCGAGATACACGATTACTATTAACCTTGATAGGTAACCACTATCATTCCTTGATTATTTTCTACAAATATCAAATCTATTTCTAACTGATACCCCCCTTATTTTTCGCTATTCTACAAGGGATTTGCTATGATATAAGCAATAATACATTTTCGAACTTTCTCATCTAATAAGGAGGCTGTTTTCATGAAAGCTGCGGTTTATGAGCGTTATGGTGATCCAGAAGTCTTGCATCTTGTTGATGATTTTCCTAAGCCAAGTATCAATGCCAGTCAGATCCTAGTAAAAGTG
Source organism: Aerococcaceae bacterium 50-4 (assembly GCA_041223225.1). Classification (GTDB taxonomy): domain Bacteria; phylum Bacillota; class Bacilli; order Lactobacillales; family Aerococcaceae; genus Aerococcus. The sequence continues at coordinate 125,308 of JBCLPQ010000004.1, forward strand.
ATTGCAGCCTCCGTGAATTCTGGTGATGGTCGTATTCGTGGCCTTCAAGTAGAAGGCGTTGCACGTTTAGCTATGCGGACAATGATGGGCTGGTCTGCGCCTAAAAATCCTATATTAGGTACTGTATTCGCTGGAGTAGTTGAAGCGATTGGTGAAAGTGTGACGGAAGTTGAAGTTGGACAAGCGATTGTAGGATCGCTAGGCATGAAAACCGGGACATACGCAGAATATGTGGTCCTTGAAAGCGATGGTATCTATACCACAATTCCCAAAAATTTATCTTTTAATGAAGCTGCTGCCATTCCTTTTGGTGGACTCACTGCCCTATCATTCATGACTGGCTATAGGATGCCACAAAACGCCCCTGTGATGGTTTATGGAGCTGGTGGTGCCGTTGGAACTGCCGCTATTCAAGTGGCGAAGAATCTAGGTTACCGGGTGACAGCAGTTGCCCGTGAACGCCACCATAACATAGCGACAACACTAGGTGCAGATTATTGTTTAGACTACACCAAGGACGAATTTCAGGAAGATACACACCGTTATGCCTTAATTTTTGATTGCGTGGGCGTCTTAGACAAGAAGGATGTCGAAAACAAATTAAACCCCGGCGGTCATTTTGCCAGTGTGGGTGGGATGAAAGTGGCGAAGGAAACTAAAGAACACTTAGAGGTCTTGATGTCCTGGGTAAAGGACTGCCATTATCAAGCAGTCATCGACCGGGTCTACCCTATTGAAGATATTGTCACTGCCCATGAATACCTGGATACCAAGCAAAAGCAAGGCAATATCGTTGTTGAACTGTAACTAATCTGAATTGCATAGTGACTGAAAACCGCCCATGATAGCCCAAAATCATGGGTATTTTTGTATTATTGACCGTTGTTCATATTCATTTTTTGAAATTTCTATTTGCTTTTTATTTTAAACGGGGTTATTATAGACACACAATATCCATGATTAGAGGTGAGAAGATGAAATTTTCTAAAGGAACAGATTATGCCTTACATGCAATGGTCTTTTTGGCTAGCCAGTCTGATAAAGACATGAAGTTTCCTGTGGGTGAATTAGCCAAAAAATTACGGGTTTCAAATGCTTACCTATCTAAGATATTAGCCCAATTAGTCAAACAAAAATATATTGTAGCTTCAAGTGGTGCTAAAGGCGGTTATTCTCTGCCTCACAATTGGCCGGAATTTACGGTCTACGATATCGTGGTGGCGATTGACGGTGAGCCAAGTCTTTTTGAAGATTCCTTTAACCATGGTGAGGAATGTAAAATTCAACGGTTAATGATGACGATTGAGGATGATATGGTGGCTTCTTTAAAAGATAAAACCATTCAATCCTTATTGTAATATACGGACGATTCAACGATTTGCGGTGCAAGTCGTTTTTCAAACAAACGATTATAGACATTATGTATCTATGATAGTTTTAAATAAAAGGAGGAAATTTATATGTATGATGTGATTGTAATTGGCGGTGGCCCAGCTGGTTTGAGTGCTGCGCTTAACTTTGGACGTGGCCTGACCAAAACTTTGGTGATTGATGAGGACCGACCACGTAACCGGGTGACCACTGAGTCTCATGGTTATTTGACCCAAGACGGGGTAACACCAAGCGAATTTAAAGCCAATGCACAAAAAGATTTAGAAAAATATGCGGATGTTTCATTGGTGAATGATCGCGTCATCAACATCCAACCAGTAGACGATTATTTTAACGTCACAAGTCAAAATGAAACTTATCAAGCGAAACAAATTTTATTAGCCACTGGTCTACGTGAAACGTATCCTGATATCAAAAACTTAGCGGATTTTTATGGAAAGTCAGTTTACTATTGCCCTTGGTGTGACGGTTATGAACTTCGCCACCGCAAACTAGCCGTCATGGTTGATGATAAATCTGTCCACCATATGCCAATGCTTTTATCTAATTGGGCGGATGACTTATTGGTCTGCACCAACGGTCAAGATGTGCTAACAGATGAAATCAAAGATAAATTAACGGAAAAAGGTTTTAGCTACAAGGAGGCGGTAATTACAGAGATGACCGGTCAAAATGGTCAAATTGACGGCCTACTATTTGCCGACGGTAGTCAAGCTGAGGTTGAAGGTATGTTGTCTAGCGTGATTTGGGATACCAATTATGACTTTATCCAAGAATTGACTTTTGACCGCGGTGATCAAGGTGAATTTATAACTGATCCATTTGGTGAAACTTCTATTCCAGGTATCTTTGTAGCCGGTGAAGCCAAACGAAACTTCGCTAGTCAATTGATTAATGCAGCAGCTGATGGCGCTGACGTAGCTAAATTTATGATGATGAAGAGATTACAAACAAACTTTTAAGCCTAACGGAAAAGGAGTGATGACTGTGTGTTTATGTCATCACTCCTTTTCCATTTCTTATTTTATTTCTTGTTGTTTTAAGTACTCATCTCTCAGTAGTGAAAATACGTATGAATCTGATGGTCCACTATCTAATTGTTCATCTTGTCTAAGGATGCCTTCCTCAGTGAAACCAAGTCGTTTAGGAATGGCTTGACTCTTATGGTTGGTCACCGCTGCTCGGATTTCAACCCGATTTAATCCCAGGTCATTGAAAAGGTAGTCTAGTAAGAAAGCAACTGCTTGGGTCATAATCCCCTTACCTTGGAATTCTTCACCTAAGTAGTAACCAAGTGATGTCATTTTGTTTTGTTGATGGATATAATGTAAACCAACAACGCCAGCTAACTGACCTTCATACCAAAGACCACATTGGAAACCATTGCCATTGGCAAACTGTTGCAAGCCTTCTTTGATAAAAGGCAGTTCATCTTCCGGTTTTTTGACAAATTTTACCCATGGCAAGTACTCAACTAAATAGTCACGCGAGCCGTCTACTAATTCGTATAAGGCTTCAAGGTCACGCTCTTCAAATATTTTAATGGTTAATTTGTCATTGATTGAGGTATGAAACATCAGACCACTCCTTCACAGCTTTTAACTATCATAACACATTAAATAACAATGAGTGACATTAGTTTTCTTTTAATCTTCCAAAGACAACTGACCGATTTAACAGACCTAAACTTTCCGTGTTTTCTGTAATTTCAACAGTTTCATGGTCTGCCAATAAGGCAAATAAGTCTTTTTGGCTACTTGAGACAGGTAATTTGGGATAATCGGTTTGGTCATCTGCTTGACGTGGCTGAATGCCTTTACGGAAGATATTCAAACCAAAGACGTCACGTTTTTCCTGGTTAAACAAGGAAGCTACCACTTGGTTTTCTGGGTTTGACAAGATTTCCTCTGCTGTATCCACTTGAATGAGGCGACCTTGGTCCATAATCCCAATCCGGTCCGCCAATTTTACCGCTTCATCCATATCATGGGTGACAAATAAAACCGTTGTCTTCAATCGCTTGTGAATGTCTACCACTAAATCTTGTAGGTTGTTACGGGATATAGGGTCTAGGGCAGAAAAGGGTTCGTCCATCAATATAATATCTGGCTCAGCTGCAATAGCACGTAGAATCCCAATTCTTTGCTGCTCCCCACCAGATAAGGCGTCTACCGGGCGGTCTCTGTAAGTTGCTGGGTCTAGCCCAACTAAGTCTAACAATTCATCAATTCTCGCTCGCCGTTTTTCTTTCGACCAGCCAATCATTTCCGGAATGACATCGATATTTTCACTCACATTCATTGTTGGAAAAAGAGCAATCTTTTGTAAGACATAGCCCATATTCCAACGCATTTTTTCAATATCATGGTCTTTAATTCGTTTACCTTTAAAGTAGACATCCCCTTCTGTTGGTTCAGTCAGGCCGTTCACCATCTTGAGGGATGTTGTTTTACCACTACCTGAAGGGCCAACTAAAACGAAGAATTCACCTTCTTGAATAGTTAGATTCAAGTCCTCCAGTACCCGTTTATTTGCTTGATATACTTTGCCGACACCTTTAAATTCGATGATATTCGTCATTATTCACCCTCCTCTACTAGGCCCTTACCAACTAGATAATCATGCGCTACTTGACTAGGATCTTGTCCGTCAACATTTACTGCGTAATTCATTTGAATCATTTCATCTTCAGTGACTAAACCACTTAATTTATTTAAGGATGCTACAATTTCTGGATGGTCAGACGCAAAGTCCGCATTCAATAATGGACCACCTTGATAATCTGGGAATAGGCCTAGGTCATCTTCTAAGGTGACCAAATCAAATTCTAAAATCTGACTATCTGTCGAGTAAGCATCAATGACATCGACTTCACCATTGTCAATCGCATTATATCTTAAAGCCGGTTCAAGACTTTGGACCGACGGGAAGGTTAAACCATACAGATCTTGGATACCAACGTAGCCATCTTGACGGTCAATAAATTCCAAGGTAAAGCCTGCAGTAATCTCATCTTCAACTTTGGCTAAATCAGAAATGGTTTGAATATCATTTTCTTCCGCAAAAGACCGTTTCACCGCTAACGCATAGGTATTTTCGAATGCGAAAGGCTCGATAAAGTCCATGTCGTACTGGTCTTTCAATAAATCACGCGCCAATTGATAGGTGTCATCTTGGCTAAAGTCGGTCATATCGATGGCGTCGTCTACTTCAACCAAGCTCTCAAGCACAGTCCCAGAAAACTCTGGATACACATCGATTTCATTGTTATCTAAAGCTGAGAATAAGAAGGTTGTTTTCCCGAAGTTAGGTTCTAGCTCAACATTAACGTCGTCATTATCCGTTTCGATGATTTCCTTGTACATATTGATCAAGATATCTGGCTCAGACCCTAATTTACCAGCAATCGTTACGTTGGTCGTTTGCCCGCCTAACTCTTGGGCAGCAATTGGTCCACCAATCCCAACAAATAGCACCAGTAAAGTAATCAGAATGGTTTTAATTTTTCTATTTTCCAACCATTTAATTAAAGCACCAAAAATAATGGCCAATAATGATGATGCGATAGCACCAATTAAGGTCAGGTTACTATCGTTACGGTCAATTCCTAGCATGATTAAGGACCCTAGTCCCCCTGCCCCAATTAAGGTAGCTAAGGTTGCTGTCCCAATCGTTAATACAAGGGATGTTCTGATACCTGAAATCACCATTGGCATAGCGATAGGAAACTCCACCTTAAAAAGTCTCCGACGTCGTGGCATCCCAAAGGCAACAGCTGCCTCCTCAATTGTTGGATCAATCTCCACAAAGCCTGTATAAGTATTTTGTAGAATGGGCAAAATGGCATAGACGACTAAGGCAATAAGTGCAGGTACTGAACCAATCCCAACTAAGGGAATTAACAGTCCAAGTAAGGCTAAGGATGGAATCGTCTGTAAGACACTAGCAAATGACAAGACTGGCTCTGCATATTTACGGTGGTCGCTAAGCCAAATAGCCAGAGGAATAGCAATCACACAGGCAATGAGTAAGGCGAGTAAAGAAATGGCCATATGTTCATAGGTGGCGGTAAATAACTGGTCTTTTCGTTCTATCAATGTTTGAAGAAATGCGTTCATGAGAGATCCTTTCCAGATACAAGTTTTATAGAGCAAGCGAATTGGGTAATTGTAAAGCGGTAGATATGCTAGTTTATTTGCTGAAATTGTGATGATTACTTGTAGGATATATTATCACATATAATCACTTATTCAGCTTGCGATAAGCTTGTCTTTACAACAATTTTTTACTCATGGTGTCCCAAGTTTTGGTCAATAAAAAACTGAGACATTTTTGCCTCAGCCTCATTCTCGTTTCAATTAACATTTGAATTGTACTTAATTTTCTGCCCTATTATTGGCCGTATGATTTGCTAGCCATCCTTTTAGATTAAATTGAGTTTCATTCCTGTTTTTAACCTGGGTCATTTTTGAATTGTTGTCGTATAATTCAAATCCATCTACATGGGCAACAATTTCTTTTAGGTTTACTAACGATTTAAAATACCGTTTGGTAATCAAATCTTCAGGAATACCATGTCCACCTTTTTCCACCCGATTGGCCACGCGTTGAATCGCTTTTTCCGGACTATCTAAGGCAACATATATTAGATGCACTTCAAACCCTCGGTCCTTAGCCGTCTGAATCCGTCTCAAAAAGCCTTTGACATTACCAGAAAGGGTCGTTTCCTGATGAAAAGCAATTTGATGATCAATACAATATTGCAATTGTTTAATTGTTTGCTTTCCAGCAAGTGCGTTATCTTTAGCGCTACGCCAATCACCATGATTTTGGCGCAGGATTTCATCTGTGTTTATCCGCTCTGTTTGCTTAAAGCGCTCAGGGAATATCCGAAATAAGGTCGATTTACCTGCGCCATTTACACCTGCAACAAGTGTATAAGTCCGTTTATTTCTCGTCATTAGATCACAAACCCATCTTCATTTAACATGTTTTCTTGTCTTTCGGCTAATTTTAAATTTAATAAGGCTTTATAAAAAATCATTTCTGCTTGCGTAGACGGCGCATCTAATCGATTCAGGATGTCTTCAACACTGGCCTCCTGATATAAGGAAAACAGCTGGTTTAATTTTTCTTGTGTCATATTGATCACTCCTTATATATACGATATAGGTTGCTCAAGTATATCTTCTAAGTTAATTCTACCATATTTGAAAATGGGGACAGAAAAAGAGCCATGACAACATGACTCTTCTTGAATGATTATAATGATTTGATACCATATTCTTTGATATACAGTTTTTGCGCAACAATTGGTGAAATGATTGAAGTGATGATACAAACCATCATGACGATTGCTGTCGCGCTGGTTGCTTGGTCAGCAAATACAGCTGGTAAGGCAGTCGCAATGCTTACTGGATTGGCTACAGACATGCCTGCTACGTTCCAGATGGCTGCACCATCGACACCTGCATTTTGCTTGTTGATGAAACGGTCAAAAGGAATTAATGGTAGTAACAATACCATGAAAATGATAGCCATTAAAAGACCTGGCAGACCTGAAGCAATAGCTGATTGAATATTCATGGCTGCCCCTAAGTTCCAACCTAGGAATGGTAATAAACGGCCAATCATTGGCACAAAGAATTCTCTAAAGTCTTTGTCTACGTTTCCTAGAATAATACCAACTACTAATGGCACAAAGATCGAAATAATTGGTTGCCAGTCAATACCCGCAGCACCACCGTCTGCAGTTAGGACACTTAATAAGATAAGTGGCGCAAATGGCATACCAATTAACCCCATGATGCCGTAAACCGCACCGAATTGTTTGTCTCCGTAGCTAGAATGAATAGCTAAGGCTACCGCCGGATTCAATGAATAAACCACACAGGCAAAAGCCAATAAGTTAATACCGAAAACGCCATCTAAACCAAACAACCAGTAGAATATTAAGATGTAAATTGTTGAAATAACTAACTTGAACACAAGCATTGGTAAATGACGTCTTAGCAAGGGGCCGATTTGTTTTAAGTCTAGACTAGTCCCCGCTGCGAATACCAATAAACCAATGACAACGTTTGTCCCCAATTGGAAGGCTTGTTGTGTAGTACCACCAATGGACTCATACATATTAGGGAAAATAGACACTAATATTAATGATATGACCATGGGAATCAAGAACATACCCGCTGGTACTTTATTTATTTGTTTAAACATATATAAACCTCTCTTTAAAATAATTACTTATCAATGAAATTTTGCATACAATTAAACCATCATATATGGACTCAAAAGCGATGTCAACAGGCTTTACAGCGATATCCCCATTGATAACACTTTCAAGTGAAAATTCAGGTCCATTCGCATAAAAACACCCCCTGAAATTAGCAGTTTCTTCTAATCTCAAGGGGATTTCAACTATATAACATGAATCCTTATTCGCATAAATTATTTCTTCACGCCATGGAAGAAGGCATTTAGTAGCACTACTGTGATACCACCTGCAACAATTCCTGAAGAAGTTAACCAAGAAATCCATTCTGGTAATTGTGCAAATGCATCCGGTGCAATGGCTACACCTAAACCGATTGTGATTGCTGCACCAATGATTAATTGGTTACGGTTATCTGATAGATCTTGTGCACCAAGTACGCTGATACCATAAGATAATACATTACCAAACAAGAAAATCATCGCCCCACCTAATACAGATGCTGGCACTGATGTTGCAATGGCACCGATTTTTGGAATTAAACCACATAGTAACATCAAGATAATCAAGTTAACGAAGATGGTTTTACGTTTTTCGCCTGACATTTGCACTACCCCAACGTTTTGTGAGAAGGCAGTTTGCGGTGAGGTATTGAAGATACCTGCTAATAGGTAACCAATGCCGACTGAGAAATAAGACCGGCGTAAGTCAGATTCATCAATATCTTTATCGTACATACCCGCTAAAGCGTAATTAATCCCTGTTACCTCAATCATCGAAATAATCCCAACTACTGTTAAGGTTAAAATAGCTGCTGGATTAAAGCTTGGAGATTCGATAGCAAAAGGCATAGGTAATTGGAACCAAGACGCCTCTATAATTGGTTGCATGTCCATTTTGCCCATAAAAATAGCAATAATCATACCGGCAACTAGACCGATTAAAATCGAAATAGATTGTAAAAAGCCTTTAGTAAAGCGGTACAAGAACAAGATAATCAAGAAAGTGATTAGCCCTAAGATTAAATTGTCAATATTACCGTAGTCTGGACTCCCTTGACCACCGGCTAAGTTGTTGATGGCTACTGGAATCAGCGTCGCACCAATTAGGGTCACAATCGTACCAGTTACTAAGGGTGGGAATAGATGTGATAATTTAGCGAAAATCGGCGCTAACAATAAAATGATTACACCCGCTGCGATCACTGAACCAAACATGGTCCCTAGACCATATTGAGAGCCAACCTGTACCATTGGCCCAATTGCGGTGAATGAACAGGCCATGACAACGGGTAAGCCCATACCGATAAATTTACCCCGGTATAATTGTAAGAAAGTCGCAATCCCTGAAATTACAATGTCAGCCGATACTAGATATAGGGTCTGCTGTGTGGTGAAGTTAAGGGAAGACGAAATAATTAGGGGCACGACAATGGCACCTGCATACATCGCTAATAAATGTTGTAAAGATAGGAAGGTCGTTTTAGCTGAGAAGACGTCTTTGAAATTAAAGTTTTTCAAATTGGCTACCTACTTACACTAAATCTTCAGCTTCTTCATCAACAAAAGTGACCTTGTTGCCTGCCAATGAAGCAATACGACATACAGAATAAACATCTACCCCTGCATCGATTAAGCGTTGACGACCTGGTTGGAATGATTTCTCTACACAGATACCAACACCAACTACTTCAGCGCCAGCTTGTTTAACTAAGTCAATTAAACCTAAGCTAGCTTCACCATTTGCTAAGAAGTCGTCGATGATCAATACTTTGTCGTTTTCGTTTAAATATTCTTTTGAAATAATGACTTCACTCGTTTTGTCTTTAGTAAATGAGTGCACTAAGGTTGAGTATTTACCTTGGCCTGCTAGTGTAGAAGGCTCAGATTTTTTCGCAAATAACATAGGTACTTGGAAGTGAGCAGCAATCATAATTGCTGGTGCAATTCCACTGGCTTCAATCGTTAATACTTTTGTAATTTCACGTGATTTGAAATAGTCAAAGAAGTCACTTTGGATCTCATGCATCACTTTAGGGTCAATTTGATGGTTTAGGAATGAGTCAATTTTTAATACTTTTTCATCGAAGACTTTACCGTCTTTTAAAATTCGTTTTTGTAAGTAGTTCATGAATAATTACCCCTTTTATTTTTGTTATTATCATTGTACGAACATTTTATTTACATTGCAAGACATTGTTCGGTGAATTTCCGAATATTTTCTAATCCATTCAGATAAATTTCGGTAAATGCTTATTTAGAAAGCAAAAAAACTGACAACAAGGTCAGTTTTTTTGAAATATTTGGATTTAACAATTAAACAATCACTGTTTTAGTAGGGTTCGATAAGACAGAATCAGACCACATCCTAAAGTTGAGCTCTCTTCCTAGAAGTTGAGCTCGCTCGACCAGCTCAAGTCCACTTCAGAAATATTTGCAGCAAGTAAACTTGCTACGGCATATTTCTTCCAGTGTTATTGAGCTAAACGGTCTCACTCACATCCTAGAAGTCATAGTCGTCTTCTTCCATTGCTTCTGATTCGCCCATTAGGTATGAGTTGCCTACTTGTGAGAAGAAGTCATGGTTGCTTGAGTCTGTCGAGATCCCATTCATCACGATTGGATTGACATTTTCAGCTGTACCGTCTGGATAGAAGGGTTCAAAGCCTAGATTCTGTAGCGCCTTGTTGGCATTGTAGTGGACAAAGGTATTCACTTCTTTTGTCCAACCAACTTGGGTATAGATTTCTTCGGTATATTTTTCTTCATTTTCCATTAGGTCAAATAACAGTGCATACATCCAATCTTTCAATTCATTTTGTTCTGCTTCTGAAAGTTGGTTGTAACCTAGTTGGAATTTATAACCTAAGTAAGTACCATGAACAGATTCGTCACGGATAATCAGCTTGATGATTTCAGCTACATTTTCCAATTTATTATTGCCTAAATACCATAAAGGCGCATAGAAACCAGAGTAGAAAAGGTAGGTTTCTAGGAATACGCTGGCTACTTTTTGTTGTAAGTCTGTACCACTTTGGTAAATTTCATTAATGCGACGGGCTTTGTATTGTAGGTGCTCGTTATTATTTGCCCATTCAAAAATTTCATCGATTTCTCGGTTGGTATTTAACGAAATAAAGATAGTTGAGTAGGATTTGGCATGCACTGATTCCATAAATAGGATGTTATTCAACACAGCTTCTTCGTGTTGCGTACGCACAGCATTCCGCATCACATTGGCACCTTCTTCAGACTGCAAAGTATCTAATGCTGTTAAGCCAGCAAAAGCTTTATTGACGACGTCACGTTCTTCATCAGTGAGTAATCGCCAGTCATCACGGTCATTAGATACTGGAATTCGGGTATCCAACCAGAATTGCGACGTTAATTTTTCCCATGTAGACTTATCGATCGCATCTTCTACCCGGTTCCAGTCGATAGATTTATAGTAAAGGACATTGTCGTTAGTTGGTTCACCTTTTAAAATCTGATTAAAATATTTTTTATTTTCTTCTGTCATCACTTATTTTCCTTTCCTCACGCACCATTAAACCAGGCAAGATTCACATTCATTCACACCAATTTCTTTAGCGAAATCATTGGTGTAGGTCCGCACATAATAAATCGATTTAATCCCTTTAGACCAAGCGTAATTACGCAAACGGTTTAAATCGCGTGTCGTCATTTTATCTGTTGACCCATTCTTCCATTCATATAAGCCTTCTGGAATGGTTGATTGCATAAATAATGTCAAGGACATGCCCTGGTCGATATGTTTTTGCGCTGTCGCGTAGGTATCAATCACTTGGCGCATATCCGTTTCATAGGCTGATTTGTAGTATTTGATTGTATCGTTATCTAGATAAGGTGCAGGATAATACATCGAGCCGATATTGGTTTCTTGACGGTTTTCAATTAATTGGACAATCGGATGAATAGACGATGATGCCTCGTTGATATATGAAATCGATCCAGTTGGCGCTACTGTTAATAAGTAGGCGTTATATAGACCATCTGCCATAATCGCTTCGTTTAAGGCTGCCCAATCATCCGGTGTTGGGATATGAATGTCCTCAAATATCTTCGCCACTTTTTCAGATTGGAAAACGAATGCTGCTTGATTATCAATGTATCGCTCACGAATATATGAACCATCAGCATAAGCTGACTTGTCAAATTCATAAAAGCTTTCGCCACGTTCTTTAGCAATCTGGTTGGATGATTTCAAGGCATAGTAACGTAAAACCATAAAGTAAGCATCTGTTAACTCTAATGCTTCTGCTGAACCATAGTGAATCTGGTTGGTTGCAAGAGCTGTATGCAAGCCCATAGCCCCTAGACCGACAGAATTATAAGCCGCGTTTCCGCGTTCAACACTTGGTACAGAGTGAATTGAGGTCATGTCAGAAACAGCAGTTAAAGCACGTATAGCTGTATCTACTGCTTTTTCAAAGTCTTTAGCTTTCAACATCTCTGTAACGTTTGTTGAAGCCAAGTTACAAGAAATATCTAAACCAACTTCTTGGTAGGTTAAATCCTCATTTAACACAGATGGTTTTTGGACCTGCATAATTTCAGAACACAAGTTGGACATGGTAATCGTGCCGTAAACCGGGTTTTCACGATTGGCAGTATCCACATTCACAATGTAAGGATAGCCAGATTCTTGCTGTAGACGAGAAATCTCTTGCTCTAACTCACGTGCATTGATTTTATACTTCTTGATATCTTTATTGGCCACCATATCCTCGTAGTGTTCAGTGATATCCACATAGCCAAATGGTTGCCCGTAGATTTTTTCCACGTCGTATGGGCTAAACAAATACATCGGCTCATTGGTTTTTAGTAGTTCATAGTACTTGTCAGGCATTACCAGTCCTAGAGATAAAGTCTTCACACGAATCTTCTCATCGGCATTCTCTTTCTTAGTCGATAAGAACTCATAGACATCCGGGTGGAAGGCGTTCAGGTAAACCACACCAGCCCCATTTCGTTGACCCAATTGGTTGGCATATGAGAAGGCGTCTTCTAAAAGTTTCATGACTGGGACTACACCAGAACCCGCATTTTCAATCCCTTTAATCGCTGCGCCCGCTTCACGTAAGTTGGTCAGGTTAACACCTACACCACCACCACGTTTAGATAGTTGCAGGGAGGAATTGACCGCCCGACCGATTGACTCCATATTGTCTTGAACATCGATCAAGAAACAAGACACCATCTCACCACGACGTTTCTTGCCTGCATTAAGGAAGGTTGGTGTCGCCATTTGCAAACGATGTTCAATATGCTCTTCAGCGATATGCCAAGCTAAATCTTCATCCCCATTCGCAAGGTATAAAGCAGTAAAAGCAATTCGATCTTCATACCGTTCTAAAAACCGTTTATTGTCATTCGTTTTAAGAGCATACTGGGTATAAAACTTATAGGCACCCATAAAACTATTGAAACGGAATTTGTGGTTATATAAGTGGTCAAATAATTTTTGAATAAATTCGAAGGTATATTTGTCTAGAAAGCCTTCTTCAATGTAATCATTTTCCACTAAATAATTTAACTTTTCTTCTAATGTATGGAAGAAAACAGTATTTGGATTCACATATTCTAGGAAATAAGCCCGTACTGCTTCACGGTCCTTGTGCAACTGAATTTGATTGTCAGCTGTAGGGATATTTACCATATTGTTTAGTTTAAAATAAGTAATATCTTGCGTGTTTTCAATTTTCAATTTCTTGGTATCGGTCAATTTTCTCTAACTCCTCTGTTAACTTGGTCACATCATAGGCAGATCCTTGGAATTCAAAACCGTGTAGGACTGGTATATCAAATTCAGCAGATAATTCTTTCACTGTCACACAGAATAATTGGGCAAAATTACGGTTACCCCCGCCAAAGAATCCTTTACATAAAGATGCATTGTCTGCCCATTCTAAAAATTCAGCTGCCGTATCAATGACATCAGGATAAACGTGTGTTTCATATGAAGGAATCACCATAATAAAAGGCTCAGTCATGGTCTTAGGCGCAAGTGCTGATGAAATCTCATGAGAATCAAATCCCTCAACTTTATTGATAAAGCGTCTAGTTTGGCCCGTCAATGAATAGTAAACTATGCTTGCCATGCTGCCACCAAGGCTTCCATTTTTTCAGGCACATAACCATTGAAATGGTTGCCTGTTGAATCTGCGATGACCGGTAATGATAAGTAACCTAGTGCCTTCACTTCATCTAAATAAGATGCTTCCAAGTCCACCCTTTTTTCTTCAAAAGGTACCTCTTTTGCTTCAAGATACTTCTTCGCAAAGACACATTGTGGGCAACCACTTTTCGCGTAAACTGTAATTGTCATGTTAATTACTCCTTTTCTATCGTATACAATAAACACAATAAGTTGGGTTTGGAAATATAATTACACCCTACATATTGTGTTTCAACAAGACCTAGTATAGTCAGCTACTAGTCAAAATGACAACGGCTAGGGGGGTACAGTCGTAAAAGAAAAAATGCTTTGTTTTTTCAAAGAGTGACACATGACCATTTACATCATTTAGCTTCAGAAAGACAAATTAAAAAGTATCAATAGACAAACATTATTTGTTTTTATACCTTATAATAGATATTGATAGGTTGATTCGCCAGTTTATGCTTTAGAAATGACGTATTATTGGAGGTTGATTTGTTGTTTAAGACAATACTTAAGATGATTATTTGGCAGCAAGATATTCGGAAGGACAAGCCAAGTATCTTTATAGCTATTCTTCGCTGGGTGTTAGTCTTACTCCTAGCAATTTTTCCTGTTGGCATCATGATAATATTTGATTGGCCTACTTTGATTCGTGCATTCTTAGCATTGTATGTGGGATTAAATATCCTATTTTGGGGGGCATTACAAGATGTGGCAGACGGTAAACACCGATTTCAAATTTTTTCTCTTGGGAGAACTTTTCAATTACTATTTGCCTTCCCTTATGTGATATATCATGTCCATAGAGATTGCCAAAAGAGTGATAACTAAAAAAGAGACGCTTTTGCACGTCTCTTTTTTAGTAAGAATATAGGGATGGAGAATGTTAAACTTTTGAATGTTGGAATTCGGTATTATACTATGGATCCCTACATTCATATGATACACCATAATAAGTTTTTAGGTCAACCTTAACCCCTACACTTGATCTAGCTTTTTTCATCCGACTACTTTACCCTAACGGATTACATTTCATTCATCAAAATAAAATAAGTCTTCAAATTTCACTTCCAAGGCAATACACAATACGAGCGCTAGCTTTGCTGACGGGTTAAATTGGCCTGTTTCGATTGAACTGATGGTGTTTCTAGATACACCCACTAATTCAGCTAAAGCAGCTTGGGAATAGCCTTGCTCTGTCCTAGTGTCCTTCAGATTATTCTTGAGTATTAATAGATTATTCATAGCTATTCGCTGGCCCTCACTGTAGATTAATAATATACTTGTTCAACGAATAAATATAAGTATAGACAGGTTAGTAAAGTAAACATTACCGTTAAGAAGAGATTCATTTTCGTGCGATTTTGAGTAAATTGATAGCCAAAGTTGGCCAGACAAGTGATATGTGTTAAGAAGCCAACTGCATATTGGGCTTGATATCCGATAGGTAGAAAGTTATCCATTATGAGCCATACGACAATCAGTACTGGAATCGAAAAATTTGCTCCCTTGTATTCCATCAATTGGTTTCGTTCATCATTCATGATATTTTCTTTTCGACTTTTCGCTAAGATTTCTTCCTTGTTCATAATTCTTTCCTCCTACCAAGTTTACTTATCATTTTAAGTATAAGTGTGCCAAGTAAACTTGTCAAAAAAACGACGCAGCCCATTATAGCTACGTCGTTTTTTATTTAGTCATTCAATTTTAAGCTAAACCAGCTAATGCTTGGTCTAAGTGGTGGGCTACTTTTTCTTTGCCCAATACTTCAATTGTTAAACCGATTGAAGGACCGTGTTGTTCACCTGAAGTGGCTACACGAATTGGCATGTACAGGTTTTTACCTTTTACGCCAGTCTCTTTTTGTACAGCTTTAATAGCCGCCATAATGTTTGTTTCTTTAAAGTCATCTGCTGGAATTTCTGCTAATTTTGCTTGGAAGGCTTTTAAGACATCGGCTACACCTTCACCGGCAAGGATTTCTTTAGCGTCATCAGCAATATGTAATTCGTCTTGGAAGAACATATCTGATAAAGGTACGATTTCAGCTGCATAAGACATTTCATCTTTATATAATGACACTAATTTTTCCGTCCATGCACGTTCTTCTGCTGAAGAATCTTCTGATACACGGCCAGCTCTTTGTAGATGATCAATGGCTAATTTAGCTACATCTTCAGCATCTGCTGCTTTCATGTAACGGTTGTTGATCCATTCTAATTTCTTGTTGTCAAAGGCTGCTGGTGATTTACTTAAACGATCTGTATCAAAAATTTCGATTAATTCGTCATGTGAGAAGATTTCTTCTTCGCCTTTTGGTGACCAACCTAATAAAGTAATGAAGTTAAACATCGCATCAGGTAGATAACCTAAATCACGGTATTGTTCAATAAATTGTAAGATTGACCCATCACGTTTAGACAATTTCTTACCTGTTTCAGCGTTAACGATTAATGTCATATGACCAAATGTTGGACGTTCGAATCCTAATGCGTCATAGATCATCAATTGTTTAGGTGTGTTGGCAATATGATCATCACCACGTAATACGTGTGTGATTTCCATCAAGTGGTCGTCTACTACAACAGCGAAGTTGTAAGTTGGCATACCATCTTGTTTACGGATAACAAAGTCACCTGAAATGGCAGCTGACTCAAAAGAGATTTCCCCTTTTACCATGTCATCAAAGGTATAGGTTGTGTTATCAGGCACACGGAAACGAATTGTTTCTGGGCGACCTTCTGCACGCGCTGCATCGATTTCCTCTTGTGATTTATCGCGCCATTTACCGATATAACGTGGTGTTTCACCGTTTGCGACTTGTGCTTCGTGCTCAGCTTCGATTTCTTCTGATGTATCGAAGGCATAGTAAGCTAGTCCTTTATCTAATAATTCTGTTAAGTAACGGTCATAGATATCTTTACGTTCAGATTGACGGTAAGGGCCGAATTCTCCAGGGTTGTTTGGACCTTCATCCCACTCAATACCTAACCATTCTAAGTTGTCTAATTGAGATCTTTCTCCGTCCTCAAGGTTACGTTTTGTATCTGTATCTTCAATACGGATAATAAATTCCCCGCCGTTGTGACGAGCGAATAAATAGTTGAACAAGGCGGTACGGGCATTCCCAATATGTAAATGGCCAGTTGGACTTGGCGCATAGCGTACGCGTACTTTATCTGACATGTTGATTTCTCCTTTTATCTTTAGCTTTTCAATCAAAATAGGCTGGTAAAAATACCAACCTATTTTTCCATCGTTATAATTATATATCTAGTCAGCTATTTTGGCAAAGACCATGCGTCCAGCATTGGTTTGAATAGCTGAGGTGATTTCGACTGTGAGGGTTTCATCAATGTGATGTTTCCCTTCTTCAACAACAATCATTGTGCCGTCATCCATGTAGGCAACCCCTTGTTGCCGCTCTGTTCCTGCTTTCACAATATGAACAGAGATCGTTTCACCAGGAATCACAACTGATTTTAATGAGTTCGCTAATTCGTTAATGTTTAGGACTTTAATTTTGTGGAATTGACTCACTTTATTCAAGTTAAAGTCATTTGTAACTACAATACCGTCCACTAATTTCGCCAGACGTAATAGTTTTAAATCCACTTCTGATTCATCTTCAAAGTCTCCCGCATAGAAGTCAACGACCACATCATCTAGCGCTTGAATTTGATTTAAGATATCCAAACCGCGACGACCTCGTACTCGCTTCACAGAATCAGCTGAGTCTGCAATATATTGTAATTCCTTCAATACGAAATTGGGAACGACAATCACACCTTCGATAAATCCTGCCTTTAAAACATCTAAAATTCGACCATCAATGATAACTGACGTATCCAAAATCTTGTAAGGTTGATAGGCCTCTTCAGCGCCCTTGCGCAAAGACAGCAGGGCATCCGTATACATATCACGACCCTTTAGATCAACAGCAGATTCATTTTCTGTTTCACTTGTGGCCGATTTTTGCCCAGTAGTATCAACAGTTTCTGTCCGTCTCACCTGTGGAAAACGGGTTAGCATTTCCATAATCTCAGCACTTTTATTCGAAGAGATATAGAAACCTAAAACACCTAGCACTATTGTTAACACAATTGGCAAGATATTTGAAATGAAAGGCCAACCAATCGCCACTAATGGGATATTGATTAACCAAGCTAACACTAGTCCAAGAATAACACCTACTGCAGAAACTAATACCTTTTCAACTGATAATTTACGCATGTCGCGTTCGATATTGCTGATAAACCGCATCAGTAAAGGCTGAGTTAATCCGTAAATAAGAAAAAGAATAATTGCACCAAGTAAGAGATTAAACAATGG
This sequence comes from Aerococcaceae bacterium 50-4, assembly GCA_041223225.1. GTDB lineage: Bacteria > Bacillota > Bacilli > Lactobacillales > Aerococcaceae > Aerococcus. Next base: position 143,429 of record JBCLPQ010000004.1, read on the forward strand.
ATTGTAGAAGAAGCCAACATTGATATTCAGCATAGCCCATAATAGTGGTAATACATAATAACCTATAGAAGATCCTAAAATCACAATTAGGATACGCGTCAATATTTTCCAAAATCTTTCGTTCATTCATGTCACCTCCTTCTTGTTAAAAATAAATTGAAGCGGTTTCTTTCTTATACCACCGCTTTTTATAGTATAACTTTTTGTTTACATTTACACAATCATCTTACCAAAAATACGCTACAGAAAAACAATCTTTACGGTAAATTAACATCCACTTGCTTGAAAAACATAAAAGGTCTGTGACAACAAAGTATCACAGACCCGCTCACTTCACATTTAAAGCATTATTTACTTTGGAAAAATGGTATTTAAAACTTCTCTGACGGTGGTTACACCGACAACTTGAATATTTTGTTTACCTGTTAAACCCGATATAGCATTTTTAGGAATAAAAATCCGTTCAAAACCTAATTTTTCTGCTTCTTGCACCCGTTCTGCAATTCGTGTGACCCGTCTAATTTCACCGGTCAAACCAATTTCCCCAACAAAACAATCAGTTGGTTTGGTTTCCTTTTCCCGGTAAGAAGAGGCCACAGCGACCGCAATCGCTAGGTCAATCGCTGGTTCATCTAAACGGACACCTCCCGTTGATTTGAGGTAGGCATCTTGATTTTGTAGCATTAAACCTGCCCGCTTCTCAAGAACAGCCATGATTAAAGTTACCCGTGAGTAATCTAATCCTGAAGCAGTGCGTCGCGCATTACCAAAGGCTGTTGGCGTTAATAGGGCTTGGATTTCCGTTAAAATCGGCCGTGTCCCTTCCATCGAAGCCACAACAGCTGACCCGTTTGCTCCTGCTAACCGTTCTTCTAAGAAAAGTTCAGACGGATTGGTTACTTCATGCAAACCGTCTTGTTGCATATCAAAGACACCAATCTCATTGGTTGATCCAAACCGGTTCTTCACTGCCCGTAAAATTCTGAAGGTGTCATGTTTTTCCCCTTCAAAATAAAGTACGGTATCCACCATATGTTCCAGAATACGTGGTCCAGCAATGTTCCCTTCCTTGGTCACGTGGCCAACAATAAAAATCCCAATATTTTGTGATTTCGCTAATTTCATCAGTTCAGATGTTGTCTGACGAACTTGACCCACAGACCCCGCTGTTGAAGTGGCATCTTCGTGCGTCATGGTTTGAATCGAGTCAATGACAACAAACCGTGGCTGTAAATCATAAATAGCATCCTGGATAGCTGCCATATCTGTCTCTGCGTAGACGTAAAAGTCTGCGCCTTCAAAGCCTAACCGATCAGCTCGTAGCTTGATTTGGTGCATAGATTCCTCTCCCGATACATATAGGACAGGTCCAGCGCTTTGATGCAATTCCGCTGACACTTGCAGCATTAAAGTAGACTTCCCAATCCCTGGGTCACCACCGATTAGTACTAGTGACCCTTGAACGACACCGCCACCTAAGACCCGGTTCAACTCACCTAATTGCGTCTGGATACGTGGGGTTTCTTCCCCTTTCACCGACATCAATTTTTGTGGCTTCATCCGGCTCGAATTTTCAGCGCCAGATCGTGTTTCAGGGTGGGCAATTGTTTTCCCGTAGAGGCGCTCTTCTTCCATCTGGTTCCATGCCCCGCAATTAGGACATTTCCCGTAGAATTGCACACTCTCATAGCCACAAGCCTGACATACATATCTTGTTTGCGTTTTTTTGGCCATATCAGCTACCATTCCTTTCTAACACTTTTTGAAAAATGACAAAGGTCTTATTGACCTGAAGAGCCAAAACCACCTGACCGTACTTGATCACTTGGCTGGTCATCTGTAGTCGTTAAGAAAGAAAGGAAAATCCCTTGAGCAATGCGTTCACCTTTTTTAATCTGTACATCGCGCAAGCCAAAATTGACTAGCTGTACAAATAAATGACCTTCGTTATTTTCATTGTTGTAGTAATCTGCATCTACAATGCCTACCCCATTTGGTAATGAAAGGCCGCGTTTTAGCGGGTTTGATGACCGACAAGTTAATTGCAGGTATTCATTTTCCCCCATAAAGGCTTTTAATCCTGTAGGGACTAGCACTGGTTTCATGGCACTTTCATCGCTATCGCCCTCAACCTTTAAGTGAGCAAAATCTTTCAATACATGTTTCACACCAGTCTTCCACATAGCAGGTACCACAATATCTTCTGCGGCTGCGATATCATAACCAGCTGATAGGGTTGTTGAACGTCTTGGTAAGGTAATTGCCTCATCATTGGCATAGGCCGTAATTTTCTCAAATCCACGTGTCTTTTCTACTGTCATCAATATTCCATCCTTTACTACTCGTAATCAGGTTCGAAAAGTCAGCACTAACGTATACTTCCCAAGATGCGCCAATTACATACTGTTTTGGTCGACATTTGGTCCAGCGCCTTAGTTCTAGGCGACTTTTGTCACACTTTATATACTTGAATTTTACTGACCTATTGTACCATTGATTGGTGAATTTCTAAATGTAAGACCTCAGTAAACAAAGGATTCTTATTGATCCTGGTTAGTCGCTGCAACTTCTTCGCCTTCTACTTGCGCAGCTTCTGCTGCCTCCGCTACTGGTTCTTCATCATGATCTTCTTCAACGTAGTCTGTATCCTCAAAGTCTTCATCCGCTTCACCGTCGATATGTTCCGCGTCGAATTTATTTACCCAAACAGACATGCCGCCTGCATGGACTTTAAACACACCTGTACCATCAGCTTCAATGGTCACAGACCCTTCAACTCCACCCATGGCATCTACCCATTCTTCGCCAGCGTGGAGTTCACCCACATACATCCGTTTCTTAGCCTTGTTGCCATTAGTTGCGATAAAGGCCAAGCCATCCGGATGCTCATCGTCTCCTGTTCTGGTATAACCGATACAGTTTTTGTGGTCGAAATAATCATGTTGGTCCCCGTAAGCATTTTCTCGTCTTAAGGTTAATAATTTATCCAGGGTCTCTTGGAAACCTTGGTAATGAATACTTTCAATTCCGTAGTAATCACCATAGAAAATCGCTGGTAAACCCGATTGGTGTAGCAGGATAAGGCCATAAGCAATGGGCTTAAACCATTCATCCACCCAAGATTCAAGTGCTTGACCAGGTTGAGAATCATGGTTATCGACAAAGGGCACGGCCAAATCAGGCCGTTCTTTTAACAGTGACCCTTCTAGCAGTGACCCCATATCAAATTGATCCCAGGAAGTAGCTGCTTCTTTAAAGCGTTGGTGTAAGGCAACATCAAAGAGGTCGATTTGATAATCTGTGTCCGCTAAATAGTCAAATAGTACCCCTGAATTACTTTGCCAGTATTCGCCCACAACATAAATATCCGGATTGCTCTCTCGTAAAGCCGAAATCAGCTGGTCAATAAACTCAAAATCGATATGTTTTAATGCATCCATCCGAAAACCATTCAAATTAAAGGTATCTAAATACCAACGGGCCCATTTTAACGTCTCTTCTTGAACATAGGGATTATCATAGTCAATATCCGCAAACATTAAGTAGTCAAAGTTCCCTTTTTCACCGTCGACTTCCTCATTGTCAGCCCAGCCTTTATTTTCTCCTTTAATCATAAAAATGCCGCTTTCACCAGTTTTCTGATCAAAATCTGTGCCGGAGAAGCAGTTAAAATCCCAAATAAAGTCAGAATATTCACCATTTCGGCCAGGGAAGGTAAACTTGGTCCACCCTTCAATATCCCGTGCTTCACCAATCTTTTCTTGGCGGTTATCTGGATTCATCGGATAGGCAAGAAAAACTTCACTCTCGTCCGCCCCACCCTTGTGGTTTAAAACAGCATCCGCTAAAGCCCAAATACCATGGCTTTGTAAGGCATCAATAGCAGCTTGATATTCCGCGCGGGTCCCGTATTTAGTCCGGACAGTCCCCTTTTGGTCGAATTCGCCAATATCGAAAAGGTCATAAGCACCATAACCAACGTCATTACTTGATTGTCCCTTGGTTGCTGGTGGCATCCAAACATGGGTAATCCCGATTGACGCCAAGTGTTCAGCATCTTCTGCCAGCGTTTTCCATAAAGTGCCGTCATCCGGCAAGTCCCATTCGAAATATTGCATTAGTACGCCATTCATCACCATTGTAGTAGCCCCGCTTTCGCTTGATTATATTGTGCCTTATGATGTATCAAGACCTCTTTTACTTTCATGTATGCAAAAGTATTATTATCACATTACAGTTATTATACCGAAAGAATGTCGATTGGGATAATTTAAGGTTAGCTGCTATAAGCAGAAATGAATTTTCTTAGCTTCTTTAGTTTATACGTATTTATTCAGCAAAATATGCCAACCCATTTTTCAAAAATCTGTGACCCCTTCCAATCTATTGAAATCAAGGGAAATTAATGTCATGTTTACCGCAATTAGTCTTTAAATCTTCACAAAAGTCCGATAGAATAGAATCATAGTTATAGAGATATTAGGTGAAACCACCTTTGACGTATACCGTCATAAACATTCCCAATCTTCGAAATACCAAAAATATTAAATAAAAAGGTGCCTGAAATGCAAAAATTAATTAAATGGGTTTTATTGGCAAGCATTATGTTACTCGTTGGTAACCATGTTGAGGCACGTGAATCCTCAACCGAAGTCGGTCATGCGGTCAATGAAACATTATCTGAAATACAGTCTTACAAACAATCCACAAACATCGAGCAGGTGACGAGTGAACCAGCAAACACAGAAACCATCATGTCGACACTATCTTATGACAATGCTGATAACTTCTCTGGAACCCTCATTCAAAAAGATGCCGCATCTGGACGTGACGATGAAATCTTACAAGTTGAAACTAATGACACCCAATCTTCCTATAAGGAGAATGGTGGCGAATGGCAACAAAGCTTAACCAATGATTCGCATTTAGAACGTTTAAACGTCCTATCGCTTAGCCAAGTGCGTAGTTTATTAACGACACTAGATAGTATTGGTGAATGGACCGGTTCTTTAAGCAATCAAACCGTCTCTTTCTCCGGTGAGAATGCTCAATTAACCAATTTATTGAATGCCGTTGTGAGTGAGTCTTACAACAATGACGCTGTCCACCAAATCCAACTGGTTACAGACCGTTATACCAATGAAATTAACAGTATCCAATGGACTATTTCTGGATCCAGTCGAATCAATAACCAAGCCATTTCAACAAGAGTTGAAGTGAAACTATCGCAATTATAATTAAAGGAGCCTGTATGAGTCGTTATTTAGTCGGAACCATCTTTGCCATTTTATGTATTTTAGTCAATGTTTATATTGTTTGGAAAGGCCAAACCCCTGAAGGTATGACCGCTGCCCAACAAGCCCGATTGAAGGTTGTTGGTGGGGTCTTATTACTCTTGGCCTTTATCGCTATCACTTTTGGCGAAGCATTAGGACTTCAATAAATTATATCGTTTAGACATCAAAAGGCCGGGACATCCATCCCGACCTTTTTTATTTTGAAAATATGAAGTATCTGGTGCTTCTTTATCCGTCTGGAAATACTAGGCCATTAAAAGCCATCCGTAGTGTATTATCGATTCATCTTTCAGATAAGATCGCCTGCATAAATTGATTCCTGGCTAGCACGATATCCAACCAGTTCACACTATTAAACAAGTAAAAATTTTTGCTAAATATACGTCTAGTTACATAAAATTGATCGACCACTTATTTAAAATGATTCATTTCAATAACATTAGGCTGGAGCTTTCCTAGCATGCCTTCGCGGTAAAAGAGGAGGGCCTGACGTATATCAGTCTGTGGACTTCAGCCCTTACAGACTGAATAGTCAGCCCAACCATCAGACCTTGGCTGATGGTGGTCCCACCGCATCTAAGGCAATGATAGCGAAAGCTAAAAGCCAGAGGCTTCTTAACTTAAATTAGGATATTTACTCACTATCTTAAATTGTCCGTTTATGGTCAAATGTTTGTTTTGAATCTTCTATTTTTTGCTTGTTCCCAAAGACCACTAAGTTATTTGCATCTAAGGCAAGTTGGATTTGATCCTTGAAATCAATTAGGTCTGCAACTTTCGTATCTAATGCTTGGCTTAAACGGGCATCGACCATATCTTTCGTCATCCCTCTAAAGTGACGAGTCACCATTAAGTTGTTTACACTTGCTGGCGTTAATGGATAATGGAAGGCTGTCATAGACCCAATAATCAATTGATCTAAATCATCTTGACTTAAACCAGGATTTTCTAAGAATGCTGGTAGATTTTGATAAACATCAACCGTTTTGTCAACATTAGGGTCACGGTAAGAGTAAGTTGTGATATCGCCTGCTGACGTCAAGCTAATCCCCGCACCATAAGCGCCACCCTTGGCACGAATGTTCTCGTGTAGGTAGTCTTTGGATAAAATGCTAGCAAATACCACATAGCGGCCATTGTAATTTTCAACCGGCACTTGTCCACCAACTGAAACATATTGGACATTACCATTCGTTTGAATAGCTTCATGGTATTGGTTGCCCGCTAAATCAAACTCAACAGAAACAGGTTCAACACTAGCTGCCTGGTCAGATTGGTCGATAAATTGACCTACTTGCTCAAGTAATACGTCTTTATCCGCCGCATCTGCCGTTAAACTGACTGTCAACTGGCGTGGATCCCATATTTTGCCATTCACTTCAATTAACTTCGCAATAAAGTCATCTGCCTTGGTCGAGAAGTTTGCGATTAAATCAGTCATATGATCGTAGAATGATAAACCAGCAATCACATCTTCATATTTAGCCGCTTGCGAATAGAATGACCGTAATCTAGAGATGGCAACCCGGTGGCCAGCCCCCTCATAAGATTGACTCATATTGAATTTCACCCGTTGTAACACATTTAAAATTCGTGCTTTATCAGAGAAATCCGTAAATTTCATCGTATCTTGTAACAATTCGAACCCACGACTAGAGTGGTCAGCGATTGCTGCAAAAGATGCCACTAAAACTGGCGTATAAGCATCTTGTGCACCTTCATGGGTAAGGATCTTCGGACGCATTGAAATCCCAGCAGTCGCCTTCATCATTTCAATATCCATTTGACGGTAATCGTAATTATCCGTATCCAATAAACCTAATAAAATCGCTAAATAGTTCACATATGGCAAGTCTTCCGCTTGGATATGGTCTAGTTTATAGGCCATTTGTACATAACGAATACCAGATGCATCTTGTTCATGGAAAAGGACAGGCACCCCTTGTTGGCTAGTCAAGGCTTCCTCCGCAATCGCTGTCGTTGTTCGCGGTACGTCGGAAATGTCTAACTTCGGTAAGACTTTACGAGCCTCTTCGGTATCAGGTGTATCTTGATAGACCCGCAGTGCTTGGTTTTCCTGAATTAATGCTTCAATGTCTTGGTCAGTCATCGCTGCTTTTTCAGCTGCTAACTTGGTTTCTAACTGATCGTCTTGTTCTTTGAATAAGCCGACTTTTGGTTGGTAAATACCCACTAAACTAGCATCTGCATTGAGCAAGTTGTCTTGAATCCATTTTTCATAGAAATCGGTATCTAATTTGGCTCTTAAATCGTCGAAGTATTTAGAAAAATGCAGAACTTCGGTTGGCGACATGTCATAGCGCCATGCCATGGTCATTTGGATTTCGTAAGTAATCCCCTTCATCGCACCGCCAGCTTGACGGGCAGCAAACTCACGCATGTTAATAACCCCTTCAAGAAGGTCACGGTTAATGCCGTTCGCGACTAAATCTCTTAAGGTGTCATTAATGACAGTTAAGGCCTTAGCTTTATTTGCTGGATTAAATTGTTTTAAAACCAAGCCAAAATCAAGGTAGTAGCCATCTGACCCCATAGCCTCGACTTCCTCTGCTAGACCTGCTTCGATGAGGGCTTGGCGTATAGGTGCCGCCTCTGATTCAATTAAAGCATCGCTTAAAATATTGGCTACGTAATTGTTGGTCAGATCTGTTGATGTCCCTACATGGGTCATGTAAGTTAAGTAAGAATCTTCTTCAATTGTTTTGCGGTCATCAGCGTCATAAAAGGCTTGGTATTCAGCGTGACCTGGCGTCACTTCTGGTAAATCGAATTGAATTTGCTTGTCATTTTTCGAAAATTCACTGAAGAAATCGCCGTTGATTTGCGCTAAGGTCCGGTCGATATCAATATCACCATAAACATAGGCAAGTGCATTATCTGGGCGGTAATGATCAGCATGGAACTGCTTAAAATTTCCAAAGGTTAAATCAGGAATAGCATAAGGATAACCACCTGATTCATGGGCATAGGTAGAACCTGGATGCATATTGGCTGTCACGTCTTGCATGATTGTGCGTTCAGCATCTGAATAAGCCCCACGCATTTCGTTGTAAACAACGCCATTGTAGATAATGGGTTCGTCTTTATCGAATAGCTCTTTATGCCAGCCTTCTTGGCGGAAAATATTTTCCTCAGCCATCATTTTAGGGAAGAAGACCGCATCTAAATAAACGTCTGTTAAATTATGGAAGTCTTCTTCGTTCATAGAAGATACTGGGTAAATCGTCATGTCTGAAAATGTCATTGCGTTTAAAAATGTGTTCATTGATGTTTTCAACATGGTCATAAATGGATCTTTTGCTGGATATTTACGCGATCCAGAAAGAACCGAATGCTCCACAATGTGGGCTACCCCTGTAGAATCTTTCGGTGGTGTTTTAAAACCAATCCCAAAAGAACGATTTTGGTCATCATTTTCTACCCAAATCACTTGGCCGCCCGATTTACCATGGGCAAAAGTGTGCACTTGGGCATTGGCATCTTGAATAAATTGACTATCCACAAGGGTGAAACCGTGCATTTGGTCCCCTTTTTTCAAGTTGGTTGTCATACATAATCTCCTTCTCGGTCGTTTTATTATTACCTTATATTCTAACAGTTTTTGCGGGACTTTATTAGTCAGACCGCTCGTTTGTTATAATAGAGAAAAATATCATTCAGAAAGGGACACAAAGATGACAATCCAATTTTATGCAACACCAGAAAATATCACTGCCGGTACAAGCCTAAAAGACACTATGCATCCACTTAATGGCAACTTGGCGCTACATACTGGCGATGATACTGCCCAAGTAATTGCTAATCGCCAACAAATCGCTAAAACTTTAGCGCTTGGGCTTAACCATTTCGTTTTCGCAAATCAAACCCACTCTAAAAAGGCCTATCATGTAAAGGTTGCCGATAAGGGTCGCGGTAGCCAGTCAACTGACGATGCGGTAGATGACGTGGATGCTTTATATACCTATGACCCAGATATAGTCGTGGGTGTATTTACTGCAGACTGTGTACCCGTGCTATTTTATGACGAAAACACTGGTTTAATCGGCGCTATTCATTCAGGTTGGAAAGGGACTGTTCAAGACGTTGTGTCAGCGACTTTTGCACAAATTAAAAGCGAGCATCCGACTATTTATATGGGCAATATTAAAGCCATCCTTGGCCCCTCAATCTCACAAGAATCATTTGAAGTAGACCAAGATGTTGCTGACCAATTCAAAGCACTTGGCTATGCAGAGGCTTTTATTGAATGGGACGAAAACCGCGGAAAATATTTGATTGATAACCAGGCAACTGTTGCCGAGCAACTTAAACAGGTTGGCTTCTTAGAGGAAAATATTATTCTATCTGATCAAGATACATTGAAGATGACAGATGGATTTTCTTACCGACTTGATAAAACCCCAGGTAGGCATTTCAACTTTATTATCAGAAAACAGTAGTTATTGGATTAGTCTTATACACTATGTAGTAATTTATTAAGCCATCAAAAAAACCAGCTGTTGGGAGTCAGCTGGTTTTTATCATCTTTCGTTTTGGGAGGAGAAAGATTTATGAAGAAAAGTTTGCTTCTTTATTGGGTATGCTTATATAATAAGCGAAATTTTTGAAGATAGTTTGAAAATATTGGTCAAAAGTGTGTTGAATTTGTGACGAATAAGTAATGATTTTCTAAACCACCCCTATTTAGTCCCAAATACCATTACCAATCTTAATCGATGAAGATTTTCTACATCAATTCCTTTATCACGATGTTTTAAACATATTCGTGATATTCATCTGGGTGTTGATTTTCTACGCGGCCTGCTTCACCTTGGTCCAAGGCAAATATTTGATTCATTTCGTCACCAGTCAATTCAAAATCAAAAATATTGAGGTTATCTTTTTGATGAATTGGATGGCTTGAACGAACAATTGGCATGATATCCCGTTGGTATAGCCAACGTAGAATCACTTGTGGTGCGGACTTACCGTATTTTTCACCTATTTTAACGAGCCTTGCATGCGTTTTTGCATCGTTTAAATCCCGACCCAGTGGACTCCAAGCTTCAGTCACAATACCAAATTTCTTATTGGCTTTTACATTTTCCTCGTTATGGAAATATGGGTGTACTTCAATTTGATTTGTTGCTGGCACAACACCGGTTTCATCAATAATTTTTTCAAGATGGTGTTCTAAAAAGTTTGACACACCGATGGTACGAACCATTCCTAGTTTTTGTGCTTGAATAAGTGCTTTCCAGGCTTCCACATACTTGCCGTCTTTTGGATTTGGCCAATGGATTAAATACTTATCAAAATATTCTAAATTGGTACGCGCTAACTGCTCTTCGATAATTTGTAAGGCGCCATCATAATCATGATTACTACCATGTAGTTTCGTACTGATAAATAATTCTTCTCTAGGAATACCTGATTCTCTCACAGCTTTTCCTACAATACCCTCGTTATTATAGTTCGTTGCTGTATCTATTAAGCGATAACCTGATTGGATGCCGTTTATGATTTGCAAAGCACCCCTATTCCCTCTCAAGTCTACCGTTCCTAAACCAATCATAGGAATTTCTTGTCCATCATTGAGCAACACATTTGGTATTTTGAATGACATTGAATCTTCCTTTCTTTTAAATATTCTTCTCTCTAAACTATATCATAAAAGTTATGTGCGCTCATTTAATAAGGTTTCTCAATAAGCAAAGCAAAAAACCAGCTGTTGGGAGGACAGCTGGTTTTAACTTGTATCTTTCGTTTGGGAGGAGAAAGATTTATGAAGAAAGAGTTTGCTTCTTTATTGGGTATGCTTATATAATAAGCGGTAGCTTTGAAGATATTATGAAGATTCCATCAAAAATTATGTTCATTGTGTGAATAAATTTTTCGGAAATATTTAAGGACGGCAAATCACATCCCTTAATTTAGCCTTCTAATGCGAGTATTTGAATGATTTCAGCATGTTCTGGATACTGGTCTAATAGTTCAGATTGTTTGAACAATTCAAAGTCTTCATATTCAAATCCTGGGCTAACCATGCATGAAACTAGGGCATAGCTATCCTCAGCTTCAACTGTTGATCCGAAAATCGTATTTTTGGGTACACGAGCTTGTAGGACTTGGCCATTTTCTACATCAGTACCTAATGTTACTTGCTTGTACTCACCTTCTGGTGTAATCATGTGTACAGTTAGCGGACTCCCGTAATGGTAATACCACACTTCATCTGCTGTTAGTCGGTGGAATTTAGATGGGTTAGTACTTGTTAACAAGAAATAGATACTTGTATATAGAGCTCGCTCATTTTGCCCTTCTAACTGAATCCGTTGGTCAGATTTTAATACTTGATAGAAAAAACCTCCTTCTCGATGCCCTTCCATATTAAATTGGTCAATCCAAATAGACATGTCTTTCATTATCATTCGCCTCCGTGTATATGTTGTTTTGTTTCTACACTAATCATAGCTATTTTTGACATCTTTTGCACCAATTATATAATTATTTGCAAAAAAGCGACTTATATAAATATTGTGAATTTTATACCAATGATTGTCATTTAGAGAGCTTATCACTAATCCAATATAAAAGTTATGTATATTTCGTAATGTGTAATTAGCTTAATAGCATAGATTAGAAGAGTTCTTTTTTAAAGAATACAATCAAGTATAAAACTTCTCAAATTGTGAAACATTTCTCAATGATTTGTAATTTATCGCGTTTAAAAGGGATAAAATTATCGATTTTAGAAATATTTCCCTTCTTTCTATGCTAGGCTAGTTTTTATAGAAAACGCATTCATTATATGGAAATATTATAGCGAGGAGACAATCATGAGTGATAAAAATATTTCAAATTTTATGAGTAAAATCGACGGTGCTGTTGCCAAGAAGGAGGCCCTCTTTGACCAATCAACATTAAGATATTTATTAAGGGCAATATACGCAGGCTTTTTCTTAACCTTACCCACTGCAATTGGGGTTTTGGTTTGGGATGCCATTGCTGTAGATTTCCCTTCCTTAGGTAAAATCAGCTATGCCTTGATATTCCCAATTGGCTTGGCCATGATTGTCTTTTTAAATGGTGAATTGGCTACTTCAAATATGATGTTCCTCTTTACCGGTGCTCATCGCAAGAAAGTATCTTGGTCAAAAGCTTTAACAATTATCGTCGTTTGCACGCTGATGAACTTGCTAGGTGCTGCCTTCGTAGGCATACTTTTTGGCTATTCAAGCACAGCGCATTATTTTAATGCAGATTCTGCTATCATGACAATGATCAACGCTAAGTTGGATAAAGATATCTGGACTTTATTTATAGATGGGATTCTTGCAAATATTTTTGTAAACATCACAATTATGGGGCAGTTGAAAATGAAAGATGACACTGCACGCTTTCTGTTTATCATAGCTGTTATTTTTCTTTTTGTTTATGGCGGGTTAGAACATCTTATCGCAAATTTCTCTCTCATGAGTCTAGCTTTCTTTGCCGGTAATGAGATGAGTTTATCGGGTATCCTTATTAATTGGGTTACTGTCTTTATTGGTAATTTAGTTGGTGGTGGTATCATTATGGGGCTGGGTTACAGTTACTTAAACAGTCATGATACACCTTACCTTGACTAATGTAAGTAAAGTTCATCTATTTCACTAAAAATAGCGGATATTTTGAATAAAAAACACAAAAAGACCAAGGGGTGAGCACTTGTTTGCATAACCCTTGGTCTTTTATTTTAAGCCTTAAAACAAATGAACTATACTAGCCATTTGTTACTTCCTCTGCCACCATCAGGCTGAATTGACCAGTAAGTGTTATTTCACTTAGGTCACTTGGTAAGATAAAGGCATCTGCTGCCTTAACGTCCCAAGTCTTATCGCCTACACTAATCTGTCCTTGTCCTTCAAGAACGGTACATAATTGATACTTGTCAGATAAAGTAATGTGCAAATTATCTTCCACTGTCCATTTTGCTACAGTGAAGTATTCATTCGTCCAAAATTCTTGGATGACCCCTCCTGGTAATTCAGTGACATGTCCTTCTGCCAAAGTATCTTGGTGAGGAAAAGTTGTCACATCCGCCGATTGTTGGATGTGTAAGTCACGCTCTTTACCGTTGGCATCCTTACGGCCATAATCATAAACCCGGTAAGTGGTATTAGAACTTTGTTGAACCTCTAAAATTAACACTCCACCCCCAATAGCATGAATGGTACCCGCTGGCACAGCGAAGAAATCACCGGCGTGAACGGGTACTTTGCGAAGCAATTGGTCCCACTCATTATCCTCGACCATTTCTAAAAACTGTGCCTTATTTTTGGCATTATGACCGTAAATTAAGTATGCACCTGGATCTGCATCCATAATATACCAACATTCTGTTTTCCCAAGGTCATTTTCATGGGCTAAACCGTATTCGTCATCCGGATGGACTTGAACAGACAAATCTTCCTTAGCATCAATAATTTTGATTAATAATGGAAAACGGTCAGCCACTTGGCCTAGAAACAATTCTGGATGTGCCTGGTATAAGTCAGTAAGCGTTAACCCAGCAAGGGATTCAGGAGACGTCACAATAGATTGCCCATGTTCATGACCTGAAATGACCCAAGCTTCTCCCGTCTGGTCTGAAGGGATATCTAAATTAAATTGGCTGCGTAATTTCTGTCCACCCCAAATTTTTTCTTCTAGGTAGGGTTTTAAGAATATGGGTTCTTGCATCATCACTACTCCTCGTCTTTTTTATGGCGTTTAAAAGGATTTTTGAATAAATTGGCTAGATTACTTTGTTGTGCGACGAATTTTTCTCTAGGCAGGTACTTACGCATTGCCCGAAGACTATCTTTAGCTTCATCGACAACAAATTCCAGGAGTTGGCCTTCATCGGTTTCAAAGTAGAAGCCGCGGACATAACGTCCTTTGAAGAACATTTGCACGCGAATGCGCGTAATGTTAACCCATGGAATTTGAATGAAGCCTGGTCCGTTCTCCTCACGATACTCAACCCCCTTATCGCCCACCATCAGTAAGCCTGATTTAGGGTCGATAGGGTTTATCATCGCATTCGCTTTGGAGACGAACGTTACTTCGTTATTTAATTGTGCTACCATCTTAACCCATGATACCTAGTACGTAAAGAACGATACCAATCACAAAGATAGAGAAGATCAAGGTAGTTGCGCTCACTTTACGTTTCAACAGGTACATACATGCTAAAGTTAATAGTAATGGCATCATACCAGGTAATAGTTGGTTAAATACATCACCTAGAGATGTTTGTGTAGTTAAGTTGACCAATTGGCCGTTCGAAATTTGGTTAATCACTTCACGTAAGCTATCAGCTGTTACGTTGTTGTTGTTAGCTGCTTCAACTAAACCATCAAAGTTTACAACTGCATCTTCTTGGTTAGTTACTTCAGAAATGACAAATGGGAAATTCATTGTCGTCCATCGAGGTACCAATACCCCCATGACAAACATCCCTAAAATAGACGCACCAACAGTGATTTTTTGAATAATACCACCAGATAAGTCTTTTGTGATTTCAGAACCGGCACGGTAACCTAATTCTTGTGTGTACCAAGTGAAAGCTACACGGATTAAGTTCCAAAGAACAAAGAATAAGATTGGCCCTAAGATAGATTGACTTAGGGCAAGTGATGCTGCGAAGGCACCGATTACTGGTCGTAAAGTACCCCAGAAGATCGGGTCACCCACACCAGCAAGTGGACCCATCATACCAACTTTAACCCCTTGGATCGCTTGGTCTTCAATGACTGTACCATTTGCTTTCTCTTCTTCCATAGCTAAGGTAACCCCTAAGATAGGTGCCTCTACATATGGATGTGAGTTAATGAATTCCAAGTGACGTTGTAAAGCTGCTGTACGGTCTTCTTTACTTGTATATAGTTTTTTGATAGCTGGGGCTAAAACATAAGCCCAACCAACGTTATGCATACGTTCGTAGTTCCATGAAGCTTGAACGAAAGTTAAACGCCAGTTTGCATTCATTCGGTCACGTTTAGATAATGTTATACGTTTTGTTACTTCTTCAGTCATGTCTACCCCTCCTTAATAGTCTTCTAGAATGGCATCTAATTGGGCATCAACTGAACCTGAACCGCCAGATCCTGAACCGCCACCGCCATTAAATTGTGGAGACAATTCAATGTAGATAAGTGCTAAGGCAACACCAATAATACCCATTGCCACTAAGTTTAATTCTGTCACGGCCGCTAAAGCAAAACCGATAAAGAAGAATGGCCATGTTGATTTTGTTGCCATCATGTTAATAACCATTGCGTAACCTACAGCAACGATCATACCACCACCAACAGCTAAACCACCTGTAATCCAGTCTGGAATGGCTGCTAAAGCGCCTTGTACAGCTGAAGCTGGTAAAGCTAAGGTAGCGATTGCTGGAATCATTACACGTAAACCTTGAAGACCTAAAGCCATCATATTGGCAGATTCAACGCCACGAATAGAGCCTTTTTCCGCTTGGTTATCTGCATAGTGCGCTAAACCTACTGTCATTGTACGAACAAAGATTGTTAATACTTGACCAGCGATTGCTAAAGGAACTGCGATAGCAATACCTTCGTTTACAGAAGCACCTTTTGTTAATACTAAGATACCAGCGATGACACCTGCTAAGGCCGCATCTGGTGCTTGCGCTGCCCCGATGTTCATCCAACCTAAAGCGATTAATTGTAACTGACCACCTAATAGTAAACCTTCAGTTAAGTTACCTGTTGCAAGTCCAATTAAAGTACATACAAGAATCGGTTGGTGTAGTTGGAAAGAGTCCAACACACTTTCAAAACCAGCGAATAATGCAATAACACAAATAGCAATAGCTGCAAAAATTGAAATATCCATTTTATTGTTTACCTCCCTTTTAAATTAAGTTGTGATTTTTCAATAACTTATCTAAACGTTCATCTGAATCAGCAGGCACTTTACGTACATCAAATTTAACCCCTAGGTCTTTTAACTTTTGTAAAGTAGCTACATCATCCTCGTCTACTGATAATGATCTTGAAATCATTGTTTTACCTTTAGAGTGTGCCATTGAACCTAGATTGATTTCCTTAATATCTACACCAGCTTCAATTGCAGCTAAAGCGTCTTGTGGTGTTTCAAATAATAATAATGCCTTCGTATTACCAAAACGCGGATCTTTATCAATTTCGACTAATTTAGATATCGGAATAGTGTTAGCACGTACCCCTGAAGGTGCAGCTTGTTGAATTAACGATTTACGCATATCATCTTGCGCTACCTTGTCAGAAACAACAATGATACGGTTAGGGTTAACTGATTTTACCCAACCAGTGGCTACTTGCCCGTGTAATAAACGGGTATCCACACGCGCTAAGACATACTTAATCTTACCATCACCTAATACCGTACCCGGTTTTAAGGTCCCGACATGCTCGTCTTGCGCACCTTCATCTGCTGCTTGTGCAGGCGCGTCAATACCTTCACCTAAAGCTTCAGGTTTTACACGAATACCTGATACGTCTCTTGTTAAAATGTGTTTAGCTACATCCGCCACTTGGTCCGAAGCAAATCGTTGACCCAAAGCTTCTAAAAGCATTGGCAGATTTAAGCCACTCACGATTGCCGTCCGTTCTGGCATTTCTTCATGAATTGCATTGGCTTGGTTGAATGGTGAACCTCCCCACAAATCAACTAAAAATAGAATTTGTAACGTATCATCGAAAGATTCGACTGCTTCTAAAAGATGGGCACGTAAATCATCCGGTCCTTCTTCAGGCATAAAGGTCACTGCTTGCAGATTTTCTTGCTCTCCGAAAATCATTTCAGCAGATTGTTTAATACCTTCAGCGAACTTACCGTGACTCGCTAAAATAATTCCTATCATTCTATTAAACCTCCCTAAATAAAATTGGACACTTGTATCCGTTTTCAAGTATATAAGTAAAAACTGCCAAATACAATCATAAAATCCTAGGCTGAATCAGGCTTTTTGTCAAAATCAATCATTTCTTTGCAAAAGTTTGCATATGACTAGACTTAAAAATACATTAACATACTCTTTTTAACCAAAACAAAGGATAAACATTGATATGGTAGCTTCTAACATAACATATTTTATAAGTGATAAAGTTTGCAAATTTTTCCAGTGCTGATTTATTAGATTTCACTCATAATCACTAAAAAGATGCACAAGGCTTGAATTTAAAGAACATTCTCACCTTGCACAAAATTAAAAACTATCGCCTATTTGACTACTAGATCCATTTCATCAATTTTTTCACGATCAATTGACATATAATATGACACCAATGCTAACATATCTAGCGCTTATTTTGCTGCCCATACATCCTCAATAGGGACTTCCACCTCTAATTTGGTCCCATCAAAGGTTTCTGCGATGAATTCCTGCACTTCTTCAGAATGGTATAGTTCACTTAACTTCTGTAAGTTTTCCTCATCTTCATTGCCCGCTGCAGTTGCGATCACATTGATGGTCCCGTTGGCTTTTTCATCCAATTCTTCAACGAAAATAGCATCTTTAGTGACATTTAGACCTGATTCTAAAGCAATTGTATTACCGATGACTGCGAGATTTAAATCTGGTAAGCTACGCGCTAATTGTAACTCATCCACCTCAATAAATTCTAAATTAAGCGGGTTTTCTGTGATGTCATCAATTGTACCTGCATTGGGATCAAAATCATCAGCTAGTGTGATAAGTCCCGAACCAGAAAGTACGGCTAATTCACGCGCTTGTCCTGCACTATTAGTGGAAACGCCCACCAAATCCCCTTCAGCAACCTGATCAATTGAAGTATATTGGTCAGAGTAAATACCCATCGGCTCGCGATATGTCGTCGCAATCGGGACTAATTGATTGTCTGAATTATCATTAAAAGTCTCCATATAACCTAGATTCTGAAAGGCATTCGCATCTACATCTCCTTCGGCCGTTGCTGTATTGGTTTGAACACCGTCACCATCAATTGAAATCACTTCGATATCTAAACCTGCTTCAGTCGCTGCCTCCGATTCCGCAATAAAGTCCCAGATTTCAACATCCGAACCCCGCGAAGCAACAGACACTTCTGTCAATTCCTCTGCTTCACCAGTCCCACATGCCCCTAGAAAAATAGTAACTCCTGTCAATAACCACAAACCTTTTTTCATGATGTCTACCTCCCAAATTTGATTAACGATTATTTCCATCCTACCATGGGAATTCTCTTATCAAGTGGATGATTAATCATTCAAGCGTAATCGACAAAAACGATTATTCAACCAAGTTAGCGGTTTTTTAAATGATTGTAATCAAAAAGAGCAGAACGATACGTTCCACCCTTTAATCAG
This sequence comes from Aerococcaceae bacterium 50-4, assembly GCA_041223225.1. GTDB lineage: Bacteria > Bacillota > Bacilli > Lactobacillales > Aerococcaceae > Aerococcus. Next base: position 162,085 of record JBCLPQ010000004.1, read on the forward strand.
ATCACTTATTTATTCAAGCCTTTAATTCGTTCAACAGCTTCTGCTGTTTTTTCGTAGGTATTGAAGGCGGTTAATCGGAAGTAGCCGGCACCTGAAGGACCAAATCCAACACCAGGTGTCCCAACAATTTGGGCGTTTTCTAATAGGAAGTCAAAGAAGTCCCATGAATCCATACCTTGAGGCGTTTTCAGCCATACATAAGGGGCGTTGACACCACCATACACTTCATAACCAGCCTCTTCCAAACCTTCTTTAATTAGGCTTGCGTTGCGGCGGTAGTAAGCTAACATTTCTTCAATTTGCGCCTTACCTTCTTCAGAATAACTTGCTTCACCAGCACGTTGTACAATGTAAGGTGCACCATTAAATTTAGTTGAAACGCGGCGTTTCCATAAGTCTAATAAAGATACACCATCAATTTCCAACTCTTGCGGAATAATCGTTGCCCCTAAACGAACACCTGTAAAGCCGGCACGTTTTGAGAATGAACGGATTTCAATCGCACAAGTACGTGAACCTGGTAATTCAAAGATTGAATGCGGTACATCTTCTTCAGTAATGAACGATTCATAAGCCGAGTCGAAGATAATGATGGCATCATTTTCGTTTGCCCAGTCTACCCATTTTTGTAGGTCAGCTGTATTTAAAGTTGTCCCTGTAGGGTTGTTTGGGTAGCAAAGGTATACTAAGTCAACTGGCTCTTCAGGTAAAGCTGGTTTAAAGTCATTTTCCGCTGTCGCTGATAGGTAAACTAAGTCAGACCATTTACCAGTCTCTTCATTGTAGTCTCCACCACGTCCAGCCATGATATTTGAATCAATGTATACTGGATAAACTGGGTCACCTACAGCAATTTTAATGTCTGGACCAAAGAGTTCTTGAATATTTGAAGAATCAGATTTGGCACCGTCAGAAATCACGATTTCATCTACTTTTACATCTGCGCCACGGGCTGCGAAGTCATTTTTTTGAATAGCTTCACGTAAAAAGTCGTAACCATGGTCTGGTGCATAACCTTTGAAAGTAGCCGCATCCGCTTGTTCATCAACTGCTTTATGTAAAGCTTCAATAACTGCTGGCGCTAAAGGTAGGGTCACATCTCCAACCCCTAAACGAATCACGTTTTGGTCTGGATGCGCTTGTTCATATGCTTCTTGGCGACGTTTTACTTCTGCGAATAAATAAGAGCCTGGTAATCGTTGGTAATCTTTATTAATTTGGTTCATAAAAAATCTCCTCTATTATATATACTACTTTTTAGTCACATTCATTGAGCTTTCAAACATTGCATGATTTAACGTAAAGGATAATCCTGATCAGCGCCCGCATTTCTAAATCCACCTTGATTCAAGATTTCATTATAAAGAATACGACGAACATCTTCGTCAGTTAGCTGTTTTGAATCTGTCACTTTAGGTTGCGTATGTTGACGGTTATAAGTATTGTAAATCGCTTGGATGCTCATACCTTCATTTAAATAATCTTTGATTTCTAATAATCGATCGACATCATTTAAAGAGTACATGCGGCGATTTGTTTCAGAACGTTTTGGCTTAATTAACTTTTGTTCCTCATAATAACGCACCTGTCTTGGTGTTAAATCTGTTAATTGTACAACAGTACCAATTGGGAATACAGCAAGTGTACGTCGTAACTCTTTTTCCTTCATGCCAACTCACCTTCATTCTTTTTTTAATTGTATTTTAATCTCATGTTATATTACATAACATATTAAGTCAATCATATTTTCTTGAAATAGGATCAAAATTCATTCAAATTTTATTTAAAATGACCAATATTTTTCAGTTTATTTCCCTTGAAAAGCCTATTACCAATCGCTATAATGGAAAGAATTGCGCTTTTTTAAATCAATCTCCACTACTTTAACAGCCAATAGAAAGGAAGCAGTTATCACATGGAAAATGGACCAAATATGACAGCTCAACACAATCATCAACAAATGGCCCGTCGCGGAATTTACCTAAGTATCATCGCCTATGTGATCATCTCAGCGAGCAAACTCTTTGTGGGTTACACTTTTAATTCTAGCGCTGTGTTTGCTGATGGTTTGAACAACTTTACAGATTCATTTACTTCTATTGCCTTACTTGTCGGGATGATTTTATCTCAACGACCAGCAGATAGGGACCACCGCTATGGTCACTATAAGATTGAAACCATCACCACCTTGATGATGTCCTTTGTAATCCTTTATATTGGGATCACTGTGACCAAAGATGCAGGAACTGCCTTAATACATCAAGATTTTTCATCCCCAACCGCCATCAATGCCATTGTTGGATTGATTTCTGGTATCGCCATGTCTGGTGTTCACTTATATAACAAACATTTAGCGAATAAATTAAACAGTCCTTCTTTAAAGGCTTCTTCAAAAGACAACTTAGCTGATGCCCTTACTTCGTTTGCCACAGCCATCTCAGTTGTCTTGAGTCGAACAGGACTTATCTGGTTGGATGGTTTAATGGCTGTTATCGTCGGTTTAATCATCATCCGGTCAGGCTATGAAATCTTTAAAGAATCTGCTTTTGCATTATCTGACGGATTTCCAGAAGAAGATTTAGAAATCTATCGGAAAATAGTCCTGATGGTCCCTGGCGTTCGCGCTGCACCTGATATTCGTGGCCGTAATTACGGGGCCAATGTTTATCTCGATATCACCATCTTGGTTGACCCAGAAATCTCCGTACAAGCAGGTCATGATATTACCGAAAAAGTCGAAGCTGCCTTACAGCGGACTCAAGACGTAACTGCCATCGATGTCCACGTCGAACCTGATAAATAAATAAAATGAAAAATACCCTCGAAACCATCTCGTCATAACGACAGGGTTTCGAGGGTATTTTATTAAGCCGTGACCTTATTTATTTAAATTATCGATGATTTCAATTAAGTCTGACATCGTGTCTACAACGTAATGTGCACCTACTTGCTTATATGCTTCGCGAACTTCAGCAAATCTTGCATCCTTTGCCTCAGCAGACAATGCGTTTAATTCAGATTCTTTTAAGCCTAATTGTGATGAACCTTCAATCAATCCAATTGCAATGGCGCCAGCATTAATACCCTCTTCTATATCCGTTAATGTATCGCCCACTTTAACTACTTCTTTTACAGATAAAACATTTAAAGCTTCCATATTTTTGAAAATCATATATGGGAAAGGACGACCAATATTATTAGTATCAGTTACCGTCGCAGTAAAATCAGGGTCGAACCCTTCTGCTTTAGCAGTATTTGCAGCTAATTGGGCCATTTCACGATTGTAACCCGTTGTGGTACCAATTTTTATACCTCGTTCGCGTAATTGTGCAACTGTTTCTACAGTTCCCGGTTTTACATGCGAATTATCTGGAATACCTTCAATTAAAATTTCTTTAAAACGTGCATACATTTTATCAACATCTTCTTCACTTGGGGCTGAAGTGAACTTTTCTACCCAAGCATCACGAATGCGGTCAAAACCAAGCATTGTAGATAAGTGTTCACGTTTTTCAGTCCCCATTGGTTTTCTAATTTCTTCATCTGTCACAGGAATTTCATATTCATTAAATAGTTGTTCAATCGCATTTACAGGTGCCATTGAGCCAAAATCTACTGTTGTACCTGCCCAGTCAAAAATCACTAATTTAATCATTTAAACCCTCCATATATTCTGCAATAATACTTGTTACTTTTTCCATATCTTCTGGATAAATTTCACCAATGTTCCCAATTCTAAATGAGTCAACCTTCGATACTTTCCCTGGGTACATCGCGTAACCACGCTCTTTAACGAACTCATAGAAGTTCATAAACTCAAATGACCCACCCTCTGGATAAAGGAAAGAAGTGATAATCGGTCCCTGTAATTCATCCGATACAAATGGTGTAAACCCTAATTCAATCATACGTTTACGTAATACACGGTTATTTTCCGCATAGCGACTTGCTCGTGCTGCTACGCCACCTTCCGCTGCTAATTCTTTGATTGCTTGCTCAAAGGCTAAGACAGTATGCGTTGGTGAAGTAAAACGCCATTTGCCGTTGTCTTTTTCCATAGTTAACCATTGATCATATAAATCTAAACTCAAGGTTTGCGCTTGCCCTTTAGTCGCCATCAGGCTATCTTTCTTCGCAAAAATAAAACCAAATCCAGGAACACCTTGAATACATTTGTTTGAAGAAGAAATGATGTAATCTGCATCTAGAGATTGCCAATCTTGAATAACGCCTCCAAAAGAAGACATTGCATCAATAATTAATGTTAAATTTCTTGCTTTCGCTAACTGTGCAATCTCATCAAGTGGGTTTAAAATACCTGATGTAGTTTCTGAATGAACCATAGCTAAATGGGTAATATCAGGATTTTCTGCCAACACTGTCTCTACATCTGACGCTGTAGCACTAACATTTTCAGCAGTTGAAAATAATACATGATTAAGTTGATGACGTTCAGCAATTTGACCAATACGTTCCCCATATGCACCGTTTGCTAATATTAATAATTTATCGTTTGGCCCCATCGAAGAGTCAATGACAGATTCGACGTTATAAGTACCTGAACCTTGAATTAGGACGGTTGTGTATACTTCCGGATCTAATCCCGCAATCTCTAATAATTCTTTACGAATGGACTGCGTGATTGATTTATAATCATCATCCCAAGTATCATGATCTGTCATCATCACTTCTTTCACTGAGGATGTAGTCGTTAATGGTCCCGGTGTTAATAATTTGTAATTTACCATTGTATAGTTTCCTCCCTAATCAACTAGCGCTTTATGGTCTTCAAGTAATTCTGCAGTTAAAGGTTCAGAGAATGTTTTTGACTCCTCACTGCTCGTACTCTCTTCACCTTCATATAATGGTGTTGGATAAAGTTTTTGAATTTCTGGACGTGCTTGTTCAACTAAAATATCTAACATTTCTTGTGCTTTAGGATTTGAATTTTCTCCTTTATCTAGTAAAGCAAAAGATTCTGTTAATACATATGATCCTTCTTCGGGCTCTATTACTTGAATCAAGTCACTATCTTCATTTGCTGCAAGTGCTTGGTGACGTAAACCAAAACCAATTGCCGCTTCACCAGACTGTACTTTTTGTAATGGACCTGAACCAGATTGTTCGATTAAATTTCCTGCATTTTCATAGATACCTTTTAAAATCGTTTGGGCTTCGCCTTCACCATAAGTATCGATTAAAGCTTGGAATAATAACCAAGCTGTAGATGAGTGATTAATATCTGGAATTGTAATCTGTCCCGCATATTGATCATCAGCTAAATCTTTCAAGCTAGTTGGTAATTCTAATCCCGCGTCTTCGATTGCTTGACTATTGTAGAACATTACCCCTTCTTGACCAGTCATTGGTGCTACAAAATCCTCTGTATTCCCTAAAGGTTGTGTCGGCAATTCTAATGATTGGAACATTTCATTGGCTTCTTGGGCACTCGTTAAATAGAAAGTTGACATGGTCACAAGGTCAGCTTCAGTATCAGCGCCTTCAGCCATTAACTTTCCTCCTAATTCTGATGTACCAAAGCTTTGTAGTACGTACTCTCCTTCAAAACCATTGCTGTTTAAGGTTTCTTGAATAATGTTAGCTGGCTCTTCATCTGCATTGGTAAAGATGACTACTTGATCATCACTAGCACCTCCGCTTGCTTGCTCGTCTTCAGATACCGGTGCACATGCAGCTGCTAAGAAAGCTGTAAATATTGCTGTTAATCCGAATAATGGTTTTTTAAAATTATTTTTCAATTGTCGTAACTCTCCTTTTAATCAGTGATAAAATTGTTCGAACGATAATATTAATCAGTAATAGTAGAATGGATAAAATAAAAATATCGTTGAAGCGAATAAAGTGTTCTAGTTCTTTAATTTTGGTAGTCATTAACATCGTTTTGGCACTTGTTAAGAAGATAACTGCCGAAATTGTCACCATAGCATTTACAAAATAATAAGATGCCACTTCAATAATAGTGCCCCAAGAATTGGGAATCAGGATCCGACATAAAATTTGAAGCCATGAATCTCCCATTATTGTTGCGGTATTTTCCCAATTTGGATTCATTTTTTGCAAAGCTGTTTTGCTCATTTGATACGGTGTTGGGAAATAATGAATGATGTTTGCTACTACTAGGATAAAGAAAGTACCTCGTATCGAAGTTCGAGTAAATGCTAATAGAAAAGCAATACCTAGTACCATACCTGGAATTGAATTAAGGACCGGTGCAATACTATCAATGAACCTAGTAATGATTGTCTTTTGTTTTGCTCTTCCGGTTATAACTGCCGCTAGATATGCAAGTGTAGTACCAAATACAGTCGTTAGCAGTGCTACCCACACTGAATTTGTAATTGCTTGTGTCAACGCTGACTCTGCAAAATAACTTTGAACATGTTCTAATGTGAAGTTTAATTCGTAAGGCCAAGACTTTACAAAGGGCACAATAAATAATACTGAGAAAATACCTAATATTACGCACGACACTATAGAAAACAAGGTGACGAATAAACCATCACGCTTTTTACTATCTTCTGGTGATATTTGGCGAGAGTTTTCCGACACCACATTTTTCTTCTCTAGGTATGCTAATACCGCTAGAGAAATAATGGATGGGATTAACATTGTAAGGGCAATGACAGCACCACGAGAAAAGTCAGGAACTGCACCCATAAAATATTCATAGAGTAAATTGGTAATATATGGTTCTTGGCCTCCAATTGAGGTCGGAATTCCAAAATCTGTAAAACTCATAAAAAATGCTTGGACTATTGAAATACCAAATGTTCTCGTTAAAGGCGCTAGAACAGCAATCTTAAATTGTTGCCACTGATTATCTCCTAAAAGCTGGCTAACTACGAAGAAGCGTGTATCAACATACTGCATAGAATCGTTAAATAGGGTAAAAGCAATTGGTAGCGTATAAATAACTAACCCCAATATCACACCCGGATTTCCGTAAATATCAAATGGCTGAGAGCCTAAAATCTGTGTGAGTAACCCCTGGCGGCCAAAGGTGTATAATAGAACAAATCCATAAGTAATCGTTGGTAATAGCATTGGGAAAATAATGACTTGACGAAAGGCTTTTTTCCAATATCTTTTGATATTAGTAAAATGTATCCCATATGCCAGTAGAAACCCCAAGAGTGTAGAAATCAATGCCACAGTTAGCCCAACTAGCAGCGAATTAATAAATGCTTGATGCCAATCACTTGTGCTTAAAATTTCTTGAAATAAGGATAAAGAGTATCCAGATCCATCAAACAATGCCTGCACAAACACTTGAATGATTGGAAAGAATAAAAACACTATAAAGAATATTGGCAGAAGTATCCCTAAACTATTTTTGAGATTGAAGTGTTTAGACATTACCACACCGCCTCTTTTACTTTCATTTCTGTTTGATCAATCGGTGCCTCTACATAATTGCTAATATCCGCTCCGCTAAAAATGGCGTTAATATGATTTCTTTTAACTAGTAACTGATTCACGATAAAATCTTGAACAAAACGATCTTTTGGTCGATTGGCGATATCAGTAGGTGTTGCATATTGTGCCACATGCCCTTGATTTAAAATCAAAATCATATCTGACATCGTTAATGCTTCTTCCGGATCGTGTGTCACGATAATAGTTGTTAAGTTATATTTTCTAGAAATTTCTTTAATACGTTCTTTAATTGATTCCTTAATGACACCATCTAAAGCAGATAGAGGCTCATCTAACAACAATACCTTAGGCTTCATGACCAAAGTTCTACCTAAAGCGACCCGTTGTTTTTGCCCGCCTGATAGTTCATGAACTTTTTTATTTAAATGATCTCTTAAATTTAATAAGTCAATAAAATCTTCTACTTCTTCTTTTGTAGATATATGTTTATTATTACGTAATCCATAAGTTAAATTTTCATAAGCAGTTAAATTGGGAAACAGCGCATAATCTTGAAAGACTATATTGAATGGACGATTTTTCATTGGTACGTTTGTGATATCTTCGCCGTCGAATGTTAAACTTCCGCCAGTTACTTGTTCAATTCCTAAGATAATATTTAATAATGTCGACTTACCCGATCCTGAAGCTCCTAAAATAGAAACAATTTTTCCTGTTTCTACCTCGAGTGAGATATCTTTTAATACTTGCGTTTCTCCAAAGGCCTTTTCAACATTTTGCAACTTTAACATGGTAACTCCCCTTTCGAATACTTATTATAGGGAGCGACTATTAATAACACGTAAATTCTGTGTATTTTTTACTCATTTATGTTAGATTTTTGTAAAATTTGCGTATTTTATGCCTTATTTTGCAAATTAGATATAAGTATTTGCTATTTTTTATATAAAAAAACACACGTTTTATACTTTTTGTGCAAAACGTGTGTAGCAATTATTATATTCTGTGTTTAACTATCCAAAAACCACTCCGGCTTTTTCATACTGAAGCTTTATGGATTCTTCTAAATCATTCGTAACCAACTTGTCAACAGCATCTAAAGGTAACACTTGGCGTTGAGACTGTGTATTCATTTTAGTCATATCCATAACCGCTATCACTTGATGCGATATTCTAGCCAAGCAGTTAATCACTGACATTTCATTTAACCGAAAATCTGAATAAGCAAATTCTTCGTCTACTGCATTCATTGCGAGGAAGGCGATATCGGGATGGTAACGCATGAATTCTTTCTCCACATCCAAACCATAAGTTGAAAATTCTTTATTATCTGTCTGTCCACCTATTATAATCACCTGCAGATTCGACTGAGACATTAATACTGTTGCTGCCGCCAAATTATTGGTCACAATTGTAATGTTTTCCATAGAATTTGCAATTTCTTGCGCCAATATAACATTTGTTGTCCCAGAGTTCAAAGCAACAACGTCACCTTCTTTAATATAATTTAGCGCCTTCTTTGCAACTTTCCGCTTCAATTCAGTATTCAATACATTTCTTTTAGAAAATTGAACTAAGTTTGCAACTTCATTGGGCAAGGTAGCACCGCCCCGCACTACCTGCAACTTACCTTCTTCTTCCATTTCTTTCAAATCACGACGTACTGTATCTACAGATACATTGGTATAGTCAGCAATCTTTTGATATGTTAGTCGTTTCTTCAACTGTAATTGTTTAGAAATAATATCTTTTCTCTCTTCTTTTAACAATTCCGTGACCTCTTCTTCATTCGAATCCCAATTAACATCATTAATAAATATTTTCTAATATAGTTTGTACTGCGACTTCCGACAAGGCAGCAGGATTATTATCAGCTCGTCCTTTTGTATTCGCGTTAGCTTTAATCAATTGAAAATCTTCATTCGTTACGCCATAATCCTGCAACTTATTTGAAATTTCCAACTGATCAAGCATATCCGCAATCCATTGGTCCAACGCTGCTGGATTATCAACATTTAATGCATCTAGCATAGCTGTTTCATCAGCGAAATGACCAGAATTTAAAGCCCAAACTTTTGGTAACAGTATACTAACTGCTAAGCCATGTGGCAATCCAAAGGCCATTGTTAAAGGATAGGAGATTGCATGAACCCCTGCAGTATGTGTATTAGAAAAAGCTAATCCTGCAAATAATGCGCCATCAGAAAGTTCATTGAAGGCAGTGTGATCTGTTTGGTCTTTTACAAAAACTGCTAAAGATGAACGTATTTTCTGCATCGCAATTAAGGCATATGCTTTAGAAATCATATTGGTTTGTTTAGCCCAATAAGCTTCCATTGCATGTGTTAACGCATCTAAAGCTGAATAAACAGCAACTTCCATAGGGGCTGTGATTTGTAACTTAGGATCGATAAAAGCAGCGTAAGCGTAGTTGTCTTGGGTATCTAATGAATATTTTTTCATTTCTCCTGGATCCCAAATAGTTGCCCAACAAGTCACTTCACTTCCTGTGCCTGCAGTTGTCGGCACGCCAATCCAAGGGAGTTTTGGATGGTCACTGGATATATCAGCCAAGTAAGTACGTAAATCCTCAATTGATTGAATCTGAGAACTATATAAATAAGCCACTGTCTTTGCAATATCTAGCACTGTTCCGCCCCCTATACCAATAACAGCAGATATTGAAAAGCGACGAGCTTGCTTCAAATAGACTACAATATCGTTTACAGTCGGATTGGACTTACTTGCAATAATGATCTCCGTAGAAAAATCTTCTTGTAATTGCTTAATTTGAGGCAATTCTAAAACGGATGAATGATAAGCTATTATTAAAATGGTATCAACTTTTCTAGTTTTTAACGAAACTAAGGCTGAACCAATTTCGTGGCTAATATTTTCACCACTATGAATCTTTACTGGATTATAAAACAACATTTTTCCCTCTCTATCTATCATTTCTATTTACTACTATAAAAGATTAAAATCTATTTTTCGTAAATTTTATGTATTAAAGAGGTTAAATTTGCAATTCGTTGCAAATAATTGAATAATGCTAAATAGTTATTTCTATTTTTTTAACGCTTTAATTAGGTTGTCTGCAACTTTTTCGATCATCTCCGGACTTGTCGCAAGATTGATACGAATATGAGTATCTTCCGGATTTGTTGGCCAATAGGTTGTCCCATAGTTTACAGCTAACCGCGCTTTTCCTTGTACCACATCTGTTAACTTGGCTGATGATACATAGGCGCCTAAGTCTAGCCAAGCCAAATAGGTCCCTTGTAAATCTGAAAAAGTAACTTCAGGTAATGCCTCATTTAGTTTACCTTTTAATAATTGGTAATTAGCCCAAATAATTTCATTTACGCTTGCTAACCACTCGCCTCCGTATGTATAGGCTGCTTCTGAAGCAATATAGCCAGCTGGTTGTCCGCCTGTGACATGAATTGAATGTAAGAAAACATCCAGTTTTTCTCTTAAGTCTTCACGTGGTACCACCATAAATGAATGGTTAAAACCAGCTAGATTAAAGGTTTTAGATGGTGAAGCAAAGAGAACATAGTTGTCAAAATTGGGATCAATTGTGCCAACAGCAATATGCTCATGACCTGGCATAATCAAATCACGGTGGATTTCATCAGAAAATAGCAAAACATCATATTGCTTACACAAAGCAACTACTTTGTTTAGTTCGTCTTTTGTCCATACACGGCCAGTTGGATTTTGTGGTGAGCAGAATAAAAAGACTTTAATATCATCTTCTTTGAAAGCTTTCTCCATAGCATCAAAGTCAATGGTGTACCCTTCTCGGTCATTTCCTAATAAATCTTGCATAACCAAAGTACAGTTAGCTTCTTCAATGACTGTACGGAAGGGATTGTAAACCGGATTTTGAATCAGTACTTTATCGCCCTCTTGGGTAAATGCATGCAAGGCAAAGGCAATCCCTGTACATACACCCGGTGCAAATCGGTACCATTCAGCCTTCGTTTCGTATTGAAAATGCGTTTTTGACCAATCAATCATTGATTGGTAATAAGAATCTGGCACTGAATAATAGCCGAAATATTGATCATCTACAAAAGATTGAATCGCAGCCGTCACTTCTTTAGCCGGTGCAAAATCCATATCTGCAATCCATACTGGTAATAAGTCTTTTTCTCCAAAAACTGTCTCTAAATCATGCCATTTCATCGCTTTTGCAGTTGAACGGTCTGGACTATAATCTTTTAAAATATCTACCATATACTTATGCCTCCTATATTGTCTATCCTTGTTTTGATACTTTCATTTTAGCATACGCTTTAAATGTTTGATAAAAGGGACAATCGTTTGCCCGTAATCGTCTTAACCTATCAAATATCTATTCACAATGGCTGTTGCTTGTTGGTAGGGTAAATTATTGTTAAAATGTAAGCGTGTACAGACAACTTTAGAAAACTTACATTGGAGGCTTTTCATCTATGACAAATCTACTGATATTAGTGTCCCATAGTCAAACAATCACAGAAGGACTAAAAGAATTGCTAGAAACCATGGTACCCGATGACAACGATAGCTTCTCAGTCATATCAGCCGGTGGGACTGATGATGGTGAAATTGGTACGTCTGTCAGCAAAATTACGGAAGCTATTTTTGCCAATTCAGACAAGGAAATTTTCATCTTCACTGACATGGGATCGGCTGTTTTATCTGCTGAAACAGCCTTAGATTTTGTGGAAGAAGAAGCCAAATCACATGTCCACATTGTTGAGGGGCCACTTGTAGAAGGTGCCTATGTGGGTGCTGTTCAATCAACAATTAATCGTACATCTGAACAAATTCTAGAAGCCATCAAGGAACAAAGTTAAAGCAATACAGTCCAGACAATAAGCTTATAACCATGATACGAACACCTTAAGGAGGTCATTTCATGAAAAAAATAATCAATCAACCCGGTGATGTTGTCAGTCAAATGGTCAAAGGTTTAGCTAGCGCCCACGCAGATATTTTAGCTCAGGTACCAGATACGCAAGTACTTTATCGTACAGTAGCAACGCCCGATATCGTTGGCATTGTGTCGGGTGGTGGTTCCGGTCATGAACCGAGTCACGCTGGTTTTGTTGGTAAAGGAATGCTGTCAGCCGCTGTTTCTGGGGAAGTCTTCACTTCACCAACGCCTGATCAAATTTTAGAAGGGATTAAGGCTGCCGATAATGGCGCCGGCGTTTTCTTAGTCATCAAAAACTATACTGGTGATGTAATGAACTTTGAAATTGCCCAAGAGTTTGCGGAAGCTGAAGGTATTGAAACTGAAGCAATCATTGTAGATGACGATATTGCCATGGAAGATTCAACTTTTACTGCTGGTCGCCGCGGAATTGCCGGTACTGTCTTTATGCATAAAATCATTGGTTACTACGCTGACCAGGGCAAATCCTTAAGCGAACTAAAGGCTATCGCGGAAAAAGTAAATGACCAGCTTAAATCTATCGGACTTGCGCTAACGGCAGCAACTGTGCCCGAAGTAGGTAAACCTGGTTTTGATATCGCAGATGATGAATTTGAATATGGGATTGGGATTCACGGTGAACCTGGTTACCGCCGTGAAAAAATCAAACCCGCTAAAGAAATGGCTAGTGAATTAATTGCCCGGCTAAAAGAAGAATTTAACTGGGAATCGGGTGACCATTTTGCCGTATTAGTCAATGGAATGGGTGGTACGCCTCTAATGGAACTTTACCTATTCTGGAATGATATTCAAGGCCAATTAGCAGATGAAGGGTTAGAAATTGATTTTGTAAAAGTGGGGGACCTAATGACTTCACTTGAAATGCAAGGAGCATCACTGACCCTACTCAAAATTGAAGATGCGGACTGGATAAGCGCCTTACAAGCACCTGTAAACACTGCTGCTTGGGGTTAATTTGTTAGGAAAGGATGACCTGTATGGATGTAAAAGACACAATGGCTTGGTTAGACCAATGGTTTGACCGTTTAATAGAAGAAAAAGCGTATTTATCTGACTTAGACCAAAAAATTGGTGACGGTGACCACGGTAACAATATGGCCCGTGGTGCAACTGCCACTAAAGAGGCCCTAGAGGACAAGGAACCAGCTGATGTGCCCGCTCTATTTATGTCGGTTGCGCAAACCTTAATGAGTAAAATCGGTGGGGCTTCTGGTCCCCTATACGGTTCTGCTTTCTTGGCTATGTCGACAACTGCCAAAAATTCAGATGACCTGGGCGAAATATTCGCTGCTGGCTTAGATAAAATCCAACAACGAGGTAAAGCAGAAGCTGGTGAAAAAACCATGGTGGATATGTGGCATCCGGCTGTTGAAGCATTAAAAGCTAATAATCTTACGCAAGAAGTTTTAGACGAAGCGAGTGCCAAGACAACTGAACTTAAAGCAACCAAGGGTCGAGCATCCTACTACGGTGACCGGTCAATTGGTGAGCCTGACCCAGGTGCTGAATCAAGTAAATACTTGTTTGAAGCTTTAATCGCCAACTTAGGATAGCAATAGATGTTGACACAAAAACCCCTTTTGACTAAAGATGGTCAGAAGGGGTTTTTATTGATTGTCAAAATCTCGTTTGCTTAACCTATTTTTGAATTTATCTACCTTTTCTATTGTGCTATATTATTGTAAATATACAATATAACCGATAAGGAATAGGGGAGAATGAGTGAAAAAGTTGAAGAACAGTATTGTGGCTTTGATCGTCTTACTTATTCTCTTGAGTTTAACCCCTGACGACTTATCCTTGATGAAGTTAACATTAGTCAGCATGTTCATCATATGGGTTTTGTTCTCAGACAAATTACTAGAATTTTGGAATGATTAAGGCTATGAAAAAATGCCTCCGCTAGTTTAAAAGCGGAGGCATTTTTTACGATGATTTGATTCGACTAGTTTTGTTCTTTTTCATAAGTGCGACGAAGCATTCTTGCGTTCACTGCACAGACAACTGTAGACAAGGACATAATCACGGCAGATAAAGCTGGTCCAAGCACAATACCAAGACCCGCAAGCACACCGGCAGCTAAAGGAATAGCTACCACGTTATAACCTGCACCCCATAGGAGGTTTTGGTTAATTTTACCTTTCGTTGCTCGTGATAAGTTCAGGATATTTAAGACATCGTGAATATTTGAATCAACTAGGATAATATCTCCAGTTTCTCGTGCTACGTCCGTTCCGGCGCCAATAGCAATACCTAAATCTGCTTGTGCAAGGGCTGGTGCATCATTCACACCGTCACCAACCATGGCAACGCGCGAACCGTCAGCTTGTAATGCTTTAATTTTGTCCGCTTTTTCGTCTGAAAGTACTTCTGCGAAGATACCATCTAAATGCAGTGTTTCCCCAACTGAAGTGGCTACTTGTTGGTTATCACCGGTCAGCATAATCACTTGTACACCTTGTGACTGTAGGGCTGCCACAACATCTTTGGCTTCTTCACGAACAATATCAGATACAGCGACTGACCCGATGAGTTGGTTATCATAGATGACAAATACTACTGTCCGTCCTTTAGAAGCTGATGCTTTAAAAGCTTCTTCATCAAAGGTAAATCCAGCATCTCGCGTCGCTTGTGGACTTAAGATTTGAATATCTTTACCATCTACTTTTCCTTCTAGTCCTTTACCCGTTAAATTGCGGTAATCTGAAACATCTAAAGCTCTTAATTGACGATTTTCTGCTTCTTTTACAATCCCTCTCGCAATCGGATGTTCAGACTGTCTTTCAATGGCATAAGCAATTTGCAAAATGGCTTCCTCACTGAAGTTGGCATCCATAGATGTAATCTCATCCACACCAAACGCACCTTGGGTTAAAGTACCCGTTTTATCAAAAACAATTTTATCTATTTTATGGGCGTCTTCAAAAGCAATACGGTTTTGGATAAATAAACCTGATTCAGCTGCTAAAGAGGTTGATTCCGCGTTAACTAATGGGACTGCTAGTCCAAGTGCATGTGGACAGGCAATCACAAAAGTAGCTACCATAAATTGTAGTCCAATGAGGTAACCATCAATCGCTGACCAAGAAATAAAAGCAATAATCCCGGCAGCTAAAGCAATATAGAATAGGTATTTTGCCCACTTATCAGCATTAGATTGGGCTTTTGATTTCTGTGCTTGCGCATCTGTTACCAAGTTAATAATTTGCGATAGATAGGTGTCAGAGCCAGTTTTAGCAACTTCCGCTTTTAGTACACCGTCACCGTTAATCGCACCCCCAACTATTTGAGCGTCACTTTCTTTTAAGACAGGCACTGATTCACCAGTTAACATCGATTCATCTACTTCAGAATGACCTTCGTATACAGTCGCATCAATAGGAATTTTAGCGCCTGGACGGATTAAAATGCGGTCACCTTTTTGCAATTGATCTACTTTCACTTCACTCGTTGTACCATCTTCATGGATTACTTCCGCCTCAGAAGGCAAGAGCTTCGCTAAAGCTTCCACCGCATTTCCGGCTGACATTTGTGCCTTCATTTCAATATAATGACCAGCCAACATGATCAGAATCAATGTCGCTAGTTCAAAATAGTAGTTCATCCCACTAATG
This sequence comes from Aerococcaceae bacterium 50-4, assembly GCA_041223225.1. Taxonomy (GTDB): domain Bacteria; phylum Bacillota; class Bacilli; order Lactobacillales; family Aerococcaceae; genus Aerococcus. Next base: position 178,048 of record JBCLPQ010000004.1, read on the forward strand.
AAGAAGGTTGTTAAAATGGAATAAACATAGGCTGCAACGATGGCCAATGAAATCAGCATCATCATACCTGGAACGCCTGATTTCAACTCATGCCAAGCGTGGCTTAAGAAAGGTTTACCCCCATAAAAGAATACGATAGTCGCTAGCACAAATTCCAAAATACCTTGTCCTGGAAAATCGATATGATAGCCAAATAAGTGCATCAACATCGGTGCGATAATAGCTAACGGGATAGATAAGATAAGCACCACCCAAAACCGTTTCTTAAAGTCTTCCATCATATGAGCTCCGTGACCGCCATGTCCGTGTCCATGCCCCGAGTGATCATGGTGGTCACCATGCATGTGGTTGTGATGGTCGTGGTCCATATGGTGATGACTTGCATGATGGTCATGGTCGTGGTGACTATGGTCATGTGTTTGATGATTGTCTTTAACTTCATTATCTTTAGTCATATCAAAATCCTCCCCTAACTTTTGTTATTGAAAACATCGCTTTGTTTACATTTGTAAACTAACTACATCTTTAGTATAGAGAATGCCCGTTTAAAATGCAAGTCAGACAGTCAGATTTTTAGAAAAATTTTCGCCACAATACTTGATATGACTTGGACCTCATGATACCATATATAGGCGAATAAATTTACAAAAACACAATATATAGTGGTACGATAAAACTGTACACCTATAGATAGGAGTTAATACATGGTAATGATTACAGTTGGTGGCATGATAGGATTAGGAAAGACCACCATTACAAACTTAATTAAAGATGAATTAGGCTTTACGCCCTTCTATGAGTCAGTAGACGACAATATTATGCTGCCATATTTTTATAAGGCAACCCCTGAAGAACAGTTGCTTAAGAGATACCCTTTCTTGACTCAATTGGATTTCTTGAATTCACGCTTTAAAACAATCAAACAAGCTTCTCGCGAAGAAAAAACCGTCTTAGACCGATCAATTTTTGAAGATTGGTATTTTGCTAGAGTCAATACGGATATCGGGCGTATCAGTGAAGAAGAATTTTCAATTTATGAAAATCTATCTCGTAATATGATGGAAGAATTAGCTGAAATACCTCGAAAGCATCCTGATCTGATGTTATATCTACACGGTTCCTTTGAAACAGTTATGACGCGGATTGAAAATCGTGGTCGTGATTTTGAACAAGGTGATGAATTAACCAACTACTATCACCGTTTATGGTCTGGTTATGATGACTGGGTGAAAAACCACTACAACCATTCTAAAGTAATGTATATCGATATGGACAAATACGACTTGGTAAAATACCCAGAACATAAAGTAGCCTTGGTGCAAGATATTAAAGATTACATGGTTGCCAACGAGATTGTTACCGCAGATACATTTAAATAAGATACTGTTTGTTTAAGGAGATGGGCAAATGGAAATGGCAACACGACTTAAAAAAATTCAAGATTTTGCTAGAGAACGTATGGCTTTTGACCCTACAGGTCATGATTATTGGCATGCTGACCGTGTAGCAAAGTTAGCACAGAAATTGTATGTGGCCGATTATGGGGCTAGTAACGTTGAAGCCTTAATGGTGATTGAAGCAGCTGCTTATTTACATGACACAATCGATGATAAATTAGTATCTGATATTATTTTTAGCCAAATGGAAGTTGAAAAGCTTCTAGATGAATTAGATTTTTCATCAGCTAGTCGAGAAAATATTCTTTTTACGATTCAACATATGTCTTACTCGAAAAATCTCACGACCCAGTACGAGCTATCAATTGAAGGACAATACGTTCAAGATGCAGACCGGATTGATGCGCTAGGTGCTATTGGGATTGCCCGTACCTTTGCTTATGGTGGTCATGCCAATAATGAAATTTATAATCCGACGATTCCCGTGATAGATGCGAAGAATAAAGAAGACTACCGCAATCACCCTTCAACAGCTATCAATCACTTTCATGAAAAGTTGCTTAAACTCGAACATTCTATGAATACTGAATCCGGAAAAGTCATTGCACACGAACGAACAAATTATATGCGGCAATTTTTAGACCAATTTATGAACGAATGGGCTGTAAATGATTAAATAGTTAAACACTTTCTATTGAAAGTATAGTAGAATGTATTTAAGCATGATTATATATTTATGTTTCGAATATTCTAGTTAAATTATTTTGCATTTAAGAAAGAGGTTATATCATTGGATAAACGTAAAGATACTTCAGCAAGCACTAAGTTATATCTAGCAACACCATTCTTTAACCCTGACCAAGTACGTCGCGTTGAAGAAGCAACAAAAGCCTTAAATCAAAACCCAACAGTTGGTGTTGTACATTTCCCATTTGACCACCAATACAAAGATACTTCTTTTGACCGCGATCCTGAAGGTATCTTCGGGTCATTTGAGTGGCAAGTGGCAACTTACCAAAATGACTTATCTGCAATGAATACGGCTGATGCTGGTGTTTTCTTATACGATGTTGAAAACGTTGATGATGGTACAGCCTTCGAGTTAGGTTTCATGCGTGCTATGCATAAACCAGCTATTGTTGTGTTGTTAAGCGAAAATGGTTTAGAAGGTAAAGAACTAAACTTAATGATTGCTCGTGGAGGTACTTACTTCATGACAGATATTAATGAATTAGCAACTTATGACTTCAACCACTTCCCAACAAACCCACTACCAGACATGGATGTTATCTAATTTAAAGGTAAACAAACAAAAGCACCGGGGAATCCTGGTGCTTTTTTCGTGCAATAAATGACGAAAGCCTAAAATCGTATGCCATTCTTAATATATTCTTTATCGTTTTTCGATAAAATAACATTGAATAACGATAAAAAACTGTTATGATTTAACTATAAGAAGGAGGAGAAAAATGTCATTTAAATCACAATTTTTAAAAATAACCACTATAGGCATTGGTATTGTCGTTTTATTATTTGCGACATTATTCAATATTCAAATTTTTACCGCAGAAAACCAAAACCCACTACCCTACACCATTATCATAGGTATTGTGGCCATTGAGGTCATTTTCCTACTTGCCCTGGCTGCTGTATACTTTGTCTATAAAATCATTACAAAAATTATAGCCAATGATTTTTTTACGACCACCGTATTAACCTATATTCAACGAATTAAACAAGTTTTACAGGGTATCTTTCTATTCAGTTTATTTACCCTACCTATGTTTTATTGGATTGCTTTAGGTGCTGATGCACCAGGGGTTGTATTATTTGGATTAGGTCTATGTTTCATACCATTTGTAGCAGCCCTGTTCTTATCCGTTATCAAAGAACTATTCCAACAAATGATATTGATTAAAGAAGAAAATGATTTCACTGTCTAAGGAGGGTGATTATGCCAATAAATGTGAAACTGGATGTCTTATTAGCCGAAAGAAAAATGACCTTAACTGAATTGTCAGATAAAGTGGGCATCACCATCGCTAACCTATCTAACCTAAAAAACGGCAAAGCCAAGGCGATTCGTTTTTCTACTTTAGAAGAGATATGTAAGGTATTAGATTGCCAGCCAGGAGACTTATTAGAACATATTGACTAGTAATTTTAGTGAAATAGAAAAAGGGAGATTGACCATATTTTTGATCAATCTCCCTTTTTTATTACGGTCTCGTTCACATCCTATTTCTAAGGCTGTTAAGCAATAGTGTAGTATACTCAACCAAGTCGAGCTCCAAAAGGCAGACTCAACTCCACTTCGCAAATAGTCTACGTGATGTACCATCACTGCGACTATTTACTCCAGTGCTTTGAGTCTAAGCGCCTTTTGTCGCATCCTAAATTTTTACGATCCAGCCTTCTGGTGCTTCAACATCACCGTTTTGGATACCCACAAATTCATCATAAAGGCGCTTAGTGATAGGTCCTACTTCTGTTTCAGAATAGAAGTGGTGGTCTTTACCATTGTGTGTAATAAATGACACTGGTGAAATTACCGCAGCCGTACCACAAGCCCCTGCTTCACTAAATCGGTCTAAGTCATCAATGTATACGTCGCCCTCTTCAACTTCTAAACCTAAGCGGTGTTCAGCTAACCAAAGCAATGAATATTTAGTGATTGAAGGTAAGATTGAAGGTGATTTCGGTGTTACAAATTTATTGGTCTCTTTTTCAATACCAAAGAAGTTTGCGGAACCTACCTCTTCAATTTTTGTATGCGTAGCCGGATCTAAATATACCACATCAGAGTAGCCTTGTTTTTTGGCTTCAATACCAGGTTGTAAACTACCTGCATAGTTACCGCCTACCTTGGCAGCACCAGTACCATGAGGCGCTGCACGGTCAAATTCAGAAGTCGTGAAGGATGTTGGTGTCATACCACCCTTGAAGTAAGGGCCAACTGGCATGGCAAATACAGTGAAGATATATTCTTTCGCTGCGCTAACGCCAATGTTATCGCCAACACCAATTAAAGTTGGACGTAAGTAAAGTGACGCACCGGTACCATAGGGTGGCACATAGTCAGCATTTGCCTTGATGACTTCTTTCACCGCATGAATAAAGTCTTCTTGCGGTACTTCAGGCATCACCAAACGTCTAGCTGAGGCATTTAATCGTTTAGCATTTTGGTCAGGACGAAAGATTTGAATACCACCGTCTTTAGTTCCGAAAGCCTTTAATCCTTCAAATGCTCCTTGTCCATAATGTAAAATAGGCGCACCTTCAGCAATCTGAATCGTATTTTCAGTCTCCAAACCACCCTTATACCATTCGCCATCTTTCCAATATGCTCGCCAACGATAAGGCAAGTCCATATAGTCAAAGCCCAATTCTTCCCATTTAATATCTACTGTCATATTGCTCATCCTTTCAAATGTGTTTATGAAATAGGTGTTGGATAAGTGATGATCTATCGAACTCAATCAGCAACTACCTTTTCACTTATGTGTTATTAGTTTAACATTATCTATTAGAAAAAGGATAGCATATTTGTAAGAAAAATTAGAATAATTCTAATTTAACATTTTTAGTCAAGTGATTTTTTGTAGTCACAGGTCAAATCAAACAAAAAAGTGTTGTCTAAGTTCGACAACACTTTTTCAACTATATAGATAAATAATATTTCTACAAGACGCCGGCTACAATCGGTACTAGAATGGCGATTACAATACCAGATACGACCATGGCAATACTGGACATTGCCCCTTGTAATTCGTTGGTTTTCATTGATTCTGCAGTACCCATCGCGTGACTTGAAGTACCCATCGCTAAACCACGAGCGAAATATGAATCAATCTTCAACAATTTGAAGATCCATTCGTTAACAACAACCCCAAAGATCCCTGTTAATACAACTGATCCAACAATAATCGGCGTAATACCACCGATAATCACAGTAATATCAATAGCAATAGCCGTCGTCACTGATTTGGCTAGGACTGATCGTAGGATTTCCTCATCCATATTAAAGATGAAGGCTACAATCAAGACAGAAACTACCGCTGTGACCATTGCTGCTACAACAGTAATAATAATTGTCCAGAAGTTTTCTTTTAAAATATGGCGTTGTTTATAGACTGGGATGGCTAAGGAAATTGTTGCTGGCGTTAGCAAGTAGGACACAAAGTCTGCACTCTCTTGGTAGACCGCGACATCTACTTTTCCAAGAACCAAAATAGCGATAATTAAAATAACTGCAATCAATAAAGGATTGGCGATAGGTGATTTTAATTTCTTGTTCACCCACATAGCAATCATATAAACCCCTAATGTTAGGAATAAACCAAAGGACGGGAATAAATCAAATAAATTATTCATTGCTTTCCCCTCCCGTCTTCGCATTTTGGCGTTTTTGTAGGTATTGCGCCACTAGTCCGGCTACACCCATAACGATGATTGTTGTCACAGAAATAATCACTGACCATGACAATAGGTGAGGTTGTAAGCTTGTCCAAGAGGTAATAAAACCAGCACCTGGTACGACGAACATAGCTGGCATTACAGCAATTAACCACTCACCCACATTTTCTACTTGATCTAATTTGATTACACCAGTCATCAAGCAGATAAATAAAATGACCATACCATAGATTGAGGCTGGTAGCGGTAAAGGTAGTACGTGTGATAATACTTCAGCGATTAAAGTAATCACGATAATCACAAAAGCTTGCTTAAAATACTTCAATTTTCAATACTCCATTTCTTATTTTTATTTGGCAACAGCCGCTACACCATTTTGGCTTTACGGTGATGCATCACGAGGTTTGCATATTCATTTTTAATTGCATGAAAGTCGTCAACTTGTAACCACTCATACATTTTGCCACCATACATGATTAATTGTTGTTCAGCGACAGTAGTGCCGTCATGCTTCAAGTCAGTATAGTGATGGATGTAAGCCTGCGCTTTTTCTCGGTCTAGATTAAAATAATCCATCATAATCTGCACAATATCTGTTAATTGACCATCTGAAAGTCCCATATGTAGGGATTTATTGCGCATATCCACAAAACCAAATAAAAGACCTGTGTTGAGGAATACTTCTGTATCCGATAGATTTTCTACTTCATCTGTATGCATTAAATCTAACAACTTCAGCATGTCTACTTTTTCAGCTGACAATTGTAAGTGCTCTGCCATAGGATTCGTTCCTGTAGCTAGTGCAACATCTTCAAAATGTGCCTTAAAAGCTTTTGACGTAAGGGGTAAATCCTTATGGGTGGTTGCAGGTACGACTCTTTCAAAAGTGTCGTTGTACACGAAATACTTGCTGCCATCTTTACTGGCTAACTGGAAATCAGCTCCTTCTGGATACCAATAAATACCCGCTACAGTTGGTTCCAGTTCGGCAATTTTATTAATATCAACGAGAAGTACGCTCTTACCGTCCATCACTTCGGTCTGCGTATCCGTTGCCGCAAAAAAACGCCAGCCACTATCACTGGGCATCAAGCTTTTTTCGCGAAAGGCCCATAATAATGGTTGTTTACCTTCAAGTAGTGCCACTGAAGCTAAACAGTTTCCGCCATTTGGAATCAATTGCTTGGTCATATTTATCCTCCGCGTGTTGTTATAGATTAATTGTTGTTGAATAGATTTGTCCCTATATATTTTAGCATAAATGATAGTAAAAAATATCACCCATTCACTGAAAATGTCTGATCTATAATGGTTGTCATCGTTTGCATAAAAATAGTTTCTTGGTCAATCATTGGCGTGTGGCCTGCATCCGGTATTACAGTTATGTCTTTTGTCGGTGCTTGAACCGCATCAATAAGTGTTTCTGCCTGACTAGTTGGAACTTGGATGTCATTTTCCCCAGATATCAGGTAAAAAGGCATCTTAAATTCAAGTCCACCTTCATAAAAATCTGTTGCTAACAATTCCCGGTATAAGCGTTGGCTCAACAAGAGACGGTCTAGCATTTCCTGGTTTGAATCGGATAATTCAGCTGTCTGACCTGTTAGTAACAAAGGTAAATACTGTACAAAATCAACAGTTCCAAAACCTAATTCAGCTTGAACTGACCGTAAAGTGGCTGCATCATATGCCAAAGTCAAAAAATCATCCGGATCAGGATAGTCTCCCGAAATTCCCGCCAATTGGTCTATCAAATCTTGACGACCTACAGATGCCGCTAAATCACGGGTTTGACTCAAGGCTACTGCTTCATCCTCAACCGGAGTTACCACCTGGCCGATCCCCACATAAAAAGCGACATCATCCGGATTTTCCCGGGCATAGGCTGACCCAAGAGCTGACCCCCAAGAGTGACCAATAATACCCACTTGGTCCACACCATAACGTGCCTTGGCATAAGCCACCAAGTCACTTAAAGAAGCCTGTAAATCAGTCATCGTCGGTTCTACACTCGGATTGCCTGTATACGTCTCTCCAGCCCCCAACTGATCCCAGAACAGTAAATTCACCTCATCCGCCAAACCAGCCAAAGAATCTGCCTGGTCAGTATAGGAAAATCCAGGGCCTCCATGCAGAAATATCGCCACTGGCAGGTCGTCCCCTTGACCAACCTCATAGACATACTGGTCTACATCATTTAAACGAAGAAAATGACTCTCCTGGACTCCTGAACCACGCAGATCAACCGCTGGCAATTCAGCATCCTCAGCCTGAAAACGCGCCAATACTTCCTCACTATTCGCCTCAAGACCTTCCGTGAAAAAAGACGGCTCGTTATCCACGCTAGCAGCACTTTCACTAGTATTTGGCGCCCTCAAACTAGTAGCCTCTTCTTGTTGGCTTTGACCACATCCCGCTAGAAGTAAGGTCATTACCGTCATTACCAACCATCTCTTCATCAGGTCGTCCCCCTCTTTTCTACTATTATTATATGGAAAAAACGCGCAGTGACAAATCACATCACACACGCGCTTTTGTTAAGCAATATTAGTTAGGGGGCTCACCACCCTGTAGTTGAGCTCATCAGGGCAGACAGACCTCTACTTCAAACTAGTTTGCATCATACTTTGTATGATACGACACTAGTTTTCCAGAATCGCCTGCCTAAACGCCCTGCCTCACATCCTATTTAGTCGGGTTCGCTTCTGACGCATAGGTATCCCTATGTCACTACGTTCCAAGGGCTTCTCTATCGACCAGCTCAAGTCCGTTTCGCAAATAGTCTGCGTGATGTGCCATCACTCCACCTATTTACTCCAACGTTATTGAGCTAAACGGCCTCACTCACACCCTGTTTTAGTCGGGTTCGATCGACCAGCTCAAGTCCGTTTCGCAAATAGTCTGCGTGATGTGCCATCACTCCACCTATTTACTCCAACGTTATTG
>JBCLPQ010000004.1:186906-242360 GCA_041223225.1 Aerococcaceae bacterium 50-4
AGCTAAACGGCCTCACTCACACCCTGTTATTTCAAGGTTTTTTCGATTTTCTTTTCTGCTTTTTTGGCTACTTTAGGGATTACTCGATAGTTTTTCCGGATAAATTTCGGGAATTTTTGTTTATTAATAATTTGCATGAATGTATCTGCTGTATAAACTGCTAAAGCAATCGACAAGGCTGTGAATAGCGTCACACCTAGTTCTGTAAAACCTTGTGATGTTTGCCCTTGAATAAAGGCTAAAGCTGTCCGATACATACCGCCCCCTGGTACAAATAAGAAGAAAGCTGGTATAAAGAAGACCGTTACCGGCTCACGGAAAATACGTGCATACATATGGGACATTGCGGCAATCGCCAAAGAGCCGAAGTAAGTGGACATCAACTCTGAAAAACCACCAATATGAAGGCTAAGCAAGTAACCCCCCCAACCAGCAACGTTAATAAAAGGCGTCCAAAATAAAACCTTACGCGGCCCTTCCAGGGTTAATGCTGCAAACACACCGACACCGTAGGCACCTAATAATTGTAGAAATATATCCATTCCTGTCATTAAAATATCCCTCCAATCAATGCCAGACCAAGCGCTGCGCCTAGTGCAATCATCAGCGCATTCAAGAAGGCTTCCACTGCTCTAGAAGCGCCGGCCAAATAATCCTCATGGAAAATATCCCGTAAAGAGTTGGTAATTGCTGTACCTGGCACCATTGGCATCAAGGTAGAAACAATGACAATATTAATATCAGTGTCTGGAATCATATAAGCTTGCATCAGGTAAGCAGCAACTGTTACGACCAGCGCTTGAATGATGTTGGAGAAACCTTCACTAATATAATATTTATCTACCACACGGTACATTAAAGCTAAAATAATACCATTAATAGTAGCCATAACTAGCTCGTTAATCCCACCACCAAAAAGGAATGAAAAGGCTGCGGCTAATCCGACTACACCAATAGATACTTGTAATTTTGAATATTGTGGTTCTTGAAAACGAATCACCTGTAGTCGTTCATAAGCTTGATCAATTGTAATATTGCCTGAAGTTAATTCACGCGATACGTGATTTACCAAAGTAATTTTATTTAAGTTGTTGGAGCGTTGGGTAATACGTTTAATGCCTGTAAACCCTGAACCTTCAAAAGATGGGTCATCCAGCGTCATATAAAGGCCTGTTGAAAGTGAAATTGCCACAGCATACGCTGCATTAGACGTTGTTAATATACGGTTCATTGTATCTTCTACACGGTATGACTCAGCATTACTTTCCGTCATAATTTGCCCAGCTAAAAGGGCAGTTTCTAAAATTTTCTTATTTAAATCTACCATTTAACCCATCCTTTCTCCTAATCCACGGCTATTGTACCATAGAGTTTCAAAGATTATAGCCCTCAAATTTCTTGTAAACGTATCCTTTTTCAACCCGTCTTCTAATCCAAGTCACGGGAAATTTATGCTATAATTGCCCCGACTAATTAGATGAAGGAGCAATTAAATATGATTACCATGGCAGGCATGATCGGTGTTGGGAAGACTACCTACACCAACCATATGGCAGAAATTTTTCAAGCAGAACCACTTTTTGAGGAGGTATCAGAAAATCCAATTTTGGATGCATATTACAGTGAACCCACAAAATACGCTTTTTCCTTGCAAATATTCTTCCTGAATCAACGTATTAAAAGTATTAAACGCGGTATGAAATTAGAACGTGCAATCTTAGACCGGTCAATTTATGAAGATGCTTTATTCACAAAAGTAAATAATATCAACGGCAACATCTCTGATGTCGAATGGCAACTGTATCAAGATTTATTAGCCAATATGATGGATGATGTCCGCATTATTTCAGAAACAACCAATCAATCACCAGAATTACTTGTATACCTACATGCGCCTTTTGATTTGGTACTAGAAAAAATCAAGCGTCGCGGTCGTCCTTACGAACAAGTTGAAGGTCGTCCTGATTTATTAGCTTACTATAAACAATTGCATACTTTATATGATGAATGGTATGAGAATTATGATCATTCAGCTAAAATGGCGATTGACGTTAGCCAATACGATATTCTGACAAGTAAAGATCAAGAAATCGTTGCCAAAAAAATCCAAGATAACTTCACTAAGCTCTTGTCTATTTCACAAATATAATATATTGCAAATAATGCACAATCATTTCTAGGCCAATAAACCGTTTTCTTTTAGAATACACTCTAATAAGGCGCTTTCAAAGCGAAAAGTTTGTAATTATTGTGATTTTTTTCTCAAATAATATTTCATTTTGGTTTGAAATTTGTTATCATGTGAAAGTATTTGAGGAAAATATTTCGATCATTTTGAAAACGTTCTTTGCAACCGTTTTTCTTAATGAAGCAATATTATTTAAAAAAGAGGAGATTACTATGTCTACAGAAAAAACGCAAGAGAAAAAAACGGGCGTTATTGATAAAGTCCTAGGTGCCTTACGCGACATCTTTGCACCCAACTTAATTGCCCTAATGGCTGCCGGTATTTTACAAGGGATTGTTATCCTATTAAATACCTTCAATGTTATTCCACCAGAGCAAGCAGAAAATTTCATCTTATCTAATATTTCAAGTGCTATTTTCTACTTCTTACCAGTATTACTAGCTTACTCATCAGCAGAAGTATTTAAGACGAACAAAGTATTAGCAGCAGCTGTTGCTTTATTCTTACTACACCCTGATGTTGTGGCTTCAATGGAAAACTATATTCCAGGTTCAGACTTCTTTGGTATTCCAATTGCGAACACAGGTACATATAACAACTCAGTTATTCCTATTATCTTGATTATCTGGGCTCAAAGTTATATTGAACGTGCTTGTAAACAATTTATTCCAGAGCTTGTTCGTGGTATTTTCCTACCAGTTATCACCTTATCATTAACTGCAATCCTTGGTGTCTTATTATTAGGCCCAGTTGGTAACTTATTCGGTGAAATTCTAGGTGCCGCATTAGCATGGTTAACAGGCGTTTCAAGCTGGATCGTACCATTATTATTAGGTGCATTTGGTCTATTCGTCGTAATGGCTGGTGGACACTACACCTTATTCCCAATTTCAACACAATTACTAGCAACAGTTGGTTATGACAACATCATGTCACCAGGTTTATTGGCTTCTAACTTAGCCTTAACAGGTGCTGTAGTTGCTGTTTTAATCAAAACTAAAAATAGAGAATACCGTTCATACTCATTATCAGCATCTATTACTGCTTCACTTGGTGTTTCACAACCAGGTCTATACGGTGTGGCGCTACCAATGAAAAACGTACTAATTGCATCCATTCTAGGTGGTGCAGTTGGTGGTTTATACGCAGGTATTACAAAATTTGTATTCTTCGCCTTCGTAAACCCTGGTATTGCAGCAATCCCTGCATTCATCGCACCGGATGGTACATTTACAAACTTCATTAACGGTATCATCACGATGGTTCTTTCATTCGCAGTAGCATTCATCTATGTAATGTTTACACCATACAATGAATTACCAGAAGATCAAATCAAAGAAATAACAGCAGAAGACTAACTATCTGCAGCTAAAGCTAGACCAGTACATACAAACTGGTCTAGCTTTTTCTTTATTTGGTTTCCTTGAGTAAGTATTTCATTAGGTATATAGTAGAAGAAGAAATATCAACAAACTAAAGGAGAATAGATACATGATTTCAAACGAAGAAAAAGTTCAATTTTTAGGTGAATTGATTGAAATAGACTCAGTGAACGGTAAAGAAAAAGAAGTAGCTGAGCATATTCAAGCTTATCTTAAAAAATATGATATCGAATCAGAAGTTATCGACTTAGGTGATGGACGCGCAGACTTAGTAGCTAACTACGGTAGCGGTAAACCCGTTATCGGTATCTCAGGTCACATGGACGTTGTAGCAGCTGGGGAAACATCAGCTTGGGATTTTGACCCTTTCAAAATGACTGAACACGATGGCAAACTGTATGGTCGTGGTACTGCAGATATGAAAGCAGGTGTAGCGGCATCAATATTCGCTTTAATTGAAATTAAAGAAAATAACCTTTTAGAAAAAGGCTCTATTCGTTTGATGCTGACTGCAGCAGAAGAAAGTGTACAAATTGGTTCAGCACACTTCCACGAAGAAAAATATATGGATGATGTAGATGCTTTAATCATTGGTGAACCTACTGGCTCAATCATTAACATCGCCAACAAAGGTTCTATGAACTTCACTGTTCGCTCAAAAGGTGAAGCAGCTCACTCATCTATTCCGAATGTTGGTAAAAACGCCATTACACCTCTTCTAAAATTCGTCTTACGTCTTGAAGAAGAAATGGCCAAAGCAATTGAGAATGTTGAATTTACCAGTTTTGACTTCTCTAACGTTATCTTAGGATTTGGTGGTGTTGAAGGAGACGATGAAGGCAATAAAGCCTTAAATGAATTCCTACGTTCAACCTTCCTAACGAATTCTATGATCAATGGTGGTGTACAAATCAACTCGGTACCGGATACAGCAACTGCTTCATTTAATGTTCGTACCGTAAATGAATTTGATAACAGTAAAGTAAAAGACTTATTCAATAAAGTATTAGCTGAATTCGATGACGCAGAATTTGACTTAGAAATGTCACTAGACTTAGCACCTGCTATTACAACTGGTGAAAATGACTTCGTTGAATTAGCCCATCAATTGGCTGAAGAAGTGATTGGTAGAAAATTCACTGTTGGCCCAACTACTGGTGTTACAGATGCTTCAAACTTATTGTTAAGTAAAGACCCTGACTTCAAATTCATCGTATTAGGGCCAGGTCAAACTAGTCTTGCTCATAAAGTGAATGAACATGTCGTTAAAGAAGATTACTTAAAATTCATTGATCTATACGTGAAGCTAATGACACAATACGCGAATCAATAATCTATCTAGAGCTTGTTAGCCATTTGGCGCGAGCTCTTTTTTTATTTCACTAAAGCACCCCTCTGAGCCTATCATTTGAATGATACAAATATATCCTTTAGTATATAAGTATCAAAGCTTTAAGGAGGCTATAAATTATGGTAAAAATTGCAACTGTATTGGCTAACTTATTTGAAGACTCTGAATATACTGAACCCAAGAAAGCTTTAGAAGCAGCTGGTCACGAGGTAGTCACTATCGGTATGAAAGCCGGTGAAACCGTACGTGGTAAGGCTGAGGGTACTGAAGTAACCATTGAAAAAGGCATTGATGACGTAGAGGCGAAAGATTTCGACGCCCTATTAATTCCTGGTGGTTATTCACCAGACCAATTACGTAAACATGACAGCATGTTAGACTTCGTGCGTCACTTTGACGAAAATGGTAAATGGATTTTCACTATCTGCCACGGCCCACAATTACTCGTAAATGCTGAAGTCCTACAAGGCAAAGATATTACTGCTGTAAAACAAGTGGCTATTGATGTGAAAAATGCTGGCGCAAACTTCTATGATAAAGAAGTGGTCATTGACGAAGCTGGTAAATTAATCTCAAGTCGTACACCTGAAGATTTACCTGCATTTGATCAAGCCATTGTTGATGCCTTAAAATAAAATAACCTAGATTAACCAAAGCGTTGCACCTTCATTGGTGTAACGCTTTTTCTTTTTGAGACATGCATCATCTCCATAAAAATAAGCCCACAATATGACTATCGTGGGCCGAGATTTACATTTTAATTTTATACATCAATATGCACATTTACGGTTTGAATTGGTACGTCGAAGAATGGATCTTCTCGTCGACCTAGGAAATTATAGGCTTGTTCAGGATATAAGGCATAAGATAAAACATCCTCTTCAGAGTGTGCAAACTCGCCTATTTTACTTTTGGCTGTCTCATAACCAGGTTCTAAAAGGTCTGCTGGTCTACCAGTGTAGATATCCGTATCATCTTTTAGAATTAACGCCTGAACATCTGCATCTATACTAGCAGGTGGTTGACCGTAAAAGCCTTTAACATAATCCTTAATTTCTTTAGGCACTAACTTATACCGCTCTCCAGAAACAATATTCATTAAGGATTGCGTACCCACCATTTGGGATAGTGGTGTCACTAAAGGTGGATAGCCTAAATCTTTACGTACTTTCGGTACTTCTGCTAGCACATCTTCATATAAATCAGCATTCCCTTGTTCTGCCAACTGACTCAACAAGTTAGAAAGCATACCACCCGGCACCTGATACAGAATTGTTTTTGGTTCAGTATCTTTGACCTTTGGATTCAACAAGCCTTCAGCCCGGAATTTATCGCGAACTTGATTGAAATGGTTGGCAATATCTACCAATAGCTCTTGGTCTACACCTGTTTCATACCCTAGTTCATTCAATGAATAATTCAAGCTTTCTGTAGCTGGTTGGCTAGTACCGCCGGAAAATGATGAAATTGCCGTATCAATAATATCTGCACCAGCTTCAATTGCTTTTAAATACACCATTTCTGCATTCCCACTAGTCGCATGTGTATGCACATTGATGGGTAGATCAGAAATTTTCTTAATTTCACTCACCAAAGTATAAGCCGTTTGTGGGGTTAAAACACCCGCCATATCTTTTACAGCAATCGAATCTGCCCCTAAAACTTCCATTCGTTTCACTAAATCTACATAATAGTTGACTGTATGGACAGGACTTGTGGTATAAGCGATGGCAATTTGTGCATGGCCACCAGCTTTCTTTGTTGCGTTCACTGCTGTTGTTAAATTCCGTACATCATTTAGCGCATCAAAAATACGAATAATATCAATCCCATTTTCAATTGATTTAGCAACAAAACGTTCAACGATATCATCTGGGAAATTGTGGTAACCTAGAATATTTTGCCCCCGCAATAACATAGAAAGTTTCGTATTTTTAAAATGTGAACGAATAGTGCGTAATCTTTCCCATGGATCCTCGTTTAAATATCTCAAGCAAGCATCAAAAGTAGCGCCTCCCCATACTTCGGCAGCATAGTAGCCGGCTTGATCCATTGTATCTAATATCGGAATCATATCTTCTATCGGCATCCGGGTAGCGATTTGACTCTGTTGCCCATCTCTTAAAACGGTTTCAGTAATTTTTAAAGTTTTCAAGTGTTCACTCCTCACCGTGATTATTTATTATGAGCCTTGCGACTGCTTCTTTCATTTCTAAATCAGAATGTGCCCTAGAACGTGTGCACGCTTTCGCATTGCGATTACATACAAAGCACTTTCTAGGCATTTGCTTACCATCCTCACGGCTAAGCTTACTTGGCTTACCTTGGTCATCCAACTTCAACACATCTAAATCGTATAAACGACCTTGAACGGCATCTTCTTCAATTTCAATCATCATATCTTTCACATCATCTGCTGGCAAATCAAGGACATAAAAGCCCTCGTTGCCAGTATCTGCCTGGATAACTTGTTCATGTAAAATCTTTTCTGTGGGCAAAGTAGCCTTCATTTGCTTTATTGCTCGTTCAAAAGTATCCATTATAATGGTTGAATTTTTTATATTTCCAGGAATATTCATCGTCACTACAAGTAGTGTTTGACTTGGAAATTCTTTCAATAATGCTTGTTGTAAGGCATAACGCTTATCCCGCGCATCTAGCATTTGATACAAATTCACTTCTGGTCCAGAAAAAATTTCATCATATATTTCTAACGACATCGATTAACGTCCCGTCTCTATACTCAATTAAAGCGACAACTTTTTCCCCATATTCAATTGCTTTAGGTTGACCAACAACCGCATATGCTTTTTCTTTTAGCTCTTCAATTGTAAATACTGGGAAAGATGCATCTGCAAATGCTTGCTTCAAATCTTCCCTAGCTGGATTAACAGCTACCCCAACATCAGTTACGATGATATCCACACTAGCACCTGGGGTAATGACAGTATTGACATTATCTACAATTGTTGGGATCCGTCCTCTAATAAGCGGTGAAATCACCATGGTCATATCAGCTGCCATCGCTGTATCTGGATGCCCACCTGCTGCACCACGAATCACGCCATCTGAACCAGTCATGACATTTACATTAAAGTTTGTGTCCACTTCTAAGGCTGACAGAATACAAATATTTAATTGATTAATTGCTGAACCTTTTGAGAAGGGTGATGCATAGAAGTTTGCGTCAATTTCATAATGGTTTTCGTTTCGACCTAGGGATTGACCAGATGGTGCGTCGAAATCCTGCACGTCTAGCAGTTTTTCTACTAAGCCTTCTTCTAATAACTCAACCATAGCATTAGTAATACCACCTAAGGCGAAGCTTGCTGTCACATCGTTATCAATCATTGACTGACGTAGGTAACGAGATACCGCTAAGGCAGCCCCACCAGTTCCTGTTTGAAATGACATGCCATTTTTAAAATACGGCGATTTCGTAATCACTTCATTAGCATACTGTGCAATTAATAATTCTTTTGGATTAGAGGTAAAACGAGTTGCACCTTTAGCGATACCGTTAGGATCACCAATCGCATCCACTTCAACAACATAATCGACATCTGTTTGCGGAATTGAAATTGGCGTATTTGGGTATGGTTGCAGTGAATCGGTAATTAAAACAACTTTATCTGCATATTTGGCATCAATTTGGGCATATCCTAAGGATCCACAAACCGCCTTACCTTTTACCCCGTTCGCATTACCGTAGGCATCTGAACTTGGTACACCTAAAAAGGCAATATCTATTTTGATATCTCCGGCAGCAATCGCACGTGCACGGCCACCATGTGAGCGAATAACCACTGGTTCATCCATAATTCCTTGGGAAATTTCTTTCCCTAATTCGTCTCTCAATCCAGAAGATGTAATATGTGTCACTACACCATTTTTAATGTGTTCAGCAATTGGTGCATGGACATTTGCTAGTGATGAAGGTGCAATTGCAATATCCTTATATCCCAAGCGCGCAATTTCATCCATTACCATATTGATTACATAATCTCCCTCACGGAAATGATGGTGGAATGAAATTGTCATACCATCTTTCAAACCAGCTTTTTCAATTGCTGTTTGTAAATTTTCTACTAGTTTTGTTTGACCAGGTTTTACTGGTTGGATATTTCTAGATGATTCCTGGTAAGCCTTTATGTTTTCAGTTTCTCCACCATAAACTTGGTATTGGTCTGCATATTCGCTTGGGATTTCACGATTGACTTTATTCATTGTCATACTTAAATTTCCCCCTCTTTAATTAGACCCGCTGCCTTCGCTAAGGCAATCGTTCTTTCTGCTCGTTCAACAATTGGCTTGTCAACCATTTGACCATTGACGGCAATAACACCAGATCCACGTTCTTCCGCTTCTTGAATCGCCCAAATCGTTTCTTTGGCTTTTTGAATTTCATCCGCACTTGGCGCATAAATATCATTTACAATCGGAATTTGGCGAGGATTAATCACGGATTTACCATCAAATCCAAGTTGTTTAATCATTTCTACTTCTGCTCTAAATCCTGCTTCATTATTCACATCAGAATAAACTGTATCGATAGCTGCAATACCTGCATCTCTGGCAGAATGTAAAATAAATGATCTAGCAAAGAATAGTTCTGACCCTTCAGGACTACGTTTTGTCTTCATATTTGTAACATAGTCTTCAGCCCCTAAGGCAATACCAATTAACCGCTCAGAAGCATGAGCAATCTCGCGTGCATTCAATACACCTGTTGCTGATTCGATTGCAGCCATCATTTTAGTCGTCCCTTTTTCGATACCGTACTTTTCTTCAACTTGTGTGATGACGTGATCCACGTCGATAATGTCTTGAGCAGTCTCCGTTTTAGGTAGACGAATAACATTTACCCCAGCAGTAATTGTGGCTTCGATATCTTGGGCGCCACCTGCCTCTAATGCATTAATCCGTACCACTGTTTCAACTGAAGTGTAGTCAATCGTCTTCAGGGCATTATGAACGAGGAATCGAGCTGAATCTTTCTCATTTAATGAAACGGCATCTTCTAGGTCAAACATAATGGCGTCCGCGCCATAGATGGTAGCGTCTCGCATCATAGCTGGGTTCGCACCCGGTATAAACATCATAGTTCGTCTTAGACGTTCCATGTACTCAACTCCTTCCAGTTATATTCAGATTCTTCTGCTGCACGATATACGGCAACAACGGTTCTAGCTTGAACTGTACAATCTAAGGCACCCTGGTCAACAGCAATAACGTTCACGTTATCTACCCCTAGTCCTTCAATTGTTTCAGTCAGTACTTTTCTAATCTGATCGCCAAATTGTTTTTCTACAGAGGACTGCAAATCAATTTGAATACCATTTTGGTTATTTGGTTCAACTGTCACCATAATGTCAGATGACTCTACAGTTCCAGCAGATGCTGATGTCACTATTTTCATGACTTTCCACCTTTCTTTATCATTTAGCCTATTTTACCCTGGTCCATTAGATATTCTATGGTTGATTCAGGTAAGTATTTTTTTGCTTGTTCAACATTTCCTTCATTTATATGCTTTCGCACTTTGGTAGCAGAAATAATATCGTCACCTACCGCTAATCGAGGAATAATAGTTAAGGTTAAATCGTCCCCAAAAACTTCTCGCATCGCTTGATTGTAAATAGCGGTTAATTGAGAATAGGGTTCCTCCCCTACATATCTTGTTTTGATATGTAAAGCTGGGGCAATAGATTCCTTGAATAAGCTGGCATCTAAAGTTGCCTGGGCCTTTGTTTTCATCTCGTTTAATTCAAAATCTTTTAAAAAATAAGTCGGAAAGGTTGCCTGTGATACCATATAATCTTCTGTCGCAAAAACCTGTACATTCTCAAGATCATTCGTACCAGCCTTGACCATATTTATCCGGTCCCTTGTAGAAAATTGAGACCGATCTTCCGACAATACAAATACAATGACTTGTTCAGAATGCTCAGCAGCATATTCTATTAAGTGCCGGTGTCCTTTTGTAAAAGGATTTGCATTCATCACAATTGCACCATTATTTTCCCCATGAATATTGTGACTTAATTGTTGAATATATTGATTAAAGGTTGGTAAACCCATTTCCATAAAAACCATTTCTTCAGTTTCAACTAATAACCTGAAACCAAGAGACTTAAAGTATTTAATGTTGCTAGGTTTACTGTATACAAAATACTTCTGTATCCCCCTAGCCTTCATCTCTTCTATTAAGGTCGTAATCAAGGTATTCAATAAATTATCCGACTGGGCATCCTTACAGACGGCTACCCCTTTAATAATATTATCCTGAAACCCACCACTGGCCATTAAACGACCAGAGGCCGTCTCGTAAATACCAATAGCATAATCCAAATCAATCTCTGTAGATAAATTGGAGGCTTTCATTAAAGCTTGCCAATCAGCTTTTTGATTTTGATCTTTATTCAACCAAAGACGTTTCGACCTATACATTATTTCTCATCTTCTTTTTGGGGAAATATTTTAATGAGTAGAATGGAAGCTACATAGATGATGGCCATGGCCAGGAAGATTCCTGCCATACCTACAACACCTATTTCTAAAGATTTTAAAATATTACTCATTTCAAATTGAATCATTTATTCAGACACCTCTCTATATTTTTATACTAGAAGAAACTTAGTATGACACCACCAGCAACTACAGAGGCAATTTGTCCAGATACGTTAGCAGATACTGAATAATTTAATACAAAGTTTTGCGGATCTGCTTCAGTTGCTAATCGTTGTACTACACGACTTGACATCGGGAATGCTGAAATACCAGCCCCACCAATCATTGGATTGATTTTGTTTTTCAAGAATAAGTTCATAAATTTAGCAAACAATACACCACCAATAGTATCCATGATAAACGCTACTAATCCAAATACAATAATGAGTAAAGTCTGTACATTTAAGAATAGTGATGCTTCCATTTTAATGGAAATTGCTAAACCTAGCACGATTGAGATGATATTTACTAGCGTATTTTGAGCTGTATCAGATAATCGATTCACAACACCTGATTCACGTAGGATATTACCATACATTAAACAACCTACTAGAGGTGCCGCTGAAGGTGCAATTAACGATGCTACAATCGTAATGATGATTGGGAACAAAATTCGTGTCGTTTTAGAAACTGATTTTGATTTATAGTTCATCCGAATTTTACGGTCTTTTTCAGTTGTAGCCAATTTAATCGCAAATGGTTGGATAATTGGTACCAAGGCCATATAAGAATAAGCTGCAACCGTAATAGGTCCTAATAGATTAGGGGCTAATTGGTTCGCCACAAAAATAGATGTCGGTCCATCTGCTGCACCGATAATACCAATAGAAGATGCTTCATTGATATCAAAGCCAAACATTACTGCAACGACAATTGTAAAGAATATTCCAAATTGCGCTGCTGCACCAAAGAACAACATAGCTGGATTCTGTAATAATGGGCCAAAATCAATCATTGCCCCGATCCCAATAAATAGTAATAATGGGAAAAGTTCATTCTCAATCCCCATTGAGAATAAAATATCAAAAATACCTTCAACCTCAATACCATTCGTCACCTGAGTAATGACTGCACTACCCGGGAAGTTGACCAGTATCGTACCAAACCCCATTGGAATCAATAAGGTTGGCTCATATTCTTTTCTAATCCCCAAGTACATCAAGGTTGCCCCAATAAGCATCATGATAATTTGAGGTAGGGTAATCGACGTAATCCCTTGGATCAGTAAGTCCATTTACAACACCTCCACTAATCAACGGTAATTAAAGGTGTACCAGCATCGATACTATCACCTTTATTTACAAAAATACCAGTTACTTTACCATGCTTACTTGAAACAATTTCATTCTCCATCTTCATGGCTTCTAAAATTAATAGCTTTTCATTTTCTTTTACTTCTTGGCCAATTTCTACGAACACTTCTAAAATCGTACCAGGCATTGGTGCTTCCATTGCTTCTCCTGATGCTTGTGCTGCAGACTCGGGTCCCGCTGGCGCGCTTTCCTCTACAGCTGGTGCTGGTGCTGGCGCTGCTTCTTGGACTTGTTGAGTTGGTGTTTGTTGAACAGGTTGCGCACTAGCTGCAGGTTGTCCACCAATTTCTTCCATTTCAACTAAGTATTCTTGACCATCAATGTTAATTTTAAATTTTCTAAGCATTTATTTCCCCCACTTTTTGTACTTTTGTAATTCTAAGCGTTGACTCCTGGTTATAAGTAGAAGCAATGCTACTTGCGATAACTGCCACTTTCATAAACTCAGGATTCTTCACTTTAATTTCCTTAACCGTAAACTTGGAATCCGAATATTCACCCGCCGCTATAGATGAAGCAATCACAGAAACAATTGGATAATCTTTTTTATTTACTGAGATATACTCAGGAACATCCTCATAAGTTGAACTTGTCGCATGGTTTTGATTGTTTATCTCACTTGCTTGATTTTCCATTTGGCTTTCTTTTTTGTGCTTTGTTTCATCTGAAAAAAGCGACTTTATTCTTTCAATGACTCCCATAAAACGCCCTCCATCTTTTATTTGCTAAACTCATAGTAAAATAAAAAATAAGGTAAATCTGTTTTTCTCCTGTTTTTTTAACCGCTTACA
Organism: Aerococcaceae bacterium 50-4; assembly: GCA_041223225.1. GTDB lineage: Bacteria > Bacillota > Bacilli > Lactobacillales > Aerococcaceae > Aerococcus. Next base: position 200,442 of record JBCLPQ010000004.1, read on the forward strand.
AGACTGTGATGGCCACTTCTTGTAAATTTAGGGCTTAGCAATTATTGATTTATGAAGCTTTTACAAGTCCAGATTCTTTTAACAAAGCAAACTGTTCTTTTCCTGTTTTTATTGTGGTTTTCCCGAAAATAAGCTTTTGTTTTTTAGAAAAGTGTTTTAAACTGAAAGCGAATACAAAACTGCCGTTGTCAGTTGTTTGTTTTGTATATTTTTTTCCTTTCATCTTTTATTTGCTCGGGGAACTTGAATTTAAACCATTCAATCATGTTTTCTAAAACCTTGAGAGGAAGAAAAATTATGCTAACCTTTTTATCTTGGGCAATGTTGATTGTCTTTATGTTTGTCATTTTGAAAAAGAAAATGACACCCTTTGCATCGTTAATTATCATTCCGTTAATCTTTACTATTATTGCCGTGGTTTCCGGCGCTGCAGTCGATGGTAATATTGGTGAATGGATTATGGAGGGGCTTGGTACAACATCCGATACAGGATTGATGTTACTATTTGCAATTCTATATTTTGCTATCCAACTGGATGCCGGCTTGTTTGATCCGATAACGGAGAAAATGATTCAGTTTGCCAAAGGTGACCCCCTTAAAGTGTTAGTAGCTACTGCTGTAGTTGCTGGTGCTGTTTCATTAAATGGGGACGGAACGACTACTACGCTAATTACTGTTTCAGCTTTCTTACCTATCTATAAGAAATTAAATATGCGGATTATCAATCTAGGTGTCTTGATTATTATGCAAAACACTATTATGAACCTGTTACCTTGGGGTGGACCAACCGCTCGAGCGATGGCTGTCATGGGTGTAGGTGCCGAAATTTTATCTTATCTATTACCAGGTATGATCGTGTCCTTAATTTACGTCATTGCCTTCGTTGCGCCATCTATGGGCCGGAGCGAACGTAAACGACTAGGAATTGTCAATATGACCCAGGAAGAAATGGCTGAGCTAACAGAAGTGAATGATCCTAATATCAAAGCACTTAGACGCCCGCAAAATTGGTGGTTTAATATGATTTTGACCGTCATTCTTGTTGCTTGGTTAGTTATTGGCTCATTTGTAGATGCCTTGTCTATGCCACCATTTGTACTCTTTATAGTGGGTACTGTGATCGCATTAATGGTCAACTACCCTAACTTAAAAGACCAAGGTAAACGTATTAGTGATAATGCCGGAGATGCCATTTCAGTTGTTATCCTTGTGTTTGCTGCGGGGGTATTTATGGGACTATTCCAAGGATCAGGAATGGCTGATGCCATGGCTCAAAGCTTTATCTCTATCATTCCAGATTCCTTAGGTAGCTTCTGGGGATTTGTCGTAGCGCTGATTTCCGCGCCAGGTACCTTCTTTATTTCAAACGATGGTTTCTATTTCGGTATCTTACCACCATTAGCAGAAGTTGGTTTCCAATATGGTTTTACACCAATGCACATTGCAATTGCTTCCGTATTGGGACAAGCATTCCACCTTCTAAGTCCTCTAGTGGCTTTCATTTACCTACTACTTCGTCTATTAGACTTAGATATGGGTGAATGGCAAAAAGAATCTGGTAAATGGTTAATTGGTGTATTTATTATCTTCCTAGCTGCAGCGTTTATTACTGGTTTCGTACCTTTCAAAATATAAATAGCTCACAGAGATACACTAGTAGGATATTAAAATTGATGACGACTCCTTGTAAAGCATCCTATTATGAGATGTCTTTACAAGGGTTTTTTGTTAAAATAAAATAAAAAGTGTATTATATTAAATTTAATAATACAAAAAATAGTGTTATTAGGAGGGTCATTTTGAATGCAATAGCAGATTCAATAAAGAAAAATCTTGAAATAACGAATAACCAAACACTTAGCACCTCCATCTATAAGGCTATGAAAAAAACCATTGTACTTGGAGAAATTCCTGCAGGGGAAAGAATAAACGAATCTGCCCTCTCAGAAGAAATGAACATTTCAAGAACACCAATCCGGGTTGCATTAGAGCAACTGGTGGATGATCAATTAGTCAAACATGTTCAAGGTGTTGGCATGATCGTCATCGGTATATCGATTAAAGATGCTTATGAAATTTATGATATTCGCAAAGCATTAGAAACGTTGGCCTTCACTAAAGCCATGCACAACATGACTGAAGAAGATTTTATGGAAATTAAAAACCACTTAAACAACGCTGACCAATCTTATACAGAATCTCGGGTAGATGATCTTGTGCAAAATTTTTCTGATTTTTCTGTCTATGTTTATCGTAAATCTGGTATGAAACGTCTGCCCGCTATCATTAATGAATTGCAGGCGTATCTAACCTATTTTAGAGACCTATCCATCCGGTCATCAGAACGGTCAAAAGATGCCCTTGATGAACACTATTTAATCTTACAAGGCATGTATACCCGAAATGAAGAAACAGTAAAATTACTAGTGCATGAACATTTAGATCGGTCCCTCGCCTTTATTATTACAGAGATGGAGCAATTGAATATTGACTAATTTTACTGATTTACATACAAACGATATACCAAGTATGGCCACAAAAGCCTTACTATATGAATTATCTATTTCACCAAAACCAGGACTCGTAGACCGGTATAATAACGGGGCACATACTGATATGAACTTTTATACCTTCATTGACAGTATTAGCGCACTCTCCCCGTATTTTAAAGCCTATTATGATTTTGGAAAAAGGAAGGCAGGTGTATCCGACCTAGCTGAACTCTTTCATGGTGCTCGCGCTATCGGACAAGATGCTGAAAAGGCAATGTTTTCGTCCACGAAGGGGATCAACACACATAAGGGTGCAAACTTTAGCATGGCCTTGTTTTTGGTCGCAATTGGTTATATTGTAGCCAATAAATCGACTAAAAGTTGGACTGAAAAAGACAGCAATCAAATGTTTCACATTATCCAAGAGATGACTAAAGGGCTATTAGCAAATGATTTTGAACATTTAGATAAAAAAGACCACCTATCTTACGGAGAAAAATTATACTTAGCGCATGGTATAAAAGGTATTCGTGGAGAGGCTGCCAGCGGATACTCTATTATTAGAGATATCCTCATGCCCTATTTAAGACAGTTTCACTACCCATTAAAGGAAACAGACTATTTGAGAGCTCTTCTCTTACTGATGGCCAAAATAGAAGATGGTAATATCATCCATAGAGGTGGGGTCGAATTTTGGCAGACCATCCAATCAGAAGCAATTAATTTATTTAAACAAGATTTAGATGACATATCTCTCATTGCTTCCCTTAAACAATATGACCAGGTCATGATTACAAGACACTTAAGTCCAGGCGGCGCAGCTGATGCCCTATCGCTAGGTATTTTCCTTATTCAACTAGAGCAGTCACCCTTGTGTGATTAGCAAAATAAAAAAGACACAAGGTCAATGTTTATAACGACATTGATCTTGTGTCTTTTTAAGATGGGCTGACAGGGGGTCGAACCCTGGACCCACGGATTAAGAGTCCGTTGCTCTACCAACTGAGCTACCAGCCCAATTTCAACAGATATTCATCTGCAACAATATTATGTTACACCCATTTTGACAGATACGCAAGGATTTGATTTCAAAAATCGCACTTCGTTTTTTTCATTAAACAAAAAGACCAAGAAGCTTATTAGGCATTTCTTGGTCTTTAGTAGATCAATTATTTTTATATTTCTAGTCTTCTAATTCAGTTGTGCGACTATCTTTCCAAGCTGAAATTTCAGCACGTAATTCACCTGTGATATTCCAGATGAAGCGGAAGCAAATCCATGATAGGAAAGCACAAATACCAGGGATTAATAGGTTCATTACTTGTAGACCAGCTAGCGTCTCTAGTGTTTGGTCACCACCTGCATTGGCAATTTCTGGACTATAACCAATCCATCCAATCATAGCTACAGATAATGATTGCGCAATTGTTTGACCAATACGACGCGTTAATGAGAAAGTACCATAGATAGCACCCTCGGTACGTTTACCAGTTAGGTATTCGTTATAATCGGTTGATTCTGATACCAATCCCCATTGTAATTGAACAGACATCATGATTAAAGCCATACCAATACTTGATCCAATCATATATACATAGTCATTCACATCAGATAAATACATAAAGCCAAATAATACTAATAGAATAACACCGCCAACTACCAAGCTAGAACGGATTAATTTATCTGTAGAACCAAATGTTTTTACTAGTTTTGGTGCTGAAAGTAAAATCACTACCATGATTAAACTCATTAAAGTTGTCGCAAAAGACATCAATCCAATATTTTTATAATGGTCTGCATATACATAGGTTTGAGAAGTCGTATATAGTGTTTGACCGAATACAACAATAACTGAATGGATACTTAAGGCTAAAAAGGCACGGTTTTTCTTGAACACATTTAAAATATCTGTGACTTTAACTTTGCTAGCTTCTGTATCTTTAGACTCAGCTACTTCACTTGAAACTTTATTCCGTTCTTCTGTCCATGCATAGTGAACAAAAATAATGATTCCACCAAGAATAGCAGTAATAATAGAAGCAATCATAAATCCACGTGAAGTTTCACCTAATCTAACCAACACTTGTGGCGCGATAATAGCACCAATTAAACCACCGACTGTTGATCCCATCCCACGTGCGGATGATAGTGTTGTACGTTCAATATCATTAGTTGCCATACCACCAATCAATGAACCCATGGCAATATTCATCATTGTATAACCAAGTTCATAAATAATCTTAAATATAAATAGCATGGCTACCGTTGTCATTTGATTTAAGCCAGTTGGTACACTATAGAAGGCAATTAAACCTAATACAATTAAAGGAATAGAACGTAATATCCAAGGGCGGAATTTGTCTTTAGTGCCGGCTGTTTTAGCATAGGCCTTATCCATCACTGTCCCCATCATTGGGTCGTTGACCATATCCCAAATATTCCAAATCAATAATAAAACAGATAAAATTGCATAAGGTATTTGTAGGGTATTAGTAATATACCGTGTCATATAGGTTTGTACTAAAACTAGCGTTAATACGCCCCCAGCATCCCCTGCAGCATACCCAATTCTATGTTTCCATGATAGGTCATTTGTAAATTTTCTTGCCTTTAATTCACTCATCTTCTATTCCTCCTTAAATTTGATTGGTCCATGGATATTGACTAGCTTGTTTCTCAACAAAATCATCCACCTGTTGCATTTGTTTAATCACTTCCGGCATATCCAATATTTCCACGATTTTGTCGATATGCTTGCGTCCGTTATCTGCCAATTCTTGTCTTTGACCTTCACTCGTTAGTGCGATCGTTGGCATATGATCCATATGGTCACCAAATATCATGCCAATTGCCCCACTAGCATAAGCCATCCCATTGATTTTATTAGCAAATGCAGTTGTAGAAGGTTTACGATCGGTCCAAAAATCATTCTCTGGTGTGGTCAAAGGCACATCTTCTAAACTACCAAGCAAATCATAAGCACCTAGAATAATTTCTGTAAATGGATCTTCTGAAATACCGCCCGCAAATAATTTCTCCATACCTAAAGCTTGTAGCGGATCAATATATAAAACCGGCACATGATATTCCTCAAAAATATCCCGAACAACTGGGCTGATATATAAATGTGCTGGACCATGGAAACTCGTGAAAATAAGCCGTCTAAAACCTTGACGTATTAACGATTTAGTTACTTCCTTTAAATACTGGATAGAAGGTTCAACATTGACTTGAACTGTTCCACGACCGCGAATCGTTGAACCCGCATAAAAATAAGGTAAATTATGTAAAACCAGACCATCACAGGCTTCTGCCATTTTTAAAGCTATACCCTCAGCTAATATGGATTCACTATCCATGGGTAAACCGCCGTGTAATTCCGTTACGCCAACAGGGACAATAATGATATCATTAGACTCAAGATAAGATTCTACTTCTTGATTTGTACATTTAGATAAAAATCGTGTTCTCATACAACTTTCCTTTCGTCATCTATACTTTCAGGAGCTAACTTATGCATAATATAAATACCTTAATCCGAAAAATAACTAGTTCACAATTAGCTGACCTATCTAGCGATACAGCAACAATTCGTTTATTAATACCAACAACTGCGCTTACATTGGTCACACCAGCAAAACATGTCAATATTCAATACGGCGATATCATCCTCATTCCCACAAACCACAGCTTCAAATTAAAGGCGCAACACTTAGAAAGTTCAAAGAAATCTGATAGAATCCGCTGCTATCTCTTTGAAATCATGCCCACATTCTTTGAGGAAAAAAGCTGGCCTGAATTCTTCGATAAGAAATCGCTTACATTTATCCATGCAACAACACCGACTGTCACCATGTTCATTGATTCATTTGAATTCTTATTAAGTGAAATCATTTATCAACGATTAGGTTACATAGAGGCTATTGATCATTTTCTTAACTATATTTGTATCCATATTGAACGGACATATGCCAACTACAATAACCTAGATACGCATCGTCAATATGAAAAAGAACGAGATGTCTTTCATTCAATCAATATGTATATCAATACAAACTATCCAGAAAACTTAACCAATAAAAGTATCGCAGAGCACTTTTACATTTCTGAAAACAAATTAGAGCAATTATTTAAAAATTATTCTAATAAAACAGTCCACCAAACACTCATATCTAGACGTTTAATCTCATGTAAAGATTTAGTGCTCGATGGCACACCCGTTACTAAAGCTGCTAAAATGGTTGGTTTTAATAATTATTCCACCTTCTATCGTCAATTTGTTCATTACTTCGGCAGGTCACCGAAAGAATATTTCTCAACTGATTAGTAGGGGAATATTCATAGTATCAATATATTATGAAAGCGCTTTATTTGATATTGCAAAAGACTTGATAAAGGTTGCAAAAAGCCTTTATAAAATATTTCACAATTTCCACAAAAAAAGGATGTGACTAAAAAATCACATCCCTATTGACTAATCATATAGCCATTTTTATTATGCTTTTGGTTTAAAGCCTTTTAAACGAAGGGCGTTTAGTAATACTGAAACAGACGATAAACTCATAGCTGCACCAGCGAACATTGGGTTTAATAACGGTCCGCCGACCATATACAATAAGCCCATGGCAACTGGAATACCAATTGTATTGTAGGCAAAAGCCCAAAATAAGTTTTGTTTGATATTCTTAATCGTTGCACGACTCAATTCAACAGCCGTTGGTACGTCCATTAAATCGCTACGCATTAAGACAATATCAGCAGATTCAATTGCCACATCTGTACCAGAACCAATTGCAATACCTACGTTTGCTTGAGCAAGTGCAGGTGCATCGTTAATCCCGTCACCCACCATTGCTACGTGAAGACCTTCATTTTGCAATTTTTTCACTTCATTCGCTTTATCTTCTGGTAAGACTTCACTAAATACACGGTCAATACCCACTTGTTTTGCAATAGCTTCCGCAGTACGTTTGTTATCACCGGTAATCATGGCCACTTCAATACCCATACGGTGTAATTTTTGAATAGCTGCGACAGAATTTTCTTTCACAGTATCCGCAACTGCAATAATACCTACAAGTTGGCCATCCAAACCAATGAACATAGGTGTTTTACCTTCAGATGCCAGCTGGTCTGCTTTTTCTAATCCATCCATTAAATCAATTTGATGTTCTTGCATTAACTTCTGGTTACCTAATAAAACAATTTGATTATTTAAGGTAACTTGTAAGCCGTGACCAGGAATTGCTTGGAAATTTTGTGTATCACTGAAAGTTAAGTTACGTTCTTTAGCTTCCGCTACAATCGCTTCACCAAGCGGATGTTCTGATCCAACTTCTGCAGATGCAGCAATTTGTAAAACTTCATCAGCTACTGCCTCATTAAAAGTAGCAATATCAGTCACCACTGGTTTACCTTCAGTAATTGTACCTGTTTTATCAAAAACAATCGTTTGAACTTTTTGAGTTTCTTCCAAAGCGTCACCACTTTTAATCAAGACACCATTTTCGGCACCTTTACCTGTACCCACCATAATTGCTGTTGGTGTCGCTAAACCTAGCGCACATGGACAGGCAATCACTAATACTGAAATGGTAATCGATAAGGCAAACACCCATGATTCTTGCCCAAAGAAGAACCAAGCTAAGCCAGATAGGGCTGCTAAGGCCATAACGATCGGCACGAAAATACCAGAAACCTTATCAGCTAGTTTAGCAATCGGTGCTTTAGAACCTTGTGCTTCTTCGACTAAGTGAATAATCTGTGCTAACGTTGTATCTTTCCCTACTTTTGTCGCTTTAAATTGGAAAGAACCATTTTTATTGATACTTGCACCAACAACTTGGTCCCCAACGCCTTTTTCAACTGGAATACTTTCACCAGTAATCATCGATTCATCGATAGCTGAATTCCCAATAATAATTTCACCATCTACTGGAATTTTCTCGCCTGGTCGAACAACCAAGATATCGCCAGTAACAACTTGATCAATTCCAATTTCTACTTCTTTATTATCTCGCATCACACGGGCCGTTTTTGGTGCCAAGCCCATCAATTTCTTAATCGCTTCAGAAGTTTTCCCTTTCGAAACAGCTTCTAGATATTTCCCTAAAGTGATTAGGGTTAAAATAACAGCTGCTGACTCAAAATATAAGTCTGGATGCCCGTGATCTACTTGTACTTGGCCTGTCATTAATAAGGCAGTCATCACAATACCTTGTCCCAAGGCTGCAGCCGTCCCAATAGCAATCAATGAATCCATATTCGGATGACCTTTAAATAAAGCTTTAAAACCAACTTTGTAGAATGTTTGTCCTAAATATACAACTGGTAAAGTCAACAGTAATTGCGTTACCGCAAAATTAACCGTATTGGTCACTGGATTTAAAAATTCTGGTAATGGTAACCCTCCAAAAGGCAACATTGGTCCCATAGCGATATATAGTAAAGGTACTGTAAAAATCGCTGACCATAAGAAACGATGCCATAATTCTTTTATGTGCGCTTCTTGTTTTTCAGCTTGCGTAGGGCCATCCTTTTCACTAGCTTCTAACTTAGCTTGATAACCCGTATCTTCAACAGTATGTACGATATCAGAAACATTCAAAGCATCTTCATCAAATGTAACTGTCATTTTTTCGGTCGCTAAATTCACTGCAACTGATGAAACCGCATCTAATTTCCCCACTGATTTCTCAATTGCTTGCGCACAAGATGCACATGTCATACCGTCAATTTCAAAAGTATTAGCCGTTAAATTCTTTAATGCTTTATAACCGGCATCTTCCACTGCCTTCGTAATGTCATTGGGGGACACTTGCTGTCCATCATAAGTTACACTCATTTTTTCAGTTGCTAAATTCACTACAGCAGACTCCATACCCGGTAGTTTATTAACATTCTTTTCAACTGCCTGAGCGCAAGATGCACATGTCATCCCCTCAATTGTATAAGTATCTTTCATCATGCATCCTCCTTAAAAATTGCAATTATTGGGGGTTAGCAGTATATCCAGCTTCAGCAACTGCAGCGACAATATCGTCACTATCGACTAATTGATCGTCAAATGACACGGATAAAACTTTTGTTTCAACAGGCACATCCGCAGATTGAACACCATTTAAACTTGTCACTTCTTTTTCAATTCGTGCTTTACAGTGTGCACATGACATATCTGGGATTAAATAAGTATTTGTATTCATTATAAAAACTCCTTTAAAGTGAATGTTTTTCGTTTACGTTTGTAATCTATATGTATCATATCTTTTCAGATTACATTTGTCAACGATAAAAAACGTCCTTTTCAAAAATTTTGCAAAAAGACGTCGTTTAAATTACTTAAATGTTGTTTAAATGATAAGAATACTAGCTAAATCTGTTATTTTATCTCGTTATTCGTCAGGAGATTCTGGATTGTCTAATGCTGTTAACGTTTCTTTGAATATTTGATCTTTTAATTCTCCGTTTTGGTGCATAATATCATTGTAAATTAAATCGACAATCACTAGCAGAGGAAATTGCGGGGAGATACGGTTACCATAGTTTAAATTAAGTACACTAGGTACTAAAATCATTTCATCTACACCTTCATAATCTGACTTTTGCGTTGTTAAGATATAGGTTCTTGCGCCTTTTTGACTAGCAGACTTCAAACCAGTGAGAATCGCATCACTCTTCCCTGAAATACTTAATGCTATGACTAAAGAAGATTCGTCTACTATCGCATAGTTTACAAGAATCTGTTCCCTATCTGTGACAGCTCGACAAGCAATACCAATCCGATTAAAGCGCAGTTCAATTTCCTTTGCTACTAGTCCAGAATGACCAATTCCATAGATATAAATAGCCTTATAATTGGTAATATCTTGAATAATGTTCTTTAAACTACCATCCTGTGTTAATTCCGATGCTTTCTTAAGGAGCGCACTATAATCAGCTAAAACGCTCGAAATCCCTACATTCAGCTCCTCATCTTCATGTCGATTATTTTCAACATCATAAATTAATTGCCTATAACCCTTGTAACCACATTTTTGTGCAAATCTAGTAAGGGACGGTAGGGATATATGTAAATAATTGGCGACTTTCTTGGCAGATAAGTCTGAAAATTGGTTGGCTTCATAGAAGAAAAAGTTGGCTATTGATTGATCTGTTTTCTTCAATGACTCATAAACCATCTCAATTTGAGGCAAATATACTTTATGGTTCATCTCTTATCCCTCCTATATAATGCATTATTTTTTCCATAGTATCATATTAGAAAACTATTTCAATTTCATATACTTTATTGAAAATAGATTCATAAACAAAAAAAGCAGGGCTTTACAGCCCCACTTACATTTGATTATTAGCTATTCCAAATATCTTCTAAAATATTTGTTTGCGTACGGTCTGGACCTACAGAGAAGGTCGCAATATTTACACCAACTAATTCTCCCACACGTTCAACATATTGACGTGCATTTGCTGGTAATTCTTCTAGCGTTTTACAAGTGGTAATATCTTCAGACCAGCCTGGTAATTCTTCATAGATAGGTGTACATTGAGCCAATTGCTCAAGACTTGCTGGGTAATGATCAATTCGAGTACCGTCTGCCGTTTCATAAGCAACACAAATCTTCACTGTTTCTAATCCTGATAATACATCGATTGAATTCAAAGATAAGTCAGTCAAGCCAGAAATACGTTTAGAGTGACGCATTACAACTGAATCGAACCAGCCAACACGACGAGGTCGACCAGTAGTTGTACCGAATTCACGGCCAACTTCTCTAATCTGATCACCAACTGCATCGAATAATTCAGTTGGGAATGCACCTTCACCAACGCGAGAAGTATATGCCTTAGCTACCCCAACTACTTTGTTGAAGCGTGTAGGCCCTACACCAGTACCTACAGTTGCACCACCTGAAACCGGGTTTGATGAAGTCACATAAGGATATGTTCCTTGATCAATATCCAACAAGTTCCCTTGCGCACCTTCAAATAGTACATTTTCGCCACGGTCTAAGTAATCATTAATGATCACAGAGGTATCCGCCACATAACCCTTAATTTCTTGACCATAAGCGTAATATTCTGCGTAAACTTCTTCAAAGTCTAATGGTTGACCACCGTAGATTTTCGTGATGATTTGATTATTGTAATCTAGATTAGTCTTTAGCTTAGCAGCGAAAGTATCTTTTTCCAATAAGTCACAAACACGAATACCGCTACGGCTTGCTTTGTCAGTATATGCTGGTCCAATACCTTTAATGGTTGTACCAATCTTGTCTTCGCCCTTAGCTTCTTCTTGAAGGCGATCTAGTTCAATATGATAAGGTAAAATCACATGGGCACGGTCTGAAATGCGTAAACCACTCACGTCAATGCCATGGTCTTTTAGGTAGTTTAATTCTTTAATCAATGCTTTCGGATTTACAACAACACCGTTACCGATAACAGATAATTTCTCAGATGAGAAAATACCTGAAGGAATTAAGTGTAATGCGTACTTGGTGCCGTCAAATTGAATCGTGTGACCTGCGTTGTCCCCACCTTGGTAACGTACAATCACAGATGCATCTTTGGCTAAGAAATCGGTAATTTTACCTTTTCCTTCGTCACCCCACTGTGTACCTACTACGACAATTCCTGACATATATGATTTTCCTCTCTGTTATGCAAACATTTCATCATCAGTTCTAAAGCTTACTGATGAAAATTTGTTAAATTCTTTTGTAAAAATTAGTTTTACTGTTCCACGCGCACCTGACCGGTTTTTCTCAATAATAACTTCTACGATATTATCTTCCAATCTCGGTTCGCCACCATCATCATCTTCACCTTCACCACGTTCGTAATAATCATCACGATATAGGAAGGCCACAATATCCGCATCCTGCTCAATCGATCCCGATTCACGAATATCAGAAAGAACTGGACGTTTATCTTGCCGTTGTTCCACACCACGTGATAGCTGTGATAAGGCAATCACGGGGACGTGTAATTCTTTAGCGATTTTCTTTAATTGTCGCGAAATTTCCGATACTTCTTGCTGTCTATTTTCATTTCGCTTACCTGAACCTTCAATTAATTGAAGGTAGTCTATAACAATTAAATCTAGGCGCCCTCGTTCTTTTAGTAGCCGTCTACTTTTAGAACGAATTTCGGTTACCCTAATACCTGGAGTGTCATCAATATAAATATCTGCTTCAGATAATGCCCCTGAAGCTACGATCAAATCAGACCATTCATCTTCAGTTAATTGCCCCGTCCGTAAATGACCAGCATTGATACTACCCTCCGCACAAATCATACGGTTAACTAGCGACTCTGCACCCATCTCCAAAGAAAATACGGCAACAACGCCATCTTGCTTGGTTGCCACATTCTGTGCAATATTCAAAGCAAAGGCTGTCTTACCAACAGCCGGTCGCGCTGCTAAAATAATCAATTCTTCTGGTTGTAATCCAGCTGTCATGGCATCCAAATCTGGATAACCAGTTGGAATACCAGTCACATCCTGCCCGTTTTTAGATAAGTCATCTAAGTTCTGCATCGACTCGAACACAACATCTCGGATATGGATAAAACCATTTCGATTTCGGTTCTCTGCGACATTTAAAATAGACTTTTCAGCCTCATCTAATATGACAGATACTGACTCTTCTTGCTCAAAACTCTCGCGAGCAATCTTGTTAGAAGCTTGAATTAATTTACGCAGTAAAGATTTCTCTTCAACTATGCGCGCATAGTACTCCGCGTTCGCTGCAGTCGGTGTATCATTAGCCAATTGGAAAATGTACTCGTAGCCACCAACATTCTCAAGCATGTGCATGTTATTTAATTTTTGTTGAACCGTTAACGCATCAATTGCCTCATCATCCCGGTTCAGTTCTTCCATTGCTTCAAAAATAAGTTGGTTTGCACGATTATAGAAATCATCGGCAGACACAAACTCCAGCACTGAAATAAACACATCGGAATCAAGTAAAATGGCACCAAGCACAGCCTGCTCAGCCTCTATACTTTGAGGCGGTGTCGTATGATCAAAATTCTCCGCCAAATCAGCACCCCCATCACCTAACCATTATACTAAAAAACAATAGGAAAATGATATTAAAAATAGAATAAAATAGGAGGCTAGGAATCAATCCCAGCCTCCAACATATAGGAAGACTAGCCCTACTCTTCGACGATATGTACGCGAATAGTGGCTTCAACCTCATGATGTAATTTTACAGGTACATTTGTATAACCAAATGAACGGATTGGTTCATCCAAATCCATTTTACGTTTGTCTAATTTAATGCCATATTGTTTCATCATACCAGTAGCAATTTGTTTAGATGGAACTGAACCAAATAATCGGCCATCTTCGCCACCTTTTGCTGAAATCGTCACGACTGTTTTTTCGTCTTCGATTTTAGCTTTTAAATCTTTTGCTTCTTGTAATTCTTCTTGCGCTTGTTTTTCATTGGCTTTCTCTTTACCACGTTGTGCTGAAACAGCACTTGCAGTTGCTTCTTTAGCTAAACCTTTTTTCAATAAAAAGTTTTGTGCATAGCCATTAGGGACTTCTTTTACTTGACCCTTTTTACCTTGATTTTTAACATCTTGTAGAAAAATAACCTTCATGATTATTCGTCCTCCTCATCTTTATCCATAATTACAGATTTTAACATGTCTACTGCTTCAGAAACAGTCACATCAGAAATTTGTGTAGCAGCATTCGATAAATGTCCACCGCCACCCAATTCTTCCATTGTACGTTGTACGTTTATTGTTCCAAGACTTCGTGCAGATATACCTACACGTCCATCTTCTCGTAAAAAGACAACAAATGATGCATCTACATTTCGCATAGATAACAATGTATCCGCAGCTTGAGCTGCAGTGACAGAATCATAGACATCATTATCTTCACCACTTGCAATTCCAAGATTATTGGAAATAAGCTCAACATTTTCAATCAACTGATTACGTTTAATATAGTCTGTTAAATCCTCTTTCAATAAGTTTTGAATCATAAATGAATCAGCTCCTACTGATTTTAGATAACTAGCAGCATCAAACGTTCTAGATCCTGTTCGTAGTGAGAAATTGCGTGTATCAACAATCATACCTGCCAACATAGCAGTTGCTTCAATACGTTTGATTGGTTCACTTTCTTGATTTTGATATTCAAAGAATTCTGTAATTAACTCACTTGCCGAAGAAGCGTATGGTTCAATATATTCTAACAATACGTTTTCTGGCACTTCTTCACCCTTACGGTGGTGGTCAATAATAATAACAGGTCTATTAGGTGTAATCAAGTCTGGTGCAACAGTAATTGACGGACGGTGTACATCCACAAGGAATAATAATGAATCTTGTCCCATCAATTCTTCCGCTTGTTCGGGCGAAATAATAGATTCTGCAATTGATTCATCCTTACGCAGTTCCACTAATAAACGTTCAATATCATCATTTATCCGTGTCTCATCAACTATGACATAACAAATTTGATTATTCATTTTTGCAATACGGCGAATACCTAAACAAGCACCAATAGCATCCATATCAGGATAGTCATGCCCCATAACGAACACAGATGACGTATTTTGAATCATCGTAGAGATAGTGTTAGCAATTTGACGTGAGCGTACACGCGTCCGTTTTTCCATTGGATTCGTCTTACCACCATAATAGCGTGCTTTTTGATTTTTGGTTCTAACAACTACTTGATCTCCCCCACGACTCTGAGCAAGATCCAGGTTAGATTGTCCTTGTTCAGAAATATCATCTACATCAATGACATCCTCTTTTTCCTGGTATGAGATTCCCATAGATATAGTTAATGGTGTATTAGCCTTCGATGTTTTTTCACGAAGATTATCTACAACATCAAACTTGTTCTCTTCCATTCGAGACAATTGACCATAAGTTGATACAAGGATGAAATGATCATCATCCAAACGTTTTATATAAGAATCATAATTCTTAGCCCATTTAGATAAATCACTAGTGACCAAGTTATCAATAGTCGATTTTCTTCTATCATTCATTGATGATACAGTCTCATCATAATTATCGATCACAATGTGACCTATTACGATACGACCTAAATCTGCATTTTCAGCGATAATACCGTATTTCGTCGTATCAATGAAGTACATTGCGTGCTCATTTCTTAAATAAGTCACCTCAAAATGAGCGTTTTTCCATTGGAATCGTTTTGATTTTAAAGACGAATCTTCCTGGAATTCTTGATACAGTTCAAAAATTTCTTCATCTAAATCACTCATATCTAAACCAATGATTTCCTTCTGGTAGAAGTACTTTTGTAGATAGGGGTTCACCCATTCAACTGTTGAGTCATTCTCATCGAAAACAATAATACCAATAGGCATCTTCAATAAGATTTCACTTTGGACAGATTTAATCTGATTACCTAACCCTAAGATATATTCGCTTAGAGCGTTCAACATTTGCACCAAGGCAAATATAAGCAAGCCAATTACCACAACAATTAAACTAACAATTACAAACCCCATTTGTAAACTAACGCTTGCACTAATCCCCATAACAATGATTAATAGCAGGAGTGCAATAATGAGAGGCCATATAATTGCCGACTTCAATAAGAAAGAAGGAATTTTAGATTGCCAATTCTCTCTTTTCATAAATAATCTCCTTTAGGTCAAAATTAGACACTTTAACATATACCATTTTAACACATTCTTAAAAAACAATCATTTTTATACATTTTAAATCAAACAAAGAACGTTTGTTCTAGGTATAAATGTTTCACGTGAAACATTTATAGGTCGCCACAATGTAATTTGTATTATTCAAAATTAATCTGGTACCTTGAGTATGAAGAATTTTTATCCAAATACAAATCGATATAATACATTGTCATACACAAGAAGCTGGCTGCATTTACTAATGTTTTAATTGATCTTTTCACTGACATAAAGATAAGAAGTAATCCCCTGATCCTGATCATTACTTTTTCCTACAATAATTTGTATTTCAAAGAATATGTGATTTCAACTTATTCATCTGTATCTGTACGAATGACATAATGGAAATTACTTTACTTCTGCTCATCTATCCACTGAGGATTTTTTAAACAATGTTTCACGTGAAACATTCTAAGATTCTTAAACAATTTTTGAAAACACTTTTTAAATAATCAATATCTCGATACTCTTATTCTGTATAGTTGTGACGTTTAACTTTTCGACCTTGTCTTAATAATTATTGATTAATATCTTGTGTACTGAAAATTTTAGAAATATGAATATCATCCAACCTGCCTACTCAACTACTAACTATCAATAACAGCACAAAACCAATATTGAACTAAAATAGTATACCAGCCATCTATTTCATCTCTATTCATATCAATTAGATCATTTAAACTAGCAATTGAATTGGCTTACTCTCTAGAATTAAGGTTTTTGTTTCATTAAAATGTTAGTGAATATTCGCTAAGTAAATACAAAGACACTTATTAATACCAAATTCACTTTAGTTGGTTGGTATATGTCCTTATCCTTATAAAGTTCTATTATATTCATTTACAAAATTTTCTTTATTTATAGATACTTGATATTTCTTCTAAGTAAATTACATTTCATAAAAAGTATTTTTTATTTGAGGTCAATAAATACCTCTATTGATTTTGTAATTCCTTATGATCTTATCCTGTCGATTTAATATGTAAAGATTTAGTTCAAATAGAGCATGTTTCACGTGAAACATCTGCTTATTTCCCCCCGCTGCTTTTAAAAGCTCAAATTATATAATATATTGTAGTTGCATAACCATACCTTCCCTTCCCTGGACACCAATGTTCTATTCAAAATCTATAGTAGATACACTTTGTATTAGTGGATCATCAAGTTTAATGACAATTTAAAACACTATTCGTTATGTAGTATGGAGCTCATCAACAAGTTTTTGGTATTTAATAGATAATATTCCACTACAATTCAAAAACACCGTACTATTCACCGCTATTGCAACATTATTGATTATGTCTTCGTAAAAATTTTAGAAACTCAATCCTTACCTTTTAAATCAGCGAAGTCCCTATATAAGTAGCTGCTATTATAAGGAAAATAACAATTAGTATAGTCAAAGAACTGACGGATTAAAATAATCAATAGAGATATAAATCTTTTGAGTTAAGTTAAAGATTATGTACATTCATATAGAGAAAAAAGGAGCTGATGTTTCACGTGAAACATCAGCTCCTTTTTTATTATTTCAATAGTGGTATAAAAGTTAAGAATTGATACAAATTTAACGATAATTCTTATAGAGAGATCTACCTAATCATTAGACCAGATAATAGAAGATATGGATTATCAGCTTATTCAAGATAAACAAAGCTACCTGAGGACCAGTGGAATCTGCTATCTACTGAATTTGATTCGGTTAATAGGACAATTTAGACCTGAAATTCTTAAAATATTAGATAAAAGACACTTTATCATTCTTAATTTAGTAATAATAGTAGTTAAAAAGGAATAATATCAGTGTTTTACCACAATATTTTGCATTCAGACCTGAAAAAGTAGATAATTCCGCTGCAATTCTATCCATATTAATAAAATAATATAAATAATCCTTTTAGTTCAGTTACACGTGGTAGAAATATATTATTACTCTACGTTAATAACCAATATCTGCATCTATAATCTAATATCACTCGACTTTAAGTACTTTGTTTTGAATAAACAGATCATTCTAAAATTTATTAATCATACATTATGCTTTAATTAATAATCACATCATCTCTTATTCAATTTATATATATGTATCATTCCCTGATATACTTTGTGAAATTTCACATCTTGATTGAACAGAAAAGAAGAATAGGGAGGATTTCTTTCTTCTATCTTTTCAAGTTTGAGGTAGGGGATGATTGATCTTGTCTTCTTCTATTATTACATTTCCGCTAACAATAACATCAGCTGGCCTCTATTAACTTTATTCACCTTTCTTTACGAGTTTCATCTACCAACATTAACCTTATTTTCAAATTTCTTTCATTTGTTTATTTCTATAACATTTAAAAAATTGCAATATTTTTCCTGATTTATTTTTTCTGTACTACAACACTATTGGATTAGATATGTCATAAATTCTTACATTATTAATATTTATTGAAAGATAATTTAAATCAATACTTCTATACTCTGCTGCTAGCTAGTACCTATATATAAAATTATGTAGCTTTTTAAATTCGTTTCACATGAAACCTATACCGAAAAAACTAGATTAAGCTAACTTTCCACATGTGCATAACTACCATTAATCCCTTAAATTAATTATTAAAATACCACTTTTTATCCACAGTCAATTGCTTGCTATATTAGGTTTATCGAACTATTTTTCGAGTTAATAACAGACTTATCCACAAACGTTTGTTTCCACCAATGCAGTAATTCTTTTACACTTCGCTTCCATATTTAATCAACTCAAAATTGCCTTTTATTATTAAAATCATATGATTTAGTATTAAAAACTAATAATAAAAATGTTAAGGAAATATGAACAAAATATTATTTTTCCTTGAAAAATCCTACTAAATCCGGTAATGTATTCTAAAATCTAAAAAATTAAAAAACAATTAGTTTATAATTGAAATTTCATTTTAAAGGAGCTGAAACCATGTCCTCTAACCAAGTATTATTAGAAATTAATCATTTACATACAGGATTTCGTTTTGGCGATGAGTACTTTAATGCTGTTGATGATGTTACATTGACCTTAAACGAGAATGAAGTCCTTGCGATTGTTGGGGAGTCAGGGTCTGGCAAAAGTACTTTAGCTACCTCAATAGTTGGTTTACACGATCGTGTAAATACTCAGATTACAGGTGAAATTCTGTATAGAGGAAAGAATCTTTTAGAGAATACAGAGGCCCAGTTTAATAAGATTAGGGGCAATGATATTGGTATGATTTTCCAAGATCCTCTAGGGTCCCTTAATCCCTTAATGACGATTCAAGATCAAATTGAAGAAACATTGTTGTATCACTCTAATTTAAATAAGGCACAACGTTTAGCAAGAGTTGAAGAACTTTTAACCCAAGTTCAAATTCCCCATCCAAAACGCGTGATGAAGCAATATCCACATGAACTATCTGGTGGTATGAGACAAAGGGTCGTAATTGCGATTGCTTTGGCAAATAAACCAGCCATTATTATTGCTGATGAACCTACAACTGCTTTAGATGTGACCGTACAAGCACAAATCCTAGATTTGATGAATGATATTCAAGATGAAACTGGGTCTGGCATTTTATTAATTACACATGATTTGGGTGTAGTTGCGCAAACCGCAGATAAAGTCGCTGTTATGTACGCAGGTGAGGTCATTGAAGTGGCTGATGTGTTTGAACTATTTAATAACCCGAAACATCCTTACACACGCTCATTATTAAATTCAGTTCCACATGAACTTGAAAATGAAGAAGATGAGCTTCATGTAATACAAGGTACTGTACCTTCACTACAAAACTTGCCAAGAAGTGGTTGCCGTTTTGCTAGTCGAATTCCTTGGATCGAGGAAAGTGAACATGAAGAACATCCAACAATGCATGAAGTGGCACCTAACCATTTTGTGAAATGTACTTGTTGGCAACATTTCCATTTTCCTGAGGAAGAGGATGTTGCGGAGTTTAAGGAAGGAGTCGAGTAATGGGATTTATTGAAGTAAAAGATTTAAAAATACACTATCCTATTCGCGGCGGTTTCTTTAATACGGTGCAAGATAATGTTCTAGCCGTCGACGGAGTTGATTTAGAAATTGAAAGTGGTAAAACTTATGGCTTAGTAGGTGAATCGGGTTCTGGTAAAACAACGATTGGCCGCGCCATCATTGGTTTGGAAAAAGCTACTGCTGGCCAGATATTATATGAGGGCACCGATGTAACGAATAAGGCTCGTAAACGGTCGGGAAAATTCGGAGAATATAACCGAAATGTTCAAATGATTTTCCAAGATTCAACGATGTCATTGAACCCTAAAAAGCGAATTTTAGATGTTATTGCAGAACCCATTAGAAATTATTATCAATATTCTGAAAAAGAAATCAAACATCGTGTAATTGAGTTATTGGAGATTGTTGGGTTGAATGAAGATACGATTTATAAGTATCCCCATGAATTTTCTGGCGGTCAAAGACAGCGCTTAGGTGTTGCACGTGCTGTGGCCAGCAATCCAAAGTTAATTATTGCTGATGAACCTACTTCGGCATTAGATCTATCTGTTCAAGCACAAGTATTAAACTTTATGAAGCAAATTCAAAGTGAATATAATTTGAGTTACTTGTTCATTTCCCATGATTTAGGGGTTGTTGAACATATGGCAGATGAAATTGCTATTATGCATAAAGGTCGCTTTGTAGAACGTGGTTCCAAAAAAGAGATATTTAATAACCCACAGCATATTTATACGAAGCGTCTTTTAGCAGCGATTCCAGAAATGGATCCAAATAAACGAGCAGAGATTAAATTGCGACGTCAGCAAATTGATGCTGAATATCAAAAAACTTCCAATATTTACTATGACAATCATAATCGCGTTTATGATTTAATACCTTTTTCAACAAATCATGACGTTGCCTTTGATCAACAAAAATTGAAAGGAGGCAATTGATATGTGGAAGACGATATTTAGAAGGGTGCTACTCATGCTCCCACAAATTTTAATTTTAAGTATATTGGTATTTGCGGTAGCTAGATTAATGCCTGGTGATCCTTTTACAGGTTTAATTACACCTGAAACTGATCCTTCAACGATTGAAGCCTTGAGAGAGAGGGCGGGTCTAAATGAACCAATAATTATTCAATACTTCAATTGGCTAAAAAATGCCTTTCAAGGTGACTTTGGGATGTCTTATACCTACAAGGTCCCCGTTTCTAGTTTAATCGGTGATCGGGCAGTAAATACCATCTTTTTATCATTGTTAACCTTAATCTTTACTTATGTAATTGCTTTACCTTTAGGTATTCTAGCGGGTCGTTATAATAACTCTTCTTTTGATAAAGGTGTTGTACTATATAACTTCATTTCTTATGCAATTCCAACATTTGTGTTGGCCTTACTAATGGTGTGGTTATTCGGATATGAATTGCAGTGGTTTCCAACGAATGGGTCTGTATCCACCGGTTTAACTGCTGGAACACCTGCTTATTATTTAGACCGTTTCTATCATATGTTACTACCAGCAATTACTTATGCCTTATTAGGTACAACGGGGATTATTCAATATCTGCGAAGTGAAGTGACTGATGCGAAACAACAAGATTATGTAAAAACAGCACGTTCCAAAGGGGTACCTGAAAATGTGGTTTATAATCGTCATATTTTTAGAAACTCCCTATTACCGGTGGCCTCCACATTTGGTTATGAAATTACCGGTTTAATCGGAGGTTCAGTATTTATTGAACAAATCTTTGCTTATCCTGGTATGGGACAACTGTTCATCCAATCAATTAATAGTCGCGACTATTCAGTCATCACCGCCTTGGTATTGATTTTTGGTATATCGACAATTCTAGGTACACTACTTTCTGACATTATTATGACGATAGTAGATCCTCGTATTCGAATCGATTAGGAAAAGGGGTGACTTTGAATGGAAAATTATAAAAAAACAACCGACCAAGATGCGATTGCGCAAGAATTAGCCAGTGCACCACCTACAGGTTTACGTGTGATTTGGCGTGAGTTTTTAAAAGATAAGCTTGCTATGTTTAGCTTAATTTTCTTCTTACTCATTATTCTGGTGGTTTTTATTGGCGCAATTGTACTTGATCAAGACGAAATATTAAGAATATCCTTACTAGATTCCTACATGCCACCTAACGAAGATTATATTCTAGGAACGGATTCCGGTGGTCGTTCAATTTTTGGCCAATTAATTATAGGTGCTAGAAACTCCATCACGATTGGTTTTACCATTACAGCACTGACTAGTATTATCGGAATTACTATTGGCTTAGTGGCAGGTTATTATGGTGGCATCATAGATAATTTCTTAATGCGGATCATTGATTTTATCATGTTGTTACCAACAACTATGCTGATCATCGTATTCATCACACTGGTCTCAGATTATAATGTTTGGACCTTTATTCTCATCATGAGTGCTTTCTATTGGGTAGGCCAAGCACGTCTAATTCGTAGTAAAGCTTTATCTGAAAGTCGTAGAGATTATATCTCTGCTTCAAGAACAATGGGCACTCCTACTTATAAGATATTATTTAGGGAAATTTTACCTAATTTAAGTTCTTTGATCATCGTAAATGTCACCTTAAATTTTGCCGCTAATATCGGTATTGAGACTGGGTTAAGTTATTTAGGTTTTGGTTTACCTACTTCTACTCCTAGCTTAGGGACATTAGTTAGCTATGCCCAATCACCAGATATTCTGGAAAACAAGACATGGGTATGGCTACCAGCATCGTTACTCATTTTAGTATTGATGCTTTGCATTAATTATGTAGGTCAGGCATTAAAACGATCTGCAGATGCAAAACAACGTTTAGGGTAATTATATTTTAAAAAATTACAATATCACATATTTTTAGGAGGAAAGTTTATGAAGAAATGGTATAAATTACTGGGTTTAACAGCTGCAGCCAGCTTGGCTTTAGTCGCATGTGGTAATAGCGATGACAATGGTGAAACTGCTGATTCATCTTCTAGTAGCGAAAGTGGTGAAGTTATTGCTCCTGAATTGGCATCTACTGTTGATAATGAAGGTGAGGCAATTGATGGTGGTACTTTACAAGTTGGTTTAGTAACGGATACACCATTCCAAGGTATCTTTTCTTGGGAATTTTATGAAGATGCTTTTGATGCAGAAATTATGCAATTTGGATTCGAATCACTATTTGGAACTGATGATAATTTCCAGATTGATGACTCAGGTAAAGCTACACTTGAATTAGATCAAGAAAATAATAAAGCTACTATTAGCTTAAAAGAAGGATTATTATGGTCTGATGGTGAACCATTAACTGCTGAAGATGTGATTTATTCATATGAAATTATTGGTCATCCTGATTATACTGGTATCCGTTATGATGGTACCTTCCAAAACGTTGTAGGCATGGAAGAATATCATAGCGGTGAGGCAGATACGATTTCTGGTATCACACAAGTAGATGATTTAACTGTTGAAATTCAATTCAACGAAGTGAGTCCTTCAATGCTTCAAGCTGGTGGTGGCGTTTGGTCATACGCTATGCCTAAACATCATTTAGAAGATGTACCAGTTGCTGATTTAGCATCTTCTGAACAAATCCGTTCTACCCCAGTTGGTGACGGGCCTTTCCGTATTACTAAAGTTACTCCTGGTGAGTCAGTAGAATTTGAAGCCAATGAACATTACTGGCAAGGTGAACCTAAGTTAGATAATGTTGTAGTAGAAGTTGTACCTTCAAGTTCGATTGTACCAGCTCTAGAAAATGGTACATATGATGTGGCCCTAAGTATGCCAACTGATTTATATGCAAGCTATGCTGAACTACCTGGTTATACCTTACTTGGTCGTGAAGAATTATCATACACCTATATTGGATTTAAGATGGGTAAATGGGATGCTGAAGCTGGTGAAGTTGCTTATGATGAAGATGCCAAAATGGCCGATAAGTCCCTTCGTCAAGCTATGGGGTTTGCCATTGATAATGATGCTGTAGCACAACGCTTCTACAATGGCCTACGTTCAAATGCCAATACTGTAATTCCACCAGTATTTGGTAGCTTTGGGGCTACAACAGAAGAAGTACCTGGATACAGCTATGATCCTGATAAAGCAAATCAATTACTAGATGATGCTGGTTATGCAGATACTGATAATGATGGCCTTCGTGAAGATCCAAACGGAGAACCTTTACAAATTAATTTTGCCTCTATGGAAGGTGGCGAAACTGCTGAGCCAATTTCTCAATACTACATCCAAGCTTGGAATGAAGTTGGTTTAGACGTTCAGTTAACTGATGGTCGTTTATTAGAATTCAATAGTTTCTACGACCGTCTTGAAGCAGATGACGAAAATATTGATATTTACCAAGCAGCTTGGGGAACCGGATCTGACCCAGCACCAAACGGTTTATATGCGCGAAACGCTGCCTTTAACTTTACACGTTGGGCTACTGAGGAAAATGATCAATTCATGGCTGACTTTACAAGTAGTGAAGCCTTTGATGAAGAATTCCAACGTAATACATTCATTGAATGGCAAAAATACTTCTCTGAAGAAGCACCTGTTATTCCAACCTTATTCCGTCAAGAAGTAATGCCTGTCAATAATCGTGTGAAACATTATGACTATGCGCATAATCCAGCAGAGGACTTTGGATGGCACACAGTTGAAGTGACAGCTGATGCACCAGCTTCAGAATAAAATTTAATGCATTTTAAGCGTGTATGAACATAGTTCATATACGCTTTTTATTAGAATTCTCCTAATTTATTGTTTGTTTTATTAGATTTTTTTCATTTTACTGTTGCAATCATTTTTATTTTACGTTATATTAAATTTACATTAGAAAAACGAAAGAGGTAGTCTCATGAAAAAGACAGCACAAGTGGTCATTATTATTAATAAACAGGATTTTACGAATTAGTGGTTTTCACTGATAACAAATCGTAAGTCCTATTCGTGCTTGTTAAACGCTGAATGGGACTTAGGCCTCCCACCAGCGTGTGGGAGGCCTTTTCTTTTACTAATAAAATGCTGATATTGCCACTTAGAAATTAAATTTAAAGGAGTTGCTCATTATGACTGACAAATTAAACTGGGATGAATTAGATTTTTCTTATACGGAAGTACCTTACCGCTGGCGTGCATATTGGAAAGATGGCGAATGGTATAAAGCGGGATTAGAAACAGACCCTCAATTACCAATTCGTGAAGCTGCTCCAATCGTAAACTATGGTCAAGGGGTATTCGAAGGTAACAAAGCCTACGGCACAAAAGATGGCAAAATCGTCTTATTCCGTCCAGATGAATTTGGTGAACGTTTAAATCGTGGTGCACGTCGCATGGCGATGCCTGAAGTACCAGTTGAAGAATTTGTCCGTGCGTGTAAGGAAGTTATTAAAGCTAACCGTGATTATGTACCGCCATATGGCCATAACGGTGCTGCAATGTTTATCCGTCCAATGTTATTAGGTATCGGTGATCACGTACAAGTATCAGCAGCTGAAGAATACTTATTTACAATCTATGTAACACCAGTTGGTCCTTTATACAAAGGTGGTTTAACACCTCATAACTATATTATCGACCACGAACATGACCGTGTAGCGGCTGATGGTACTGGTAATATCAAAGCAACTGCTAACTATGCTTCAACTTTAGCAACTGCTAAACGTATCCAAGAAGCAGGTTACGACGATGTATTATACTTAGATCCAGCAACACATACGAAAATTGATGAGTTCTCATCTGCAAACTTCTTTGCAATTGAGAAAGATACCAACAAATTTGTAACACCAAAATCAGATACTGTATTGCCTTCTATTACTAAAAAATCATTATTATGGTTAGCAGAAAATCGTTTAGGATTAGAAGTTGAAGAGGGCGATATTAAAGTTGATGAATTAGATAAATACGCTGAAGCTGGTGCAATGGGGAATGCAGCTATTATCTCTCCAGCTGGTTCAGTAACTTACAAAGATAACCGTCATGTATTCTACTCAGAAACAGAAGTTGGTCCTGTGTCTCAAAAATTATATAAAGAATTAACAGGTATTCAATTTGGTGAATTAGAAGCACCAGAGGGATGGATCGTAGACGTTGATGAAGATTAATCATTTACCAAATGCCATTTAAGCTGATTCTACAATGGTTTGAATGGCTGACTATGAAGAAAGAAGGAAAATTAATATGTCTCTATCAGTAAATCTACCGAATTTAACAATTGGCGTTGACGCTTTTGACGCTCTTGATGAATATTGCAGTCAATTTGGTACTACCGTCGCAATTTTAGGTGGTGAAAAAGCCCTAGCAGCAAGTAAAGAACGTCTAGGTGCTGCGCTAGAAAAATCATCCTTAGAAATAGCAACCGTACAAGTTTATGGTAAAGAAGCCTCATATACTAACGTTGAGAAAATGAAAGCTATCAAAGAAGTACAAGATGCGGACATGATTTTTGCAGTTGGTGGTGGACGCGCAATTGATACAATTAAGGTAGTAGCTCGTGACTTAGACAAACCTTTATTCACTATTCCAACCCTAGCTTCAGTATCTGCGCCAACTTCATCCGTATGTGTAATGTATCATGATAACCATGAAATGGCTGGTTTAGCTTATCGTAAAGCACCAGCTGACCATACCTTCATCGATACACAGATTATCGCTGAGGCGCCTGTTGAATATCTTTGGGCTGGTATTGGTGACTGTATGTCTAAAGAGGTAGAGACAAGTTTTTCTTCTCGTGGCAGAGACCTAAGCTTTGAAAATCGATTAGGGGTAAACATTGTAAAAGGTACAAACGATAAATTGATGGCCGTTGGTGCCAAAGCTTTAGAGGCTGTACGCAATCAAGAAACCAATCAGGCTTTAGAAGATGTAGTGCTTGAAATTATCGGTGCCTCAGCTTATGCATCAGTATTAGTAGAAAATGACATCAATTCAAATATGGCGCATGCCTACTACTATGGTTATACAGTTTTACCACAAGCACACGAACACTTACATGGTGAAGTTGTTTCATATGGTATCTTGTTATTATTAACGATGGATCAACAATTTGAATACCGTGATCGTATGAAAGCATTCATGGAATCCATTAAATTGCCAACTAAGTTAGCAGATCAAGGGGTTACCACTCAAGAAGATATCGACAAACTAGTAGATAAGGCAATGACGATGGATGACTTAACATTCTCGCCATATACGATTACCCGTGAAATGTTTGAACAAGCAATTAGAGATGTTGAAGCTTTAGACTAATCAAATATTCCTCCTTAGAACGTACGATTAAAAAGCATTCAACAAATTTAAATTAATAGGAAGATGCCTAAAAACGAGTTGTGACTAGTTTCGCAGCTCGTTTTGTTTTATCATAAGTATTGAAAGCGGATACTATGTTGACATTAAAGGAGACTAAATATGAAAATTGAACATGTAGCTTTATGGGTGGAAGATTTAGAGCGAGTTAAAGTTTTTTATGAAAAGTATTTTGAGGCTAAGGCTGGGGACAAATACCATAATCCAAAAACGCGTTTTTCATCATACTTTCTAACCTTCGAAGAGGGCAGTCGCTTAGAATTAACCAATAAAAAGCATTTAAGCCCCCGTATTGCTGATGCATTAGGTTATGGGCATATTGCCCTAGCAGTAGGTGATAAAACGGCTGTAGACGCTAAAACAGATCAATTAGTGGCAGATGGCTATCCTTTATTATCTGGTCCACGTACTACAGGAGATGGCTACTATGAATCCGTCTTACAAGATCCTGAAGGCAATCTCGTTGAAATTACAACAAATTAAACAAAAAAACCATTTCACCGAAAGGCGAAATGGTTTTTTCATTAGTATTAGTCTGCTGTAGTAAATGGAATTAAAGCCATAATACGAGCGCGTTTAATACCAGCTGTTAAAGTACGTTGGTGTTTTGCACATGTACCAGTTACACGACGAGGTAAGATTTTACCTTTTTCAGAAATATAACGTTTTAATAAATCTGTGTCTTTGTAATCTACATGATCAATGTGGTTAGCGCAGAAGAAACATACTTTTTTACGTCTACGACCACCGCGGCGTTGTGCTGCCATATTTTTTACCTCCCTTACTTATACCATTAAAATGGTAAGTCATCATCGGTAACATTGATTGAACCAGATCCATCATTAGATGATGGGAATGGGTTATCGTTACCATTGTTAAATGAAGAGGAGTTTTGATTAAAGCTGTTTCCACCAAATGGATCAGCATTTTGATTGTTATAGCTGTTGTTGTTTGCGTTATTGTTATTAAATCCACCGAATCCACTGTTATTATTATCAGAAGAAGGGCGGCTTTCAGTAACTGATTTTGGTTCTAATAAACTAAAATTATTCACCAAAATCTCAGTAACGTATACACGTTGTCCTTGGTTATTCTCGTAGTTTCGAGTTTGGATGCTACCTTCCACACCTACTAATGAACCTTTACGGGTAAAGCGGGCAAAATTCTCTGCTGCCTTACGCCAAATAACACAGTTAATAAAATCTGTCTCACGTTCACCTTGGGCATTTTTAAAGTTTCTTTCAACGGCAACGCTGAAAGAACCAACGGCAACACCACTTTGCGTATAACGCACATCGACGTCACGAGTTAAACGGCCGACCAGTACAACATTATTAATCATGAAATAACTCCTCTCTCACGAAATATGTATTGTTAATTAGTCTTCGATTTTAGTAATCATATGACGTAAGATATTGTCATTGATTTTGGCAAGACGGTCGAATTCGTTGATTCCTTCCGCGTTGTCAGCTTCCATATCAACTAAGTGGTAGATACCCTCTTTGTAATCGTTGATTTCATATGCAAGACGACGTTTTGCCCAGTCTTTAGATTCATTAATTGTTACACCGTTTGAAGTTAAGATTTGATCGAATTGTTCAACCAAAGCTTTTTTAGACGCTTCCTCCATGTCAGGACGGATAATGTATAAAACTTCGTATTTAGTAGTGTTTTCACTCATCAGACTTTTGCACCTCCTTTTGGTCTATTGGCTCTCAACATCCTTGAGAGCAAGGAGAGTATATTAATACTCACAATAAGATATTCTATCAAAAATCGCAACAAAAGGCAATAACTTTATTACATTTTTGTTATGAAATATCCGCTACTATATTATTCTACTAGAGTACACTATTATAAACAGCCTCATTTTAGATGACAAAAAGGGCTGTGATGGTTTTAATCACAACCCTAAAATAGCTTTTTAATCTTCTGTGTCATCCTGGTCAGACAATGCGTCATCTGCAAATTCTTGCATACGAGAAGTCATTTCTTCAGATGGTAAAGTTGCTGCATCTGTATCCTCAGCACTTACACCTTCTACTGGTATCTCTGCAAGATCTTCTTCTTCAACTGCTTCCACTTTAGTGATGGTAGATACGACCGCTTCATCAGCTAATCGGATTAAGCGAACACCTTGCGTCGCACGACCTGTTTGAGAAATATTTTTCGCATGGAAACGAATAGCAACTCCCTGGTTGGTCATTAACATGATATCTTCTTCACCGGATACCGTTGTTAAGCCAACTAAGGCACCATTTTTCTCAGTGACATTAATGGTTTTAACCCCTTTACCACCACGGTTTTTAATACCATATTCACTTGCTGGCGTTTGTTTACCATAACCTTTTTCAGTTACTACTAAAACATTGTCATCCGGTCCTAATACAGACATGCCAACCACTTGATCACCGTCATTTAGACGGATACCACGAACACCTGTGGCAGTACGGCCCATGCTACGTACGTTAGTTTCTTGGAAACTTACGGCGTAACCGTCTTGAGACGCGATGATGATGTTATCCTCACCACTCGTTAGGACTACTTTTACTAGTTCATCGCCTTCAGCTAGTTTCAAGGCAATTAAACCATTGTTTCGAATATTGAAGTAGTCACTTGCATTAGTTCGTTTAACGGTACCGTTTTTCGTAACAAATAGTAAGTGTTCTTTTACTTCTTTGTCTTCAATTGGTGTAACATTGATCATCGCTTGGACAGTTTCATCTTGTTGTAAGTTAAGTAAGTTTACAACCGGAATCCCTTTCGCTGCACGACCAAATTCTGGAATTTCATACCCCTTAGAATGGAATACACGACCTGTGTTGGTAAAGAATAGAACTGAATCGTGGGTTGAAGTGGATAGCATAGTTTCAACGAAGTCGTCGTCATTCATACTCATCCCTTTAACACCAGTACCACCACGATTTTGTGCTCTAAATTCTACATCGTCGATACGTTTGATATAACCGTTATGAGTTAGGGTAACAATCACGTTACTTTCTTCAATTAGGTCTTCATCATCGATATTATGGATTTCACCAACCATCAATTCTGTTCGACGGTCATCACCAAATTTATTTTCGATTTCAACTAATTCATCGTAAATAATTTGATAACGCATTGTTTCAGATGCTAAAACTTGGTTTAAATAATCTATTTGTGCCATTAATTCAGCATGTTCTTTATCAATTTTCTCACGCTCTAAACCTGTTAAACGCACTAAACGCATGTCTAAAATAGCTTGAGATTGTTTGTCTGATAATTTGTAATCTTCAATAAAGCGTGCTTTCGCTTCATCACCAGAACGTGATGTACGCAAGATATTGACGATTTCATCGATATGGTCTAAGGCAATTTGTAACCCTTCTAGGATATGGGCACGTGCTTCAGCTTTATTCTTTTCAAAAATCGAACGGCGACGAATGACTTCTTCTTGGTGAAGTAAGTAGTTTTGTAGGATTTCTTTCAAGCTTAGGGTGCGTGGTACACCATTTACAATGGCTACCATATTGATGCCAAAGTTGGTTTGTAATTGTGTATATTTGTACAGATTATTGACAATAACAGACGCACTCGCATCTTTACGACATTCAATTACGACACGCATACCTTCACGACCAGATTCGTCACGTACTGCAGTGATTCCTTCAATTCGTTTGTCACGGGCCAATTCAGCAATACGTTCGACCAATTTAGCCTTGTTGACCATGTATGGAATTTCATGAACGATAATTCGTTCTTTACCAGATGACATGGTTTCAATATCTAATTTAGCACGAACAATGATTGTTCCTTTTCCGGTCTCGTAAGCCTTACGGATACCTGATTTTCCGATGACGATACCACCGGTTGGGAAATCTGGGCCAGGTAAAGCTTCCATTAGTTCATTAGTCGTTGCGTCGGCATTCTGCATGAGTACCTTAATTGCGCCAATGACCTCACTTAAGTTATGAGTTGGAATGTTTGTAGTCATCCCAACAGCAATACCGGTTGTACCGTTAACTAGTAGGTTAGGGAAGCGAGATGGTAATACTTCTGGCTCTCTCTCTTCACCATCATAGTTAGGGATAAAATCTACGGTATCTTTATTCATGTCACGAACCATTTCGTGTGCAATTTTACTCATACGCGCTTCGGTATAACGCATAGCAGCAGCTTGGTCTCCATCGACGGAACCAAAGTTTCCGTGGCCGTCTACTAACATGTAGCGATACGAGAAGTCTTGGGCCATACGAACCATCGATTCATAGATAGCCGAGTCCCCATGTGGGTGATATTTACCCATTACATCCCCAACAATACGAGCGGATTTCTTATAAGGTTTGTCTGAAGTTACACCTAATTCGTTCATCCCATAAAGGATACGACGGTGAACAGGTTTTAAACCATCACGGACATCCGGTAGGGCACGAGCCACAATAACGGACATGGCATAATCAAGAAAGGCTGTACGCATTTCTTGCGATATCTCACGCTGTGGGAATTGTTCTTTTATTTCTTCACTCATGAAACTTTTCCCTCCTTACTATAAATCGATGTTAGCGTAGGTAGCATTTTCTTCGATAAAGTCACGTCTAGGTTCAACGTGATCACCCATCAACATATTGATAATTTTATCTGCTTCTACTGCATCGTCTACGTTTACTTGTAATAATGTTCTGTTTGCTGGGTCCATGGTTGTTTCCCAAAGTTGTTCAGCGTCCATTTCACCCAACCCTTTATAACGTTGAATGGCTGGTTTAGGCGTAGCTGGAATCGTTTGTAAGTATTCTTCTAATTGCTTGTCTGTATCTAGATAGACAACTTTTTTACCTTGGCGTACTTGGTATAAAGGTGGTACTGCAATATAGACATATCCAGCGTCCAAAATAGGGCGCATGTAGCGATAGATCAAGGTTAATAGTAAGGCACGGATATGCGCACCATCGACATCGGCATCGGTCATGATGACTAATTTATGGTAGCGCGCTTTCGTGATATCAAACTCATTTTGCCAACCTGTACCCATTGCTGTAAATAATGAACGAATTTCTTCGTTAGCTAAAATTCTGTCCATAGAAGCTTTTTCCACGTTCAAGATTTTACCTCGAATAGGCAAAATTGCTTGGAAATGACGTGAACGACCTTGTTTAGCTGAACCACCGGCAGAGTTCCCCTCAACGATGAATAATTCAGATTCTTCTGGATTACGACTTGAGCAGTCTGCTAGTTTACCAGGCAAGTTAGAAATTTCTAGACCTGATTTTTTACGGGTCATTTCGCGTGCACGTTTTGCTGCTAAACGGGCTTTAGAAGCTACAGTCCCTTTATCGACAATTCGACGAGCAATTTGTGGGTTCTCTAGTAAGAAAGTCTCAAAATGTGCTGCAAATAAATTATCAGTAATTGTTCGAACTTCAGAGTTCCCCAATTTCATCTTTGTTTGACCTTCAAATTGTGGGTCTGGATGGCGAATAGATATAATCATAGTGATACCTTCACGTACATCTTCACCTGTTAAATTATCTTCATTTTCTTTAATTAATTTCTGAGAACGTGCATAGTTATTAATCACACGTGTTAGAGCCGTTTTCGCACCTGATTCGTGTGTACCACCTTCAAAGGTGTGAATGTTATTAGCAAAGGTTAAGATATTTGAATGGAAGCCATCGGTATACTGTAAAGCTACCTCTACTTCAATACCATCTTGGTCACCTTCAAGATAAATCGGCTCCTCAAATAGAACGTCCTTATCTTTATTCATATACTCGATATATTCTTTAATCCCACCTTCGTAGTGATAAGATGCTGTATCATTATCATCCGTTCTCGCATCTGTTAAAGAGATACGTAAGCCTTTATTCAAGAAGGCTAATTCGCGAACACGACGGTTTAATACATCAAACTCAAAGGTTGTTGTGTCCGTAAAAATTTCTGCATCCGGTTTAAAATGTACAACTGTACCATGTTTATCCGTATCACCTGTTTGTTCAACATCCGATACAATCGCACCTTTGCGGAACTCTTGATGGTAAATGCGACCATTTTTATGGACATAGACATGCAGCCATTCAGAAAGGGCATTAACTACAGAAGCCCCTACACCGTGAAGACCACCAGAAACTTTATATCCGCCACCACCGAATTTCCCCCCAGCATGGAGTACTGTAAAGACAGTTTCTACTGCTGGACGACCTGTATTGGCTTGAATGTCAACTGGAATCCCACGACCATCATCCGTTACAGTAATGGAGTTATCTTTTTCAATCGTTACTTGGATATGCCCCGCAAATCCTGCTAAGGCTTCATCAATTGAGTTATCGACAATTTCCCATACCAAATGGTGTAAACCACTTGCAGAAGTCGATCCGATATACATCCCTGGACGTTTACGTACAGCTTCAAGTCCTTCTAATACTTGAATTTGGCTGGCATCGTAATCTTTAGCCAATTCGATTTTTTTCGCCATTTTTTCTTCTTCAGAAACTAGATCTTCTGGTTGAAGAACTTCTTCATCATTCATAAACATTTCATTTTCTTCATTATTTGCCATTTTTCCACTCCTATTACGTGAATTATTCAATCCCTGTGGTGGTGTGGGATGCTGCTCCCTGTTTCACCTGTAGTTGACTGACCTATGCCACTACTGCACCTGCGTCGATATTGAAAATTCTTGGTTCTTCAATTAACTCTCTTTGAATACCATCTAAACTTGTTGTTGTTAAAAAGGTTTGGACTTTCGACTGTATTGATTTTAATAAATGCGTTTGGCGCTCATTGTCTAATTCACTGAGTACATCATCTAATAATAAAATAGGATATTCTCCAAGTACTTCATACATACATTCAATTTCTGCTAATTTCATACTCAATACAGTGGTTCGTTGTTGTCCTTGCGAACCAAATTTTTGTACATCGCGACCATTTACTTTAAAAGTTAAATCATCTCGGTGTGGACCTACTAGCGTAACCCCTCTGGCTAATTCGTGGTCTTTTTTTTCTTTGAATTTAGTCATCAACTGCTGATAGATTGCGTCTTCTGTCATTTCTAAGGTCAATTCAACGGGGCCACGATAGGTTAGCGTCAATTCTTCTAAGCAGTGTGAAATAGTTGAATGAATTGGTTTAGCCCACGATTCCAATTGATCTACAAAACGTAGACGTTGGTATATTACATGGGTAGCTGACGTTGCGAGCTGTTCAGTCAGGATATCTAAATATATTTGATCTTGGGTTTCTTTATATAGTAATTGTTTAAGGTAAGCATTCCGTTGTTTTAATAATCGATTGTATTGGACCGATTCATATAGATATTTAGGGCTCATTTGCCCAAGTTCCATATCAATAAACTTACGTCTTAATTGCGGGGCACCCTTAATCAGTTCTAAATCTTCCGGAGCAAAAAGCACAACATTCAATTTACCGATGTAATCACTCATCCGGTTTTGGTTTAAATGATTTACTTTCGCTCGCTTTCCTGATTTGGTTATGGTCAAGGCTAATGGTAAATCTGGATTCGTTCTCGTTGATATACTACCTTCAATTCGCGCAAACTCTTGTTGCCAGCGGATAGTATCTTTTTCATTGGCCGTACGATGACTTCTTGCCAGTGACATCATGTAAATAGCCTCTAGCAAAGATGTTTTTCCCTGAGCATTTTCGCCAATAAAGACATTTACGCCAGGTGAAAAGCTGACAGCTAAATCTTCATAGTTTCTGAAGTCTGTTAGTTTAATATCATTTAGCTGCATATCCATCACCATGTGTTTCATGGCTTTCGATGATGAATTCACCTTCATTTGGTATAGCAACTACCATACCTGGATATAATTTTCGTCCACGTCGATTATCGATTTCACCATCCACAACGACATCATTTTCTTGTAGGTACCATTTTGCCTCACCACCAGTGCCTATAGCACCAGAAATTTTCAATAATTGACTCAACGTAATATATTCAGTTTCAATCTTTACGATTTCAGCCATCATTTCACCCCGCATTCATGCTTAAAATTTGTTCTTCACATAAAATAAATCGTCTCTTCTTACTATCAGCAGACACAGCTAGTTGTCCTTAGCAGATTCAACGATTTTACTTTTATTTATACACCCTTAATTATACGCTAATTCGCCATATTAAGCAAATAAACGCCCTGTATTAAAAGTTGGCATTTTTGATAGGGAAACACCTAGAATCTTACTTAAAGGGCTTAAAAGTTAAAAATTGGCACATTTTTATATATGGGCATAAAAAAAGGACCAAAACCAAAAATGATTTTAGTCCTTCTAAAGGTGCGAGTGTTGACGTCAAGGAAGGAAACATTGGAAGTTTAGAGCAGTGACTGACGCAGTCAGTTGCAATCTAAGCTGAAAAGCAGTCCTTCCTGGAGACTCGAACCCGATTAAAGGTGCGAGAGTTGACCCCAATTACCCTCTTGGTGTACGAATTGGGGTAATTAATTGCACAAAATTGAAATTATCTGTTTGATCACTTGGTAGTAGGGTGAACGGATGTGAAGATGATTGGAAACCAATTTGGACATTTTGTTGGCCAAATGATTTCAATGCTTCACGTAAGTAGTCAGGGTTAAAGGAAATTTCTAAGGCGTCTCCCTCAGCTTTTACGACATTGATTTCTTCTTCAACATTCCCAACTTCAGCAGATTGACTAGATAGGATAATATCTTGGTCAGAAATATTTAATCGAACAACATTATTTTTTCCTTCATGACTTAAAATCAAGGCACGTTCAACCGCATTGACCATTTCACCTGCTGAAACTTCAATAATTGTTGAGTGATCATTTGGTAATAAACGGTCAGTATTTGGATAATTTCCTTCTAATAATCGAGAATATAAGTAGATATTACGTGCTTTAAACAATACTTGGTTGTCAGTCACCATCATCTCGATATCTTCATTACTATCCACAATACGAATTAATTCTTGTAGCGAACGACCCGGAATGTTGATATCTAATACTGTTTCACCAGCAGCTTCAGGCATAGTTAACGGCATAATTCGTTGACTCAAACGATGAGAGTCAGTAGCTACCGCTTTTAACTCACCGTTACCAATTTCAAAATGAATACCTGTAAAAATAGGGCGAATTTCTTGATTAGAAACAGAAATGATTGTTTGGTTAACAACTTGTTTAAAGGTATCAGCAGGTAAAGCATAAGTTTGTTTAGCATCAATTTCAGGTAAACGAGGATACTCACTACCATTGATACCATTTAAGGTAAATGATGCACGATCAGAAGTAATTTCAGTTTGGAAATTATCTACTACTTCTAAATTCATCATGTCAGATGGTAATT
Source organism: Aerococcaceae bacterium 50-4 (assembly GCA_041223225.1). GTDB lineage: Bacteria > Bacillota > Bacilli > Lactobacillales > Aerococcaceae > Aerococcus. The sequence goes on from JBCLPQ010000004.1 coordinate 237,247, forward strand.
TTTTAACAATTTCACCTAGGAAACGAGATGGTAAGACAATGTCACCAGTTGCTTCGATTTTTAATTTATTGTCATCGTCTTTAGCATCAATAAATGCCTCAATTGAAATCGTTGCGTCAGAACCAGTTAAATAAAGACCTTCTTCTTTAACTGAAATCTTAACACCTGTTAAAACGGGAATAGTTGTTCTTGAACTAATGGCTCTTTGAACGTCAGTTAAATTTTGAATAAAAACGGAACGATTAATAGAGAATTTCATGGTTGCACTCCTTGTATATATATTTTAATTATGTATAAAAAGATAGTAATAGTAATAGGCCCTGTTAATCTTGTTGATAACTTTTAGAAAGCTTGGCAAAATATACTTTTCCACATGTGTATAACCTGTGTAAAAAACAGAGAGGTTATGAACAATTATCCACAACCTCTTTTTCTTACCTATATTTTAGCATAAGTCATTTTATTTATAGACTAAGATGATGTAGATAAGTCATTATTTTTCTAATAAACGACGAATACTGTCAACATCACGTTCTAACTCACTTTTTTCATCAATATCTTTTTTAATCTTATCGTAAGCGTGAAGTACTGTTGTATGGTCTTTCCCGCCGAATTCTTGACCAATTTTAGGTAGGGAAGCATCAGTTAATTCTCTACTTAAATACATGGCAATTTGACGAGGTACAACGATTTGGCGTACCCGTTTCTTTCCTTTAAGGTCTGCAACTTGTAAATTAAAGTACTGGGCTACAGTTTCAAGGATATTTGGAATTGTTGGCGAATTACTCTTCACATTACTCTTATAATTTCTGAGTGCTTTAGCTGCAATATTAGGTGTTAAGTCTTCTTGGTTCATTACCGCAAAGGCTTGTACACTGGTTAAAGCACCTTCTAGTTCACGAATATTAGAGTCAATTTGCCCAGCAATATAAGAAAGGGTGTCATCAGGGATTTGTAAACCATTGACATTAGCCTTATTACGCAAAATCGCAATACGTGTTTCTAAATCTGGCGGGGTAATATCTGTTGATAGCCCCTGTTTAAATCGAGAAACTAATCTATCTTCTAACTCAGGGATCTGACTAGCATCACGGTCACTGGTTAATACAATATGTTTATTATTGTTGTAAAGCACATTAAATGTATGGAAAAACTCTTCCTGGGTAGACTGTTTGTTACCAATAAATTGAATATCATCCACTAACAACATATCGACTGTTCGATATTCTTGGTGGAATGCGTCTGTAGTGTTCTTACGAATGGCATTAATAAAGTCATTTGTGAAGGTCTCACTAGAGACGTATTTTATTTTTGCATTTGGATTTGTTCGTAATACTTCATGGCCAATTGCTTGCATCAAGTGGGTTTTACCTAACCCTACGCCACCGAAGAAGAATAGGGGATTGTAATCGCGTCCGGGTCCTTCGGCTACGGCTAAAGCTGCAGCATGAGCCATTTTATTGCCTTCACCAACGACGAAGTTATCAAAGGTATATTTTGGATTTAATAGATCAGAACCGTTGTCTTCAATATTGTCATTATAGCCGTTTACTTGAATTTGATTTGCGGATTGTGGCCGGTCATCTTTTAAACTCACGACTAGATTTACATCATGGTTTAAGTATTCAAATAGGACTTGTCGAATTTGAATCGAATAATGTTTCTCAATATGGTCCTTGTGCAGCACTGAGATTGCTTTTAAGTACAAGGTGTCATTTTCAAAGGCAACTGGATCTAGGTCTTTAATCCAAGTATCAAAACTTGTTTTAGGCAACTCTTCTTTGAAGTATTGGGTGACGTAATCCCATAATCGGTTTAATTCACTCATATATTTCCTAGCTCCTTAGTGTACAAAATTTCTACATCAAACATATTTATATGTTGAAATACGACGAAAAAATAAATTCGTTAAGCTCATACATAATATCATGAAAAAATACAGTTTTCCACAGAAAAATAGGGATGTGAATAAAATTAATCCCAACTTTTGATAAATGTTTTCCACAAGATGTGAATAAACCTGTTAGCTATTTACGTGTTTTTAAAACTTGTGTATAATTATTCTTGTTTAAAAGGCTATATATAAGGTTTTTGCTATGGTTATCAACGGATGTGGAAAAGTTTTGCAAAACTGTGGATTTGTTGAAAAGCCTTTTAAAAACCTTGGGGATTATTTTTAGTTGGGCAAATATAACCACAGGCTTGTGCAAATTTCGTACACACTTTGTGAATTAAAGTTTACTATGTTTTACTTCACATAGTTTGTGAAATCGTGAGGGTGACTTTGTGAAAATAAAGTGGGCGATTTTTTGATATTGTTCGCTTAGAGGGAAAAATCTGTTATTATATAGATGAGTCTTACTGGTCGAAAAGCTTGAAAAAACCAATATTTGTACAAAAAGTGTTGTGATATGGGTTATAATGTGGTAAAATCTTGATTACGAGTGCGAAATTTCGCACCTGAAATTGAATTTCGACTTTTTATTGTATATAATATTACAGTCGTTTTATATTAATGAAAAAACGAAAGACTTAATCGCAACAGGAGGTGCAACTAATGAAAAGAACATACCAACCTAAAAAACGTCATCGTCAAAAAGTTCACGGTTTCCGTAAACGTATGAGCACTAAAAACGGCCGTCACGTTTTAGCAGCTCGTCGTAGAAAAGGAAGAAAAGTTATTTCTGCATAAGATCACATAATTATGTGGTCTTTTTTTATTAAGGAGGCGAACTTACGTGCGGAAATCTTATAGAGTCAAATCTGAAAAGGATTTTGGCAAGGTATTTCATCACGGTCATAGTACTGCTAATCGCCAATTTGTTGTTTACCGATTAAAGAAAGATCAACCTCATTTTCGGATTGGTATTTCAGTAGGTAAGAAAATTGGAAACGCTGTTACCCGTAATGCTGTCAAACGAAAAATTCGTCAAAGCATTACTGAACTCAAGGCAGGTATCGATCCGTCTAATGACTTTATCGTGATTGCTCGTAAGCCGGCTGCAGATATGACGACAGCTGAAGTGAAAAAAAGTTTGATTCATGTGTTATCTTTGGCGAAAATTTATCATCCGATAAAGACGCAGACAAAAACAGAGCCATTACCACATGAATAGTAGAATTCGTGGAGGATTTGTAAAAATTGAATATTCGAAGTAAAAAAATGTGGAAGATTTTAGCAATCACCATGATGGCTGTGTTTTTTCTAGCGGCTTGTGGTACAAGTCCAATCGATGAGAATTCGACTGGTTTGTGGGACCGTTACATCGTCTATAACTTTTCACGTATTATTGTATGGTTATCAGATATTTTTAGTAACTATGGTTTAGGGATTATCGCTTTTACTTTAATCATTCGGATCATCTTGATTCCTTTAACTAAGTATCAAACGCAAAGTACTGAAAAAATGCAGATGATGCAACCCGAGCTAAAAGCTTTACAAGAAAAATATGCATCTAAGGATCCAGAGACACAGCAGAAATTACAAGAAGAAACAGCCAAGTTAAATGAAAAATATGACTACAATATGTGGTCTGGTTGTTTACCTATGTTAATTCAACTGCCAATCTTAATGGCCTTATATCAATCTATTTCAAGAACAGAAATTTTAAGCCAAGGACACTTCCTATGGTTAGAATTAGGTAGCCCCGATCAATTCTTCATTTTACCAATCATCGCTGCTGTTCTAACATGGTACAACACTCGTTTAACAACGATTGGTACACCAAACAGCAACCCATCGATGGCGATGATGCAATGGACAATGCCAATCATGATTTTATTTATGGGTGTGACATTACCATCAGCGATTTCACTTTACTGGGTAACTTCAACAGGATTTACTATTGTTCAAACCTTGATTATGAACAATCCGTTTAAGAAACGCGATGCACGTGAAGAGCAAATCCGTAAAGAGAAAGAATTAGAACGTCGTTTGGAAAAAGCTAAACGTAATCCAAAAGGTAAGAAGAAATAACAGGAGGTTCTTGTGTTGAAAACTGAAAGATTTGAAGCGACTTCAGTTGATGCTGCTGTTGCCAAAGGCTTGCAACAACTTCGGTTGTCGCGAGAAGATGTTGAAGTTCAAGTAATTCAAGAAGCCAAAAAAGGATTTCTCGGTTTAGGTGCAAAAGATGCTATTGTAGCCATCCATTATACCGAGCGAGAAGTGCCAGAAATTGACGACACATCAGATGCTTTATTAAAATCAACTGATGTTAGTCAAAATAATGCCACAACTGTAGACGAGTCTACTAATCAAGATGAGCAAATGTCTGAAGTTAGAGTTGCTGAAAATGAACAAGTAGCGGATGATACAATGGAAGTTGAAGATGCATCAGCAGTGATCGATGTCAAACCAGAGGAAGAGGTAATTGACAACGAAACAGTAGTTGAAGAAGAGCCTACACAGGAGGTTATCGCGACTGAAACTACTGAACCTGAAATTGAAGAATCTGTCACAGATGATGAAAGTGAAGTTGAAACTATCTCATCTGAACCAGCTGAAGAACCTGTTCAAGAAGCAGAAACTTTAGAGTTGGTCGACGAAGACTTTAAAGATGTCGAGTTCGTTGCTGAATACCTAATTGACGTGTTAGCATCCTACTTAGTCGATGCGAATATTGAGGTTGAGGACCGTGGTCGTACCGTGATTTACAATATTCAAACTGAGAAAAAAGGATTGGTTATTGGTAAACATGGTAAAATCATTAATTCATTAGAAACGCTTGCGCAAGTTATGACGCATCAGCACGTTCGCCCACATGTAAAAGTTATTGTAAATGTTGGCAACTACCGAGAAAGACGTCAAGAAACGTTAGCAAGATTAGCACGTAAAACAGCTGACCAAGTAGCCAAGTCAAAACAACCTGTTTTCTTGGATCCACTACCTGCTGCTGAACGTAAAATTATCCACGCACAACTAGCTAGATATTCATATATTGCGACACATTCTGAAGGGAAAGAGCCGCATAGATATTTAGTCGTGTCATATAAAGATTAAAAACGTTCTTATATAGATGAACGAGGTCGAGACATGGACCTTACCCCCAAAAGTTAGAGTAAAGAAACTAACTTTTGGGGGTATTTTTGTGTCTAAATATAGTGAAGAATTT
>JBCLPQ010000005.1:0-175954 GCA_041223225.1 Aerococcaceae bacterium 50-4
CCATTGGCTAACAGTTCCTACTGCCAAGCCTGTAGTGGACTTTCACCACCAAGTTAGCGCCCATGCCGGGCGCACAACAAAAAAGACCTTCAAAGCGTTAGCTTCGAAAGTCTTATTGAATTAAGCGTCTTTTGTAGAATCACGTAATATAAATTTATGTGGTAAAGTTACATGATTTTCAATTTCTTCTTCTTTGTTCATTAATTTAGTTAAGATACGCATTGAAACTGCACCGATATCATATAAAGGTGGTTCAACTGATGTTAATGTTGGTCTAACAACTTCAGTCAATGCAGTATTATTTGAGGTAACAATTGCAAATTCTTCAGGAACTTTCACACCGTTATCTACCATGTGGTTAGTTACTTTTACAGCTAATTCGTCACCAACTACAACAATACCATCTGCTTTAGAATCACGGATTTGTTGTGCGATATCTTCGCCGTTTTTAAAGCGAGAGTCTGCGACTTCAAATAGTAAGGATTCATCTATTTCTTTACCCGCTTCTGCTAAAGCCTTTTTGTAACCATTATAGCGGTCTAAATTATTGTGGAAGTATGGTTTAGCAGCTAAGAAACCAATATTTTTGTAACCTTGTTCGAATAATCCTGATACTGCTTCATAAAATGCTTGCGTATAGTCAATATTTACTGAAGGTATTTCATTTTTATCATCGTTTAAACCAGCTAGTACAAAAGGCGTGTTCGTGCGGTTGATCTCTTCACGAACAGAATCAGACAATTGATGGCCCATATAAATCACACCATCTACTTGTTTTGCCAGAATATTTGATAATACTTGAGACTCTTTCTTGTTGTCAGCATTATCTAAGATGATATTGTATTTATACATTGAAGCAATATCATCAATCCCAAGTGCTAATGCACTAAAGAAATTATTTGTGATATCTGGTAATAACACCCCAACCGTCGTTGTCTTTTTACTTGCTAATCCACGTGCAACCGCATTGGGACGGTAGTCTAATCGTTTAATGACATCTAAAACTTTTGCACGCGTTGAAGGTTTTACATTCGTATTGCCGTTCACAACACGAGAAACTGTGGCCATAGACACTTGTGCTTCACGCGCAACATCATAAATTGTAACAGTTTGTTTTTCCATCTTCGTCGCTCCTTTAATCAAATTTATTTTCATACTTACATTGCCAAATATAGCACTAAAAAGTTATATTTGCAAACGTTTTCTTTGGTACGGTGATTGCTTTCATTCACATTTTCATATTCTATCAGTATTTGTCTTGTTTAACAAGCTATTTTCAAAAAAAATTGCAAAAATTGTCTATTTTTGGAAATCACAACAAAAAATGCCTACAAGTATGTTGATTTCTCAAATACCTGCAGGCATTACTTATCTAATTAAATGGTGATTATTTTTCTTTAACTTCGTCTACTTGTTTTTTTACTTTTTCAGCATCCTCTTTAAGCGGTTGCTCTTTAGATGCAGCTTTATCTGTAGCAGCTTTCACATCTTTTGCACCAGATTCTACCTCAGATTTAGCTTCGTCAGCAGCTTGAGTAGTTGTATTTTTAGCATCTGCATATGCGCTAGCAACTTCATCACGTGCTTCTTGATATTGTTTTGTCGCTTCAGTAGTTGCTTCATTTAATTGTGATTTTAAGGCTTCTGCTGATTCTGTTAAGTTCACACGAATGTCTTGTGCTGCATCGCTGGCAGTTTGGTACATTACATTTCCTTTTTCAGAAACAATATCTGCATAGTCTAACGCTGTATCACGAATAACGTTTGCTTGTTGATTTAAGTCATCACGGAACTCACGACCTGATTTTGGTGCAAATAATAATGCTGCTACAGCACCTGCAGTACCACCAATGATTGCACCTAATAAAAATGAACCTGTATTTCTAGACATGTATATTTCCCTCTTTCTTTTATTAATAATATTGTTTAGTATGGTTTAGATTGTGAATTTTCTTGTGCTTTGCGCACTTGACGTTTCTGGTATAAGGCTTTGGCTGATTGGCCCACTTTTTGTATACCAGTTACGGTTGGTTGACCAGCTTTTACTGGTTGGTCAGTAGATGCTACATCAGTTGACGCTTTTTCGGCTTCACCAACAGTTTTATCTTTAATATCATCCACTTTAGTTTGTGCAGTGTTGGTAATATTTAAAACTAAGTTACGTGTAGAATCATTCACATCTGAGACAGTCACACCAATGTCCCCGATTGCTTTAAATAAAGGATCGACTTGAGCTACTTTTCCATTTACATCATCTAATAAAACATTAGATTTATTGAGTAATCCTTGTACCTCAATTGATAATGCATCTACATCTTTGGTGACTACTTTAACTGTTTCATTCGCTTCATTAACAACACCTGTAACTTCTTTCATGGTTTTTGTTAGTTCACGTAAGAATAGAATAATGTAGATCACTAATGCCGCAAATGCAATTGCTGCGATTAAGCCCGCAATTTGGCCTCCGGTCATGTAAAAATCACTCCTTCTCCATCTCTCATATCATTAAATATAAGATATTTAATATAACTATAAGAGTATTCTACCATAGAATGCAAAGGCTTTACAAAATATAAACTAGCAAATTTCTCTATAAAAATATCCGAGTTATCTACCTTCGACTACTTTGCAAATAACTTTACAATAATTTCCTCCTCCGATACTATAAATAGAAAGGATATTTTTGAAAGGATGATTTATTTGGACCAAATTAGACAATGGTGGCGGACTTATATTGAATCAATTGATTACTCTAGCCTACTTTCTAGCTTAATCTCTACAGTATTTGAGCTAGTTATCACTACGCTTATATTTTTAATCGTGAAAAAGGTTGTTGACAGAATTGTGGATGTTTATTTTGAACGAGACGCCAAACGTATCGAAAATCGCAATATCGGGTCAATGCAACGGAACAAAACAATCCATAAGTTAGTAGAAAACGTTGTGCAATACACTTATTATTTCCTATTAGGCTATTCTATTTTAGCAATTCTAGGTCTACCAGTTGCGACACTTGTTGCTGGTGCCGGGGTAGCATCACTGGCCTTAGGTCTTGGTGCACAAGGATTCATTACCGATGTAGTAAATGGTTTCTTTATCCTACTTGAACATCAATTTGCTGTCGGTGATTATGTGACAATTGCTGGTTTATCGGGGACAATCATTTCCACTGGTATCCGTACGACAATACTTTCTGGTGATGATGGCTCTAGACACTTTATACCTAATCGTAATATTGAAAATGTCACCAATTCTTCAAACACAACACGTCACATGTTTGTAGACCTGTATATCGATCCTAACTCTGACCTTAAATCTATAGAAAGTGTCATTATGGATGGTTTATCTATGGCATCAAGTGATGAACGAGTATTGGGCGAAGCAGAGGTTTGGGGTTACCAACGTGATTCCGTTGGCCGCTTATTTTACCGGGTTGTATTCAATACGAAAGATAGCGATAAGATGGCCGTTCGTTCACACTACTATGAACAATTAACTGCCTTACTAGTACAAAATGGTTATAAACAGCCTGTATATGACTCAGGCGCTGAACTATAATTGAAAAACCACACGGTTAGCAATGGATTTATTGCCGATCGTGTGGTTTTTAGTTTATTAGCCTACTTCTGTAATGACTTCCCAATTTTCATTATAGAAAGTAACTTCTTTTTGATCGTCTTGCCAGTCTAAAATAGCAAATGAAGGATATGGGTACTTACCTTTTGGAATACGGATTGAACCTGGATTAATGATTTTTATGCCATCGATATCCTGATCATCCATCACATGGGTATGGCCATACATAATGACATCTGCATCATTGTCTTTGGCTAAGGCGACCAACTGCTTCAAGTTTTGTTTCACGCCATACAAATGACCGTGTGTAACTACAATCTTGCCTTCACGTGTATTTAAACTAATTGCATCCTTATAATTAGCATAGTCTGTATTGCCACGGACCGTATGAAAAATCCCCCAAATTGTATCATTTTCTGATAGTTCAGAATCGCCGCAGTGAATAAATAAATCAATATCATCCCCGGCCTTTAAGACAAGGTTAGTTAAGGCTTCTTGATCGCCGTGGTTATCACTCGTGATTAGAATCTTCATATAATTTCAACTCCCCAGTTTCTAAATCTTTTGCTAATAGTCGTAAGGCGTTGCCCCGGTGGCTTAAGGAATCTTTTTTGTCTGCTGACATTTCAGCAGTTGTCAATCCTTCACTTGTCACAAAAAAGATAGGATCATAGCCAAAGCCATTTTCTCCACGTTCTTCACGTAGAATCACGCCCGATAAAGTACCATGATAATGGTTAATCACGCGACCTTCTGCATCAGCGACAACCAGGTAGGTATGGAAAGTAGCACCTCTTTCTTCATCCGGTACGTCAACTAACTCTGCTAATGCCTTTTTACGGTTATTCGCATCTGACTTCTCCAAGCCAGCATAACGGGCTGAATATACGCCTGGTGCGCCGTTAAGTGCATCAATGGATAGACCAGAGTCGTCAGCTATCACAGGAATGTTTAAGTCTTTAGCAGCTGTAGTGGCTTTAATTGTCGCATTTTCGATGAAGGTTGTGCCTGTTTCTGGAATTTCTGGATAATCCGGAAAATCTAATAAGGTTTTCACTTCGATACCGTATTGGTCAAATAAATGCTTAAATTCTTTTGCTTTTCCTTGGTTTGCAGTTGCAATCATCACTTGCTTCATATATTTGTTAGCCTTCCTTCATTTGTCTTTGAATTGCTTCTAAAGTTTCAATTGGGACACGTTCTACTTCTATTGGCTCATCTAGCCAGTCGTCGGCAATTTCTTTAAATAATTCAGGTGAACCCGTTGTGTAAAAGGCATTCGTTCTTGGCGTTGGATCATCTGACAATTTCGCAATATCATTATAATCTAGTAAAATCGACACATCTGAAATGGTTTCTTGTCCAGAATCGATTAATTTTACTGAATGCCCTAACGTCTTTTGAATTGTTTCTCGTAGCAAAGGATAGTGGGTACAGCCTAAAATGACGGTATCTAATCCTTTATTTTTTAGCGGTGCTAAAGTTTCAGCAACTACTTTTTTGGCTAATGGCGTATCATATTGCTGACTTTCTACCAGTGGAACAAATGCGGGACAAGCTAATGAAGATGTATGCAGATCCTTATTTTTTTGTAGTAAATGATCAGGATACATGCCACTTTTAATGGTTCCTTCTGTACCTAAAACACCAATTTTGCCATTTTTTGTATATTTATTGGCCGCCCGAGCACCTGGTTGAATTACTCCGATGACAGGGATAGAAACCCGTCGTTTAATATCATCCAAGGCAACTGCAGTCGCTGTATTACAAGCTATCACTAATAATTTGATGTCTTTGGTTAATAGAAAATCGACCATTTGATTGGTAAAAGTCGCTATTTCTTCTACACTTCTCGGTCCATAGGGACAACGTGCGTTATCCCCGATATAGATAATTGATTCATTAGGCAGCTGTCGCATGGCTTCTTTTACGACGGTTAAGCCACCGACACCAGAATCTAAGAATCCTATAGGTCTGTTCATGTTAACCTCCTTCGTCACATAAATCATTCAAATATCGCAATGAACAATTTATAATCTATGGTACAATTATAACAGAAGAAAACGATTCACTTCACCAATTCACAATTATTAACCGTAATTTAAAGAAAAGGTGGAAGTGTCGTTTGCATAAAATGTTGATATGAACTGGAGGATATTTTATATGAAAATTGCGCTAATTGCTCATGACTCAAAAAAAGATATGATGGTTTCCTTTGCAACAGCCTACAAATTTATTCTTGAAAAGCATGAATTATTTGCCACAGGTACTACAGGTTTACGTATTATCGAAGCGACAGGTTTGGATGTGCACCGTTTCAAATCAGGTCCCCTTGGTGGAGACCAACAAGTAGGTGCAGCAATCTCACAAAATGACATGGACCTTGTAATTTTTATGCGGGACCCATTAGCAGCTATGCCACATGAACCAGATGTAACAGCCCTAATCCGTCTATGTGATGTGTATAATATTCCTCTAGCAACAAATATCGGCACCGCTGAAGTCCTTATCCGTGGTCTAGACGAAGGATTTATGGACTGGCGTAAGCAATACGAAGAAGGCTTCTTAAACAAAGATATTTTAGAAAATATCGAAAATGGTAATGAAGGTCGTAAATTGATCGAGTAAAATAAGCTGCGACACAAACCATATAAATACATAAAATAATATCTCTTATTAAAAAAAAGTAGTGGCACCGATCAAGTTAATAGGTGCCGCTATTTTTTTAATTCAGTCAACCAGTCTGCTATTTTTTTGTCTAACCATGCCGGTGCCCTTTGTACTGTGACATCTTTCCCTAAGAAAAATAACCATGAAATGAAGTCATCTACTTCGCTTCCATGATTCCCTGACTCAAGATAACCTTGAACCATAGCTGTCGTTTGAAAAGGATCTAAGTAGCGAATGGTAAAATTTACTGGATGATATTTTTTAAACTGCCTAATCCCCCCTATTTGTATATTTAACACGATATTTGCGGAAGGCTTCGTTGCATTGATTTCTACTGATAGTTCTTTTTCACTTAAATAACCAGCTGCTGCTACACCCTCAACAAATTTGATTTGAGCTAAGCTAACCATAACAACTCTGTGACTATCCAAATCTAAAGCTTCAATTGTCCAACTATCATGAGTATGGTAAAAACGGTGAACGCGTATGAATAACTGTTCTCGTCCTTGAATATGAACCTTTACTGCCATTCCCTCTAAGTATGCAGTAATTAAAGTTTCTAAATCAGTATTGGCTTGATCAGTCAATTCTAATAAATTTGTATTGGCTGGATTGGTTGATTCAAATACAATGGCTTCACTTAGTTGCAGTAATTCATCCTTTTGCCGATCAGAGATTAAGGCAATCAACTTTTCAGTTAATGATTGTCGACCTTTTAAAAAAGGAAATTGCTGATTTTTCGAGGCTTGGAATGCTAATAGTAGCGCTTTAATCTCATCTTCAGTAAATTGAAAATTTGTAGTCAATGTATTTCTTACAAGGAAATAACCACCATCCCTACCTACTTCAGCAACTAATGGCACGCCCATGCCCTCAATTTCTTGTATGTCACGGATAGCCGTAGACCGTGAAATATTAAACGTTTCGCTAATTTCTCTAATTGTAAATTGACCTCGATTTTGTATATAGCGGAGAATCGTGTGAATTCTTTCAAATTTTTTCATATTTATCACCTTTTTATTAAATGTATCAATCTATGATACCTTTTCTTGTTATGATGAGTTTAACAAAGATGTTGATGTCTTTGGTCTAATTTTATCGCAATCATCAAAAAAGGAGTGTTTTATATGTCAAATTACTATTTAGAAGACAAAGAAGCTTTCACAGTTGCTGGAATTGGTGTTGAATTAACTGCAGATTACACTGATTTTGCCGAAATACAAAAACAAAAAACTGCATTTTGGGAGACAGTTAACCAAAATGGTACAGTAAAAGAATTGCTTGCAAAATCTAAAAATGATTACTTATTTGTTGTGAATGAAGCTTATGACAATAAAATGATGCATTATGTTGGTGTAGAAACAGATCAAGAAGTGGCGAATGCTACACGAATGATTGAATTTCCTGCTGGTAAATATGTTATTGTTGAAGGTCAAGCAGAAGAAGCAGAAGCATTAAATGACTACTTAACAAACACTACTTTTGGTGAAGTATTAGGTCAGATAAGTGACTATGCCTATGTTGGCGGTCCAAATGCAGCTGTTCAAATGGCATTAAAAGATGGTAAATACGTGGGCCAAATGTGGATTCCAGTAGTCGCACAATAATAGTAAATAATTAAAAAAGCGGTCGGGAAAAATTCTCGACCGCTTTCGCTATTTAGATTATAAATATTGGTTTAATACTTGTTCTAAGTTTTCTTTCGGTGTATAACCAACTAATTGTTCAACAACTTGACCATCTTTTTTGATCATTAAAGTTGGAATTGACATGATACCAAATTCACGTGCTGTTTCTGGATTTTCATCTACATCCATTTTAGTGAATTTTACTTGGTCACCCATTTCGTCATCTAAAGTTTCAACGATTGGTGATTGCATACGACAAGGTCCACACCAAGTTGCCCAGAAGTCGATTAATACAACGCCTTCTTCAGTTTCATTTTTAAATTCTGCATCTGTAATAGCTTTAACCATCTATATTACCCCTCTCATTTTTAATTCTTACCTATTATAACATCGTCTGACCAATTTGAACATTCATCTGCTTTGGTATATTAGCCTTTGAATTTAGCGATGGTTGCCCCATTACCACCCATGTTATATGGTGCAAAAGTAAATGACTCAACGCGTGGATGTTTTTTCAAGGCCTTTTGAACACCTTCTCTTAACACACCAGTACCATGTCCATGAATTATCGTTACTTGACCGTGCCCGGCCAATAAAGCTGAGTCAATAAAGTTGCTTAAACGAATCATTGCTTCCTCGTATCGTTCACCACGTAAATCTAAACTTGTATTCACAGACTTCGCTTTGCTAGCTTTGATGCCAGCACGATGATTTTTTTCTTTCTTAGGTTTTTCATCAACTAAACTTAAGTCTTTTTCAGCTACTTCCATTTTCAACATACCCATCTGTACAACCCAGTCTTTATCACGTTTTTCAACCAATGTCCCCCGTTGTCCGTAGGTTAAAACATTTACCTCATCACCAGGTTCGAAGGCCTTTTTCCGTTCTTTATTTTTCTTGGCTTTTTGTAGCACTTTATTTTTCTTCAACTGTGCTTCTTCTTGGGTTAAGTTAGATAAGGCACTTTGACGATCAATCATCTCATGCTCTTTGATGTTGCCAACAGTCGGATGGTTTAACTGCCACTCCCGAATCTCTGCTAGAATAGCATCGGCTTTCACCTTGGTTTCTTCTACTAATCGATTGGCTTCTTTACGTGCCCGATTCATGTAGATTTCTTTGTCAGCTTCTAGTCTGGCTTGTGCCCTTTTCAAATCATTCAACAGATTTTCGGCATCTGCTAAATCTTTAGCAGCATCTGCGGATAAATCTTCATATTCGTGTCGTTGGGCTTCTAAGTCAAGCAACATTTCATTTAGATTCTGGCTGTCTTCTTGGATATAAGACCGAGCTTCATCAACCATTTCAATGGGTAGACCTAAGCGTTGTGAGATATCAAAGGCGTTTGAACGACCTGGCACACCTATTAGTAGCTGGTAAGTTGGTTCAAGGGTTATCTCATTAAATTCCATTGACGCGTTAATAGCACCAGGATGCTCATAGGCATAGGTTTTAAGTTCAGGATAATGGGTTGTGGCCATGACGCGGGCATTAAGGAAGGCCAAACGGTTAAGCACCGCGATGGCAATGGCTGCCCCTTCCTGTGGATCCGTTCCTGAACCTAACTCATCAATTAGTACGAGCGATTGGTCATCAGTTGCTTCAACAATGCGAATGATATTGGTCATATGTCCTGAGAATGTGGATAAGCTTTGTTCAATAGATTGCTCATCACCAATATCTGCAAAGATTTCATTGAAAATTTCTACTCGGGAGTCGACTTTTGCAGTGATATACAAACCAGCTTGGGCCATCAATTGTAATAAACCGACCGTTTTCAAAGTGATGGTTTTACCACCGGTATTGGGCCCAGTGATTACAATCATGTTATAGGCATCGCTAAAATGAATATCGTTCGCTACCACCGTTTTACGGTCTAACAGCGGATGTCTTGCCTCTTTTAAATCAATGCGCTCAGAAGCCTTAGCTAAAACTGGTCGATTGGCACCAATTTCTCGCGCATAAAAGAATTTAGCTTGGATTAAATCTAAATCACCAAGTCGTTGATTATTCTCTGCTATCTCGCTCGTATAGGGTGCTAATTCTGCTGATAATTCTTGGAAAATACGGCGAATTTCATCATCTTCTTGCACTTGTAAGGACCGTAAGTGGTTATTCGCATCTAACACTGTTTGTGGTTCAATATACAAGGTTTGTCCCGATGAGGATTGGTCATGGACAACACCACCAAAGGCATTGCGGTATTCTTGCTTCACTGGAATAACAAAACGATTATTCCGAATAGTGATAATGGCTTCACTCAGGTAAGAAGCTTTGTTTGACCGGATAATTTGATCCAATTTAACTCGGATACCGGCTTCTTCACGTTTAATCCCCTGTCTTAAACCATGCAAAGTAGCTGATGCATTGTCATAAACTGATCCGTCATCTGCAATCGCATTCTGCATTTTACGCATTAAATCGCGCAAATCAATAAATTCATCTGCAATAGTATACAACTGGTTTAATTCAACCTGTGCTTCTTTTAACTTGCTAAAGAATGTAGATACTTCACCAGATGCTCTTAGCACCCGTCCCACAGCGGCCAATTCTTTCCCATTTAAATCAGCGCCGATATCTAATCTCTTGAGGAAGGGTTTAACGTTTGCCAGTTGGCTGACTGGCATCCGTTTGTCTAATTCGAATAAATGCTTCACATCGTCAACGCTTTGTAATTGCTGCTCAATTTCAACTGCTTGCGTACTCGGTTTTAGGTTTAAGGCTTGGATTTTCCCGATTTCGGTTCGGGTCTCCTTTGCCAGTTGTTGCTGTATCTTTTCAAATTCTAAGGTTTGATATATTTTAGGATTCAAAATGTATCCTCCTTCTTTAAATTGTGACACGATAATAGAAATCATCTTTAGTTAGAAATAGGCCGTGATATCCTATCACAGCCATATGAGTTGCCATATTTGCTTATAGCGCAAGGGCAAAATATTTATAGATTGTTAGAATGGCAAACTACCTAGACCTTGTACCAGGATGTTAAATACTTGGCCAGATAGGATAGGTGTGTTTAAAATGATAAAATCTGCAATACTTGAATTCCCTAGACTCGTTTGAATGTTCTCAAATGTCAGTACGGACATAAACATCAGAATAAAAAATGACCAAAACCATGCTGAGAAAAAGCCGAACAAACCACCAAGGATGCTATTCCATTGGATGTCCATCTCTTTAAATTTTAAGTCTCTTAAGGCAAAGGTCGTTAATTTGGTAATAATCCATACGATGATTATAATTACTAACATGGCTACTAATCTAAAGTAAATGATATCCATATTCTGGAGCAATGTGGTTGGATAGTAGGCAAATGTATTTTCAATATCAAACCCCACATAAGGTACCCATAAAGATACACGACCTACCAGGCTTTGATATAAAAGAATTGCTAGCAAATATGAGATCAATAGCCCTAAGGAATGAATCCCCTGTATAATAGCGCCACGGTAGACGCCAACACCGATGCTCAGAATAAAAAATAATAAAATCAAAAAACTTATCATGCTTTCCTCCCGGGGGTACCCAATTTTCAAAAATAACCTAAGATCTTGGTGTTTGTCTTAATCGACCCAGTTGTTTTGATGCAGTATTTACACTTGATTTCAAACTAGGTTGGCTAATTTCAGGAATTTCTTTATCTATGTTAGCAGGTGTTGCTTTTTGTTTGCCCGTCGTTTTCGTGTTACTACTTGTATTTGCAGATTTTTTTGTTGCTGGTTTAGATTTATCAGTCGTTTCCTTCTGACCTTGAGCTGCACGTAATTTTTCTTTTTCGATATCGGCAATTTCTTTTACCAGTGTACCCATGGTATGTTCCATAGATTTTACACGCACCATCAAGTCCGCATTTTCTTTAGATTTTGCCGCCATTTGATCCTGCAAGTCTAAATTATCTGATTGGATATTTAACGCTACTAGTAAAGCCATTTCTTCCATTGACATATTCGGATTCTTTTTGCTGATATCAGCCAATAATTGGTTGATATCACGGCTCACTTGTTGTATGTGTTCACTTGTTTTATGGCTTTTAATTGTGAATTTATGATAACCCAACTTTGCGATTACTCTATTTTTTTCGTCATTCGACATTCTTGTCACTCCAAATTTATTAAACTGATTTCATCATTTTTACAAGTGCTACTTGTTTTCATAATCTTAAATATTTTACCATTTATCCAAGAAATTGGCTAGACCTAGGCTTTATCTGCTATTGATTAGATTGTATTTTCCAATATAGGTCAATCATTTGATAGTTTTAATCATATTTTCATGACAATCAAATTTTATTCGTGTATGATTGGATACGACATATTGAGATAGAGGCGCGGAGATTATCAGTACATGCTTGAGCGGGAGCGATGAAGGTATGGAAAGGAAAATTCGCCGAAGTATTTTAACCCCAAGTTAAGGTATTGGGCATAAGCAGAACATGTTTATGACTGTCACTTGTTCAAGTGATGCGCTATCCTACAGGTAAAGTCTGGAAGATTGGGAAGAATCTAACAGTTTACATAAGGAAGCCTCTATTGCATTTTATTGCCGTAGAGGCTTTTTATTATTTTCAGGAGGTTTTATTATGAGGAATCACAAAATATCTAATACATGGCAAAAGGCATTTCTTGCATTTTTCACCATCCTTTTTGCTATTATCGGTCCAACATCTGCCTTTGTTGAAGCAAGCGAAGTTGCTACGACGATTGAAGTAGATGAGTCAGCTTTGGCAGAAGGATTAGACCAAGCAGGTGTACTACGGGTTGGTATGGAAGCCAATTATGCGCCCTTTAACTGGTCCCAAACCTCAGACGCAGATGGTGCTGTCCCTATTTCTAACTCTGACGGTGAATATGCAAATGGTTATGACGTTCAAATTGCGCAACGATTGGCTGATTCGCTAGGCTTAGACCTAGAAATTGTTAAGCTGGAATGGGACGGACTACCACCCGCCCTAGAATCAGGTATGATTGATGTCATTATTGCCGGAATGTCCCCAACTCCAGAACGCTTAGAGCAAATGGACTTCTCGCAATCTTATTATTCTTCTGATATCGTCCTTGTAACGATGGCTGATGGTGAATATGCAGATGCATCATCATTAGAGGACTTCACTGGAACAACTGTCACTGGTCAATTAAATACATTCCACTATGATCTAATTCCACAAATTCCTGAAGTCACTCAAGCAACAGCCTTGGACTCATTCCCTACAATGATCACAGCCCTAGGTGCTGGCTCAGTAGACGCCTATGTATCGGAAAAACCAGGTGCCATGGCTGCGGTTGCCGCGAATCCGGACCTTACTTACATTGAATTTGCTGAAGGCCAAGGTTTCGACCTCGGAGAAGTGACTTCAGATATCGCTGTTGCTACCAGAAAAGATTCACCATTAACTGATATTATGAACGATGCTTTAGCAACTATTCCGAACGCTGATCGCGACCAATTAATGGAAGACATGGTAAATCTTAACGAGCGTGGAGAAAGTGCCGGCTTTTGGTCTGAAGTAGCGAGTATTTGGCAGACTTATGGATCACAATTCCTAGTTGGTGCAGGTAATACCATGTTTATCGCTTTAAGTTCAACAATTATGGGATTCATCCTTGGTTTGTTAATCGCTATCTACCGATCATTAATTGTGCGTCGTGACCATAATCCGATTGGCTACTTCTTCTATAAATTATTTGACTTCGTAATTGCTGCTTATATTGAAATCTTCCGTGGTACGCCAATGATGGTACAAGCCATGATGATTTTCTATGGTTCGCGATTATTCTTCGATTTCCAAATGTCGACGATGTTTGCCGCTTTACTCATTGTGTCTATTAACACTGGTGCTTATCTAGCAGAAGTTATCCGTGGGGGCATCACTTCAGTGGATAAAGGTCAAACTGAAGCAGCTCGTGCAATTGGTATGAACCACTATCAAACAATGACTACAATTGTTTTACCGCAAGCTATTCGGTCAATCTTACCAGCCTTAGGTAATGAATTTGTGATCAATATCAAAGATACATCAGTATTGAATGTA
Source organism: Aerococcaceae bacterium 50-4 (assembly GCA_041223225.1). GTDB lineage: Bacteria > Bacillota > Bacilli > Lactobacillales > Aerococcaceae > Aerococcus. Next base: position 13,903 of record JBCLPQ010000005.1, read on the forward strand.
ATCGCAGTAACAGAATTATTCTTTGTGACGAAGTCTGCTGCCGGTTCAACTTACTTGACCTTCCAAACATTCTTAATCACAGCGGTTATTTATTTCGTATTAACCTTTACGACTACTCGTGTATTGAACTTTATTGAAAGTCGTATGTCTGGTAAAAAGACATACCATATCTACGAATCAAGCACAAACACAGTAGTCAATAGTCCAAAAGAACAATAGGAGGAAATATACATGCAAACCCAAGATCAATTAATTTTAAATGTAGAACATTTAGAAAAACGTTTTGGCGAAAACCTAGTCCTTAAAGATATAGACTTTCAAGTACGTCCAGGACAAGTCACCTCAATTATTGGTTCTTCTGGATCAGGTAAATCGACCCTACTTCGTTGTTTAAACTTACTGGAAGAGCCTACTGGTGGAGACATTCTCTACCACGGTCAATCGATTTTAAAAGGTAAAAAAATGAATGTGAACAAATACCGTACACAAGTTGGTATGGTATTCCAATCATTTAACCTTTTCAAAAATTTTACTGCGCTTGAAAACTGTACTGTTGGTCAACGTAAAATTTTAGGACGTAGCCAAGCAGAAGCGGAAGCTGTTGCCCTTAAAAACCTTGAAAAAGTTGGCATGGCGCCCTACCGGGATGCTCGTCCAGACCAACTATCTGGTGGCCAACAGCAACGTGTAGCTATCGCGCGTGCACTTTCAATGGACCCAGAGGTATTACTGTTTGATGAACCAACCTCTGCGCTTGACCCAGAAATGGTTGGAGAAGTGTTAGAAACGATGACCCAATTAGCCAAGGAAGGGTTAACCATGATCGTTGTAACCCATGAGATGGCTTTTGCCCGTGATGTCTCAACAAACATCGTCTTTATGGACAAGGGTGTCATTGTTGAGCAAGGTCCTGCAAAAGAAGTTATCGATACACCTAAACAAGAAAGAACGAAAGCCTTCCTAACAAGATATGCAAACGAACGATTCTAAGTAACCTAAGGATATCGGAAAAAGCAGTTGGTTTATTGCCAACTGCTTTTTGTGTACTTACTTATATTCATTCACTTATGCAGAAAAATCAATGTCATCACGAATTTGAATCAACAGGTCGTGAACCTGCTTGTCACTTATTTTTTCGGCATATACTGTGAGTAAATCATAATTTACATAGGCATCTGTAATTTGCCCAAACTCTGATTGAATGGCTTTAGCTTCTTTTTTATATTTACCCAGATTTTTTGAAATAGTCTCATCAAAATAAGTGTCGGCATACCGTAATTTCTTGGCACTTTTTCTGATTTCATGCACTAGCTCATAATCAGAAATATCGACATTATCATATGCATATTGTAACTTTTTACCCTTCTTCTTCATCCGCTTAAGAGTGTACTTTTTCCAATCTTTCTTACTTTCAAATAAGTCTAAGTCGAGTACTTCTTTAGCCTGCTCAATAGCATCTTGAATGGAAGTACTATTCCCCTTATTAAAAGTACGGTTCATCTCAATACGACGGTCTTTCACAAAAGTATTAAACAATTGATAGTAAGCATTACTTGCGTCAGGGTGTTCGATTGCATATCCCTCACAATATACATACAAAACATCTAATTCCCTTAGCGGACCAAACACACGTCCCGCTGCCCCCAATTGCTGATTTAGTTGATCATAATGGTCTTCATCCATACGTTTCTTGATAAAATTGAATAAACCGCGTAATTCTCGAATAGCCACCCGCAAATCATGCACTAATTCATCGGAAAATGGGTTATTTTGATAGTCTACATAAAGCCTGGATACCTTATTGATTTGTTCTTCAAATACAGCTCGCCTTCTATTCATCAATCTCACTCCCCTCGCTTCAAATTCGAATTTATATTAACCATATTATACAAAATAAATGATGATTCGTAAACTAAAGGGAGGTGTGCCTATTTGGCCACACCTCCCTTTATACATCTAATTAGTCATTAGAATATTTTTCTTCAATTTTAGAGAACCATAGTGAGAAAAGTGTCCCTACAACGAAGGCAACTACACACCAGATTAAAGTACTCATAAATGATAAACCAGAATTTGCTAAACCTTCAGCTGAAAATCCTGGAAAGACCTGTGTTGGGAATAGGGCTATTGATGAACCAATCACTGTACCCAAGATAAAGTGATACATTTTAGAGTAATAGTGGGTAAATGCCCATTCAGCTGCTTTCGCTAAACCAATCACACATAGTAAGCCACCTATGGCTAGTGGAATAATCACTGAAAAATCAAGTGCTGCAATACCAGCAGCCATTTTGTCATATAAACCAAAGTAAATCAGGAAGTTTGATGGGCTCATACCAGGTACAATTACACCTAAACCAATCAATGCACCAGATAATACCCAAGCAAAAAATGACGGTGCCACTTGTGTAATTCCTTGTCCACCAAAGAACATAATCATAAATATGATAATTGCTGTAACCGCAAGCAGTCCTAAATCTGAGCTACTTCTACCCTCTTTACCGGCAGATTTGAATAATGAAGGCAATGTACCTACAACGAAACCAATAAATAGGGTGATAAAAATGGCTGCATACATACCGAAGGCTTTTTCAACAAAAATTGAAAATACTAGAATACCTAATAAGAAACCAATCCCAACCGGAATGAAATAGCGGACATTTTTCCAAAAGTTTTCAGTAATATTGGCTAAAAAGTTAATAATTTGATCATATAAACCAAAGATCACAGCCAACACCCCACCGGAAAGACCTGGAAGGATTCCCCCAATACCTACAGCAGCACCTTTTAATACACGGATAAACCAATCAGCCGAAAATACGGCATCTTTTTTATTATTCATTTATTCTCCTCTTTCATTTCCTTTTTACTAGCACTCTAAGTAAGATGAGTCTAGTATACGATAATATAATACTAATTGTATCAATCTTTAGCCTGATAAACACAATAGGTTGGTTAAGAAATTTTAAAAATCTATATATTCATAGTAAAGTACTAGTCGAAATTGAGGACAGTATTGGCTGTGACCGTTTGGTTTTTACCTTGATTTTTGGCTTGGTATAAAGCTTGGTCAGCCCTTAACAATGTTATTTTCATATCCTCATGCGGTTTCCTGTGGGCAATACCTATAGATACCGTTATTTTAAAGGACTCTCCTTCTTCACTATATAATGGGATTTCAGCAATTTTTTTGTGAATAAGCGCCGCTAATTCAAGTGTTTTCTGTCCAGTCCAGTCAAATACCAAACTCACAAACTCTTCACCGCCATAACGGTAATAATCAAATAACTCTGTTTTCAAATCATTCAACACTATGCCAATTTCTTCTAATACTTTATCGCCAACTAGGTGGCCATACTTATCGTTTAATTTTTTAAAGTCATCTATATCTAAAATCAAGAGTGAGTAAGAATGATTATTTTCTGAAATTTTCTCTAAATCCTCTTCTAATTTTCTCGCATTATATAGTGCAGTCAGACTATCATGCACTGAAGTTTGATACAACTTGTCTAAATCATTGGTGAAGTGGTAGGAAATATAAATAAATACCAGCGACACCACCCCCAGTAAAAGATACCCTGAAAAAACTTGCGCAATACTGTTCAAACGGATAAAGGAAATTGGAATTGTAATCACTATCGCCATCAGTACCAAGAAGTTTAATTGGAAAAATACAGAATGTTTCAATTTTATCCGGTCAAACACCCCAAGACTTAGTAAGATATAAGCAAGCACTATTAATAAATTTAAACTAGATAAGGTCAAGTCTCCGAAAAAATATCTGCAAATCGCAAGCAATACCATCGTTGGTTGTGCTATTTCCTTGCCCAAATAAACCATTGTATAAGCAAATAATACCGAGCGAAAATCAAAACGGACGCCTTCGACAACAAATGAAGACATCATTAAACAAACACCCGCAAGTGTTTGTAAGCCAATAAAAAGATTTCGATTATTGATGGGGTTTAGTCTATTTTCGATACTATACCGCCAGCGCCAAACAAAATAAATGTCCATAAAAATAATCGCCATATTTGCTAAGATATTTACAATCATCTCGCCCTCCAATATTTGTTAATGTATATTATTTCCATTTGGAGATAATATATTAAAATTTTTTCCCCCTTTATATATGGTCGGGTTAAAACCTATCTCGATTAATATAACATGATTGGATAGGGCAATTACAAATAATATGGTTAATTGTTCAAAATTCGTACTGGTGAGGTTTGTTCATCTACTTAGATTAGAAGACTAATATTTAATTGCGATTTACTTTACACATTATTCATATTGCTAGCTTAAATTGGAGAAATTTCATAAAATTTAGCGTCCAATTATTCGGAAATGAAAAAACCAACTAAAATTTATTTTAGTTGGTAAAAACAATTATTGTTTATATTTTAATATGACGAATTAGCGAACACCGCCGCCTCCGCCTCCACCGAAGGAACCGCCACCACCGCCGAAGCTAGTACCTCCTCCACCACCAGAGGATGAAGAAGCCGTTGCAGCACTGTGGCCATCAGAATATGATCGATTAAGCATAGATCCGTAGTATGCATAATAGAAGAATGGTACATCTGAGTAAGTTGATACTTCAGCATATTCTGGATAGATTTTCCGGAATTCTTCTTCTACTTCATCTGCAATACCGAATGCCCCTGCATAAATCATCAATTCATCCCAAAGCGCTACTTCATTGGTTTGACGTTCATTTAATAATGAGAAGTCTAACAAGTAGTTTTTAAATTTAACAATATTATCACGCAGTTCAAAACCTTTATCTGTATAAGCAGTCCCGGCTACTTCGTGAGCAATATCTAAATCCGTCTTATCACGACGTGCCTTGGCAGTTAGGCCAACAAAAGTATAGCCATTTTCTTCCAGGTAATCAGAAGAATAAGATTCTAAAGCTGTTTCATATGCTTCGATTTTCTTATAATTTTTCTCTATATATTTAGAGAAGGCTTTTTGTTCTACACGACCATCCTTCTGCGCAACTCTTTGCATTAATTTAAATAATCTTGCAGAAGGTCCAGTCGGCGCCTGATCAGATTGAACATAGATTACTGCTTGATCTTTCGACCTCAAGAAACCACTGATTTCTTCTTCACGAACTGTGATATAGCCATTTTTTACTAGGTATAAAATACCAGCTGTCATATAGTTTTGACGTAATTCGCTATCATTATCAATCAGTTGTTTTAAAATGACATACAGCTGGAATACGTCTTCAGCAGGCGCTTCACGGTAGTATTCTCCTTGAGTACGTTTCTCCATAGTAGACATGGTTGGGTAATATTCACGATATTTACGTTGGTTAGCCGCATAATGCGCAATTCCCCATACACCAGCTCCAAGACCGGATACCCCGGCTAAAACGGAAAGACCAATCATGATTTTTCCACCAATACCTAGTGAAGAATCTGCTTCTCTTGCACCATCCATTTCTTGGATTTCTTCATACGTAGCATTAGGGTCGTAGTCTTCATAGTTATATGATGAGCCTTCAAATGCTTGTTCTACAAATGAATCAAAAGTTCTATCCTCTATGATGAATTCGGTAGGATATGTACCATCAGGGATACGTAAAAGTATCGTTACATAATTATTCGAACCTAAAGCTTCATTGGATTGCGTTTGTACAACTCCATCACTGGAAATATCGATATTACCATTAAATCCAAAGCCCCAGACCCGGTTATCTTCAAAATTCATAGGTGCGACATCTGAAGAAATTTCTACAGATACTGCATCCGGAGATGGTGATAAATCTGAGTTAATAAACTGCCAATATACCATTTGATCCGTTGATGTTTGAGTAATAAAATTAGAAATCTCATACGACAATTCATAAGTATGATTTCCGTATTCAGTTATCCCCCAATTTAGTTCATTAGAATTTTGTCCGTAGGTACCCGCTTTTTGGTCGAAACTATCATCAACGTCCCACGAAGCTTGTTCTTCCAAGGGTTGTCCATCCATTGAAACTGTAAAATTAGAGATATCCTGAACTCCTTCAAGATTCAAACCTTTATAAATCTCAGTTCCCTCATCAGTATTCATATCCCATTTTTCACGAATTAATGCAGAGCCATCTGATTGTAAAGTAACATCGACATCAATTGCATTAATTTCATTCGCAAATACTGATTGGGGTGCTACCCAAAATAAAACCAACGCACCAAAGGCTATGATAAATTCAATAGCTTTTTGATGTGTTTTTACCATTGTGGCATCTCCGCTTTTTCTGCTGAATTTTCGAAGTAATCTTCTGGCGCGAATCCTGTAAATCCAGCAATAACAGAATTCGGGAAGGTTTTAATTAAACGATTGTATTTAGTTACCGTGTCGTTAAAGACCATACGTGATTGGCGTACATTGTTTTCGTAGGTATTTACTGAATTCATTGTTGATTGGTAAACTTCTGAAGCTTTCAAATTTGGATATTGCTCAACAACAACATCAATTGAGCGTAAAGCCCGGTTGAAAGCTGCGTCGTCTTTTTCAACATCACTAACGCTTGAATTTCTTGACACACTCGACCGTGATTCCACAATTTCAGTTAAGGTATCGTGTTCATGTGTTTGATATTGTTTAGTTGCTGAAATTAAATTAGTTAGGGCATCCCAACGAGATTCTACTTGTGCTGCAATTTGTGCCATGGCATTAGATACCATTTCTTTTGAACGAACAAATTTATTATAGGCTCCAATACCCCATACAATTAATAAAACGATTATAGCAATGACAATAATCCACACCATAATATCCAACTCCTTTTCTTTTAATATTTTAATTATACTTTAAATAGTATGTTGAATAAAGTGATACCACCAAACATTGTATAAAAAAGGAATGTAAAATACCAAACCGGCACTTACATCTCCTTATCTATATTATTTTTCGACAGTAAAAGTATTCGTCAAGCGACCAAGCTGTTGGATATCTATGGTAATTTCATCTCCAGTTTTCAACCAGTCCCTTTCTTCTTCTGGATAGCCTAGAACTACCCCTGATGGCGTACCTGTTAGGATAATATCACCAGGCTGTAAGGTCATATACGCCGAAACATATGAAACAATATCTGCCACTGTAAAAATCATTTGTTGGGTATTAGCTGATTGAACCAATTCACCATTACGAAATGTTTTTACCATTAAATTATCTACATCTACTTCATCTTTAGTGGTTAAAAATGGCCCAATTGGCGCTGTACCATCAGTAGTTTTACCTAGCAACCATTGACCAGATTTAAACTGTAAATCTCGAATGGAAATGTCATTTGCAATCGAGTAACCAAAAACAACTTCTAGGGCCTCATCTTTTGAAACATTCTTTGTTTTTTCTCCAATGACCACTGCTAATTCACCTTCATAGTCAAATTGTTCACCATATTTATTTAAGGATATCACTTGCTTGTGTCCAGCTAGTGCATTGTTAAATTTAGAAAACAATACTGGTTCATCCGGATCATCGGATAATTTTGATTCAGTTACATGATCATGATAGTTCAAACCCACACAGATAATTTTCTCAGGATTTTCAAGGACTGGTGCATAAATAATCTTCTCCTCATCCACAAAAGTGACTTCGTGAGCGTGATGCGTATAATATTCGAGAATTTGTTGGATAGACGCATGATAATTCCCCTGAATAATAGCCTTCATTTGACTCGGAACTTGAATCCCTAAAGTTTCACTTGCTTCTGCTAAATCGATAATGCCTAATGTTGTTTGCATACCCACGTGGATATCTTTTGAATTATCGGTGTAAAATTGTAGATATTTCATGGTCAGCCTCCTATGATTCTTCTATTATCGTCATTTCCACTACCCTTAAAATACCATTCTTAACTGAAAAATGTACATCATAAGCATCAAAGCGCATCCCATATACCTTGTTTGGCTTATCTTGCGTCCTTGGTCTTGGGTCTTCTGCTAAAACAGCACGCAATTGTTGCACGACTTTATCTGGTACTTGACTAGCCACTTCTTCTGGTATGACTACTTTTAATGGATGCCATGCTACTTGGTCTGTGAACCCGGCTTTAGCATCCTCATGCATGTCCGTTTGAATATAAGGTTTAATATCGAGTATCGGTGTATTATGGCGTAAATCTATACCTGAAACCTCTAAAGTTACCTTACCTGTATCATCTATGTGAACTTTTTCAAGTTTTACTGATGAAAGCCCAATTGGATTCGGGCGGTATGGTGACCTTGAGGCAAAGACTCCCACACGTTCGTTCCCACCTAATCTCGGCGGTCTGACAGTTGCCTTATGAACACGCCCTTTTTGTTCAGAAAAGTGCCAAACTAACCACAAGTAGTCGAAAGCATCGATACCCTTAAAATATTCAATTTGATTGTAGGGTGAATAAAAATGAATCAATCCCTTTACTTCAGGCACAACCATACTTTGCCTTGGTATGCCAAATTTTTCAATAAAAGGATTTTCAATCCAACCTATTGGTGTAATCTCCATATGCGTACTTTACCTCCCTTATATTTAAGTGGGCCATCCGGATAATATACTTGTGTAAATGACTGATGCCACTTATACTAAAATTAACTAAATACATGATAGAAGGAGAATTTATGGCGAATTTAGATACTATTAAAAACCTTTATGCTGACTATCCTGAAATACCTTATATCAGTCCTGATCGTGATTTCGATACCTTTATGGAGAAATTAGAAGTTCAAAAAGAGCACCTCGTTCCTAAACGTAATATGGAACGCACTGAAGAAGGCCTACTACCAGGACATATCATCTTATTATGGCGACTTGACCTGGGTACTTTTTCAACAGAATCCGCAATCCCTCGTTATTTCGAGTATATCTATGGCATCCACGCCTTAAATGACCTAGACCGTTTTATTGAAGAAGGACTAGCTTATCAGATGTCAGCCAAAGAGACGCTTTACTTAGTCAATGCTGGCACTTTGAAAAAAATCCTCAAAAATGCTGGCCTGTCAGGCTACTCTTCTATGAAGAAAGATGAACTCGTTAAGTTTGTACAAGAGCAAATTAGCGAAGAAGATTTAGCACCACAAATGCCAATCATCGCATATCAAACAACTGAACGTGGGCATGAATTAGTTGAAAAATATGATGACATTATTCAACGCCACGGCCCTAAAGGCTAACCCTATATTGAAGGTTGCATCACGAATTGATCAACCTTCTTTTTTATGTCATGGCTAGTAGTTGCTTATAAATTTTTTCTGAAATAATTTTAATTTTTTCGCCTCGGTAGGCGTATTCTTCAGCTTTTTTAAATTTACTTGTTTTCCTCTGTTTATTGAGATCTGATTGTGAGACGATTAAATAATCAGTTTTAAGCGTAACTGATTTCCCCAGAATGGCGCCTTTATTTAATGCAAGCTGCATGGCTTCTTCACGAGACATATTATCTAAATCGCCCGAAAAAACAACTATTTTATTGAATAAGGGATGCATGGGATTGAAATCGGTCGTCTCCGCTTTTAAATCCTCAACTTTTATTTGTTTTGGATAAGGGCGTTTATAAAAAGCATTTTTGAAGTCTTGCTCACTCTGATAAGTTTGCTTTGCTTGATCATAGAGTTGCTTGTAAACCTCCACGGTAATGTAGCAATCAGTTAATCCACGGTGAGCGCCTTGGTAAGAAATGCCGTAGAATTGTGCCATCGTCCCTAATTTATGATTTGCTGTCTCTCTAACCAGTTTTCTAGCGATGGTCAAGACATCTAGATAGTCATTTTTCACTGGGTAATTATATAGTGTAACCGCGGTATCGTAAATAAAACTCAAATCAAAATTGACGTTATAACCTAAGATGATATCGTCTTGAATAAAATCTAAAAATGCCGGCATTGCTTGATCAATTCTTGGTGCCGTCATAACCATATTGTTCGTGATACCGGTGAGATTTGTGATGAAACCTGAAATCGGTCGGTTTGGTTGCACTAGCGTTGAAAATGTTTGGACCATCTGATGGTTCCGCATTCGGATAGCGGACAATTCCAAAATTTCATCGCTATTTGGCTTCAACCCAGTTGTTTCAATATCAACCATGACATAATCCTTAGGAAAACCGATGATGGCTTTTCCCATATAGGATCTTTGCTGTCTTGAATTGCTATTATATGCCATTCTGCCACTCCCTTAAACTTCTATATACTTCTATCCTAAGCTTTGGTTATATAAGATTATACGTTTTTATTTCCAAAAAATACATTTTTAGAAAGGGATATTTAATGAAAATCTTTATCGATGGTGACGGTAGTCCTACCAAAACAGAAACGATTCAATTAGCGCATAAATATGATCTAACAGTTGTTTTGGTGACTTCAATCGACCATTTTTCAAATAAATTAACCGCCGATTCTGTGGAAACAGTCTATGTAGACCGTGGTAATGATGCGGCTGATTTTAAAATTCTATCGCTTATTTCAGCCGGTGACATCCTGGTCACACAAGATTATGGCTTAGCTTCATTGGCTTTGCCCAAAGCCACGGTCATTCACTATTCAGGCATGGTTTATACTGAATTCAATATCGATCAATTGCTGCGACAAAGATATGAAGGCCAACAAATGCGTAAAGCGAAGTTACGCACAAAAGGTCCAAAACCCTTTACCGCCGAAGACCGTTTACACTTTATCCAAGCCCTTGAAACAATGATTCAAGAAAAAATCAAGTGACTCATTCATACCAATCATGCTGAATGATTTCAATTGGATAATACTCTTCACAAAAATCTGCTGCTTGATGCAACATTTTTTCAGCAAAAATATGGGAATTTGATACAATCCCTATGCCAATACAAGCCTGGTTGATCATGTCTTGGTCCCTAGTTTCGGCGACTGATACACCGTATTTACTAGCCACCTTCTTCATCAAACTTTGTAATATGCGGCGTTTATCTTTCAGCGAATCACTTGGAAAAGTGAATGTTATTTCCAATCCCAATAATATCATGTCACACACCTACCCATTTTTATTGTAACGTTCATTCATATTATAACGTGTCAACTGTTTGAAATAAACGTCCTAATACCTTATAGTGGATATATGGATAGATTGTTTGATTATTCTACGAAAGGAAGATTTAATGAAGATTGCTTTATTAGAACCATTACGTGTACCAGAATCACGCATTAATGAACTAGCACAACCATTAATTGACGCTGGTCATGAATTTGTATATTACCCAGAAAAAACGACAGACTCAGATGAACTTTATGAACGTTCCAAAGATGCAGATATAGTAATGATTGCCAATAATCCTTACCCTGCCGAGGTCATTGAGAAACTGGATAATACTAAATTCATCAATGTTGCTTTCACTGGTTTTGACCACGTTGACAGCAAAGCAAGCAAGGACAAAGGGATTGCCATCGCCAATGCATCGGGATATGCTACTACAGCTGTGGCTGAATTAGCTTTAGGATTAACGCTAGACCTATTCCGTGGTATCACTAAAGGCAATGAAGACATTCGTAAATCTGACTTCCCAGGCCCATTCCAAGGTTGTGAAATTAAAGGGAAAACAGTTGGTATTGTCGGAACTGGTCACATTGGTTTAGAGACAGCGAAATTATTTAAAGCCTTTGGGGCCAACCTTATCGGCTACAACCGGTCTGAGAAACAAGCAGCAAAAGACTTAGGTATTGATCTAGTTGACCTAGATGAATTATTAGAAACAGCTGATATCGTATCTGTTCACTTACCTTTAAACGATGAAACCAGACATTTGTTAAATAAAGAAAAATTAAGTTTAATGAAAGAAAGTGCAGTCATCATCAATGTTGCTAGAGGACCTATTATTGATGACGCTGCCCTGGCTGATTTATTAAACGAAGGTAAAATAGCAGGTGCCGGTATAGATGTATTTGACGGGGAACCACCACTACCTGCTGACTATCCCTTACTATCAGCTAAAAACGCGATTTTAACGCCACACGTCGGTTTCTTATCTGATGAGGCGATGGAATTGAGAGCGCAAATTGCTTTTGAAAACACCACTGCTTTTATCGAAGGGAAACCACAAAATATCGTTCAAGAAGCGTAAAGTCTATATAGTAAAAAATCCAGGAAGCTCTAGCTGAGCCTCCTGGATTTTTCATATCTAACGTGTTGATCTTGAATTGACATAACGTTTTTCAATGTAGTTTGATAATTTGGTCAAAATAGTGATGATGATAATATACATCAGACCAACAATTAACCACATACTACCTGATTGGTAAGTACGCGCAATAATGATACGACCCGTTTGCGTTAATTCAACGATACCAATTACAGATAGAATTGACGTATCTTTCAAGGTGATCACAAATTGGTTAATGAATGATGGGACCATCACTTTTACAGCTTGCGGCAAAATAATGTGTCGCATGGTTTGTCCATTTGTTAAACCTAAACTTCTGGCAGCTTCGGTTTGACCAGTATCAATCGCTTGGATACCACCACGGACGATTTCACCCATATAGGCAGCTGCATTTAGAGATAGGGTTAGAATACCTGCTAAATTACTTGAAATTGTCACATTAAACATTTGTGGAATTCCAAAATAGATAAAGAATGACATCACGATCAGGGGTAACCCACGCATAATATCAATATAAACAGTCGCAATACCTGATAATATAGCATTCCCACTTGTTCGCATTAATCCTAAGAAAATACCTAAAATTGTCGCAATCACTAAGGATACAATTGCTAAGTAAACAGTCGTGCCTAAACCTGATATTAAAGCTGGGAAGTTATTGCTTAATTGTGCGAGGAAATGATTTGAATTGCCTGCTGCCTCCTCGTCTGCATCTCCTAAATATTTACTGACGATTTCATCATATTCGCCTGACTCTTTAATGGCTACTAAGCCATTATTAAACATTTGAAGTAACTCTTCATTCTCGCCTGCTAAAACAGCAAATCCATATGAGACTGGCTCTAATTGATCACCGATGATTTTAAGATTTAAACCACCAGAGTTGATGGCGTAGGCCATTACCGGATAGTCTTCTACCGCCGCGGCTGAATTCCCCGTGATTACATCTTGGTACATATTAGAAGAATCATCGAATGTGGTTACAGTAAAGCCATATTCATCTGCCATCGATTGTGCAATCTCAGCACCTTGAGTTCCAGTTTTAACAGCTACATTCTGCCCTTCTAAGTCCTCATAACTTTCAACTTCAGAATTTCCTAATACTGCAAAGGTCGTCCCTGAATCAAAATACGGTTCTGAAAAATCGAAAGTTTGCTGACGCTCTTCTGTAATAGACATCCCAGCAATAACTGCATCCGCTTGTTGCGTTTCAACAGCCTGAACAGCGGCATCAAACCCCAATGATTTCAATTCATAATCGAATCCCTGGTTAGCAGCAATTGCATCTAATAATTCAACATCGATTCCAGTGAAGTCGCCATTTTCATCGACAAATTCAAATGGCGCAAATGTTGTGTCGGTTGCAATAATAAAAGTCTCTCCACTCCCTGTTTCAGTTGCTTCTACCTTATCAGGTGTGATTGAGAATAGCATGGCAAGTAAACTTACCATAAATAGCGTGAATGATAGCTTTTTATGCTTCATCATAAACCTTTCTCACTTCTTTCTTCATAATTTTTTAATAGTCTCGTAAGATGGTAACAAGTATACATGGAATTTTCCAAAAAAGGAAAGGAAATGTCACGTAAAATGTCATATTTCTTTACATGAAATATGTTCGAAAATCGCTTAACTTACACAAGAAGTCGATTATCTCAGTCATTTTTTTTCGCAAAAATTAGACAAATATGTAAAAATAGATTTAAAAGAACAATGAAAGTGAGGTTTGCTTATGGCAAAAATAAAAAAGACAAACGTACTGCGCAAATTAGACCAACAAAAAATTCCATATAAAGAATTAACCCTTCCGGTAGATTTTCAACCACAATCCAGCGAGGATGTAGCTGAAGTACTGGGCATCAATCCAGACCAACAGTTTAAAACTCTAGTAACCTATGGTAAGTCGAAAGACCATTATGTCTTTTTAGTTCCTGTAAACCATGAATTAGATTTAAAATCAGCAGCAGCTGCTGTAGGTGAAAAGAACATTCATATGCTCCCCCAAAAAGAATTAGAGCCGCTTACCGGCTACGTTCATGGTGGCTGTTCCCCAATTGGTATGAAGAAAGCTTTCCCAACTGTGATTGATGCGAATGCGAAAAATTTTGATACCATCATTTTCTCAGCTGGCAAACGTGGCTTTTTAGTGGAAACGGCAGTGAATGATCTCGACAAAGTGATCGATTCCTTGATTTTTGCAGATATTTTAACCTAAAAAAACTAGCCAGAAAATTGGCTAGTTTTTTATTTGACGGCAATCTAATGAATATCCATATATAAGGTATCAGAAGCTACGATTCTTGTACCAAATGGCACTAGAGAAAGTAATGCCAGTTTGAAATGTTGTTTGGCGAATGGGATACCAATAATTGTAATGGCTAAAATAAGCCCCGTAGCAAGATGCATAGCAGCCAATTCAATCCCACCAAAAATTAACCAAAGAATGTTCATGAGTAGGCTAGAAAAACCACTCGCTTCACGAACCACATCCTTACCAAAAGGCATCAAGGATAGTTTGGCCATTTTAAAACATTGACGCCCTATTGGTATACCGATGATTGTGATAGACCATAAACAACCGATAAAGAACCAAGAAAGCGCAGATATAATACCACCAAATATCATCCAAATCATATTTCCTAAACAACCCATGAGCTTTCATCCTTTCATTTTCGTTTTCAATAGTTTATGGTTATAATAATAGCATAGACAAGTCTACTAGCCATCGGCCTTACGTCGTAATTTTAAGTTAAAAGTTATTGTAAGCGCTATAAAATGAGGCAAGAGACAAAAACAGTATGGAGGATTTACATGACAGACATAAAATTAATTGCCATTGATATGGACCACACCCTACTAAACGATGATGGGCAAATACCCGAAAGCTTTACAGACCAAGTGTTAGCCTTAAAAGAACAAGGTATTCGTGTGGCCATCGCATCTGGTCGACCTTTGTACACGCTAACAAATATGTTCAGTCATATTGAAGACCATTTAATTTTCGTATCTGATAATGGCGCTGCAATTACCCTGCAACAAGAACAATTGTTTAATTCTATAATTGAGCAAACTGACTACCGTAAATTAATGGCTTTTACTCGTGAACAAAAAATGGCCGGTATTCCAATACTATGTGCCCTTGATGCGGCTTACATTCCAAAAGCGCATGACCAATATGATGAGGTCTACCGCACTTTCTACACAAATATTCATTATGTAGATGACTTTGACGCAGTCGATGCAGTTGCCAATAAATTTACGATTTATACCCCAAATAACGATGCAGTAGCACAATATGAAGACATCTATGGACCAGCCCTAAACAAACAATTCTCAGCCACAGTATCCGGTAAAGAATGGATTGATATCATGAATATAAATATCAATAAAGGTCAGGCTATGTATCAATTGAGTAATTTACTCAATATTTCTACTGATCAAATGATGGCTTTTGGTGACAACTATAATGATATTGAAATGTTAGCAGCTGTTAAATATTCATATGCAATGGAAAATGCCCACGATGATATTAAAAAACAAGCGAATTATATCGCGCCTTCAAATAATGACTTGGGGGTGTCCAAAGTCATCCAAAATCTATTAGATGGAAAATTGTAAAACAAAAAACCCAGAAAGTTGGTTGATGATCTTCAGCCAGCTTCTGGGTTTATTCTTTTCATTTAGTTTTTCTTATTCACCCGAAAACATCCAAGAAATGCCATATGGATCTTTAAACATACCAAAAAGTTCTGACCATTCAGATGGCGATAATGGCATGGTTTCCTCACAACCCAAATCAATAGCATTTTTAAAGAATGATTTTACCTGAGCAACTTCATTTTCATCATGCTGATCAAATACAAATGACAAATTTGAACCCCCATGGTCTACTTCTTTATTTCCCCAAGTATCAGATAAGAAGATTTGATTGCCTAACACTTCTATACTTGCATTCATCACAAATTCATTTGGATTTTTTGGTCGTTCATCTTCCGGCATATCGGCAAACATGGCATCGTTCGCTAAAACCATTCCTGTAACCTTAGCACCCAATTTTTCGTAAAAAGACAAGACTTCCTTAGAATGTGCAAAATTCAAATACGGGACAACTTGAACCATTTGATCACTCCTTTTCACTCAGACTTCCATACCCTACAACAAGTAAAGTTTACCGCATCCAGTTGACAAGGTCATTCAATAACCATTTTAGACATGAAAAAAGCACAATCGCCTCTTGGTTAGCCTCCCTGATGTACTTGGAAGTGTTAGCAAATAGGCAAATGCCCTTTTTCAATGATTAATCAAACAAGCCTAATTGTTCACAGGCTTTATAAATACCGTCATTCCAAACTTCAGAAGTGATGATATCCGCTGTCTTTTTCACGTTATCAGTCCCGTTACCCATGGCAACCGAAGTACCTACCTTAGCCAACATTTCTAAGTCATTATCAGCGTCCCCAAAAGCATAAGTTTGTGAAATATCCATATTTAATGCTTCCAGCACACGGTCAATGCCATTCGCCTTCGATACATCAAAAGGATAAATATCCAAGTGGGAAGGCCCCGTTTGCACCACTTTTAATTCAGTCAACCAGTCACTGACGATACGAATATTTTCAGTTGTCACCAGCATTTGCAATACGTGCTCTGGATAGTCAGCGTCTGCTATAATTTGGTAAGGTTCCCCGTAATTTCTGGCATGAACAACATTCGGTAATAAATGAAGGCCTTTCTTAGTATCAAAAAAGCCTGGTACGTCGCGTTCACGCATTTGGTCAATCGTCCGCTCAACTAAAGCTTGGTCGATATAGTTTTGATATACCAGGTCGTTTTCAATATGGACTGCTTGGCCGTTTGAGGTGATGAATGAATCAATATTCAATAAGTCTCCTAGACCTTCGGCACGATTTTTCCAGCGTCCAGTTGCAATGATAGGTAGTACACCATTGGCTTTTAGTTTTTCGATGGCAAGATAGGTTGATTCAGGTACCTGCTGTTCAATTGGTAAATGGTATTTACTTGAATCAAATAAAGTACCGTCAATATCAAAAAATGCCACTCGTTCAATCTTCATAGAAGAGCCTCCTGTAATTTTCTTATTTACATTATATCAAATTATCCTGTCATTTAAATTGATCGCCTATGTCTATAGTAATTAAAATATTGCTGCTTTCATTTGATCGATGATACTTGCGACTTTGATTGTATCTGAGATTGGCATCCGGTTACTTTCTAACCTAGCTGCTTTTAGATTGTTTTGTACATGCGTAATTTCTCCATAAAAATCATCGACAACATTGATGATTTCATTGTTGGTGACTTTACCATCTACTATCAAGTCAAATTTGGTTGGTCGGTGGAAGTCGTGAATTACAATTTCACCTTTAGATCCCGAAATAACTGCTCTCGCATCTGTCAGACGGTCGAAACCTGACTCCACAACCGCTTCAACATTAGCCACTTCAAATACCGCATTTACACAGACTTCCACTTGGTCGTCATAGAGCTCATAGTCAATCTCTTTCAATACAAATTCACCAGGTAGAAAGTCTTCTAATAAAGCCACATTATAAACTCCCATATCAAGTAAACAGCCACCCTGTCCCGGCTCAAAATGATAGGTGGCATTGGCCTCATTAAATTTGCGGCATAGGGAAGTTGAAATCTTGGTAATATCCCCGATTTCCCCCGCTTTCACTAATTCTTTTACTGCTTGATAAGCTGGCGTAAACCGACTCTTCATGGCTTCCATAAAGAAAACAGGTTGGCTGGCTAGGGCCGCCTCAATCTCTTCAGCCTCAGCTTGGTTCATAGTGGCTGGTTTTTCACAAAGAATGGCTTTACCTGCTGCTATTGCCTTCAAGACCCATTCTAAATGGAATTTATGTGGCAAAGCGATATACACGGCATCCACCTGACGATCGTCTAGCAATTCTTGGTAGGATCCATAAGCCTTATCACATGGATGATCAGCTTTGAAAGCCTCAGCTTTTTCAGTTGTTCGATTGGCAACTGCATATAAAATGCCATCTGGCACCTCTTCAAGACTATTCGCGAATCGATGCGCAATATTCCCTGCGCCGATAATTCCCCACTTAATCATCTAATGCTCCCTTCGAAATTCGTGTAAATTTCCTGGCAATTTCTTCATTATTTTGATGGTAATTGGTCATATAAATCATGGCATATAATACGTTAAATATATATTCAATGGCTATCTGCGAGGAAAATGTGCCTATCTTTAAGGAATCTGACCGTTCCAAATCCACCGTCGTTAACCAGTGGTCAGTAGTGCCCGCTAGCGCCCTGGCATCTAGGGAAGATATCAATATAGTTGGCACATTGGCGTCATTTAAAATATGTATAAAATGCTGGTATTTGATAGAATCTGCCCGATAAGAAGTAAAAATGGCACAATCCTCAGCTGATATATTGGATGCTACCCAAGCCTCATCTGCGTACTCTTCAGCAATCATAATAAAAATGCCTAATTTAGCTAACTTATTCTGGAAAGACCGTGCCGAAATTTGCGTATCTCCTTTTGCAAAAATAAATATCCGGCGAGCTGCTAGCAAGCATTTCACACAGACTTCAAAACTTTCTGCATCAAAGTTTGCCTGCATAGCTTCGACTGTCTGCTTAGTCAAGCTTGCCATTTTGTCGGCAATATCATTAGTTGAGTCTTCTGGTACAAAAGGAAAGTTGGCATCTACGCCACCATCTTTGAACCTATCTTGTTGGGCATAGGCAATTAAGGCAACCCTAAAATCCCTGAATCCTTCATAACCGATTTTTTGGGTAAAACGGACAATAGCAGAATGCGAGGTATAGGTTTTAGTTGCTAAATCTGCCAAATTAAACTGACTGGTAGCTAATGGATTACTTAAAATATACTCTGCAATCCGCTTTTCATTCGGGGTAAATTGTTGGTCATTTTTGAGTGCTTGCACTAAATTCATTTTCTCACCTTTTCTGAAAGGGGTTTCTACTCCTAACATTGTACGCTATCTCGGCTCAAATTGGTATGCAAGCCCATCTTTTAATCAAAATGTTTAAATTTACGAACCAAAGTACCTGGTTCTTGGTAGTTACTACCAGAATTTTCAAAATGCTATCATTTTCCGTTCAATACAGCTATATTAAAGACAAACATATTTATGGAGGTTATGAACATGTTAAATATCGCTTATATCGGAAATGGTAAATCAACAAACCGCTACCACCTACCCTTCTCTAGTCGCCTACCAGAGATTGTCAATATCCAAACTATATATTCTCGGTCTGGGAAAAGTGATTGGCCTGCGCTTGATGGGGTTCATTACACTAGCAATCTAGATGATATCTACAAGGACAATGAAATCAATCTAGTTGTGATTACCACACCAAACGCAAGTCATTATACTTTAGCTAAACAAACCCTAGAAGCAGGTAAAAATGTCCTAGTCGAAAAACCATTTGCTGAAACCCGTGAACAAGCCAAAGAATTATTCGACCTGGCCAAAGCAAAGGGCCTATTTATCCAATGCTACCAAAACCGTCGCTACGATTCGGACTTCTTAACCACTCAGAAAGTGATCGAATCCGGTGTCCTAGGCGATTTGGTTGAAGTAGAAATTCACTATGACCGCTACAATCCCGAATTTTCCGAAAATTCAACTTATAGATTAGTTGACTCTTATACATACGGTTTGGGTTCTCATTCACTTGACCAAGCCATTTCATATTTTGGGATGCCAGACGATGTCCATTTCGATACCCGACAAATTCTTGGTGACGGCAAATTGAATGACTATTTTGATTTTGACTTGAATTATGGCAATTTAAAAGTAGCTGTCGCAGGTTCATTAATGCGACTTGAACCACGCCCATCTTTTGCCATTTACGGTAGAAAAGGTGTCTTCATAAAACAGACGAAAGACCGTCAAGAAGACCACTTGAAATTAAACTACACCCCTGATGAACCCGGTTTTGGGCAAGACCTACCAGACCACTATGGGACTTTAACTTACCTTGATGACGATGGTAACTACCACAAGGAAGCCGTGGTTTCTGAAGTTGGTGACTATCGCCAAGTTTACCGTGATATTTACGAAACAATTGTCAACGGTAAGGAAAAAGTAGTGAAGGATGAAGAAACACTTTTAGTCATGCAAATTATGGAAGATGGCCAACTAGACCTGCATTAATTGACAGCTTTTAGAAAGGAAATGATTATGAAGTTAGGTATTTTAGGTGCTGGTAAAATTGTCGTGGACTTCCTTTCAATGGTTCACGATATCCCAGCCATACAATTACAAGCCCTTTTATCATCAGAAAGATCTTTAGCGAAAAATCAAACGATGGCAGAAGAGCACCATATTAAACAAGTTTACACTGATATAGAAGCTCTTTTAGCTAGCGATATCGATACAGTATATGTGGCCCTACCAAACCATTTACATTATCCTTATGCAAAAATGGCTTTATTGGCCAACAAGCATGTCATTTGTGAGAAGCCATTTACTTTAAACCTACAGGAGCTTGAAGAACTGGAAACGATTGCTCTGGAAAAAGATTTGGTTTTAGTAGAAGCCATCACCAACCAACACTTTAAAAACTTCGCAGAACTTAAGGCTGATATATCAAAACTTGGCGATATCAAAATTGTTGAAGCCAACTATTCACAATACTCAAGCCGATATGATGCCTTTATGGCTGGTGAAATTTTACCCGCCTTTGATCCAAAAAAAGCCGGTGGTGCTTTGATGGATATAAACATTTATAATGTCCATTTATTAGTCGGCTTATTCGGATCTCCAAAATCTGTCACTTATTTTGCGAATATAGACCGCAATATCGATACATCCGGCATGTTGGTTATGGATTTTGGTCATTTTAAAGCAGTTTGCATTGGATCTAAAGATACAGATGCACCAATCAAATCCACTATTCAAGGCCGAAATGGTGCCATTATTATTGATGGACCAACAAATACCCTTGCCAGCTATGACCTTGCCTTGCGCGGTGACGCGATTAAAACGACTGATCATCGTGTCCACAACCATCGCATGTATGAAGAATTTGTTGAATTTGAAGACATTATTCGCCAACATGATATGGACCGTGTCAAAGCAAACTTAACCCATTCCAAAGCGGTTATGGCCGTCATTGACCAAGCACTTGCTTCAGCAAATCTACAACTTGGATAATAAAAACAATAATAAACAACAAAAGCCTATGGCATCCACATTCTGGACCATAGGCTTTTCCTTTATAAACTATTTTGATGCATTCAAGACTTGTAATCCTAAAGCCACATCATCGGTAATGATATTAGTAACTTTTGCGTCGATAAGTTTTTTCATATCTTCTGTGCTATTTACAGTATATGTGTTCACACCAATTTTATTGGCTGTTAGATTTTCCATATCTTCTGCTTCTAGCGTCATAAAGAATGGATGGTAATAGTCATGACCATGACTGGCTGTGTAATTACCTGGTTGTAGCGTACCACTCACAGTTAATAGACCTGTTTTTAATTTAGGATTTACTTTTTTGGCTGTATTCATCGTATGGTGTTGGAAAGATGATAGAATCACTCTGTCGAATAGGTCAAACTGCTGGATCAATTCATTGACCTTCTCTACCAAACCCTCATAGCGGAAAATATTGGTTTTCAATTCAATATTGACCATGATATCTAAGGGCTTAAACCATTGAAAGAATTCTTCTAATGTGGGTATCTGAATGTCCGCGTTTTCTTCAACTTGTCCTTTGAATTTTCCGTAAAAGTACAATGATTTTAAATCTTCTAAAGTCATATCCTTTATCAAACCACTACCATTTGAAGTCCGATCAATCGTTTCATCATGACAGATGATGACATGGCTGTCTTTTGTAAGTTGTACGTCAAGTTCAATGCCAGTGATATCAAATTTTGCTGCTTCTTTAAAAGCCAACATCGTATTTTCAGGAAATAGCTTAGAATAACCGCGATGCGCAATAATGCCAGTCATAGGTACGCTCCTTAATCTTCTTGGTGACGACGATTTAGAATTGAGTTTCCAGTTGTTTTATCAAATAAGTACGCTTTGTTTAAATCTAATTGCAAGTAAACATCAGAATGTGTTGGCACTCTTCTAGCTGGGCTTAATCGAGCTGTCATTTCGCGATCAGACGCATGGAAGTCAAAGTAGACAAAGGTATCTGCACCTACTTGCTCAACATTTTTCGTTTGAACTAAGATTGTTTGGTTATCGACACGATCATTCTTATATTCAAAATGTTCAGGACGCATACCAATTTGAATCTCTTGACCACTTGCTTCGACTAAAATGTTATCTTGCATTTCTTTAGGTAGCGGGAAAAGTTCTTTACCAGATTCAATTGCCGTACCATTGTCTGTTTTTACTAGACGGCCATTGATTAAATTCATTTGTGGACTACCAATAAATTCAGCTACAAAACGGTTTACCGGATTGTTGTACAAGTTTTCTGGTGTATCAAACTGTTCAACTCGACCAGCATTTAATACTGCAATACGTGTCCCCATTGTCATAGCTTCTGTTTGATCATGCGTTACATAAATAAATGTGGTTTGTAGTTGACGATGTAATTCAACAATTTCTGACCGCATTGATACACGTAATTTGGCATCCAAGTTAGATAGTGGCTCATCCAATAAGAAAACTTTAGGATTACGCACCATCGCACGACCTAAAGCCACACGTTGACGTTGACCACCTGATAATGCACCAGGTTTTTTGTCTAGATATTCTGTCAATTGAAGTGGTTTAGCCACTTCTTCAACCTTTGCATAACGTTCTTTCTTAGGTACACCTTCCATTTTCATGGCGAAGGCAATGTTGTCACGTACATTCATATGCGGATATAAAGCATATGATTGAAAAACCATCGCAATGTCGCGATCCTTTGCCGGCACATTATTTACGACATCATCACCAATCCGTAATTCTCCTTCTGAAATAGTTTCTAAACCTGCAATCATACGTAAGGTTGTTGATTTACCACAGCCAGATGGCCCTACAAATACGATAAATTCTTTATCTTCAATATCTAGATCAATATTATGAATCGCTTTAAAACCATCTTCATAAATTTTTCCTACTTTGTTTAATTGAACCTTTGCCATTTTTTCCTCCTACTAACCTTTCACTGCCCCGGCAGTTAATCCTTTAACCATATTCTTAGAACCAATCACAAAGATTGCTAAACTAGGAATCATCGAGATGATAACACCAGCTACCATTAAAACTAATGATTGAGAATCCACACTATTCAACATGGAAATCCCAATTTGAACTGTTCTAGCATTGTCATTATTTGTCACTAACAATGGCCACATATACATATTCCATCCTGCTAGGAATGACTGTACCGCCATAGAACCTAATGTTGGACGTAATAATGGGAACATAATTTCAAATACAAAACGTAAATCTTTACAACCATCCATTTTTGCTGCTTCATAAATTTCATACGGGAAG
Source organism: Aerococcaceae bacterium 50-4 (assembly GCA_041223225.1). GTDB lineage: Bacteria > Bacillota > Bacilli > Lactobacillales > Aerococcaceae > Aerococcus. The sequence continues at coordinate 37,492 of JBCLPQ010000005.1, forward strand.
TTTTGTAAAGCTTGCGTACATAAGAAAATGTTAAATGCTGAAGCCATGAAAGGCAGAATCAATACAATGATCGAATCGTTTAGACCCCAACCTGATACCATTAAAAATTGAGAGATGATAACCGCTTCCCCAGGTACCATCATTGTGGATAGAATCAAGGCATAAACAAGTTTGCTACCTTTAAAATTCACAAATCTAAATGCAAATCCGGCCAATAATGAAGTTAATATCTGTAATAAAGTTACAGAAGTAGCCACAATAATCGAGTTGACGATATAACGACCTAACGGCGCTATATCAAATACATCTACGAAGTTGGTTAAAGTTGGGTTTTGTGGAAATAAAATAGCATTTGGATCATATAATTCGGCAGATGGCTTTAAAGCCATTAATACTGCATAAATTAAAGGAAACATCATGAATAACCACATTACAAGATTTAACACAATAATGCCCACTCTCTGAGCCCTTTGTTGCATCAAATATTTCTGATCTTGTTTATTACGGCTAGTAGTCACCGTAGAACTTGCTTGAGTACTCGCCATTACTTATTACTCCTTCCGCGAATGATAAACATAATAATTGTTAGTATCATAATAATGATAAATAAAACAACTGATTCTGCTGACGCAAAACCATAACGATAATTCATAAAGGCATTCTTATAGATGTCGTAAACAATGACGTTTGTAGCTTCACCAGGTCCACCCTTAGTTAGGATGTTAATTTGACCGAATCCTTGGAAAGCATTTATCACGTTTGTCACAATAACAAAGAAAAACGTTGGTCCGAGTGAAGGAATAGTAATGTTAAAAAACTTTTGTATACTATTCGCACCATCAATAGACGCACTCTCATATAATGAATCATCAATACTCGCTAATCCGGAAGAAAAATATAAAAAGTTCATCCCTGAATTTAACCAGCCTGTTAAAATACCCACAACAACTAATGACCAAGTTGGATGTGTTAGTAAATTTTGATTCGTGCCAATTAATTTGTTCACAATCCCAACGGTAGGATTTAACATTACTTGGAAAATCATCGCCATACCTGCTGAAGCTATTGCCATTGGCATTGCATAAGAGGTTGAGAAAAACCTAATGCCTGGGAAAGATCGCTGACATAAGATTGCTGCAACTAATCCTACCGTCACGCCGAATAGTACGACAATTAAAACAAATTGAAATGATATCATCATCGAATTCCAAAATGATTTACTAGCAAATAGTTCCATATAATTTCTTACACCAAGAAATTGAGACATTTGTCCAAAAGAATCTGTTAAATAAAGTGAACGAAATATCGTTTGAATGAATGGCCAAAACATAAATACTGTTAGAACCAATAAGGCTGGAAGTAAATACATATAAGGTTTGATTTTTTCACCCAGCGTTTTATTACCTTTAATGATTACAATTTCATCTGTACGTTCCAAAATTGTGCTCCTTTCAAAATATAAAACAGCCGGAAAATGCTTCCGGCTGTACAAAGTCTAAATCTTATTGATTCGTCGCATTGTAGTTCTCAAGTGCTGCATTTGTTTGATCAGCCATATTTTGAACTGCCTCTTCAGCAGTAATTTCATCATTTAATAAACGCTCTAATTCTGCTTCAAAGTACATACGTGCTTCTTGGTTTACACCAGATAAAGCCCCTTGATCTTCTGGTGTTGCGTCATGTAATTGATCAATTGCTGTTTGGAACTGAGGGAATTCTGCTAAGTTATCTTTGAATACTTGTTCGTCATGTGCATTTTTGTTAACTGGGAAGTAACCAGTATCTGCATTCCATTGTGCTTGAACTTCTGGTGTAACTAAGTATTGCATGAAGTCCCAAGTAGCGTCTTTCTTAGCTTCATCTTCTGAGTCGATCATCCATAGAGAAGCACCACCAATTGAAACCCCACCTTCATCTTCTGAAGATAATGCTGGGAAGTAAGCAGTACCAACCTCAAAGCGACCATCAACTTCTGTTAAGATTTGACGTAATGTAGCTGTTGAAGCTAAAGTGATTGCTGATTGTCCAGAAACAAATTCAGCTTGTCCACCTGTACGTCCAACGTTAGGCGCAACACCTTCGTCTTGTGCCTTTTTCCAAGTCTCTAAAGCACGTAACATACTACCGTTCTGGTCAAATACAACCTCTGTTGGTGCTGCTTCACGTCCGTTGCCGTTGTTGTACATATCTTCTTCAGTTTTATTGATAAATTGCTCAATGTACCAACCATAAATTGTTAATGACATTGGCATTTCAACGCCAGCTTCTGTTAATTGCGGGGCAATTTCAATGATTTCTTCAAAAGTAGTCGGGATTTCTTCAATTCCTGCTTGTTCAAAAACATCTGCGTTGTAGTACATTAACGGTGTAGATGAGTTAAATGGCATAGAATGTAAAGTATCATCTTTAGTATAGTAAGCTAATAAGTTTTCTTCTAAGTCACCTAATTCAAATCCAGACTCATCAACATAATCTTGTACAGGTACAGTTAAACCTGAATCAATCATGAATGTCATACCTTGTTCAAACACTTGAACTAAGTCAGCACCAACATCAGAACCAGATGCAGATGAACGCAATTTTGTTAATGTCTCATCGTAAGTCCCTTGGTACTGTGCATTCACAAATACTTCATCTTGTGATTCATTGTATTGATCAACGATCGATTGTAAGGCTTCTCCAGTGGAACCACCCATACCGTGCCAGAAAACTAATTCAGTTTCTCCTTCGCCCGCTCCTGTAGATGAATTTGATGATTCAGAGCCTGCACTACCATTTCCACATGCAGCTAGTAAGGCAGCTGATAATAAACCAACACCAAAGCGCATAACATTCTTATTAAATTTCATTCTTCTATTTCCTCCCGAAAATTGCTCTCTTATTTAACTCCGCTATTTATCATAAACTACCAATATTAACTTCCTATCAAGTTTTAGTATTAGTTTTGAAAATAATAGGTAAAGCATTTAATTCGAATTATTTACACTTACATGCACTTATAATCTTTGAAAAATTGTAAAAAGTTCAATCTATCTCGCAATTGGAAGCGCCTACTATTTTTAATCATTTCAAAGACTAGATAAAAGTTTTGTAAAGGTTTCATGAAGTATTTACAACTCTAATTCAGAAATAAACCTGAATTATATTTATCAATATCCTTCGATAATGAAAGAGTCATATAAATTTTCTGAAATCTCTATAACACGTCCACCGCGAGGATATTTACCATAAGAGTTAAAACCTGTAGAACGACCATAAATCAATTTAATCCCATGATAGTCCGCAATAAAATCATTCTCATGATCATGCCCGCAATAAATATATTGAATATTTGTTTCCAGTTTTATACGCGACCATGTTCCGGTATTAAAATCTGCTGAACAAATTTTTTCTTCTTGATGGCCAACCGCTACTCCTTGAGCAACTGCTTCAGCATATTCTGGTAAAGGAATATGTATAAACAAATGTCCCGTCATTTCACTATCTTGGCTATGTTTTACTAACCATTCATTTTGATTAAAAGTAATTGCATCATATAGCCCTATTCCACTGTAATCATAATCACCAGAATCGACGAAAAATAGTCTTGTCTTTTCGTCGATATCCATAAAGTACATTTCTCTGCCATCAACAATTGTTACTTCTTGCTTTTCTACATGATTTGTCATCTCATTTACAATCTCCATGATATTATGTCGACTATGTGTTTTAAAGTGATCAAAATTTCTAAAAATTTCTTTAGTATCATCAGGAATATCCGTTAGCAGCGCTTCAAACTCTTCTTCATTAGCTGACTCGGCAGTAAATTTATCATGTAAGTACTTGAAATATTTACCCTCAGAATCATGATTACCATAAGTAATAGCGATTGGTGTATCTAATTTATCTAAAAATTCGATAACGCCTTTAAATACCGGCAATGCCTCTAGTAATCGATAATTTGAAATCAAATCACCAGTTATCGCAATTAAATCTGGTTTTTCTTCATTAACCATTTGTTTAATTAATTCAGCAGTTTCACTATCGGATTCTGTAAACGGATAGCTAGCAAAGTGTAGGTCAGTTAATTGTAAAATTTTCATTATCTCTCCCCTATACTGCTAAAATATTTCTTTTTTCTACTCGACCATTGATTATTTCTCCCCGTTCTAACAATTTATAGCTACGGAATAATTCATCAACTTTTAGAAATACATTTGTATCGGTTTGTAATGTATAAGACAAAATATTTCCAGTTATTGAACTGTCATTTACTTGAGCAGTAAAGTAAACATAACTTTCATCTTGGATATATGGTTCATGTTGATAATCTATCGTTTCCGGTCGAATAGCAAAGTGTTCTCCATCCATTTCAATCCCACTTAAATCTAATAACTCTTTATGACTTAGTACATTATAATTTCCTATAAAAGAGGCAACATAATGAGTTTTAGGATGTGTATATATTTCTGTTGGTTTACCTGATTGTTCAATCTGACCTTTATTCATAATATGAATTACATCGGACATAATCATCGCCTCATCTTGATCATGCGTAACAAAAATAGTTGTTACGTTCAATTCTTGTTGAATACGACGAATAGCTTTTTGTAAATTTTTTCGTAAAAGAGCATCGATAGCTGATAAAGGCTCATCAAGTAATAAAACCCGTGGCTCTGTTACAATTGCACGTGCTAATGCAACACGTTGTTTTTGTCCTCCCGAAAGATTGTCTGGATAATAATTTTCTCGTCCCTTTAAATCAACCATCTCAATCATTTTCGATACTTTTTCATTAATTTCACTTTTGTTCATCTTCTTCATTTTTAAACCGAAAGCTATATTTTCTGCTACGGTCATATTTGGAAATAATGAATATTGTTGGAAAACCATACCTATTTGCCGCTCACCTGGAGCCATATTAGTTACATCTACACCATCAATTGTAATCGTCCCACTCGAAATTGATTCGAATCCTGCCAAACATCTCAGTAAAGTAGATTTTCCAGAACCGGAAGCTCCTAAAAGTGTTACTAAGTTACCTTCCTCAACATCTAGGTCCAAATCTTTCAAAATAATTGTTTCCCCATCATAAGTTTTTTTAATATTTCTAAATTCTATATAAGCCATTTTCTTTACTCCTCTTCTTGATGATCATCCACTAAAGATATTTTTGGATTACGACGATCACTATTGTTAAATCGATTAGAGATAACAGTTAAAATTAACATAACTAAAAATATAACTATTGAAATCGCAGATGCAGCGTGTCCAGATTGTGATTGTACCGCGTTTAAAAATATAGAAATTGTATTATAATATGAACCTGCAATAATATTTACTAAGACGAAATCTCCGAATAAAATTCCGATACTTAACAAAATTGTCGCGATAAGGCCCTTCATAATTGAAGGAACAATAATAGTGAAGTATGCTTTAATTTTTGAAGCACCAAGCGATTCAGCGGCTTCTAATATTGGCATCATATCAATAGTTGTTAACGCATTTTTTACACCTTGGTACATATAAGGGAAAATCACAATACAGTAAGCGGCTCCCAGTAATAACACTCTATTCGAGAACAAACCATTCATAGCACCATACAGTGAAATGATAGACACAGCTAAAATTACACCTTGGATTCCATATGGAATTTTTGACAGTAAATCAATGTACTTATCCATCCAAGGAAAATAAACGTTTACTACATATGATGACAATAAAATTACTGCTAACATGACAAAGGTAGGAATGACCGCAATTAATAGAGACCTACCAACTGCAGGAAGCATGTTTACACGCCCCCCAAAAATTGATAAATAAAAATCAAATGTAAATCCTTTCGGGATTCCTGTCGACATATCACGAAAGAACGAATTTAGAATCGTAGCTAAAATTGGTGTAAATAGAAAAAGTGAAACTAACACTATTATCGCAATCACAGCCGGTGTATTTTTCTTTTTCATGATTTACCTCCTTTTCTTGTTTTCTTCAAAATAAAAGTACTTAGAAGTGTCATAACACCCATAATCAGTAACATAACAAGTGATAAAGCAGATCCTAATTCAACTTGTTGAATAACATCTCCTGTAAACATAGACGAAATACGAATTGGTAATAAAGCATAGTTATTCCCTAACAAAGCATTTGGTGTTGCGTAAGCTGCTAGAGCATTAGAGAATAAAACTGAAAATGTCCCAAAAATACTTGGAAGAACAATGGGTAAACCAATTTTTGTCCAAAAAGTAAACGAAGATGCTTGCATTAAAGCTGCTGCTTCTTTATATTCTTCCTTTACTGCATCAAATGACGGATATAGCAGTAAAGTTCCTAATGGAATTTGAAAATATATAAAGGTGATTAATATACCAGAAGTAGTGTATAGGTTATAATCTTCTAAAAATGGAATAGAAAATTGAATCCCTAAAGTCGTAAAGATACCAGCATTTCCTAATAAAATAATGAAAGCGAATGCCAAAACAATACCTTGAAAGTTAGCTGTCGCATTTAAAATTGAAATGAATGCTTGACGTAATTTTGGACTTGACATATGAATCGCATATGCCGAAAGTACTGCTATAAATAAACCAATAAAGGTTGATATAAAAGATACAAATAGTGAATTTGAAATTGATTGTACATAGTAATCGCTCGTAAATACTTGTACAAAATTATCTAAGGTAAACCCTCCATAAATGGGTGTTTTGAATCCATTTACTACAATACTTAATAAAGGTAATACTTCAAAAAGTAAAACTAAAATAATAAAAGGTAGCAATAATATTAACTGACTACTCTTTTTTTGACCCTTAAACATTTGCGAATCCTTTCTATAAAAAAACAGGCTTTAAGATTAACAATCTAATCCATCTTGGTTTACACATTTCTGTGACCAACTCGAAAAGAATGTATTCTTAAAGCCTTTTAGTTGTAGAGACTAGTTAACTTTAGATAAAACTTCTTCTTGCCATTTTTGGCCTAAAGTAGCTGCTGCTTCTTCCCAAGCTTCAAAATCAGAAATTGGTTGTGCCGCTGAATATTGATCTTCAGGGATTAAAATAGCTTCAACTTCTTCTGGTAGCTCTACATTCTCACGGATTGGTCGCGCATATCCTTTTGCCAAATTAATTTGTCCTTCATCAGAAAGAATATATTCACGTGATAATGCTGCTGCATGTGGATGTGGTGCTGTAGAGTTGATTACAGTAGCATATCCACTTGAAACCGTTCCGTCTTGTGGAACTGTAACTTCAAAAGATAATGCATCATTCGTCTCTTCTACTTGGTTCTTATAGTTTAATGCATTAAAGTCCCAGAACAGACCAACTTCAATTTCACCAGCTTCTAAACGGGCAACTGACGTTTCTCCCATATCTAAGCGACCTTGCTCTGCTAACTTAGCAAAGAAGTCCAACCCTGGTTGCAAGTTCGTTTCGTCACCACCGTTTGCAATAGCTGCGGCCAATACAGCATTTTGTGCTTGAGTTGCAGTTGTTACATCACCAACAGTTACTCTGTAGTCACCTTCTAAAATATCTGCAAATGAAGTAGGTGCTTCATCTACCGCATTTGTATTTGTCATAAATGACAGCGTACCATAGTAACCTACAATCCAGTCCCCATCATCATCTTTGGCCCATTCAGGAATGTCATCCCAATAAGATGTTTTATATGCAAGAGTTAACTCTTGCTCTTCAGCTTGTGGACCAAATGACTGACCAACGTCACCTATATCTTTCGTTGGATTATTTTGCTCAGCTTTGAAAATAGCTAGCTCTTCTGCTGAAGACATATCTGTATCTGCTTGTGTGATACCGTATTCCGCTTCAATTTCATCCCAAGTTTCAACCCAATTTGCCCAAGTATCTGGCATACCAACAGATTCAACATGACCTTCTTCTTGTGCATTAGTCGTAATTTCTTCTAAAGATAATGTGTTTAAATCTAAATCTGCGTTACTAGATCCACCACCTTCATTACCGCATGCTGCTAATAATGATGCTGATAGTAACCCTACACCTAAGCGTAATATTTTTTTATCCAATTTCATTTCTTCAATTTCCTCCTGAGAATTTATCTCTTTGATTTCCGATATTTATCATAAACTACCAATATTAACTTCCTATCAAGTTTTAGTATTAGTTTTGAAAATAATAGGTAAAGCATTTAATCCGAATTATTTACACTTACATGCACTTATAATCTTTGAAAAATTATAAAAAGTTCAATCTATCTCGCAATTGGAAGCGCCTACTATATTTAATCATTTCAAAGACTAGATAAAAGTTTTGTAAAAATCATGTGAATTCTTTACAAAGTTTCAGGGTAACTGAGTCATTACGGATATTTTTATCACTTATGATTTAATTTTTTGCAAATGCTGAAGTATAATATGATGAATGAAAATAAAGGAAGGATGGTTAGCTATGACACAATTACATAAATGTACCGTAGCCGATGTGGACGAGCTGAGAGCGGTCTCCATTGAAACCTATACAGATACTTTTGGGGAATTCAATTCGGATGAAAATATGCAAGTTTATCTGGAGGATGCCTATAATCGAGAAAAGCTAATAGCTGAATTGGAAAATGAAAATAGCCAGTTTTTCTTTTTAAAAGAGAATAATGAAACTACTGGCTATCTGAAACTAAATGTTAGAGACGCTCAGTCCGAAAATATAGGGGAAAATTTACTTGAAGTAGAACGAATCTATGTGAGAACAGCTTTTCTACGACATGGATACGGAACAAAACTCATCCAAACTGCCGAGGAAATTGCCCTTGGTAAAGGCTTGTCTGGTATGTGGTTGGGTGTTTGGGAACACAACCAACGGGCACTCAATTTTTATCGTAAAATGGGCTTCCGTCATATCAGCCAACACTCTTTCTTCATGGGAGACGATGAACAAACCGACCTTATCTTCTATAAAGACTTTTAAATATAAAACCCTGGACTTAGAATCCAGGGTTTTATACTTAATTATCTTGAATTTGTAATCTAAATTTTTGCCATGGTTTAATCTCATCCAGAATGAATATTTCTTCTTCCCGAATGCGACCAACTACATTACTCTTACCAGAATTTTCCATATCTTTGAGTGCAATCTGTAATTCACCAGCGTAATGACCATACTCACTACTTTCTATAATGATATCCCCACGTTGAATTCTTGCAGGGGCATTAAAAACCGGGAAGTCGTGTCCTTTAAACTTCACTCGACTCTGCGTTGAACGAATTACATAGTCGTTAACATCCCCTCTATTAAAATGCAGGGTGTCGAATAAAATTTCTCTTTCGATTGCAGGCAAATCTGCGACTGGTGTGACATCAAAGGTGACTAAATATTTATTTAGCTGACCTATTTTTCGCATTTCATCTTCTGTCGGGAAACAATTTGAAATGATTAAATCATCCACTAATTCCATCGCTAGAAAATGTTTATACTGTACATCCATTGGCAATCCGCGATGGATTTCTAACGTAGGTAAACCATCAGTCACAGGCCATGGTCCATATGTGTCCGTGTTTTGACTGGTGATAAAGGCAGCAGTTCGTAACCCAAAGTGGTTAAATCGTTCAGTACACGCTTTAAAGAAGTCTAAACCTAAACCTGTATAACGGTGGGGATAAAAATTATGACAACCCACTAAATGATGTTGATTGGGCCGATAATCCATAATAGTATCTAAAGTATGCACGTTATTTGACATGTTAATTTCAATTTTTAAACCAAAATCATTGTAAGTCATTAAGGCTTCTTCGCTGCCCCCAAATCCGGCATCTAGTCGAATACCATCCGCATGAATGGTCTTAAAAAAAGTTAAATCATCATAAGAAATATCTAGTTTGTTGAATACCCGTGGGGATACATCTACAAATATTTCAAAACCTAGTTCTTTGGCATATAAATTAATTTTTGAAAAATGTTGGATGATTGTATCTTTATCTTCTTCTGCTGACAGCAAACATGAAAAAATTCGTTGAAAGCCATTTGCTGCAGCTAAATCTAAGTATGCAGATAACTCTTCAAAGCTAGCCTTTTCAGGGTAAATAGATATACCTAATTGTCGCATATACTCCTCACTTTCTTACTCTTACAAAAAGGTTTATTCACCCTCTTGTTCCTGTTCAGTTAACTGTTTATCGTAAATCCTGACGAATGGTAAATAAATAACTGTAGACAATAATATTAATAGTAACGATAAGATAACTGCACGCCAATCAGATCCGGTTGCTAGAAATGCCCCAATCGGCCCTGGTAGCGTCCACGGTGCTAACGCTACAACTTTATTGACTAAACCTAACGAAGTTGCAAACCAAGCAATGATTGCATTCAGAATTGGTGTCAAAATAAAAGGAATCATTAAAGTTGGATTCAGCACAATTGGTGCCCCAAAAATCAGCGGCTCATTAATGTTAAATAATGAAGGAATCAGCGTGGTCTTGGCTAAGGTTTTGCCGTATTCGGATTTTGTCACAAAAAGCGCCAAAGCTAAACCAAGCGTTGCTCCTGACCCACCGATATAAATAAACCACTGGTAGAAAGGTTCTGCAGCCACATTGGGAATCACTTCCTGAGCTGCATAAGCTGCTGTATTTTGATCCAATAAGGTTAACCATAAGGGCCTTGCGACTGTCCCGACAATTGATGCCCCGTGAATCCCAAATACCCAGAAGAATGAGTTCAAGAACGTTAGTAATAATACTGACCAGATTGTATCTGATGCAGAAACTAAAGGTGTAACAATAGCAAACATGATGCTATGCACATCAATTTCTAGCCACATAGTAATAGCTGATACTAAAAGCAATACAATCAGTGTTGGTGTTAATGATTCGAATGAACGAGCAATCGAACTAGGAACCTGCTCGGGCATAGATATTTTAAATCCACTCTTTTCAGTCATCCGGTAAATTTCGACCCCTAAAATGGCTGTTACTATCCCGATAAACATGCCACCGGCACCTAAATTGGCCATAGGCATCACAAAACCTACTGGAATATTTTCTAAGTAAGTCGCTACTTCTGTGTTAGAGGCTGCAAGCTCAGTTAGGACAGCAGGTGGTTCTGCAATACTAGTTGGTACGATGGTTAATAAATAGGCTAATTCAGCTAATATACCACCTGATAAGGCATCCAAATCATAGGACCTAGCAAGTGAGTAACCAATCCCAAATACCGCATATAAAGTCATAATGAACATTGACATCCGGTATGGTAGTAAGATTTTAAACTGGTTTGCCACTAAAAATTGTGTAAGCCCCCATGACTCAGGTAATGAATTAGGCAAAAAGGCAATAACCATAAACATCGAAGCCACAATAATAATTGGTAATGTCGCAACAATACCATCTCTTACTGCTCGTAAATGGCGTTGCTCGGCCAATCTAGCCATTGGACTGGACAACTTCTCATCTAAAAATGTTGCAATCTGATCTATCATAGTAGTGAACCTCCCAATTCTTAACTACTCAAATACTTGACTCGCCTCTTCTTTAATTTGTGCTAATAAGAACTTGCCTCCAATACCAGAATACCCTTTAGGTTTTATTTGTAAGATTGGAATGTGATGTTTTTCTGCACTTGGCGCTAGAGTTTTAAACCGATGTCTAATTTGTGGTGCCACTAAAGCTAAGTCATAGTCTTTACCAATTAAGTCCTCAAACTGACTAGTAGAAGCCTCATGAACTGTCATATCAATACCTTCTTTTTCCGCTGCCTCTTGCAATGACTTGGCTGCAATTGCACTAGACATACCTGCAGAACAAACTAATAATACTTTCATTATTTCCCCTCCTCTAAATGACTAATTCTTTTATTAATGGCGATGAACCTCTCCGCTAATGAACGAACTTCAATTGCTGTCATTAAATGATCTTGAGCATGAACGAGCAATAAAGATACTTCTTTATTATTACCGTTCACTTCATCCGTTAACATCTGTGTTTGCGTGTTATGCGCCACTTTTAAGGACTCATCCGCTTCATCCAACAAGCTTTGCGCTTTAGCGAATTCCCCCAATTCGGATGCTTCTATCGCTTCATATGCCAAAGCCTTCGCATCACCACCATATGAAATAATTGAAAAAATAATATCTTCCATAACATACCTCCTAATGAAATATAATTTCATGAAACCGTTTACTAAATTGTACATCATCTATCATTTAAAAGCTATAAATAACCGATAAATAATAATAATGTCAGCATTTTTTTACAATTTGATATACTTTAAGATAAACAAAAATGAAAAAGAAAGGTCGTATCTCATCATATGAACACCCAAGCACTTTACCAATTAGCCTTAAAACATATCAATCATCAACTATTGCGCCAACTTGGTACAGCTGGACATGTCGCCTGTGCCCTTGAAACGACAAATGGCCATACCTACACAGGTGTTTGCTTAGATTTACCTGGTTCAATCGGTTTATGCGCTGAACAAGCTGCAATTGCAGAAATGGTGAAAAACGGTGAAACCGAGATCAAGAGACTCGTTGCTGTATATGAAGATGGCAGTATCTTGCCACCTTGCGGACGTTGTCGTGAATTCATTTCTCAAATTCACGATAATAATATTTACACCACTATTCTCTTACCCGGCATGCGAACAGCTACAATAAAAGACCTCTTGCCAGAACAATGGGACAAAAAGTGGCAATAGAATTAAAAAAATCCAGAAAGTGTGAGATAGTACACCTTCTGGATTTTTGTATATGTATATTTAAAACGAAATTTTATTTTATAAATCGCTCTTTTAGAAATTTAATACCTGTAACAAGGAAAACTACACCACCAGCAAATAGGAATAAGAAACCTATTGGTAGTAAGAAAAAGTTTTCATGCAAAATGCCCGCCTGGTCAATATACTCGACCGAATTCATTTTAATGAAGAAGCAACCTAAACCAATAAATAATAGAAAAGCACCTATAATAGTTGAAGTTAAATTCAGCTTAGCCTTTCTTGTTTCACTGCCGTCCTTAATTAATTTTTCTGTAATATCGTTATGCATATTACTTCCTCCTAAGATTAATTCATCGAGAGAAAGTTCAAAAATTTCAGCTATTGAAATAATCATTTCAAGATCCGGAAGATTACGATCATTTTCCCAATTGGATACAGCTTGCCTGGTAACATTCAATTGATTGGCAAACTGTTCCTGCGTCAGTCCATGATTACTTCTAATCTCTTTGATTTTTTCGTTAAATTTCATCTCTTCAATCCCTTCCTCGATGTAACCCTAGCTTAAAATAAGCTGGCAATTTTTCCTAGCAAGTCTCGCTTGCATCCCATTATATCAAGGGACAGGGACGCTTGCATCGAAAAAAAATAGACTTCAAATTAAAGTTACCTTCTCAATTTAATCGAAAGGTAAGAGCTGCAACTGCGCACACAATTAAAAAATCAGCTATTAAAAATCAAGCTAATATGTTCAATTTGATACATGATTATTGATTCTAATATTTCGATGCCATATAAGCGCGTAAATCTTCTCGATTAGGTAAAGCAGCATTGTCACTTTGGTGTTGAATTTGGATAGATCCGATGGCGTTACCACGTTGAACACTTTCTATCATTGAAACACCATCTAAAATACCAGAAATTACGCCGACAGCAAATCCATCACCAGCACCAACAGTATCGACAATTTTTTCAACTGATACACCTGCGACATGTTCTAAAGGTTTATTGGTTTGTTTAAAATAAGCGCCATTACCACCATCTTTGATGATGACTGTTTCTACCCCTTGATTGATATAGAAATCGGCTATCGCAGTTGGATCAGTCAAACCTGTTAACTTTTGACCTTCTGACAAACCAGGCATCACTACATGGGCGTACTGAGCCATATCATTTAAGACCCTTATCATACTTTCTTTGTCTTCCCAAAGTACTTCACGGATATTTGGATCAAAAGTAATTAGCGTACCTGCCATACGCGCTCGTTCAACCAATCGATAAACAACTGACCGAATTTGTTCATTAAGCGCTAATGGAATACCAGTAATATGTAATAAACGAACTTGTGAAAAATCGATATCCGCAACTTCCTGTTTAGACAAATGACTAAAAGCACTATTTTTTCGGTAATAGTGGATATCTGGATCATCATTCCTTACCTTATTTTTAATTTGTAAGCCGGTATCATTATCTTCATCTATCATTAGATGGTCTGTATGTATATTCTCTGACTCGATCAATTGACGAATCGTTTTACCCATTGGATCTTGACCCAGTTTCGTAATGTAACTAATATCAAATCCTAGTCTTGCTAAGCCAATAGCAACATTCATTTCGGCGCCTGAAACACCCCTGCGAAAGGTTTCAACATTGTGAAAATCACCATAGTCATCCGCAATAAACAAGCCCATTGCTTCACCAATTAAAAATACATCCATCCATTTCAACCCCTTTACCTTATAGTTACAAGACATCATTGCAGATAAAATGTCTTTATTATCGACATGTAAACGATTTCTTTGTATATTTTAAGGTATCATTCATAGTCTGAAATTACAACTTTTCCAGGTTATTACTCTAAAGACTTTTGTTATTTAAATTGAAAGATATGGATATTATAGTTTAATCATGTAAATAGCTTAAATGAATCCGCAAAAAACCACACAAAGTCTAAGTTTTAACACTTTGTGTGGTTTTGAATTTTAAAATTTAATATAGGCAAACCTTTGAAAATGTTGTTATATCAACGTTTTCAGGCTACTCCCATTCGATGGTTGCAGGCGGCTTGCTCGTAATATCTAGGACTACGCGGTTGATGTGGGCACATTCATTTACAATACGTTTAGAAATAATGTCTAATACATCATAAGGGATACGAGCCCATTCAGATGTCATACCATCAACTGAGGTTACTGCACGAATACCGATTGTGTAATCGTAAGTACGTTCATCACCCATAACACCTACTGATTTGAAACCAGGTAGGACTGTAAAATATTGCCAAATGTCGCCTTCAAGCCCTTGTTTTCTAATTTCATCACGTAAGATGAAGTCAGATTCTCGAACAACTTCAAGTTTTTCAGGTGTTACTTCACCGATGATACGGATAGCTAAACCTGGGCCTGGGAATGGTTGACGCCATACAATTTTATCTGGCATACCTAATTCAGTACCTACTGCACGCACTTCGTCTTTAAATAGCGTATTTAAAGGTTCGATTAATGAGAAGGTCATATCTTCTGGCAATCCACCAACGTTATGGTGAGATTTGATCGTTTGCGCTGTATCAGTACCTGATTCAATTACATCAGTATATAAAGTACCTTGTGCTAGGTAATCAACATCTTTAATTTTTTGTGCTTCATCATCAAAAACATAAACAAATTCGTTACCGATAATTTTACGTTTACGTTCAGGATCAGATACACCCGCTAATTTACTTAGGAAGCGCTCTTCAGCGTCAACTTTAATAATGTTTAAACCGAATTTACCACCAAGGGTTGCCATAACTTCTTCTGCTTCGTTTTTACGTAATAAACCGTGGTCTACGAAGATACAAGTTAATTGGTCCCCGATAGCTTTTTGTAGTAATACACCTACAACTGATGAGTCTACACCACCAGATAAGCCTAATAATACTTTACCATCGCCAACTAATTCGCGAATTTCTTGGATTTTAATATCAATGAATTTTTCCATTGTCCAAGAACCTTGAGCACCACAGATATCGAACACGAAATTACGTAACATTTCGTTACCGTGAACTGATGCACGAACCTCTGGGTGGAATTGGAAACCATAGAATTGCTTCTCTGTGTTTTCAAAAGCTGCTACCGGGCTATGTTCACCGCGAGCAGTAACTTCAAATCCTTCTGGAATTTCTTCAATTCGGTCAGAGTGACTCATTAAGACCAATTCCTCAGATTCTAGGCCTTTAAAGATAGCTGAATCTGCCTTATCAATAAATAATGGTTGTTGACCATACTCACGTTTATTTGAGCGAGCAACTACCCCACCATTTTTAAAGGTCATTAATTGCATCCCATAACAGATACCTAAAACTGGAATACCTAGGTCAAAGACAGCATCATCAATTGAGAAAGCACCGTCTGCATATACAGACATCGGGCCACCAGATAAGATGATTCCTTTAACATTACCTTTTGCCATGATTTCATCAGCAGTCAATTTATGTGATAATAGTTCAGAATAAACGCCTAGCTCACGAATACGACGGGTAATCAATTGGTTATATTGACTACCGTAATCAAGTACAATGATTTTTTCGATATCTTGCATTGATTGTTGGACACTCATGTTTTCACTTCCTTTTTTGAATTTCATCCTTATTTTAGCACTTAATATTAGCGATTACTAGAAAATTATGAGAATTCCTAAAAGATTGTTCGGAATTTATCTGAATAACCCTTAATAATTTGCTAAATTTATATATAATTCGTTTTCAAAGGTGTTGCCCTTCCAAATATTGTATATAATAGAACAGAATAGGAGTGAAAGTATGAAAAAAGCGACTGGTAAAGCGAACGGGAAAATCATTATTATCGGTGAACATGCTGTCGTTCATGGTTACCCTTCTGTTGCACTACCCTTCCATGCGGTAGAAATGACAGTTACAATTGAACAAACAAAAACACATGCATATTTGGTGAGCGATTTATACGAAGGCCCCCTTCAACAAGCGCCCGCACATTTACAGAATTTGCTTGCTGTTTATGATCAATTACGGGCTGATTTAATGACGCAAAATCAAAGCCATTGGTTGATTCAAATCCATTCCTCCATACCAGCAGAACGCGGAATGGGGTCTTCAGCAGCAATGGCAACTGCACTTGTCCGTGCCTTTTACCAATACTATGACCTCCCTTTAAGTGAAGAACTGTTATTAAAATATGTAGATTTATCTGAAAAAATTAGTCACGGCAACCCATCTGGCTTAGATGCACGTGTTGCTGGCCTTGGTGTGCCATTGATTTATCAAAAAAATCACCCCATGACAATCTGCCACTTCGACAGCCCATATTGGTTAGTTGTAGCCGATACAGGGATTCATGGCAATACAAAAAATGCCGTGTCTGATGTGGATGCTGGCTTAAATTCTGCTTTTATTACACGACGTCAAGCAGTTGAAAATAATTTAATGCAGCTAGGCGAAGCAGCCAATCGTTTTATTGACTTAGTAACCTTAGATGATGATAAGATGACCACTGACCAATGGTTTACGGCTATTTGTGCTAGCTTTAAAGATGCGCACCATCACTTGCGGGCTTTGCAGGTGTCCAGTCCTGAACTTGAGGCTGGTGTTACTTTTGCGGAAGCGAATGGTGCCGGCGCAGCCAAACTCACTGGTGGTGGGCGTGGCGGTTGCTATTTTGCCTTGTGTGACAGCAAGGACAAGGCTGACCTTTTAGCCAAATCTCTAAAGGCAGAAAATTTAGCAGTAGCTTCCTGGGTAGTTCCTTTCAAGAGTGCACCTAGCGAATAGTGGGCGAAATACGTAAAAATCAGTTATAATTGAAGAAGAAAAATTTATTGAGGGAGAATCGAGATGTCAGTTTTTCAAGGCGCTTACCGGGCGCACACCAATATAGCCTTAATTAAATATTGGGGTAAAGCAAATAAAGATTTGTTTATACCTACTACATCTAGTTTGTCGCTCACTTTAGACGCCTTGTATACAGACACGCGCGTGACATTTTCAAGTGATTTTGACAAAGATGTTTTTTATTTAAACCATGAATTACGGAATGAAACCGAAACAGCAAAAATCAGCAAATTTTTAGATATGTTTAGAACTGAAGCTGAAGTAGACTTGCGGGCCAAAGTTGAGAGTATCAACCATGTGCCAACAGCGGCAGGGTTGGCTTCTTCTTCATCTGCCTTCTCCGCATTGGCCGCAGCTACTAGACAGGCCTTAAATTTAGAAGATAAGATTTCTGACCAGGCCTTATCAACATTCGCACGACGTGGATCCGGTTCGGCAACGCGGTCTATTTTTGGTGGCTTTGTTGAATGGCAAAAAGGCACTGACAGTCAAAACTCTATGGCTGTTAAAATTGACGATGCATCTTGGGATATCGGTATGGTAATTTTAGCGATTAACACCGCTGAGAAACGGGTTTCCTCACGTGAAGGGATGGCTCATACTTTGCGGACATCACCTTTCTATCCTGAATGGGTACGACAAAATATGATTGACTTAGAACGCATTAAAGCGGCCATTGCAAAGCAGGATTTCCAATTGATGGGCGAAATTGCAGAAGCGAATGCTATGCGGATGCATGCAACAACGATGGCCTCTGATCCATCCTTTACCTATTTTGAACCAGACACCATTAAGGCTATTCAAGCAGTTCAAGACTTGCGTGCGACTGGTGTGTTGGCTTACTATACAATCGATGCTGGGCCGAATGTGAAGGTCTTGTGTCGGGCAAGCCAGATGGACGAGTTGGAAGCCTTTTTTGCGGAAAGGTTCCCAGAGATGGA
Source organism: Aerococcaceae bacterium 50-4 (assembly GCA_041223225.1). Lineage (GTDB taxonomy): Bacteria > Bacillota > Bacilli > Lactobacillales > Aerococcaceae > Aerococcus. The sequence goes on from JBCLPQ010000005.1 coordinate 55,938, forward strand.
CTTTATCCAAACCACTGCAGGACCTGGTATTCAACGCTTAGATAGATGGGAGTATGAAGATGGCGCAATCTTATGATGAGAGCACAATAATCCATACGAATAATGAAACTAATGCCATAAAAGTCGCCGTGCCAGGTAAATTATTCCTAGCGGGAGAATACGCAGTTGTCAGTTCAGGACAAGCCGCCCTATTGACGACAGTTGATGCATTCCTACATTTAACGCTAGTTGAAAACCCTGGGAAAAATGGCTATTTAATCACTAACCAGGCTGACCATCCGATTGCTTGGTCATACGATATACATGGTCAAGTATCTAGCGATGATGTCTTAGCAGAAGAATTCCCTTTAATTTGGCAAGCTATGCAAACAGTGATGTCATATGCTGAAGCTGTTGGTGCTAAATCAACTACTTCTGCTGATCATTTTGACTTAAAAATCACCTCCGATTTAGATGCTGCTGACGGCACCAAATATGGTTTAGGTTCATCCGGTGCAATTTCTGTTGCAGTCGTATCTGCCCTGTTGAAGTACTACAAACTTGACCAAGACATTACTGAATCTCAATGGGTTTACCTTGTATTCAAATTGGTTGCCATCACGCAAGCACAATTAGGTATGGTAGGTTCACTGGGTGATGTAGCTGCTAGCACCCAAACAGGTGTGATTTATTATCAAAACTTTGACCGAGAGTGGTTTGCTGCCCAGGCAAAAGCGACAGGCGAAGATATTCGTGCCTTAATCGATGCATTTTGGCCAGAATTAATGATTGAACAATTGCCTATAGATCCACAGTGGACTTTATCATTGATCTGGTCTAAAGAAAAAGCCTCGACCGAAGACCTACTAAAAATGGTTGCCCATCATATTTCTGAACGTGAATTAGAAGAAATTATGGCTTCTTTTAAACAATTAGCTAAACGGCAAGTTTTAATGGCTAAAGCTGCTATTCAAATGAATGATTGGTCCTTATTCAAATCAGCTATTAAAGAAAATTTAGATAATATTTTAAACTATACCCAGACACTCAATAAGCCTTATTTAACTAAGTCCTTTAAAAAAGCACTGAAATTGGTCACATCAGAAAAAACAGTTGCCAAAGTTTCTGGCGCTGGCGCTGGTGATTGTGCCTATGCAATCTCTAGTGAAGCTGATGAGGCTAAGGCCATCCAAGGCTTATGGCGAGAAAACGATTTAGTCGTTCTCCCCTTCGCTTTCTGGCAAAGAAATGAACAGGAGAGATAATATGAACCGTAAAGATGCCCACGTACACAATGCTGAAATGCAATATCAAACAGCGCCAACTGATTTTGAATCTGTCCGCTTTGTCCATCCATCATTATCTCATCAATCATTTGAACACATTGACTTGTCAACTAACCTTTTTAATCAACAATTCAACCTGCCTTTTTATATCAATGCAATGACTGGTGGGTCTGAGTGGACTAAAAAAATTAATGGGATGTTTGCAGAAGTAGCGCGTGAATGTCAACTGCCAATGGCATCTGGATCAGTTTCAGCTGCCTTAAAAGATCCTTCAGTTGCCGATTCATTCACGATTATTCGAGATGTTAATCCAAATGGTTTTGTGATGGCCAATGTAGGCGCAGATAAAAATTTAGAAGATGCAAAACGCGCAGTAGACCTATTAGACGCTGATGCTTTGCAAATTCATTTAAATACTGCACAAGAAATTGTCATGCCTGAAGGCGATCGTGATTTTAGAAAATTAGAAGATCATATTGTAGAGATTGTTGAGAATCTTGACTGTCCTGTCATGGTAAAAGAAGTTGGTTTTGGTATGTCTTATCAAACCATGCACCACTTACAAAGTTTAGGTGTCAATACCATTGATGTTTCTGGTACCGGTGGCACGAATTTTGCAAAAATTGAAAATGCTCGTCGTGAGCACCAAGAATTTGCTTATATGGCAGACTGGGGACAATCAACAGTGATTTCCCTTCTAGAAGCACAACCCTTATTAAATCAATCAACGATTATCGCTTCTGGTGGTATTAAAGACCCAATGCAGATGATGAAAGCTTTAGCTTTAGGTGCCTCTGCTGTTGGTATGTCAGGTCAATTCTTACACGCTGTTTTAGGACAAGGTGTTGATGCGACAATCGACATGGTGAAATCCTACGAAGAACAGTTACGTTTAATTATGATGGTACTTGACTGCCAAAACCTGAACGATTTAAAGAATACCGACCTGATGATTACTGGTAAACCTGCCGAGTGGTCAAGATTGCGTCGTATTAATATTGAATATTTTGCTTCAAGAAGCCAAAGTTAATGGTCGCCAATCAATTCTTATAGCTGCGCTTTGGTAGAAACGCAAAACGAGTCCTAGACACTACCGTCTAGGACTCGATTTTTATTGCCTTGTTATTTAAATAGCCTATTCCAAGACCGATGCCATAAGTCATATCTTGACCAGATGTATGACCTACTTTCATTATCCAAGAAATCTTCGCTTCAAGATCTCTTAAATCATTTTCTCGGCCTTCATACAGTGCTGTGACGGCTTGATAGTATTTGAATAAAGGCGTAGAAAAATGCCGCTCTGTTGCAGCGAGTAAATAGGCCCGAGAGACATCTGTTGTAGATAGGTGGACTTCCTTCAATTTCTGGGCTAATAATTTTGCTCGTTCAGGAGCAAACTGCCACATCAGACTCAAGTAGCCTACCAGCATATCATCTCCGGATGGCGTTAACCCCCTACCCCTTCCAACTAAATAAGACACTATTAAATTCAAATTTGTTGGATTGAAATCACCTTTTATCAATAAATCTTGTATATTTTTAAATGTCACATCTTGGTTGTTTAACCCAATTCGTAAGCCTTGTTTGGTTGCCTCTTTATAAGCCTGGGTCACTTGGCTAATCAATGTTGCATTCGTATCTACATGATCAATTTGTTGGTCGATCACTTTTTCATCATAATCAAAAGTCAAAATTTCTTGTAGGCTGTAGAATGTTATTTGATTGTCTGTGATTCGTACACGATTACCTACTTTAAGATAAGGTCTGATTTTGCCATAAACTTCCCTCGGTAGATATAGCCCATGGCCAGAAATATACCCCTTATAGCTGGCAAAATGAATAATTTGATCCTTGACCTTCACATTGAAAGACCCATCAAAAACTGCTTGTATTTGCCCCATACGACCGAATTGGTTGATTGGATAAATATATTCACTCACCAATAATTCTATATTTTCATGGTTGCCGGTTTCTACCAATTAATCACCCCATCATGCATTTCCTTAATCATAACAAAAAACAAAGGGATCCACTATTATGTGGATCCCTCGATAAATACGGATTAATTTGCTGAAACTACTGTAGCAGAACCACCATCAAAGATTGCTTCAATATTTTCCAATGAAGTAATGACAACTTTACTTTCTGGACGATTTTCAACCAATGAAATCGCTGCTTCTACTTTAGGTAACATAGAACCTGGAGCGAATTGGTCTTCTTGGATCCAACCTTTTAATTGGTCTACAGTTACGTTTTCTAATTTCTCTTGGTTTGGTTGATTGAAATTCACATAAACATTATCAACACCAGTCAAGATAAATAAATAATCAGCTTCAACAAGTTCCGCTAATTTAGCAGAAGCGAAATCTTTATCGATAACGGCTTCGATACCTGTATAGCCATTTTCAGCCTGAGTAACTGGAATTCCTCCACCACCAGCTGAAATTGTGATGATGTCTTGATCAATTAATGATTTAATAATTGGATATTCAACAATTGTTTGTGGTTTTGGTGATGCGACTACTTTACGATAACCACGACCTGCATCCTCTACAAATTGGTCACCTGTTTCTGCAGCTGATTTGTCAGCTTCTTCCTTAGTTAAGAATGGTCCAACAGGTTTAGTAGGATTATAAAATGCAGGGTCATTGCTGTCGACAACTACTTGTGTAATTAAAGTTGCAACATCTTTTTCAATTCCCTCTTCGGCCAAAGCTTCATTTAATTGATTTTGCAACCAGTAACCGATGCTACCTTGTGTCATTCCGACTAAAGTATCCAAAGGCATTGCTGGGTTTTTCTCTGATTCTCCAGCTTTTTGTTGCAATAGTAAGTTCCCTACTTGTGGACCATTACCGTGGCTAATAATTACTTGGTGACCCTGTTTCACCAATTCGATTAATCGTTTACTTGTATAACGTAAAGCTTCAATTTGTCCTTTAGCAGATGGATCATCTGTTAAAATAGCATTTCCGCCTAAAGCAACAACAATTTTTTTACCCATAATTTCCTCCTAATATTCTGCTGTGTCTTGATGAACTTTTAAAAATGTTAGAACGCCTAATAATATGTCATTGCCAGAAGTAGCACCATACTCTTGAATGTCCGAAATGATATTTTCAATTTCACTCATGTTTTTATGATAAACTGCTTCAAAAAGTTGAGTCCATGCATAGTTAACATGGCCTTTCAGCAATACCCGATAATAATTTTCACTCACCTTGGTGGTTGAACGATGGTCTAATGCTTTCTTGATTGTTTGTGTAAGCTTGGCTTGGTTTTCACCTGTTACCAACTCCATCATCATAAAACCTTGTAGAAAATCATCACCACTCGGTGTTAAGCCAATCCCTGCACCAATCAAAGCTTGTGCGAGTTCGTTGTCCCACTTTTCAATCAATTGATTATATTTTTCTTTTAAATATTCAGTCGTTGCAAATCCTGAACCTTGCCAAATAGATGATTTTTGTAAAGCCTTTAAAACATCATCAGCTAGAAAATAATCTATTGATATTTTAGGCAATGTCGTATCTACAATACCAACATCATCCATATCTATTTGAACAACTTTCCCCTTGGTATAAATTGTCCAAGACATATCCATTTCTTGTTTATCAGTAAAAGTCGCTTTTATACGAACTTGTTGCCCTACAACTAAAGCATTTTTCATCTCAATAAATGTTTTGGTCGGCACACTTAAACCAAAAGCAGACAATTGATTACTATCTTTACCAACAAAGATGAGTTGATTTTGAAAGATTAAATTAAAGCCATTCTCAAATATAGAATCGACTCTGGCCATCAATCGTTGCTTAGAAGAAAATACTTTAGTGAGATAATCGCTCACCAAAGAATTTGATGAGCGATCAGCATATTGTTTATTCAAATTAGTTTTCATCTACATGGATGCCAACTGATTCAGCGTAGGCAACTAATGCTTTTTCAAAGGCTTCTAAAGGTGCGCGTACTGTACCAGCACCGATTTGACCAACACCCGCTTCTTTATGCGCAATTCCTGTATTGATAATTGGTGTAATACCAGTTTCAACAACTTTACGGATATCGATACCTAAAGTAGCACCTTGGAAATCCCAGTTTGGAATTGCCCAGTTTGGATTGTGGGTAATTGAAATTTGTGCCATTTCTTCAGAAATGCTTTGTGCATCTTCCAAGCCGTTCAATCCGATGAATCGAGTAACCCCTGGTGCAGCGATCATCGCCATACCACCTACACCGACAGTCTCAGTAATTGCTGAGTCCCCGATATCTGGGTTAGCTAATTCAGCAGAGTAACCAGTAAAGTATAGACCATTTGGTGTATTTACTGGACCATTGAACCACTCGTCTCCTAAAGCTGCAACACGGATACCGAAGTTTTCCCCGTTACGAGCCATAGTTGTGACTACTGTACCTTCTTTAATTTTACGAGCGTAATCAACCATTGATTTACCCGTAGCCATCATGATGTTCAAGAAGAATTGGTCAGTGTCAGCCAAGAATTGGATAACTTCCGCTTTTTCTTTTTCATCTGCATCTAAAGTAATAATTGAAGGTGTAATTTCTTTCAAGAATACTAATGATGCGGCAATATTACGTTGGTGGAATTCATCACCCATACCAATAGCACGAGCAATCATAACGTTAAGGTTTAAGCCTTCTTCGTGTGTACGTAAAGCTTGACCTAAAATCGGTCCTAAAACATCACGCATCCAACGTAGACGGTCAATAACTGCAGGCGAATTAGCACCGAAACGTAATACCTCACCGATACCTTCGTTCATGATACAGTAACCTGTTGTACCATCTGTTTTGTTTTCTACAACAAATACTGGGAAGTTAGCTGAAGTGATACCACCCATTGGGCCAACTGCACCTACATGGTGACATGGAATAAAGGTTACTTCTCCGGCTTCTAATTGACGCATAGCATCATCTTCGTCAGTTGCCCACTCTTCGAATAACATCGCACCAATTACTGAACCTTGCATTGGGCCTGTCATATTTTCGAATTTAATTGGTGGACCAGCGTGTAAGATGACTTTTTCACCAGTGTTTAATTCTGGAATAACTTCTTTAGCCAATTTAGCATCTACTAAGAATGGTTGAGAATTTTTTAGACGGTCAATGACTTTATCGTTTGACGCATTGATTTCATCTTCACGTTTTTCTAATTCGTTTAAGATACGGATTAATTTCTTGTTACCGCCAGCTTTTGGTCTCCAAGAGAATTGTAGTGCTTCACCACCAAATGCAGTAATTGGTTCAGTAAAGCTTTCGATACCAATATTAATTACACGTGGAGGGTTGTTTAATAACTCTACAACTTGCTCGCTTGCTGCTGGAACAGATACTTTTTCACCGTCATAATCAACAAATGATTTATCAGCGATTGATAATTCTTTGCCCATTAGTTTTAAAGCTAAGCGAATTGCGCGCGCATTAGATGTTTCAACAATTACACCTGCATCTTCCAATTTAGCAACTGCATCAGCGTAATTTTGTGGATCGTGGTCGGTTCCAACAACAGAACCAATCACATATAGCTCACGATCATTAGCTTTTGCATCGCTAAGTGCTTCTTTGATGCTTGGTGCTAGTGCACCAGCCATGTCAGCATGTGAACCGTACCCTAAAACAACGTCTAATAAGATAATCCCTGTAGTTTCGTCTTGTAAAACTTCTTGCAGTTTTTTCACACGAACTTCTGGGTCAATCATCGGGTGAGGTTTACCTTGCGTATATACATCATCACCAAGGTCCATAACTTGGAAACCGTGTGTGTTTAAGATATAGCCTTCTTCTCCTTTAACATTATCTAATGATAAAGCGTCAGAAATTAAGGTAGCTGCTTCACTTGCTAACGTACCACCAGAGTATAAACCTTTTACAGTTTTACCTTCTGGCAATGGTTTAGTTACTTCGAAATCAATTTCATCATTATAATTTGCTTTGATTTCATCGCCATTTGCTAAATCAACAGCCATCTTAGCTGCTTCTTCTAGAGTATATGCAAGTGCTACGTTACCCACGTGTTCACTTGGTTTTTCACCTAGGAAAATAGCAACGACTGGTTTTGACAATGATTGTAATGTTTTCATTACATTATCACGTACTTCTTTTGCAGGTGGCTTAGAGATTACTAAAATGACATCTGTTGGATCGTGTTCTTCTAAACCAGAAATTGCATCAAGCATTGTTGTTGCTTGTACTTTTTCATTTAAGTCACGACCACCGGTACCAATTGCGTGAACAACCCCACCACCTAAGCGGTCAATAATTGTTGTTGCTTCTTGAATACCAGTACCTGATGCTGCAACAATCCCGATATTACCTGGATTCGTCACGTTGGTAAAAGCTAATGGCACACTTGAAATTACGCCGGTACCACAGTCTGGTCCCATTAATAGTAAACCTTTTTCGTGTGCTTTATTTTTCAATCGAACTTCATCTTCAAGAGACACGTTATCTGAGAATGAGAATACGTGTAAACCTGAATCTAAGGCTTTTTCAATTTCGTCAGCTGCATATGAACCTGGAATTGAGACTAATGCTAAATTAGCATCTGATTTTGTTTCCAAAGCGTCTTTCCAGTTATTTACACTAGAAATACCGCCTTCGTCTTTTTTCCCAGATAAGTCACTTAAGAAACGATCAATTTCAGCATTTACGTCTTCCATGATGCTTTCGTCATCTGCTTCTACTACAATCGCCATATCGTTGGCACCAGCAGCTTCCACTTCGTCAGTGTATAAACCAGCTGACTTTAAGATGTCTTTATTCGCATCAGACGCCATCATAATTTGTGCTTGTGAAACACCGTCAATGTCGTTAACTGAATTCGTTAATAACATCAAGTTAATTGAATCTTGATAATTGTTTTTTTGAATTACTGTATGTAACATGGTTAAGCCTCCCTTTGACTATAGTATAACCGCTTTCATTCTGATGAAATATGCACAAACTCAATAAAACTGAATTGGAATTTGTCTATTTTAGATAAAATGCACCTTCAATAACCAAAATGCCCAAAAATTATCCTATACTAATAATGAAAATAAGCATTTTAACCAGAAAGGAGCAATAGCATGACTAGCTATCAAACAACAAAAGTGCTCATTCAAGATAGTCATACACTACCTATCTATGGCACATTATATCAAACTTCTGATACACAAAGCGCACATAAGCCGACAATTTTTTATTTGCATGGCGGAGGTTTAGTTTTCGGTCAACGAAATGACTTACCTGAACAATATATTACAATGTTAACAAATGCAGGCTATAACTTGTTTACAGTAGACTATCCTTTGGCCCCTGAAAGTAAATTATCGGAAATTTTATCTTCTATTGAACAATCAATTACCTGGTTTGAAACTAACGCCGTAGATCAGCTACATTTGAATAATAAGGCTTTCATATTAATGGGACGGTCTGCGGGGGCATATTTAGCAATTTATCAAGCTGTCTATCATCAGTCTAAAGCAAAAGGTTTAATCGCTTTTTACGGATATTTCAATCTAAACGAAGCCGCCTTTAATGTGCCTAACCGGTATTTCCTCACATTTCCAAAAGTGACAGATGCTCAAGTTGCCAAATTAATCAATGACCAACCCATTACTCAAGGGGAAATGAATCACCGTTATCCAATTTATATTAGCGCTCGGCAAAAAGGGAACTGGCAGAGCCTGTATCTTGAGGATGACCAATCTGCAACAGACTTTTCAATTCAAAAAAAAGCATTAAGCAGTTTACCTGTAAGTTTTATTGCGGCAGCTACAAATGATCCTGATGTGCCAAGCCGTCAATCTAAATTTCTACATAACGGGAATGCAAATAGCGAATTGCATTTGATTGAAAGCGACCAACATGATTTTGACAGAACTGATATCGATACTTTAGGTGTTGATATTTATGAAAAACTCATCACTTGGCTAGATAAAAATTTTAGTTAAAGTGTCTAATCGTATTGGCTTTGTCTAGTGTAATTTGCTATTGAATATCCAAATTTTATCGCCTAGAATGAGTATCATAAACTTTTTCTAGGCTTTTTTGTCTAACAAATTTAAATATATGGGGAGGAAATTGCATGCAAATTGATTTTTTCTTAACTTTACAAAAAGTTGCTGTGCTATTTTTATTAATCGTTATCGGCTTTATCGCGGGTAAAACAAAATTAATCTCTGAAACTGGCCAAAAAGATATTACGCAGTTAGTCTTATATGTGACGATGCCAGCTACTATCTTCTCAGCCATGCAACTGGAAATGAACCAGGAACGGCTAAATACGGCTATGACCATATTGGGGATTATGGTTTTCTGTTACATCGTAATGTTCATCTTTGGTTTTGTTACCTCTAAAAGATTGCCATTAACCGAAGGCAGAAAAGATATTTTCTTAACAGCCTTACTATTATCGAATACTTCTTTTATGGGTTATCCAATTATTCAAAGTTTACTTGGAGAAGAAGCTCTATTCTATGCAGTAGTTGGTGCAGGATTTATCTTTGAAGTCGTTTCTTGGTCATTAGGTGTATTTTTAATTTCACGTAATGTCTCATCTGAAGCGACAATAAATGTCCGAAAAATCATATCAAGTCCGGGTATTCTATCAATCATTGTTGGATTAATTTTCTTCATCGGTCAATGGCAAGTGCCAGAGCCAATCAACTCAGTGATTAACACTATGTCACCTGCGACCTCTCCACTGGCTATGATTGTAATTGGTTTAATGCTTTCTCGTTCAAATATTAAAGAAGCATTCCAAAATCCAATCTTATATTTAGCAGCAGGTTTGAAACTACTAGTTGTGCCAGTAATCATTACATTGATCTTAAAATTAGTTGGCTTTAGCGGCCCACAGTTAGTTATTCCAGTAATGATGATTTCTATGCCAACAGCTTCGTATGTTGCGATGTTCTCTGCTAATTATGGCAATGATGGAAAATTCGCAAGTCAAATTGTATTCCTGTCTTCATTACTATCAATGATCACTATTCCAATAGTGACACTATTATTCTAGTACAAAACGAAAAGGTATCGCAGCCATATGCTGCGATACCTTTAGTCTTTATAACTGGATAATTGCTTCTTTTAATCCAAGCAAAAACCGGATTGCCTCTTTTAATTGAGACAATCCGGTTTTTTAAGGTTATGCTATTACATTTTTACGAATTCTCCAATAAAGTCTGAGGCAACGCCCTCTTCTTGAGAATAAGTTACTTGGCCACGTAGAATTGTTGTATCTACTTGTGCACCGATTTCACGTCCGATATATGGACTGATTTTGTTACGATATGCTAAATCTTCTGCTTGCAATGTATACGCTGAATCCGGTTTGATTAAGACGATATCAGCATCTTTACCAACTTGAATGCGTCCTTTATTTTGAATATCAAAACGGTCAGCAACATTACCAGCAATGATGTCAGCGAATTGTGTCAATGACATACCACGTTTTTGTACTGCTTCATCAAATAATACGTCCACATTATTTTGAACGCCTGAGATACCGCCCCAAGCATCAAATGCATTGTCAGTATCTTTTAAATCAGGGGTACATGGTGAATGGTCAGATGTAACAAATTCGATTTCGCCGTTGAATAATCTTTCCCATAATGCGTCTTGTTGAGATTTTTCACGAATTGGCGGTGAACATTTAACAACAGGACCAATTGCATCTAATTCATCCTTGTGGAAGTATAGGTAGTGTGTACAAGTCTCACATGTTACATCTACGCCCTCTTCACGTGCTTTAGTAATCGCTTCTACACCTTCATCACAAGCAACGTGAACGATATGAATTCGACAACCTGTTTCTTTGGCGAATAGGATCGCTTTATTAATTGGTTCTACTTCTGTAAATACTGGACGTGTTTCTACGTATGCTTTTAGTGTAGTTTCGCCATTCTTATAAGCAATTTCACCTAATCGGTCAGTAATTTCAGCATTCTCAGCGTGAAGTGATAAAATTTTGCCTGTTTTAGCAATTTGTTTCATACCTTCATATAGTGAGTAATCATCTACGTTCATGAAGTCTCCGTCGATTGAACGGTCACCACAAGATGCCATAAAGGCTTTATACGCAATAACGCCGCCATCTGCTTGTTCTTGGATACCATTGTTTTCCAGGTTGTATGGTACTAAACCACCATAAGAGAAGACATCAGCTTTTAACTCACCTTGTCCAGCTTCATATTTGATATTTAATGTTTCACCAGAAGTTGTCGCTGGCACCTGGTTTAAAGGCATTTCTAAGAAAGAAGTTACCCCACCTTTGGCAGCAGCTGAAGTGCCTGTTTCATAGCCTTCCCATGAATCACGGTAGCCACCACCTGGTTCAGTAATATGAACGTGGGCATCAATCATACCTGGACTGACAATTAGTCCCTCGGCATCGATTTCTTTAGCTCCTTCAAAGCCTGTTCCGATACCAGCGATGACGCCATCTTGAATGGCAATATCTGTTTTTGTCTCGCCACCATCTAAGATGACTAAACCATTTTTAATGACTAAATCATATTGCATTTACATTTCCTCCTTAATTATTCGTTCTCAACACCAATTGTTGATTCATCAGATGAAAATTTGATCAACAAGTAGTAAATTGCAAAAGCTGAGATAAAGCCTGTAATCCACGCCATATCAGATAAAGCTGATAAAGCAGGGATAAATTGACCACTCATGGATAAAACTAACCCAACGATTGTTGCTACATAGGCTTGTTTATTGACACCCGTGTAAATATTTTGGCTTGGTTCTTTTCCACTTGTATCAAAGTATAATTGATCAAGGTCAATTTCTTGTTTGTTAACGAAATAATAATGCGCAATCATTACTCCGGCTACTGGACCTAGTAGTGAACCAATAGCATTTAGGAATACGATAATACCACCACCATCGCCCATGAAATTCCAAGGCATGATAATAACTGATATAATTCCTGCAATCAATACCCCTTTGCGGTAATCGATTTTTTTGGGAAATAGTGCTGCTAGCTGAAAAGCTGCTGGGATAATGTTCCCTGTTGCATTAGTAGAAATTGTTGTCATTAGGAATACTAATGTCGCAACAACGATTGCAGGAATTGAATCCCATTGATTGATGAAGTCTAGTACACCGTTCCCTGAAGTTGGTACACCAAAATGGATTGTTCCCCCAATAATGATGACAACTGCCATGAAGGCAAAGATAATATAACCAATCAATAGTGAAGCTACTTGCCCTTGCGTTTGAGCTTTTTGAGACTTGGCATCTTGCGTAAAGTCACTAACACTTACACCCGGTGCCGCCCATACAGATAAGACAGAGGCAATAATCATTAGATAGGCAAAAATCGGATTTACAGTAGATTCTGTTGCCATACTATATTGCAAGATATTTCCTAATCCACCACCGACATTTATCGCCCAAATAGTCATACCACCAAATACCAAATAAATGATTGGACTAAGGACTGCGGTAAATTTATTTAAAATACCACCGCCACCGAAACCGATTGCCATATTAGCAGCCCAGAATATAAGGAAGGAGATTAATTCTGGAATTGTAATACCTAAAATTTCTCCACCACCACCGATTTCAAGATAAGCGGGCCAAAGCTTAGAAATCAGTATCGTTAAAGCTGCCGCACCGGTGTATGTTTGAACACCAAACCATGCAATTGCCGCTACTACCCCACGTAAAAAACCGGGTAATTTAGCGCCTTTTGACCCGTATGTTGACCGGAGCTGCATGGAGAATGGAATACCAAATTTTGTGCCTGGTTTACCATTGAAAATCATAAAAATTGCTACCGCTAATCCAGCAAGCGCTATCGCAATCATAACATTGATTGGAGAAAGGCCCAACATAAGGAAACCTACAACCGCTGCATAGTTTGGAATATTGTGGATTGACCCCATCCATAAGGTAAAGTAATTCATTGCGGTCATATGTCGATCTTCAGCAGGTTTAGGCAAGATGTCTGCATTATCATAGCCTCGCTGCCGGTAACGTTGTAACCGGTCTTGACTGATGTCGTAAATATTTTCTTCCAAAAATAAGACCCTCCTGTTATTTATTAAAATTATCTTAGATTATAGTTTTTATTTTACCAATAAATTCATAATTGCAAAAGTTATTTCTAAGATAAGTAAATTGTAACCGTTTTCTAGCGTTTTTCCATTGTGTATAGTCACTAAAGTAATTTCGAATCATTGTTAAAAGTTACTAAATGCATTATAACAGAAAGAAGCCGAGACCCATTGTCCCAGCTTCTCTTATGCATTTATTTTAAATTTTCATTCATTTAGTTTGCCTATACAAGAAACGAATTCATCGCTTCGTATAATAGCCATCAATTATCATGAATTAATATGCTAATCGACGTAATGTTTCCCCTAATGCTTCCACACCTTGAACAATATCTACCGCTTCAGTATGTTCAGCAGGATTATGACTGATGCCGTCGATTGATGGGACGAAAATCATACCAGTTGGTACATTTGGTGCAAATACCTGTGAGTCATGGCCTGCTCCTGAATGCATCACTTGATAGTTTAAATCATTATCTTTACATACAGATTCAATTGTTTCGATAATATGTGCATCCATTGGTACGGGTTTCTCATCCATCCACTTGTCGATTGAAATTTCAATGCCCATATTTTCAGCAATTTGTTTCATATCCGCTTCAATTTCTTCTGTAAAACGGTCAAGTACTTCAGCATCCGTATGACGACAATCCATAGAGAACAGCGTTTCACCTGGGACTACATTTACAGTATTTGGTTTTGGTTCCACACGGCCAAAAGTTAATACTAATGGGTTACCTTCTGCTTTTGCTTTATCAATTGATTGAACAATCATTCGAGAAGCCGCTTCAACGGTATCTTTACGATATTCCATTAAAGTAGTACCTGCATGGTTAGCTTGACCTTTTAGGGTAATATCATAACGTTTTTGACCAACAATGGCATTCACTACCCCTACTTGTTTACCAGTTTGTTCTAGGAAGTTTCCTTGTTCAATGTGTAGTTCAAGGAAGGCTGCTAATTTGTTATGAGTAGGTTTGTCTTGGAAATCAAATCCCGCTTCACGCATTGCATCTACGAATTTAATGCCTTCTGCATCCGCAATGTTCTCAACGTCTTCTCTCTTCGCTTGACCAAAGATATTTTTTGAGCCCCAGAAAGCATATGGGAAACGTGAACCTTCTTCCTCAGCCATTGAAATAATTTGCATAGACTTCTTAGGCTTACCTTCTGTTTCTAATAAAGCTTTGATTGCCATATAAGAAGACATAATACCTAATTGTCCATCCAAGCGACCGCCTTTTACAACGGTATCCACATGTGAACCTGTCGCAATAATTTCTTCGGGCTGTTCAGTCCCCTCAATAGTTGCGTATAAGTTACCAATGGCATCAAATTCAACAGTCATACCTAATTCTTCAAATTTTTCTTTTAAAGCATGCTGTGCTTCAATCCATGATTTTGAATAAAGTAAACGTGTTGTACCAGGACCTTCAGCATCAGAAATGCTAGAAAGCCAGTCCATTAATTCATCGATTGTTTGTGGTTCAATTTTAATCAAAATAATTCCTCCTCATGTCAAGTAGCTATATCAATCATTATAATTTAAAACGCTTTCAAGGCCATTGTGCAATTTAACAGTATAGAAATATAAATTGTTAGTATTGCACAAGATTTTAAAAAATAGCTTGATGCAAGCTCATTACTAAGCTTACATCAAGCACGAAAAGTCTTTATAAATAATTATTTTTCAGCGTTAGCGTAAACTTCTAAAGCTGCTTGTACACCTTTACCAGGTTTGATATCAGCACCGTGGTATAGCAAGGCTGCTTCGAATGCTCCTAATGCATGAAGAACATTTTCATGACGACTTGAGTAACCCATGTTACCAAATCGCCAAATTTTACCAATTAGACGACCAAATGAACCGGCAATTTCTACACCAAATTGGTCTAACATAAAGTCTTTTACAGCATCTGGATCTACGCCTTCTGGCACTAATACAGGTGTAACTGTTGCCATTTTAGTAGACTCATCACCATAAATTCCAAGTCCCATTGCTTTCACACCAGCAATAATTGCTTGGTTATTTAATTCATGACGTGCATAAACATTTTCAATGCCCTCTTCAAGGATTACGCGTAAACCTGTATGCATACCATAAATCAATGTTGTTGCTTCAGTATGGTGGTTAATACGGCTTTCGTTCCAGTAATTAATTAATTGGCTTAAGTCTAAATAGTTTGATTGAATATGATCTGGGTTACGATCTTCTTTACTTAAACCTAATTCTTTTTGGTAGCGCTTTTCAATCGCATTTTTTGTACGTTCATTAAAAGTTACCAATGACATACCTGAAGGCACGCTCACACATTTTTGAGAGCCAGCAATAGCGATATCAACGCCCCACTCGTCAACTTTAATTGGCACACCACCATATGTAGCTACCATGTCTACTAAGAAGAAATGGTCGTTTTCTTGACAATAAGCCCCAATTTTATCTATGGCTTGGATTTGACCATTAGCAGTTTCACCATGAATCATTGCAACAACTTTAGGATTAACCTCTTTAATTTTTGCAATCACATCATCTTGGTCAAATGGGCTATCCCAGTCTTTTTCATATAGAATTACTTCTGCTTGCGCACGTTCTGCGATTTCAGCTAATAAGTAAGCGAAACGGCCGAAAGCTGGAATTAATACTTTATCGCCTGGTTGCACTAATGCAATCATAGATGCTTCGATACCTGAACGAGAGGTACCATCAATAGCAAATGCTTGTTCATTTTTTGTACCAAATGGCACTTTGATCATTTCTTTGACCTCGTCCATAATACTTAAGAAAGCAGGATCAAATTGACCTAGGATTGTATTAGACATTGCCCGTAAAACTTTAGGGTGTGACTCTACCGGTCCTGGTGTCATGATTGTTCTTTGGGGTACATCAATTTCTTTAAACATTTTATTTCCTCCCATTTTATTAAATCTTTACATATACACTCACTCTATTTTATTATAAATCTTTCATCAAGGAAAGCGGGAACGAATACCTTATTTTCGTTGATAATGGCTAAAGTAATTGTATCACCAGTTTAATTTGAACAATTCATCGATTTCTTGTATATTTAAGTATGTGCAATAAGAACAAAATATTAGTGATTATGCCAATTGCGCCTAATCGTTTTTTGAACTACATTAAATAATAAAGAGGGATACTTCATGATTACACTAGCCAATTTATTAGATTCACCCCGTTTTTCCGATATCCAACTATTAACTGATCGGGATAAAACGTCATTAGAAAAAGAAATTAAGAGTGTGGATATCACTGAAACACCTGATATCGAACATTTTATACCAGAAGGTGTCTTTCTATTAACCACTGCCATGTTATATAAGGAGAATCAAGCGGGTCTCATTCCTTTAATTGATTCACTCATCCGCGCCAATGCGGTCGGTATGGGGATTAAATTGAGTCGTTTTTTAAATGGGACATTAGATGATCAAGTCATTCAATATGCTGAACAAGTTAATTTTCCAATATACGCCGTTCCTGATTCATATTCGCTTGGAGAGTTACTGCATCAATTAATGTCTAGTATTTGGGGTACACAGTATGAGGAAATTTCATTTGCCTTAGATATTCAAAGCCAGTTCTCTAACTTGTTGCTTCAAAATGCGACAAATGAAGTGATTATTAATGAACTTGCTAAAACAATTAAGACGCCGACAATATTATTAAACCCTTATCGAGAAATTATTTCTTCATCTAGACATTTTAATAATTCTTCTAATTCAGCGCAAAATTATGTGAATCAGTTAAATCAAATGATGGATGCTGAAGGAAAAGATAAAGGATCATTTATCCTAGAAAATGCTAAAGGTAAATCCATTCAGGTATCAATCACACCAATTAAGGTTTACAATTATTTCCCTCATTATTTGGTGATTTTAAATCCTGAAGAAATTCCCTACCCTATTTCATCCTTCGCTATCGATCAAGCCGCAATAGTTTTATCATTTATTTTATTTAAAAATGAGAAAGTTGCAGAATCTCGTTTTGCCATTGAAACGGATTACTTTAAAGAAATGGTTGATAGTAATTATAAGGGAGACACAAATTTCTTGCCTTCTGAACCAAACATGAAACATGGATATTTAGTTTCTAATTATTATCAAGTTGTTCATGTCTTTGAAAAATCGGCGCTAACACAGGTCAATCTCACCCATCTTCAAGAAGAAATGCTTCAACTTGCATTTAAATGGATCAAACGTAATATTTCACACTATTTTGCCAATACAGTAGTGATTCAGTTCCCAAATTCTAAAGAAATTGTCATTTTATTCCAACAACAGGATACAAACTTGGAAGAAAAATTACAGAACATGGAAACTGATATTGAAGATAAATTACCGCTTCAGTTAATTTATTCTCTAGGTCATCCCTACTTTAATTGGGAAGAGATTAGCCAATCATATACAGAAGCTAAATTAGTCTTTGATGAACGTCGTCAAAACGGACAAGATGAAATGATTAAACATTATGAAGATAAAGGGATGTTACAACTTTTTAATAATTTAGATAAAAATGATGTGACATTCTTCTGTCAAAACATTCTGAAGGATTTTGCATTTCCAGAAGACCCGACATTAATGGACTTACGCAAAACCTTAACTGTATACCTAGATTCCCAGTGTGAAATTGCAAGTACAGCAAGCAAACTTTTTGTTCATCGAAATACTGTGAAATACCGTATACAACGTTGTGAAGATATATTAGGTTTAGATGTATCCACACCGGAAAATTCACTGAATTTAAGGTTAGCTTTAAATTTAATTGATGAAATAAAATAATCATTACAAAAAAACTGCTTAGAAGTGACCACTAAGCAGTTTTTATTTTGTTAGTTTGCGAATGCGCCCATACCTTCATAGTTGTCATAATGAATATCATCAGATTCCAAATAATTTAAAATAGATTCTGGGATATCTACACCTTCAACCTTCGCTTTATTATATGCTTCATTACCAGGTTGTCCTGGATATTGCACGCGGTCAAAGCCTGGTGCTGGTTTTATCTCATTTAGATTTTTCATCATTTGGGTAATTTGTGCTTTAAATGGCGCAATACCTACAAATTTTTCAGGATCAATCAAGATAAATATTTGGCCTAAATCTCTGCCCTTATGCAGGTCATTATACATTGAAGACACTTCGTTTCCAGATGGTAAGCCTAATAGAACACCAGATAAGATGTCTACCATCATCATTAATCCATATCCTTTTGGACCTGAAATTGGTAATAAACCACTTACTTGGTCTGGATCAGTTGTAGGTTCGCCATTTTTATCTACTGCCCATGTATCAGGTATCGCTAATCCTTTTGATCTAGCATCCAAAATTTTACCCCAAGCTTGCACGGTGGTCGCCATATCAAATACTAGTGGTTCATCTCCATCGTTTGGAGCACAGAAGGCAATAGGATTTGTTCCAAAATACGTTTCCGCCCCACCAAATGGTACAACCATTGGATCCGATTGGCACATTGAAATACCAACTAAATTCTCTTCAGCAATTTTTCGCATATAGTATGACAAGGTACCTGAATGACCCATACGAGAAATACCAACAACTGCTACGCCACTTTCTTTAGCCATATCAAATGCTGGTTCTAAAGCTTCGTTTGCCACAAAGTGACCTTGTGCATTGTCTCCATGGAAAATAGCTGTTGATGGACCAGTTTGTTCAAATGACATGTTTGGTTGGTTGGTAATACCACCCTTGTTGATTCGTTCAGCATAATATTCCACTCGAACAGCACCATGTGAATGGATACCCGACATATCAGCGAATGTTAAGTGCTTAGCGGTTTCTTCTGCTTGATCTTTATCTAATCCAGCGGCTTGTAATTTAGCATTCATTAAATCATACAACTTGTCGGCAGAGACTTTAATCAGTTTTTCTTCATGTTGTGACATCTTATAAACTCCTATCTTCTTTATACACCAGGATTACGGTTGGCATCTTTAGAATAAACATAAGCTAAAGGTTCTCCGCGTCCTGTTGCATATGCAGCTTGTGGTGTATACGCAGCCATAAAGATGTAATCACCCTTCTCAACTGGATACCATTCGTTATCTAGATTATACATACCTTGGCCAGATAATAAATAGGCACCATGTTCTTGATAATGTGTTTCAATATAACCGTGGCTAGCTCCTGGCTCGAATGAAAGAATATGGAAATTCATATCAAAGCCTAAGTCATCTGTTGGTAATAAGTCCCATAATAAGACATTCTCCATGCCTTCATATTGAATTGGTGTTAACTCATCACGATTACCAATTACTTTATGGGCTTGGTGACCTTCTAACGGTTCATATTTACGTTGGTAAAGGAAGGCTTCAGTTGGTTCTTCTTGACCATTTTCAAAGTACATTTTTTCATTTACTGGGAAAAAGGCATAACCACCTGTTGTTAACTCATCTTTATTCCCTTGGTCATCAGAAACGATTAAATTACCGTCAGTGACGTATACAAAGGTTTCGATACCAGGACCACCAAATCCAAGCGTATTTTTTCCACCTTTCAAGAATTCTGCGATAAAATCTGAAAAGCTTGCCCCCATTCGCGGTGAACCTAAAATAGAAATGCGGGTATTTTCAAATCCGGGTACCACATTGTTCACTAAACCATCGTGAGTTAAAATGGCAAAATTATTCTTTTTAATGATTGAACGATTTTCTAATACACCATCGCGGTAGCCTGTGTTGTTATTCTTGTATCCCATAACTTTAACGCCTCCAAGTAAATTTCTAGTATTTATTTCATATTACTTAGATTGTAACCGCTTCAAAATAGATTAGCCACTTTCAGAAACTACAATTATTTACAAGGTATTGTTCATTTTAACTAACAATTAAAAAAGACCATGGCCTTTGAACCATAGTCTTGTAGCTAGCTTGAAGAAGTTAGCCCTTTTTCAAAAATCAGAATAAAAAATAAAGAATAGCGATTGTACCAACGCCTGCGATGATTGTTTTGATGATGTCCTTAAAACGGTATGCGACAAATAATGAAACAAGTGCGGGTATCAGTTTAATATTCTCAAATAGGTTGACATTCAGTTGGTTTTCCCAGAAAAATATATCGGTAAAAATCATTGCAGTAAATATAATAACGGGTAGGAAAGCCATTGTTTTGTATACCAAGGGAGAAATTTTACTATTACGCATCACAAGACCCGGCACAACACGCACGGCGATACAAAGTAATCCTAAAGTTACTACATAAATTGTCATGATACGCCTCCTATACCACTCGATGTTTTTCTTGTCGCTGTAAGAAATAGAATACAACTGCTAGAGCAATCGCTGTCGCTATGATGATGACGTAAGATGATTGGAAGATCGTCATTAATATGACCGCAATAACGCCAGTAAATAACATGGTGTTTAACATGATTCTATTGCTTAAATTAGGAACAAGTATCCCAATAAACATCGCAATCATAACAAAATTACTAATGACATCGGGAATTTGGATGAATGTACCAAATAAAGCCCCGAGTGCAGTATAGATAATCCATGAGGCCCAAGTGGTTGTGGCAACAAATAAAGCATCATTGATATGCCAAGGCTTCTGTGGACTGGCATTCTGCATTTTTAAGATATTAATCGCGTAGGATTCGTCCGCAGTCATGTAACTCAACCAGGCCACCTTATAATTCGGCACTTGTTTTAAATAGGGACCATAGGACACACTATATAAGGCCTGACGTGAACTTAATAATAGGACCGAAATGAATACTTCCATGACACCCGCATTTTGGGCAATCAATGCTGCGGCTACAAACTGAGCAGAGCCACCAAAGACTAAGCCACTCATCAATGCGACCTGCCACCATGTTAAACCTGCATCCACTAACAATAAGCCGCAAGCCAAACCTACTGGCAAATAGCCAAAGATAATCGGCAGAGACAACTTAATACGGTCGGACTTAGCGTCCATCGTTTCTTGCATTTAAATGCCTCCTTTATTGAATTTTGATAGCCAATGCAATTAGCGATTGACTTCGCGATGATAATCCATAAATTTTTTAATAAAATTATAGGGATCTATTAGACCAATCTGACGGGCAAATATATACAAATTAGATTCCCGCAAGAAGGCTCTTTGAATTAAACGGTAATCCGTAGCCACTCGAATCGGTTGTGTATCAGCTATTAATGCCCCTTCTGCTAAGACCCAAGCTTGACGAGTGAACTCCAAGACTAAGTCGGTATTATGTGTATTAATCATAATGGCAATTTCTTGCTCTTGGTTAATTTGATACAGATATTGCATAAATTCATTATAGTGATGATAGTCTTGACCTTCAGATGGCTCATCTATAATGAGTAAAGAGGGTCTCTTGATTAAAGCAGAAGATAACATGATTCGCTTCTGTTGACCGAATGATAATTGCCCTATACGCAGTTCAGCTGCATAAATTAGACCAGTTCTCTTTAACGAGTCTCGGATAATTTGTTCAGCCTCTTCCGATCCATAATGGCATTGTGAGGCAATACTTTGTAGATAGTCTTTTACAGTGAATGGCAAAATAGACTGGTCAATATTTTGCTGAATATAGACAGTTTCTTGCTTCATTTGATCTAAATTTTCCGTAGTTACTTCTTCACCTAACCAGGTAATCGTGCCGTTGTCCGGTCGTAAATTGCCATCTATCATCTGACCTAGGGTAGACTTGCCTGACCCGTTTTTTCCAACAATGGCAATCATGTCACCTTTGAATACTTGAGCTGAAATATTGCGCAATGTCGCTTGGTCACGTCCAGGATAAGTATAAGATACATTATCCAAAGTCAAGACTGGATGATCACTTCGTTTTTGCACAAAATTTGGCACTGTCATCAGCCATGACTCGACTGTCCGCTTCAAGTCTGGCCCATGAACATAGTTTACATTAGAAATGTTACGCACCTTGTCTAATGGATAGCCAGTATAGCGAATGGCCGACACATAAGCAGGTTCACCAACACCTAAACTATTTAGAATATTTCGTTTTAATAGTTTCTCTGAATCACCATCAAAAATGATGCGGCCTTCAGATAAAACGATTACACGGTCAATTGGACGATATAGGACTTCTTCAATTCGGTAATCTACCATGACAATTGTGGCATCAGTATTATGGTGAATATCGTCAACTAAATCAATAAAAATCTGACCAGCTCTGGGTGCTAAATTAGCAAGCGGTTCATCAAATATAAAAACAGATTGTTCATAGTTGACATTATTGACGAAATTTTGAATATCCCGTTGTCCTTCAGAAAGGCGTTCTACACTAGCATCAGCATCAGCTGGATGTTCTAGAATGCGACGTTTTAACTCTTCTGAAAAATTCGGTATATAGTCACTTGACCGTTTGCGAATCCCATTCACTTGAACAGTTTCTTCTAAATGATGATCGACCGCGCTTGCCATTTCAGTTGCATCCATGGTTTCCATATCCATGTCGTAATTGACAATTTCACCTTCAATAGTGCCCTGAAATTCCTCAGTTCCTAATTTGCCACGCAGTGCGCGTACTAAGGTAGATTTACCTGAGGCATTGGCGCCAATAATCAACACTTTTTCACCGCGATAGAAAGTTAGATTGATATTTTTTAATGCACGTCTACCTGCACCCTCATAGGTAAACGACATATTTTTAAATTGCATCCAAGGTTTGGACATAAATCCATGCCCCTTTCAAAAAAAATTTGCTTGCGATTAATGATCTGAATCCTATCTCAAAACTGGTGAATGGTTATTCAGCAAAGTCAGCATCTACCGTGTCATACTTTGAGCGTTTACCTAAAATGCGTACTTCTGGTTCAAGTGCGACTTTATTTAAATCCCAAATTACCTCTTGCACATGATGAATCATATTAATATAGTCAGTTGCTGTTGCCCCACCAATATTAATAATGAATCCAGCATGTTTCTTCGAAATTTGTGCCCCTCCAATAGTGTGACCTTGTAAGTCAGCTTCCTGGATCAGTTTACCAGTAAAATGGCCTTCTGGACGTTTGAAAACTGATCCGCATGATGGGTATTCTAATGGTTGTTTAGATTCACGAAGATAAGTCAGTTCATCCATTTTGGCCAAGATTGACGGTAAGTCGCCTTTTTTCAATTTAAAACGGGCTTCAATGACAATATCGCCGGTTTCTTGTAAGTCAGAATGACGGTATGATAATTTCAAGTCTGCATTCTTTAAGGTATAAAAACGGCCAGCTTTGGTGACGACGTCTACTTCCACAAGGACTTCTGATATTTCACCGCCATAAGCACCAGCGTTCATATACACTGCACCACCTGTAGATCCTGGTATACCACAGGCAAATTCAAATCCGGTTAAGCCTTCGGCACCTGCTGATCGGCTCACGTCGATGATTTTCGAACCCGCACCAGCTTTAATATTCGTGCCGTCAATTTCAATATAGTCCATTTCAGTAAGCATTAATACAACACCTGAAACACCTTCATCTGAAATAATCACATTCGAAGAGTTACCAAGAACTAAGATAGGTTCGTGCGCTTTATTTGCAAAACGTACAAGTGCTTGTATTTCTTCAGCTGTCCTTGGAAAAATTAACACATCCGCTGGACCACCAGTTTTAGTATAAGTATATAAGTTTAATGGTTCGTTAAATTTTATCGTTGATTGGGGAAATGCTTTGCGCAAATCATTTAAAAACATGGTAAATTACCCTTCCTGGTAATATATTTAGCAATAAAAAAGGAGGTGTGACAATAATCGCTTCGCATTGCCTTTTAGAAAGTACTGACATTCTCGAGTACTCATCGAAACCTAGGACATACAGAAATCTATGCGTTAGCAGCCGCCCAATTTTATGACTATTATTAGTCAAAAAATGGAGGCGTTACATTTATGTCACAGCCCCTAATTTGCTAGTTCAATCTAATTTATAATAACACATTTTAACGCAATTTTACATTGTGTTAAAGGGTTTGTATAGCAGATACATTAACATTTTCTTAAAAACATGTTATAGTGTTATTCTAATTAGTGACAAATTGTCACAACTCGTCATATGAAAGGACCTCTTCATGAATAAAATCAGACAAAATGCTTTAATGATGCTCGCTTTAACCTTTATCTATGCAGGTTTGCAGGTTGCCCGTCCTGCCGAAGATCTTGCTTGGACTAACATCACGCTATCAATCATTATCCCAATTATTGCCATGATTTTCGCCTTTAATGAAAAAGATAATAAATGGCGCTGGTCACTTGTTACAATTGAAGCCATTCTATTCATTATTATGATTGCCATGGCGATTTTAAAATAAAGCGCATCAAATCAAAAAGGTCGAGAGCTAATATAGTCTCGACCTTTTTTCCTGTTTAATCATTTGATAGCCTATGCTTGATCTTGATTTTCCACAGCTAATCCCATCATGACTAAATCATGGAATGCATCGTCATGGAACATCCCTTTAGGGGTGTTACCAATTTCTTCAAAACCAAATTTTTCGTATAGACTGATTGCCCGCATATTGTCTCTAGATACTTCTAATCTTAAGTATCGTAATATATCGTTTTCGGTTGCCCAATCAATCATATCTTCCATCATGACGCGAGATATTCCTAAGCCCCAGAAACGACGTAAGATGGAAATCCCTAATTCTCCCATATGTGCCACCTTGGCATGTTGTTCCGCACCAATACTTGCAACACCAATGATTTCATCACCTAAACGTGCAATCAAGACGCGGTTATTCAAAATCTCTTGTAAGGATTTTAGATAACGAGTTTCTTGTTCTTGGTTAATGCCTAATCCTTCGTCACCGAAAGATAAGAAGTCTGTTTCACTCCCTACTTCCTTGTAGAAGTCTAAAAGGGCTTTTGCGTCCTTAGGCATCGCATCTGCTAAAGTAATCTCTAGTTGTTCTTTTTTCATTTATTCATTCCTTCTATCATACTAATAAGCTGGCTATTACCCTATTTCTGACTGTAAGTCCTTGTATAAGTCTTGTCCACGAGGCCCTTCATAACTTACATCTACTGAACGGCTTGTTTCACTTTTGCTTGTCAAGGTTAACCAAAGATAATCTTTAGGTAGGTCCTCTACTACAAATTGAGGCCATTCAATAATTGTTACACCATCACCGTTAATGTAATCCTCTAAACCAACACTATCCGAACCAGTTTCTTCTAATCGATAGGCATCCATGTGGTATAAAGGTATATCATTATCCTCATATTCACGAATAATAGTGTATGTAGGGCTTTTAATGGCCTGGTCAATCCCTAATGCTTTTGCAAAATACTTAGTAAATGTTGTTTTTCCTGCACCTAAATTCCCCTCCAAACAAATGATATCACCTGGTTGGACGTGCTTGGCCAATTTTTGGGCAAAGGCCTTAGTAGACTCTTCATTCACCCATTCAATTGTATAAGACATGTTACACCTTCTCTCCCCTATTTCTTCATTTACTTTACTAAATAATCAAAAAGACTACAAGGTGAATGCACGCTTGTAGCCTGTTAAATTTATATTTACTATTTGTTTTAGTCTTCTAAGATGGCTTGGTTAGCTGTAATGATCGCCAACTTATAAACATCCTCTTCCACACAACCACGTGAAAGGTCTGAAATAGGTTTAGCCATACCTTGTAAGATTGGGCCAATTGCTTCAAAGTTTCCAAAACGTTGCGCAATCTTATAGCCAATGTTACCTGATTGAATTTCTGGGAATACGAATACTGTCGCTTGACCAGCAACATTTGAATCTGGTGCTTTTTGCTTAGCTACTGCATCAACAAAAGCAGCGTCAAATTGTAATTCACCATCAATTTCAAATTGAGGTGCTTTTTCTTTTGCTAAACGTGTCGCTTCAGCTACCTTTTCTTGTTCAGGTGATTTCGCTGACCCTTTAGTTGAGAAACTTAATAAGGCAACTTTTGGATCGATATCAAACATCGCTGCTGTTTTTGCTGATTCAACAGCAATTTCAGCTAACCCTTCTGCATCCGGATTGATATTGATCGCGCAGTCAGAGAATAAGTATTTCTCTTGGTCACGACCACGTAACATAATGAAGGCACCTGATGTTGATTTTACGCCTGGTTTTGTTTTGATAATTTGTAAAGCTGGACGAACAGTGTCCCCTGTCGAATGACGCGCACCTGATACTAAAGCATCACATTTGTCCAAGTAAACTAACATAGTACCGAAGTAGTTTTCGTCACGTAAAATTTCGCGTGCTTGTTCTTCTGTCGCTTTACCTTTACGGCGTTCAACAAAAGCTTGAACCATTTCTTCGAATGCATCGTAATTATTTGGATCGATTATTTCAATATTATCGATATCAAATCCGCGTTCGTGTGCAATCGTTTTTAATTCTTCCGGGTTACCCAGTAAAACCGGCTCAAGAATTTCTTCCGCCTTCAATCGAACAACCGCACCTAAAATACGCTCATCGTACCCTTCTGGGAAAACGACGCGGATATTCTTATCCTGGATCTTAGCTTTTAAGCTATCAAACATCTCCATTTTTTACATTCCTCCTAGAAATTTAAAACGTTTACTGCCCTTATTTTACACGATAGACAAATATTTGTCATAACAAATATTGCAAAGCAGTGGACAACCTTACTTGTATAGATCGAAAGTAGAAATCAATACTATTTAAACATTAATCCCTCTATTTTTATACAATATTGTGTTAGATTCTAGATTTGCTTCATCAGCAAAATGCTGAAACTTTATAAATTTTTTGCTGTACTTTTCTGCATATATTTCTTGCGGGTATACCACAGAAAATGACAAATCATTTTTCAAGCCAACCCCTTCCACCAATACACCTGCACCAACTAAACTGGCATCGTCACTCGACACATATTGTAAATTGACGCCTAAAATGTTGGCAATCCACTGTGCAATAGCTGGGTCCGAAAATACCTTACCATTCACCTGGATTGTTTTTTCTTCTATTGTTGCCGTTTTATAAACTAAATCTATGACTTGGCGTATTTCAAAGAATACGCCTTCAAACACAGCTTTTGCCATGTCTAACTGACTCGTATGCCCCTGAATAGATTTGAATTCAGCTTGAAGATTTGCATTCCAATACGGGGCTCTTTCGCCGTTCAAAAATGGCAAAAAGTATGGACCGCTAGCTAGAAATTCATGTGTCAAAAGTGTCTGTAACATGCTTTCAAAGGATTGCCCTTTTTCCCTAAAGTTGAATTGCTGGTATAACCAGTCTAATACATTGCCAGCATTGTTCAAAGGTCCTCCGACTATATAATGGGGTTGGTCATCCACAATATAAGTAAAGATTTGCCCACTTTCACTAATGGTTAAGGGTTTATTTAAGGTTCTAACAGCTGCTGAAGTCCCGAAAGAAAGTACGAAGGGACTCAAACTTTCAGCCTGTTGAGGATAAGCTAAATTCGATAAGTTGGCTAGGGCTCCATCTGTAGAGCCTGGCATGATCCGAAAATCTTCAGCTAAATATAAACTCTTAATCAAGTCTACCCGTACAGGGATTTCTTGAGTGGTCCCCACCAATTTAGGTAATTGATTGACGTTGACCCCGACTTCATTTAAAAGCGTTTCTGACCAAGTACCATGTTTTAAATCCATCAGTCCCATTGAAGAGGCCGTTGCAGGGTCTATGACATAGGCACTTGTCAGCTGGCGGATAATATAGGCTTTGATGTCCATAAATTGTATTGACTGGTCCTGAAATAATTCTGGTCGCGCCTTTTTCAGATAGGCCAATTTAACAAAGGGATTCATGGCATGGATAGGGGTACCTGATTGGGCAAAAAAGGCTGCTGCCTTACCGGATTTATGCATCTCGTCAGCAATATGCTTGGCCCGCAAATCTGCCCAGGTCATAGTATTTTGCAGTACCTTCTCCTCTGTACCTACTGCTAATAAAGCGTGCATTTGACTGGAGAAGATTAACCGATTAACATCTGGATACTTGGCTTGCATTTGGCTAAGTAAGTTAGTGAACTGTTTGAAAACAGTTTCTGGATTGCTTTCATGCTTGCCCTCACTATCTTGATAAATAACATTTCGAATTTCCATACTGTCAACTAGTCGATACGGCGTTGTCATTAAGGCAAGTTTTAGATTTGTAGTGCCAAGGTCAGCAACAAAATATTGCACAGTCATTCCTACTTTCTGTATATTTTAAAAATTGCGTGGTTCATTCTAAGTCTATTTAACCACAAGAAGCAATGAAGCCATGATATAAACTATCGGCTCCATTGCTTCACTTATTATTAGTAAAAAGAATTAACGGATTTCTGCTGATAATTCATTGGCTAATGCTTCCGTAATTCGTGCTACATCATTTGTGACTTCTTCATCTGTTAGCGTTGCTTGCGGGTTTAAATATTTCAAGCTGTAAGCCATCGATTTCTTACCATCTTCAATATTTTCACCTTGGTAAACGTCGAAAATTTGAACGTCTACTAAAATGCCACCTTTTGATGCTTTTTTAATTGTTTTAATTACATCTGCATTGGCTACTTGATCAGATACAATAATCGCAATATCACGGTCAGAGCCAGGGAATTTAGCGATTGGTGATTGTTTCACATCAACTTTTGGTAGGGCGTAAACCTCATCTAGTGAGATTTCAAATACCAATGTATCTTTTAAGTCATGATCGTCTGCGATACTTGGGTGTAATTGACCAACATAACCTAGCTCAACCCGTTCATCGGATTGACCCACTGCAAAGATTTTAGCTGTACGACCTGGGTGCATATCAGCTAATTCTGCAGTCGCTTCAAATTCGATAGTGATATCTAAATTGAATGAATCAAGAATGCTCTCCACAACACCCTTCATATCATAGAAATCAACTGCTTTTGCTTGATGGCTCCAAGTATTCGCTTGAGCATTACCTGTCCAAACTGCAGCTAAATGCGTTTCATCAACAGGTAGATCTGCATCTGCCCATTTGAAGACACGGCCTGATTCAAAAATCGCTACATCAGAAATTTTACGGGCTACATTGTATTGAACGATTTCTAGTAACGCACTTAACAAATTCGTCCGCATCAATCGGCGGTCATCCGACATTGGGAAATCAAGGGCCACTGGTTTTGCATTGGCTATTTCTAGTGTTGTTTGATCATCACCAATTAATGAATAAGCAATTACTTGGTTAAATCCTTCTGCAAGCATTTGGTTATTCGTACGACGTTTAAATGATTGCCAGTCCGTCAAGCCCATGTTTTGCGCATTCACTGCTGGTAAACGAGAAGGAATTTTATCATAACCATAAATACGGGCAATTTCTTCCACTAAGTCAGCTTGGATATGAATATCCCAGCGACGAGCTGGAACTGAAACAGTGAATGATTCTCCGTCTCCTGAAACATCAAATTGCAGTTGCTTAAAGATTTGTTGGATATCTTCATAAGATAAGTCCATTCCTAAGCGTTTATTGACATAAGTAAGCGTTGAAGTTACTTGAACTGGTGTTAAATCAATAGCAGATACACGCTCACTACCTTCGACTAAGTCACCTTTTGCTAACTCTGCGATCATTTCAGCTGCAAAAGCACCTGATTCAGCAACCGTTGCTTTATTGATGCCACGTTCGTTACGCATAGAAGATTCTGAATGCAAACCATTACGACGAGCAGTTTTACGAACATGAATAGGATCAAAGTTGGCCGCTTCGATTAATACATTGGTCGTATTTTCATCGATTTCAGTATCTAAACCACCCATCACACCAGCTAGTGCAATAGGTTTTTCCCCATCAGTAATCACGATATCTGAGTCTAATAGCGGACGGTCCACTTCATCAAGCGTCACGATATGTTCGCCTTCTTTCGCTAGACGAGTCTCAATGACTTTATGGTCTAATTTATCATAGTCAAAGGCATGTAATGGTTGGCCATTTGCCAGTAAAACATAATTAGTGATATCCACTACATTATTAATCGGGCGGATACCAGCTGTCATTAAGCGTAATTGTAACCATAATGGTGACGGCTCAACAGTGACATTTTTCACCAAGAAAGCATTATATTCTGGGACCAGTTCAGTATCCGCAACTTTTAAATCGATTGCACCTGCCAAGTCTTTACCGTCGTATTTAGTAATATCTGTATAGTCAAAGTTTGGTTGACGGTTATATACTGCAGCCAATTCCCAAGCCACACCACGCATTGAAAAGGCATCAGCGCGGTTTGGTGTAATATCAAGTTCGATAATTGGATCATCTAATTTTAAATATTCAACGATATCCATACCAGCTGGTGCATCTTCAGGTAAAACCATAATACCATCAGCATACTCTTTTGGTACGACACTGTTAGAGAAGCCGATTTCTTCCAGTGAACAAATCATCCCTTGTGATACTACGCCACGCATTTTACCTTTTTTAATTTTCACATTCCCAGCAATACGCGAGTTTGGTAAAGCCACAATAACCTTTTGACCTGCAGCTACATTCGGCGCACCACAAACGATTTGGAAGGGTTCATCTTCACCAACTTCAACTGTTGTGATAGACAAGTGGTCAGAATCTGGATGTGGCTCACAAGTTAATACGTGGCCCACAACAATTTTCTTCAAACCCGTACCCAAGGCATTGACCCCGTCAACTTCAATACCGGTACGTGACATACGTTCTCCAATATCTTGCGGATTCAAGTCAGCAAGATCGATAAATTCATTCAACCAATTATATGATACCTTCATTAATTGCTACCCCTCTTCCGTAAATTGTTTTAAGAATCGTAAATCATTTTGGTAAAAATGACGAATATCATCAATACCATATTTCAGCATTGCGACACGGTCTGGACCTAACCCAAAGGCAAATCCAGTATATTCGCTAGAATCGATACCAGCCATTTCAAGCACTGAAGGGTGGACCATACCGCCACCTAGAATTTCTATCCAACCTGATTGCTTACAAATGTTACAGCCATCGCCACCACATTTGAAACAAGTTACATCAATTTCAACAGATGGTTCTGTGAATGGGAAGTAAGATGGACGTAAACGAACTTCCGTTTCTTCACCAAACATATGGCGGGCAAATAATTCTAATGTCCCTTTAAGATCTGCTAATGACACATTACGGTCCACTACTAATCCTTCAATTTGATGGAATTGGTGTGAATGTGTCGCGTCATCATCGTCACGGCGGTATACTTTACCAGGTGAGATCATTTTTAACGGACTTGCTTCAAAGTCATGGGCATCCATAGCACGAGCTTGTACAGGCGATGTATGCGTACGTAGTAATACTTCGTCATTAATGTAGAAAGTATCTTGCATATCACGTGCTGGGTGGTCTTTAGGAAGATTCATTCGTTCAAAGTTGTAGAAGTCAGATTCAATCTCTGGTCCTTCAACCACTTCGTAACCCATTGAAATAAACAAGTCTTCGATTTCTTCCATTACTTGTGTTAAGACATGCTTAGTACCAGTAACTGGTTTTTCACCTGGTAAAGTAACATCTATTGCTTCTGCTTGTAATTGCGCTTCAAGTGCTGCAGCTGATAATAATGATTCTTTTTCACTCAATTTACTATCTGCTTTTGCCTTTAATTCATTCGCATAAGCACCAACTTGTGGACGCTCTTCTGCTGATAAATCACGCATACCACGTAAAGCCTCTGTAATTGGCCCTTTTTTACCTAAATATTTTACACGTACAGCTTTAATGTCGGCTAGCGAACCAGCTGCATCAATTTCATCCATGATTTGATTTTCAATCGCTTTTAAATCATCAATAATTTGCATCTTTCCATCTCCTGACTTTTATCCTTTTATGAGTGTTTCCTATCCAATGGGAAGCTAGACCAATAAAAAAAGGTCCTCCATCCCCTATAAAAAGGGACGAAAGACCGTGGTACCACCCTGATTCCGGTATAGTATTCCCATACCAGCACTCATTGATCGTTTTAACGGTTCGACCGGACCTGCTTTCAAATAGCATACCTATTCTCCCGCAAGCCTACTCAAGAAGTGAAAATGTTTTAACTATGTAGGTAAGATTCCCAGCACCACTTACTCTCTAGACTACATATTTGTTAAAAATTGTCTTCTGTTAATGTAATTTCTCTTTATATTTTAGCGGTTTTACTTGTTTTGTCAACCTTATTCAGCCGGTTCAACCCATTCATCGGCCCAGTTGTGTAAGCTATTAAAGATTTTTTGCAAATCTTGGCCTTTCTCTGTCAATGTGTACACAGCAATAATATGACCGTTTGACTCAGACTCTTCTTTTCGAACAATGCCCTCTTCTGTCAATTCACGTAAACGCTCAATTAATACACGGTCTGAAATACCGTTAATTGAATCGCGTAATTGGCCAAAGCGTAATGGCGTTGCTAATAATACTTCAATAATTAAACTGTTCCATTTTTTACCGATGACTTTACAGGCATGCTCCATCTTGCTACACATTACCGGTAAGTCTGCTTGTTTAATGGTAATTTCCATCTTGATCAATCTCCTCTTGTGTTTCTACTAACTCTTCTTTTTCTTCTAACGAGACATCTTTGTTACCTGTACCAGCTAGCGCTGGAATCACTAATTTACCGACGAAATTTCTAAAAGACTTCATCATTTGCTTTTGAGATAAGTTAGCGATACTTGGTTTTACAAAATCTTCAGTTGCAATGTATTTATCCACGAAAGTCACCACATAAGATTCCTTATAACGAGGAAATTGCGGTGTCGCTAACCACATATGTTTTAGAATGATATCTTCTTCAACTGCTGATAAATCAGTCACTAGTCGCGCATTTATCAAGGCAATTTTGGGATGATTTCTAAGGTGCGTCCCTTTTGAAAATGATACCTCACCTGGTACGTAATAAAATAAATCATGTAACAAGCCAGCTCGCGCACACGCCTTATAATCCCAACCTAATGTCTTCGCTACCCGATAAGCCATATATGAGACTAGGTATGAATGGGTAAGACGATTACCATGGACGTGTTGCTTATAGTAAGCCAAATCCGTTACAAAAGGATGATCTTTAATATCTGCAATAATTTGCATATATGTCTGATCGTCTTCCCAAAAATAATGTTCTTGTTCTGTCACGATTATCACCCTTTTCCAACAAATTTAATATCGTCAACTGATTGCCTGATGGTCACTTATCACTTAAAGGCCTTGGATGTCTAGGATTTAAAAGAAAAGAAGTTAGTCATTTATCGGAAATTGATACATGACAATTGCACCAGCCACTGCCACATTCAATGATTCAGCCGATCCTGACATGGGAATGTACAAAGCTTGATCTGCTAGTCGGCTAGTCGAATGACTCACACCATTTCCTTCATTCCCCATGACTAAAGCCCATTTTCCTTTCGCTTTTAAGTCAAAAGTATTACTTGCTTGTGCTTGATCATTTAATTCTGTTGTCGTAATAAAGTAGCCTGCATTTTGCAATTTGGGAATCACTTCATCCAAACTGACGTCATAGGTATTCACAGCAAAATGACTTCCTTGCATTGACCTTAATACTTTATCGTTATAAAGGTCAACTGTTCCGGTTCCAAGAAGGACATCTCGGTAACCAAAAGCGTCTGCAGTACGGATTAATGTACCCAGGTTACCAGGGTCCTGTACTTGGTCTAAAATCAATAGACCTTTTGATAAATCATTGATGTCTAAAGTTTTAGCTTTGGGTAAGTTTGCTATCGCAAAAATATCCTGATGATTATCGGTTTGGCTTAATGCTTTGGCGACTTCGGGTGTCACTTGTGAAAGTGGCAAATCAGCATTTATAGCTTGTAAGTCCACCACGTTTTGGTGACTACTCTCTGGGACATAGTAAATCATTTGTATGTCCGCATTTGCTTGAACAGCCATTTCTACGAGATGTGGCCCTTCTAATATATATTGGCCCGCTTTTTTTCGACCTTTACGGGTAAACAATTTTTTGATTTCTTTAATCTGTTGATTTTGAACAGATGAAATTAAGCGTTCTCCCATAGGTTTATGCGTCTTCTGGTTTGATTAATTCATAAATGGCTTCAGCATAAATAGCAGCTGATTTCATTAAATCACGAACCGCAAAGAATTCATTGGCTTGGTGCATTGTATCTACTGAATCAGGGAATAAGGCACCGAAAGCTACCCCACGTTTTAGTAAGCGTCCATAAGTACCGCCACCAATTGAACGTTCTTGTCCCTTTTCGCCAGTTTGGTTTTCATATACTGCTAGTAGCGTTTTAACTAATGGGTCGTCTGATGGTACATAATGTGGTACTTTATTTGTTTTAGTACCATCCACAAAGGTATAGTGGTATGTTTCACCATGGTCGGCAAATGTTTGATCAATTTCAGAGTATTCTTTACCACGTGGTACGCGAATGTTTAACACAGTATATAATTTACCGTCTTCTTCACCTACTAGACCTGGGTTCACTGTTACTTTACCCATTATTTCATCTTCGTGTGCAATGCCTAGTTTTTCACCGTTAAAGTCTTGGTGTAATAATTCACCTAAGAATTTCAATAAGTCATCTTGGGCTAGGTCATCATCTAGTTGTAACAATAATTTAGCTAGGTAAGTCGCTGCATTGTAACCAATACTTGGGTTCATTGCATGCACACCTTTACCTTCAACTGTGATTGCTGTCGCACCTTCTTCTGGGCTTACGATGATGGTAATTTCAGGATTTGCTTCTTGGAAGTCAGCAACAATTTTGTTCACATCCGAAGATAATCCTGTAACTACGGCATGTGC
This sequence comes from Aerococcaceae bacterium 50-4, assembly GCA_041223225.1. Taxonomy (GTDB): domain Bacteria; phylum Bacillota; class Bacilli; order Lactobacillales; family Aerococcaceae; genus Aerococcus. Next base: position 90,985 of record JBCLPQ010000005.1, read on the forward strand.
TTCACCAGGAACCATGTTTTCACGTAGGCCACTTTCAAATGAACGCAACTTGTCAGAACGACGGTCAAAGACTAGCTTAGCTGAGTACATCCCTTTTTCCCCGTTAATAATTGGGAAGTCTGCATCAGGTGAGAAACCAAAATCTGGTTCATCTTCTACTTCAAAGTAACGCGTTACCCCTTGCCATTCACTCTCTTCGTCTGTTCCTACAATAAAGCGAACGCGTTTAGCTACAGGTAGACCTAATTCTTTGATCACTTTTAAGCCATAGTAAGCAGCCATCAAAGGCCCTTTATCATCTGAAGCACCACGGGCATAAATACGGTCATTGATAATCTCAGGTTTGAATGGATCTGTATCCCATTTATCATCGACAGGCACAACATCCACATGGGCTAAAACACCAAGCGTTTCATCGCCTTCACCGAATTCAGCATGACCTGCAAGGTTATAAACGTTTTTAGTTGTGAAGCCATCACGTTCAGCAATCTTCAAGAATGTTTCCAATGCCTCTTTCGGCCCTGGTCCAACAGGTGCATCTGCACTTGCCTTACTGTCATCACGAACACTGTTTACACTTAATAATGTAAATAAGTCATTGATTAAGTCATCTTTACGATTGTTGATTTCTTCTTGCCAATTAATTGTCATTTAGAATCCTCCTAGAAATTTATTCTTTCTCATATTTTATCACAAAAACGGCAACAACTCACATAATACAACTAACAAAAGGTAAGAGTAAGGTGAGACACAAACCGTTTAGAGATGGACCGTTGGAACAAAAGCCGAACAGTATCTGAAAGATATTGGAGTATTTTGTGAAACGCAGTCATCTCTGGTTTGTGGAACCCGATTTAGGGTGTGAGAGTCGACGCCTAAAGAGAAAACGTTGGAAGATTAGGGAAGTGTCGCTGAGTTAATAGAAAAAGCTAGGCGTCATCACCTAGCTTTCCTGTAATTTAAGCATTTATATCCAAGTATTTACCCTCAAATACTGCATCATATAAATCTTGATAGTCGACTTGGACAAAGTCTCCTGCTGCCAAAATATCCGGTAGCGTTAATTGCCCAATTCTTTGACGATGTAATTGTACAACCTCGCAACCTACTGCATGGAACATGCGTTTTACTTGGTGGTATTTACCTTCTGCAATAACAACTCTAGCAAAAGTTTGCCCCATCTTTTCGTCTACTTGATCAATAAAGAGTTTTGCTGGCTTGGTAATTTCACCCTTACCAATGTCTAACCCTTTTTCAAATTGACCAATATTTTTGTCTGTAAGTAAACCGTCAACCAGCACAGCATACTCTTTTTCCACATGTTTCTTGGGCGCCATAATCGCATGGTTAAATTGACCATCATTAGTAATCAATAAAAGTCCTGTTGTGTCTTTATCCAATCGGCCAATTGGAAAAGGCTCGTAAGTTAACACTGTATCTTCAGGTAATAAGTCAATAACAGTTTCCCACCGGTTGTCCTCTGTCGCTGAAATTACACCATCTGGTTTATTCATCACGAAGTAAACAAATGGCTCATACATGATCTCTTGACCATCTACTTCAACAATATCTTCATTAACATCTACTGACATATTCGGTTTCTTAGCTAACGAACCATTCACGTAAATAGCCGATTTTTTAATTAACATTTTCACATCACTACGACTATAAAGCGTCATGCTAGAAACAAACTTATCTAAACGTTGTGTATTCTTTTTTGTTTTTTTATTTGTCATACCGTCCCATCCCTAATTTAGCTCTAAGCGTTTTAGCTTTATCTCCTAGTAGCGTATCCAACAATTTAAAACGTAGACCACCTAGAATATAAACAGCGCCACCTACACCAGCTACAATAATAATTTGAATGATTTGGTGTAAAACGGATATTTCAGGTGACAAAATAAAGGCACGTAGAAGTTGATTCACTAGCCAAGCAATCACACCCATAGCAATTGATAGAATTGCAATTCCTTTGACTTGATTAAGCACTGTCCATACAGAAAAATTAATGCGGACTTTTAATCGCCACATATAGAAAGTGGCAATCACAATAAAGGCGATTCCCGTAGCCAATAATGCCCCTGGCGAACCAAAAATAGCTAATAGTGGTATTTGCAACACTATTTTAATTATAAGCCCAATGACCATACCAAGAATAGCATCTTTGAAGAAGGACATAGCTTGCATCATAGCAACCATTACAGAGAATAACCCCATGGTCACAGCAACTGCTGATGATATTTGTAATAAAGAAGTACCTAAAGGATCATGGGTATAAATTAATGCATAAACTGGTTCAGCTAAGACTGCCATTCCAATGGAAGATGGTAGCATCACTAAAGCAAAGAGTTTCAAGTTATGACTGATTAGTCCCTTAGTCTCAGGAAAATCATGAGTGGCATGTCGATCAACACGTCTCAAGTTTTCTTTGTTGGCTAACTTAGCTTCGATAGCCCTTTTTTCCTCTGAATGCGTAGCCGAAATAACAGCAATAGAAGTCGAACCAATCGCAACCGCTAGAGAGACTATGACTGTAACTAATTTGTTGGCATTCGCACCAAAGATCGCATATTCATTAATTAATTGGTCTGTTGATAATTGTGATACACGTTCCATAATCGGCATGTAGGTATTTACATCAACCAATCTTGTTAATTCAATCGCTGATCCGGAAATAATAAATGGAATTGCGATTGAAATGATTTCGATTAATAAATGAACTGTGGATACGTGACTCTCTTCTTTCACACTGTACAGTCTTTCCTCTTCTGCATAATCCTTGCGGTATTTAAAGAAGAAATAAGTCAGTGTTGCAAAAGCTGCAATTGCACCGATAAAAGCTGCAAAGGTTGAATGTGTAACTGCAATTTCCATAGAACCAGTTCCAACAACTCTAATGAGATAAACTGCACCTAACATGTAAATAACACGTAAGATCTGTTCCATAATTTGTGATATTGCAGATGGTTTCATGTCTTGATGACCTTGGAAATAGCCACGAATAACAGAGATTGTTGGTAGTACTACTAAAGCTGGTACTAGTGAGCGAATTGTCATAATGACCGCATTCACATCTCTAGCTGGTGTAGATTGGGCAAGATGTGGAGCAAAAAACCATAATAATCCCCCACCGATTACACCAGTTATGGCCATTAAAGTTAAACCAGACCTAAATAGTCTTTTAGAGGTCTGATATCGGCCTTGAGCATTATAGTAAGCCATCTGCTTGGCAATAGAATCGGGTACACCGGCAATAGTAACGGAAAGGAAGATCGCATAATAACTATAACCAATGCCAAACAAGGCGTTCGCTTCATTGGCAATGTGAGGTTCTCCAATCCACCGTATCCATGGAATAATGTATAATACCCCTAAAATCCTTGAAACCATTGAAGCAATTGTCATCCAAGTTGCACCAGCATTCATACGCTCCTGGGCGCTTTTACTCGGTTTTCTTGCTGGTTGGTCAAATGGATCTACTTCTTCAGGTTGAATTACCTTTTCAACATCACCAGTCCGATTTAAATTCGGATCTTCGATACCCATATTTTTTAGCTCCTTATGTAATTTTTATATATCTAATTAAAACAATGATAAAATGCTTAGCTTTCATTTTATATAATTGTTCAACCCTTTTCAATTGTTACAAAGTTAAAAAGGACTTAAGTTTTTAAGTAAATGTCAGGACCTATCTATTATAGCAAAGAAAAAATGAGACTATAGTCTCGCAAATTGAAAAAAACTGACAGTTATGTACTTTTACACAACTGTCAGTTTTTAATTGTCTGAATATTATTGTTGGTTATCTTTTAATTTTGATACAAAGTTAGATAAATCTCCTAAGAATAGTTCGAATTGTAAACCGTTCATCATCACTTGAGGATCATCTAATGATTTCTCAATAATTTTTGGAATATAATCTACCGCTAATTGCGTTGCCTCTTGAATAGAAGCACCGTTAGCAACAGCTCCAACAAAAATTGAACCAAAGATATCACCTGTACCATGGAATTTACCACCAATAAATGGTCCCGTCGCAAGTGCCTGTTTTCCAGACGCAGCGTCATAGTAGTAGGCTCCAGTTTGACTTTGACCATCATACCCTGCACCAGTTAACACAACTGAGGCATTAGTTTGTTGACGTACAATTTTTAAGAACTCGTCGATTTTTTCTTGTGACCAGATACCTTCTGAATATTCGATACCATACATAAAGCTAGCTTCAGTTTGGTTAGGCATGATGACATCAGCCATTGAACATAAATTTTTCATTTCGTTGGCATACTCTTGATCAAAACCGTAGTAGAATTCACCATTATCAGCCATTACAGGATCTAAGTAAAATTTGGCGTCGTCTTTTAATAGTTTTGGTAATTCTTTTTCCAAGAATTTAATTTGGCGGACACTACCTAAATAGCCTACGTATGCAGCATCAAATTTCAACCCGAAGGAATGCCAATGGTCCACTATTTTTTCCATTTCATCTGTTAAATCTAAAAAAGTGAATCCTTCAAAACCTGGACCAGTATGCGTCGATAGCAAGGCTGTTGGTAAGATTGTCCCCTGCAAGTGCATACTTGATAATATTGGCAATGCTACAGTTGTTGAACATTTTCCGTAGCTAGAAGTATCGTGAATAATTAAAACATTTTTCATTTAAGTGCCATCTCCTCTTATTAAAAACTAATCCTATTATACTAAAGACAAGAGCGATGTCTATCAGTTTGCAACGATATTTACCAATTTGTTTGGTACGACGATTTCTTTACGGATAGTTTTACCTGCGATTGCTTCTTGCACTTTTTCATTTGCATGTGCAATTTCTAATAAGGCTTCTTTTTCACTGTCATTTGGTACTTGTAGTTTAGCTTTAATCTTACCATTCACTTGGACAACAATTTCGATTTCATCATCAACAATCATTTCTGGGTCAAATGTTGGCCATTCGACATATGAAATACCTGGTTCATTTCCAACAATTACCCACATTTCTTCAGCTAAATGCGGTGCTATTGGTGCAATCAATTGGATAAAGCCTTTAACATATTCATAATATAAATTGTCAGCTTTATTTGCTTCATTCACAAATACCATCATTTGTGAAATAGCCGTATTGAAATGCAAGTTTTCATAGTCTTCTGTAACTTTTTGAACAGTTTGATGGTAAACTTTGTCCAATTCACCTGTATTCATTGTGGTAATCCGGTCACGCATTTTACCATTTTCATCTACAAATAATCGCCATACACGTTCTAAGAAGCGGCGGGCACCTTCAAGACCATTTTCAGACCAAGCAATAGATGCATCAAGAGGTCCCATGAACATTTCGTATAGACGTAATGTATCTGCACCGTATTGGTTCACTACATCATCAGGATTTACGACGTTTCCTTTAGATTTAGACATTTTTTCATTACCTTCACCAAGAATCATCCCTTGGTTAAATAATTTTTGGAATGGCTCTTCATTTGGCACGACACCTAAGTCATATAGGAACATATTCCAGAAACGTGCGTAAAGTAGATGCAATACCGCATGCTCTGCACCACCAATGTACAAGTCAACATTGTACCAGTAGTCTAAAGCTTCTTTAGAAGCGATCGCTTCAGAATTTTTCGGATCAATGTAACGTAAGAAGTACCACGATGAACCTGCCCATTGTGGCATAGTATTCGTTTCACGACGCCCTTTCATGCCTGCTTCAGGATCCGTCACATACAGCCATTCTTCAATGTTCGCTAGTGGTGATTCACCTGTACCTGAAGGTTTAATATTATCAGATTTTGGTAAAGTAACTGGCAATTGATCTTCTGGAACTGCTGTTGTTGTACCATCTTCCCAATGAATAATTGGAATTGGTTCACCCCAGTAACGTTGACGAGAGAAGACCCAGTCGCGCAAGCGGTATGTCGTTTGACGCTCACCGCGACCTGAAGCTGTTAACATTTCAATTGCTTTTTCACTCGCTTCACTTGTATCCAATCCATTTAGTTCAGCTGAATTAATGTGTGGACCATCACCAGTGTATGCTTCTACAGCTACGTCTCCACCTTCAATAACAGGTTGAATTGGTAAATCGAATTGTTTAGCAAACTCATAATCACGTGGGTCATGGGCAGGAACAGCCATCACAGCGCCAGTACCGTATGAAGCTAATACATAGTCTGCAACCCAAATTGGGAATGGTTCACCTGTTAATGGATGAACACCATATGCACCTGTAAATACACCAGTTTTTTCTTTGGCTAAATCTGTACGATCTAAATCAGATTTCATCGAAGCTGCTAATAAATATGCTTCCACTTCTTCACGTTGTTCTTCCGTCACAATTTGACGCACTAAGTCATGCTCAGGAGCTAAAACTGCAAAAGTTAAGCCGTAAATAGTATCTGGACGTGTTGTAAAGGCATCAAATGTTAAATCATGACCTTGGATGTCAAAAGTTAATTGTGCACCTTCAGATTTACCAATCCAATGACGTTGCATTTCAACAACTGAATTTGGCCAATCAACATTTTCTAATCCTTGTAATAGACGGTCTGCATATGCAGTGATTCGTAATACCCATTGTTTCATCGGTTTACGAATGACTGGATGTCCCCCTCGTTCTGATTTCCCATCAATAACTTCTTCATTTGCTAGAACTGTGCCTAAAGCTTCACACCAGTTTACTAAGATTTCATCTTCATATGCTAAACCTTTTTCATATAGTTTGGTGAAAATCCATTGAGTCCATTTGTAAAATTCAGGATCTGTTGTATTGATTTCACGATCCCAATCATAAGAGAATCCTAAAGACTTGATCTGACGTTTAAATGTCGCAATATTTTTTGCTGTAAAATCAACCGGATCATTCCCAGTATCTAAGGCATATTGCTCGGCTGGTAAACCAAAGGCATCCCATCCCATTGGGTGCAATACGTTGTAGCCTTGAGCACGTTTGAAACGTGACATAATATCTGTTGCTGTATAGCCCTCTGGATGCCCTACGTGTAACCCTGCTCCTGATGGGTAAGGGAACATGTCTAATGCATAATATTTAGGTTTTGAATAATCATCTAAAGTTTTAAATGATTTATTAGTATCCCAATATTTCTGCCATTTCTTCTCAATTTCTTTATGGTTAAAAGCCATTGTTTCTTGTCTCTCCTTTTATATTGAAAAATAAAAAAAGCCCTATATACGCCAAAAAAACGTATATAGGACGAATGAATTTCGTGGTACCACCTATGATTTGTACTCTTCATACCGATAACGTTGGCGGGACGTGGTAACGATTTTGCAAATTCGTCACCAACTTATCATCCAGTCTAATTCACAAATGGTTCAAATATACTCCCACCAACCGTATACTCGCTAAATTGAACACTACTTGTTACTACCTCTGAAAAAAGTTCAAATATTGCTTTTATTCTAGCACTTTCACCCTGTAAAAGCAAACCTGCTAGCCATAGGCAACCTAGCTATACTATGGTTTTTTATTGGCTAATTGCTGTTTAATCGTATCAAAGACAACTTGAACTGGCATATCTCTTTGCGCAAAGAGCTGATAATTCAATTTCGCTTGATATACCAACATGTCAAGCCCACCAATCACTACACAGTCTCTATCCTTAGCTTGTTGCATAAATCGTGTTTCCATGGGTTCATAAATGACATCCATCACAACTGTTCCAGCTTGTAACCATGTTTCATCCGCTAAAATGGATTGTCCCTGGCTGGATGCCATGCCTAAACTCGTTGATTGAATCACAATTTCTGCACTTTTTACCGCTGAAGCTACTTTACCTTGGTCTGCTAGATCAATTAAAGCCAAATCGATATTTGGATAATCAGCTTGTAAAGCATCACATACTTGGATTAATAAGGTCTTTTCTTGGATATTCCTTGCAACTACAGAAATATCGGTCATCCCCTCAATCACTGCTTGCGTGATGATAATACGAGAAGTTGCACCGGAGCCGTATACAACTAATCGTCTGCCAATTAAATCAACGCCCCTATTTTTCACAGCTAACCATAAACCAGCACCATCTGTGTTATAACCTACCCATTGCCCTAATTCGTTACGGGTAATCATGTTAACTGCATTCACATACTGACTGGCTGCATCTAATCGGTCAACTGTTTGCATAGCAGCAACCTTCCCTGGCATAGTCACATTGATCCCTTGTACATCCAAGGCTTTTAAGTGTTCAATACGTTCAACCGTTTTTGATTCACTCGTTTCAAAAGCAAGATAGACCATATTGACATCTTGCGCTTTAAAAGATGTATTGTAAATGATAGGTGAAAGCGAATGGCTTAGCGGTTGACCAATCACTGCAGCAAACTTGGTAGTCCCGTTAATATCGGTAATTGAATCCACGCCCTAAGCCTCCTTTTCTACAATAGTAATAGGTAACTGATCAGCTATAAGGTCAGCAAATATTGCCTGTAACCAACCTGCATACTGGTCAAAAGTAATTGTTGTTAATACACATTGACCAAATGATTCTGGAAAAATTTCTGTGATTTCTCCACCGCGACGTTTTTTATCATTGGTCATTGAGGCAAGGATATCATCGAAGGTATAATTTTTGACCACATGCATTTGATCTAATAAATGATATTGGTTCAGTAATTGGATAAAACGGTCAGCCAAGGTTAAATCGGTTAAACCTTCTTTTTCAGCCAATAACTGGGTCAACATCATGCCCGTCCCAACACCTCTACCATGGGAAACTTGATAGTGGGACACTTGCTCGATTGCATGACCGATTGTATGGCCAAAGTTTAATAATTGACGCAAACCTAGATCAAGTTCGTCCTCTAAAACAACATTGCGTTTAATTTCTACACAACGTTTTACAATGCTTGCCAAGTCTTCACTTAATGCATTCAAAGGTTGCTCACGTGTCATTAAGTTATTAAGTAAATCACCATCTAAAATCATGCCGTATTTAATCAATTCTGCACAACCATCTTCAAAAATATTTTGCGATAAAGTATGGAAGGTGGTTAAGTCACATAACACGCGTGCTGGTTGGTAAAATGCCCCGACTAAATTCTTCCCTTGTGGTAAATCGATAGCTGTTTTCCCCCCTACAGAAGAATCAATTGCTGAAAGTAACGTCGTAGGGATCTGAATATAAGGTATGCCACGTAGGTAAGTTGCTGCTGTAAAACCTACTAAATCGCCAATTACCCCACCGCCTAGGGCAATTAAAACATCAGACCGTGAGTAATTTAAGCTAGCTAATTGCTCTTGTAATTGGATGTAATTAGCAAATGATTTCTGTGCTTCGCCGGCTGCTAAGGTGATGGTGTCCACTTGAGTGGTAATAGGTGCTATGGCTTCTTGTAACCGTCCTAGATAACCAAAGGAAGCAACATTTTCATCCGTAACTATCATCACTTTTCGGTTCTGAATTAAGTCCTCAAGGTGATGACCTGCATTTTGAATCAGGTCATTATCAATGATGACGTCATAGGGATTAGCAACAGCTACATGTACTTTTTCCAATTTCATTCCTCAATTCTTTTAAATACCGTTTACCATAATTGACTCAGTCTATACCCACAGGATTGTTTACTTTAAGCCTGCTAGGAATCCGTGTAAAGCTTGTACTTTTTCGGTTAACAACTTGTACTCATCTAAGTATAACGATTGTCGGCCGTCAGACCAAGCCTCATCTGGATTTTGATGTATTTCAATGATTAATCCGTCAGCGCCAGCCGCAACTGCCGCCATCGCCATAGATTCAACCCACTCGCGTTTCCCTACAGCGTGACTTGGGTCAACCACAATTGGTAAATGTGTTTTAGATCGTAAAACAGGTATCGCAGATAAGTCTAAGGTATTGCGCGTACTTGTTTCGTAAGTGCGAATGCCACGCTCACATAAAATCACATTTGGATTACCGTGGGCTAAAATGTACTCAGCTGCCATCAACAAGTCTTCAATTGAAGCTGCCATCCCACGTTTTAATAAAACTGGTTTTTTTGTATGACCAATAGCCTTTAAAAGATCGAAGTTTTGCATATTCCGTGCACCTACTTGGTACATATCGATTCCATCAAATAAATCTACTTGGCCAACAGCCATTACTTCCGTCACTACCGGTAAATCGTATTTTTTACCAACTGCAGATAATATGTCCAATCCTTCTTGCCCTAACCCTTGGAAAGAATATGGAGAAGTACGTGGTTTAAATGCGCCACCTCGTAACATATTGGCACCAGCATCTTTAACAGCTAATGCAACTTCATCTAGCTTATCTAAGCCTTCGATAGAACAAGGACCACCTATCATTGCAAAATGACCATCGCCAATTTGAACATTGCCTACTTGCACAACTGAAGGTGCTGCCTTGTAAGACAGACTCGCGCGTTTGAATGGTTCTTGAATATTCGCTAAAATTTCTTCTTCAGTTTCTTGGGTCATTAATTGTGTGTTCATATTATATTCTCCTTTTTGAAAACGTTATACCATCATTCATTTTTCCAAGGGTAGTTATAAGCAAGAAAAAAGCCCTTTACAACAAAACCACCCTTGAGTGATTTTTGTTGTAAAGGACTTTCTAGATAAACTAACAATTGATGCCAGTTGCTCAAGAACTAAAGCCATATCCTTTTTTCGGTACAACAAAATCACCTTTACCTAAACCAAAAAAGTAAAAGTAAAAGTTGAAATAGTTATAGAATGCTGTAGTTGAAATAAGTTTCACGACTTTAGTCCTCCTCTCGCTGTTTGATAAAGCAACTTTAACAGTCTTTTCTAATCCTGTCAACAAAATTCTAATTCTATTTTAATTTAATAAAAAACACCCTAGCTTGTAAAGGGGGAGCTAAACAAGCTAGGGTCTAATTTATCAACCGAATTATTTAAGTTTTAAGACTTGGCCAATGTATAGGTTGTAATTAGATAGACCATTTAGAGCCATTAATTCTTCTAAGCTTAAACCGTTATTTTTAGCAATACGGTATAAGGTTTCACCAGATTTCACTGTGTGTGTCTTCGCACTTGAAGTCGCTGCATTACTATCAGATCCAGTAGCTGTTGATGGTGTTGCATTTTGCTCAGCTGAAGTACTTGATGTAGTCTGGCTAGATCCACCGCCCTTAGTAAATACTTTTCCTGGGTGAATAACGTCAGAACCACCATTTAATGCACGGGCTTCTGATAGAGAGATACCTAAAGCGCGCGCTACAGTATAAATACCATCGCCAGCTTTAACTGTATATGTGTTACCAGTATTAGCAGTTGCACTTGTGCTTTGGCTAGCTGCAGGTTTACTTTGACTAGCAGATGCATTCGATGAGGCTTGACTAGTTCCGCCAGCAGTTGTAAACACTTTTCCTGGATGAATTAAGTCAGAACCGCCATTTAATGCACGAGCTTCTGATAAAGAAATACCTAAGGCACGCGCTACAGTATAAATACCGTCACCAGCTTTAACTGTGTAAGACTTGCCAGCATTAGCTGTTGAGCCAGTATTTTGGCTAGCTGCTGGTGTACTTTGTGTAGCAGCAGTACTTGTTGTAGTTTGGCTAGTTCCACCAGTAGTTGTAAACACTTTCCCTGGGTGAATTAAGTCAGAACCACCATTTAATGCACGGGCTTCTGATAGAGAAATACCTAAGGCACGCGCTACAGTATAAATACCATCGCCTGCTTTAACTGTGTAAGACTTACCTGTAGTTGCTGAAGATGAACCACTATTTGTATTTGATGAAGAAGACGCACTTGAAGAAGTTGTCGACTTACCAGCTGTAAATACTTGGCCTGGATGGATTAAGCTTGAACCACCGTTTAATGTACGGGCTTCTGATAGAGAAATACCTAAGGCAGAAGCTACACGGTATAATCCGTCCCCTGCTTTTACAGTGTATGACTTACCTGTAGACGCTGAAGATGAGCCAGTATTTTTATTTGCACTTGATGAAGAAGACGAGCTTGAAGAAGTTGTCGACTTATCAGCTCTAAATACTTGGCCTGGGTGGATCAAGTCAGAGCCACCATTTAATGTGCGGGCTTCTGATAGAGAAATACCTAAGGCTGAAGCTACACGGTATAAGCCATCGCCTGCTTTTACAGTGTATGACTTACCTGATGTAGTTGCTGAAGATGAACCAGTATTCGTCGCTTCTTCTTTGTCTGCCTTATCTTCTTTAGCAGATGATTCTGCTGTAAATACTTGCCCTGGGTGGATTAAGTCCGAACCGCCGTTTAATGTACGGGCTTCAGAAACTGAGATACCTAAGGCTGAAGCTACACGGTATAAGCCATCACCAGCTTTTACAGTGTATGACTTACCTGATGTAGTTGCTGAAGATGAACCAGTATTCGTCGCTTCTTCTTTGTCTGCCTTATCTTCTTTAGCAGATGATTCTGCTGTAAATACTTGCCCTGGGTGGATTAAGTCCGAACCGCCGTTTAATGTACGGGCTTCAGAAACTGAGATACCTAAGGCTGAAGCTACACGGTATAAGCCATCACCAGCTTTTACAGTGTATGACTTACCTGATGTAGTTGCTGAAGATGAGTCATTATTCTTAGCTGTTTCAGTTTTTGCTGAACTAGAATTGTTTGAAGTGCTAGTTGAAGCTACAGATAATACTTGCCCTGGATGGATCAAGTTAGAAGTTAAGCCATTTTGTGCTTTAACTTCTGCAACAGTTACACCTAAAGCACGTGCTACAGTATATAAACCATCGCCAGCTTTAACTGTATATGATTTTCCACCTTTATTTGCTGCTGACTTACCTTGAGAAGATAAGTTTGCTGTCGATCCAGCAACAGTGGCAGTTGCGCCAGAATTAGACCCAGCAGGTGTGTCGTATTGCGTTAAGCCATGTTTAGAAATTAAGTCATTTAACTTACCACCATAGCGAGTATCCGTTGCGTATGTACCTGTTAAGGCTTTAGTTGCATCTTTATAGGTATTTGTATTTGATTTCCAAGTACCTGCATAGAAATTAGAATCCCAGCTTACACCGTTACGCATTTTGTTAGCATAGTCAGTTAAAGACTCACGGTATGAAGGATAGTCACGGAATGAATCTCTGATTTGGTAGTAGTTACCAGAGCCATCGTCTTCTAATGTATAGAAAGTGACACCTTGACCTTGGTATGTTCCTTTAATACCAAATAAGTTGTAGTATGGAGCTGCTGATAAACCAGATACACCCCAGTTAGATTCTAAAATTGCTTGAGCAATCATAACAGATGCGTAAAGATCGTTATCATTTGATAACTTATAAGCATCCGGAATAATACTATCTAAAAATGCATTATTGGTTGACGCAAATGTAACAGTCGTCCCTTCGCTAGCTTCTACTGTTGGCATATCAACATGGGCACTTAAACTTGATACTGCAAAGGCAGAACCTAAAACGATAGCGCCTAAGGTTGCTGATTTTTTGGAAATCGTCGCGATTCTTTTACGCGCTACTTCCTTGTTTTCCTCAATAACCAATGTTACTCCCCCTTGTAATTTTTAATGAGTCATAAATCTAAACTTTCACAATCTAAATTCTATCTAAAATACAATTATTAAGAAAGACTTAATTTACCTTGATGTAATTATTTAATATTTGTAATATAACCGTAATATTATTTACCTAAAACCCACTGTAGATTAAGATAGTAATAAAGAAAGAAGGTATTGCATGTTTCAAAATATTGTCACAGTAACCCACCAAATTATGAGAGAAACAATTCACAAAGGCGACCACGTATTAGATGCGACAGTAGGAAAAGGAAATGACACTCTCCTACTTTCACAATTAGTTGGATCAGATGGACTTGTTTACGGATTTGATATTCAGGACCAAGCCATCGCTTTAGCAAAGAAACGGATCGAGGATGAATCAAAACTTAAAAATACAAAGTTGTATGTAAAGGATCACAGTGAATTAAATCAAGTATTACCCGAGAATGAAAAATTACGGTTAGCGATTTTTAATCTTGGTTATTTACCTAGCGGGGACAAGGAAATCATCACCCAAGCAAGTACCACTGTCAAAGCAATTGAAGGCGTTCTAGATTACTTAGATGATCTAGGTGTACTACTAATTGCTTCATATGTAGGTCACCCAGGTGGTATGGAAGAATTTACAGCGGTTCAATCTTATCTCGAAAAACTTGATCAAAAACGATATAATGTAGCTATGTTCAATTTTTTGAACCAAAAAAACCTACCTCCACGATTATTTATCGTTGAAAGGAGATAATGATGGAAGCTATTAAATCCATGGCTGGGGCCAGAAACCGCCAAATAATCGTTCCAGCAATATTTCATATCCTATTAGTCTGCTTAATTGCAGTACCGACCCTTATGAACTTGCAAGCAGTCAATACAATTAACTGGACGACTTTCTTACTATTAATTTTCTGGCAATTCTTACTTACACAAGTTTATTTATTATTTTCTAAGCAAAAAGGACTCACTTTAATTAAGAATATGATTATTTTAGGGATTGTTGAAGTTGCTTTAATTGCGATGCTAATTTTTAGCCCAGTAACTATTTTAGCCAAAGGTCTCCTATTCCTACAATGGTTACTTATTCATCTAGTGATTGGCACGCATAACTTGCTTCCCGTTCTGCCTCCTCTATTTATCGCTATGGAAATGGTCATCATGCAAAATATAATGGAAATGGCAAATGCGCATGTATTATTAACTGGACTCGGATTGGTCAACTTTTTATTTTATTTAGCCGTATTCGCCTGGTTATCAAGTCTATTTATGGACTATCGTTCAGAAGGCGTAGAAATTGCTGGTAGAAAATCAAATTCCGCACGGATGATGAAACTACTAGCTAGTTTCGCAGTTGTGGTCTTAATAATCGCAATCGCACTAAGCTTTATTATAGGCGATGCTGTAACTGGACAATCAATTGCCTTAATAGTGATATCAATTGTGCTGATGATTTACAGCTTATTTCTTAAAAAGAGACAATAATAAAAAAGAAACACACTTTGAAGGGTTAAGTTAGCCAAATCAAAGTGTGTTTTTGTATGATTGAGAATTGAAGTCTATTCGTATCCTTTGGTCAAAAGCTTATAGACTTTTCCCATTGCGATCCTTACCAACTACAATAATTGATAACAATTTTAGGCATAAAAAAAGACGAGGCATCAAAGCCCCGTCATATTAGTCTATTTTAGCTTACGCTTTAACAACGTTAGCTGCTTGTGGTCCACGGTTACCTTCTTCGATTTCGAAAGAAACTTCTTGACCTTCTTCTAAAGATTTGAAACCTTCACCTTGGATAGCTGTGAAGTGAACGAATACGTCGTCAGCGCCGTCGCGTTCGATAAATCCAAAACCTTTTTCTGCGTTAAACCATTTAACTTTACCTTGTTCCATAATAATAGAATCCTCCTCGTGCTCATGCACATATTTCTTTAGTAATTCTTGCACGGCTCGAGTAAAACTTTTAAGTGCTTAACACTTTGAAAATGTATAACTTTTTACCTATCCAAAAATTCTTAATTAAGTATACCACGTATTTTTTTAATCCGCAATGATAAATTATAAGTAAAATTATTTTTATTATTCAAAAATACCATATTCTTGCAAGCTTAAAAAAGCATCGCCACCCACAATGATGTGATCTAGTATTTCTATCCCTATCAACTCACCACCTTCAGCCAATCGTCGCGTAAAATCAATATCAGCTTGAGACGGGGATGGATTTCCGGACGGATGGTTGTGGGCCACAATAATACGGGCGGCCGAAGCGCGCACGCCTTCCTTAAATATCTCTCTGGGATGCGCCACGCTTGCGTTTAGCGATCCGACAAATATCGTTTTCTCTTTCACAATTTGATTCTTCGTATTTAAATACAAGGCCATCACATTTTCTTGCTGCAGGTCTTTCAATTTCTCAATACAATAAGCGCCTGCATCCCTTGTAGACATGATCACGCCTAGTTTTTCCTGGTTAGATTGGTATAGTCGGCGGCCAAATTCTATTGCCGCCTGTATTTCTACCGCCTTAGCGGGCCCAACACCCGGTAATTGAATCAGGTCGTGATAAGAGGCAGTTCGAAGATCATATTTGGTACCGAAATGTTGGATTATTTTCATAGCGAGCTGAATAGCGTTTAAACTCCGGTTACCTGTCCTAAGCACTATGGCTAATAGCTCGTACATGGTTAATGATTCAGCACCATGGCTCATCAGTCGTTCCCTTGGCCTAATTTCCTCTGGTAATTCATGAATTGTCGTCTTTAATAATACTTGATTTTCAGTCATCCCTTCACACCCTTCTACCATATTTATACGTGGAAAAAGTGTGAAACTTACAAGACAAATTGTATCAATAATATTTTACAACATAAAAGTCGTACAACTTTCGCTGCACGACCTCAATTAAAGTAAACGCCTTATTTCATTAATGTCCATTTAGATACTAGAATAAACCGGTGATTTCACCATCTTTTTTGATATCCATATCTAAGGCTGCTGGGTGCTTAGGTAAACCTGGCATCGTTAGAACGTCGCCAGTTAATGCCACAATAAATCCGGCACCGATTTTAGGGACTAATTCGCGGATGGTCACATCAAAGTCTTCTGGTCTACCCAAGGCTTTTGGATCATCAGATAGAGAATATTGTGTTTTCGCCATACAGATTGGTAAATTACCCCAACCATTTTTTTCAAAACGACGCATTTGGTTTTGTGCTTTCTTCGTAAAGATCACATCGCGACCACCATAAACTTTTTGAACAATCGCACGCGCTTTTTCTTCAAGGTTAGTATCTTCATAGCTATAAGTTGCTTTGAAGTTCTGTTCATTACTGTCAACTGCAGCAATTACAGCGTCTGCTAGATCTAAACCACCTTGGCCACCATCTGCCCATACAGAAGATTTTACACAGTCAACGCCTAATTCAGCACATTTATCCAATACTACCTGCTCTTCAGCTTCTGTATCCGTTACAAACTCATTAATACAAACCACAACTGGTACTTGGAAATTTTGCATCGTTTCAATGTGTTTTTGTAGGTTAGTAAAACCAGCTGCTACCGCTTCAACATTTTCGCCATCTTTCAAGTCTTTAACAGCAACGCCGCCGTGCATTTTTAGTGAGCGAATAGTCGCTACGACAACTACTGCATCCGGTGCTTTACCAAGGACAGGGACTTTAATGTCCATAAATTTCTCTGCACCAAGATCAGCACCAAATCCAGCTTCCGTCACCACATAATCTGCTAATTTTAATGCTGCCTTTGTAGCCACAACCGAGTTACAACCGTGGGCTATATTCGCAAAAGGACCACCATGAACAAAGGCCGGCGTATGTTCTAACGTTTGCACTAAATTCGGCGCAATGGCATCTTTCATGACCAAAGTCAAAGCCCCTTCAGCACCTAAATCAGCAACAGTTATCGGCTGACGGTCACGGTTTTCCCCAATGACGATTCTAGCAAAACGTGCACGCATATCTTCTAAATCTGTCGCTAGACATAGAATCGCCATAATCTCTGATGCTACGGTAATGTCAAAACCGTCTTGACGAGGATAGCCATTTCCAACACCGCCAAGCGCTACTGTCACTTCACGCAAGGCACGGTCATTCAAGTCAACTGCCCGTTTCCAAGTAACGCGACGAACATCAATGTCCAACTCGTTCCCTTGGTGAATATGGTTATCAATCAAGGCAGATAGGGTGTTATTAGCCGTTGTGATTGCATGCATATCGCCAGTAAAATGCAGATTGATATCTTCCATTGGCTGAATTTGTGCATAGCCACCACCAGCTGCACCACCCTTCACACCCATTGTTGGGCCTAAAGACGGTTCACGTAGGGCAATCATCGTTGACTTACCGCGCTGACTCAATGCATCTCCTAAACCAACTGTTGTCGTTGATTTCCCTTCGCCAGCTGGCGTTGGGTTAATAGCCGTCACCAAAATCAGCTTGCCATTTTCATTCGCTTCGATTTTTTCCAAGGTTTTCGCTGGCACTTTCGCCTTGTACTTCCCATATAAATCGATATCGTCTACATCAAAGCCAATTTTCTCAGCAATCTCACTAATAGGTGCCAATTCATTTTGTTGCGCAATTTGAATATCTGTTAACATGACAAAACCTCTTTCTATGACATCATTTTCTCATTTTAATTCTAGCATACTTAGCTAACTAAATTGCCATATTCTTGGCCATTAAACGATTATTTTATTGAAAAAAGGCTACTGCTCTTTTAGCTAAGCAAACACCCTTGCAAAAGCTCGCTAGCAAGGCAAAGATTCCCCTTTTTGCCAAAAGAAAAAGACCAGCAGCCTAAGCCACCGGTCAAATGTCATTAATCCATAAATGGTAGTGCGTCACCAAGACGGCCAACGACAGCTACCACGCGGTCGTAAGTTTCGTCATCTGGTGCGACTAAATCTGGCACCATAATCACATCAAGACCTGCTTGATAAGCAGCATTGACACCGTGAATAGAGTCTTCTAAGACAATGGTATCAGCCTTATTTAAGCTGAAATCTGCGACAACTTTTAAGTAAATTTCAGGATCCGGTTTGGCATTTTCAACTTGGTCTCCTCCAAGCACACCTTTGAAATATTTGCGGATACCTGTTGCATTTAATAAGTATTCCACCGTTTCAATGTTTGTTGATGATGCCACATAGCAATCAACATTTTTGGCCTCTAGTGTATCTAACACTTTAATTAAGTCATCTTTTAACTCAGGGGCCTCATCTTTAATGATTTCTAGGTAACGTTTGTCTTCACGGGCAAGCAGTGCTTTCGCTTCTTCCTTGTCTCCAATCGCTTCCTCGTACATTTCCAAGGTTTCTTTCTCGCCTACGCCAACATATTTAAGGTAGTCATCCATAGTGAATTCAATCCCTAAAGATTCAAAACCTTCCTTATTTACTTGCGCGTAAACTTTCTCAGTATCTAGCATTAACCCATCCATATCAAAAATTACTGATGTTTTCATAGATATCCTCGCTTTGTAGTTTTTCTCGCACTTCAGAGATAAAGTAGAAAGACCCACAGAATACAACTATGGTATCTACATTTGCTGGTGCGGATTGTTTATAATCATCATACCAATTATTCACAAATTTCGCATCTGTCACGGCTAAATAATCGTCAGCTTTTCTTGCTTCTTCGTCAGCAAAAGTGGTAACCAGCAATTCAATATCTGAATGCTTTTGAATGTAGGCCAGAGAGTCAGCAATATCTTTTCTTTCCAAACTCGAAAAGTACATGATGATTTTTCTATCTGCAAAAGTAGCTTTCAATTCTTCCACTAAGGCTTTAATAGCTGAAATATTATGAGCGCCATCGATATAAGTTGTTGGATGGTCAGCAACCAATTCCAACCTACCCGGCAAGGCTGTCCTTTGAATGGCAGCCTTCGCTATTTCTTGGTTAAAGTCTAAATAATGTTCTTTAGTAAATGCAACGAATGCTGCATATGCTGTTCTAGCATTCCATTCTTGATAGAAACCAAGTTGCGGGATATCCATCTGTGGCTGCATTTTATAGGAAATCACTTGCCCTTGAAGTTTGTCTACTTGATCTTGGATAATAGCTAAATACTCTGGGGCAATTTCACCCACAACCATGGTATCCCCTTTATGCATGATACCCACTTTTTGCTGGGTTATCTCGAATTCATCTTTCCCTAAACCGGGGATATGGTCCCGCCCAATAGAAGTAATGACACGAACAGCTCGGGGTAAAATATTTGTATAATCTGTCTTGCCACCTACGCCTACTTCAACGATTAATAAGTCTACATCCACTTGGCCAGCATAAATGAAGAAAGCCAAGGTTAAGACTTCAAAATACGACATGGCTTGAATGTTTAAGTCTTCAATCTGCTGACGAACTTCGTTCATCAACTGAATTAAAACTTGGTCTTCAATATTGGCTTTATTATGTCGAATGCGTTCACTTAGAGACACCAAATGCGGAGAGGTAAATAGGAGGGTTGAGTAACCATGATCTACAGCCATTTGTTCGATATACCGACAAGTTGACCCCTTACCATTTGTACCTGTGACATGGATTGCGGGTGTTTTTAACTCAGGATTGTCATAGCGTTCAAGTACACGAGCCATTCGGGAAAAATCCTTGGGCGCCGACTTGGTATAAACTGCCAACCATTGTTCGATTTGCGCCATATTATGCATTAAAGTAGCCAATTATATGCCCCCTTTTTTTATTATCATATTCCAAACATCATTCTAGCATGCTAGGGCTTTGTATTGTGTGTTATTTCTGTAAATTGAGTCACTTATTATTAAAGGTATTTCCCCTGTATTATTGTAAAAAGAAGCCGACTGTTTAACTTCAGTCGGCTTCTTACGTGGTTATTATTTTGAGAGTAATTGAACTATCACATGCTCTTTATCTGACTAACACTAGTTATGATATCGGGCTCAAGAAGGCAGAATTATCCGACATTTCTCAAAAGATTCTAATTACTTAACAGTAATTGTTCAACTTTTGGTCCAATGCGTCAATTCTAATCGCCTTCTGTCGCACCTCCTTGTAATTCAGCGATTCTTTCTTTTGTTGATGCTAATTTTTCTTGGTAATCTTGACCTTTTTGACGTTCTTCTTCAACTACCGCTTCAGGGGCATTTGCCACAAAACGTTCGTTAGATAGTTTTTTCTCAACCCGGTCTACTTCAGATTGCCATTTAGCTAATTCTTTTTCCAAGCGCGCAATTTCTTCTTCGATGTTGATGAATCCTGCTAATGGTAAGTAAATATCCCCACCATCAAAGAATAGGGTTACAGCTTGGTCTGGCGCTGTAGCAGCTGTATCAATTGTGAAGCTTTCTGGGTTAGTAAAGCGATTAATGAAGGCAATATTGTCTTCAAGTGCTTGACCAATTTCAGCGCTACGTGGTTTCACCATAATTTCAATTGGTTTAGATAAAGCGACATTTTGCTTGTTACGTGCGTTACGGATCGCTTTTACTAATGAAATCACATAGTTCATATCAGAAGCAGCTTTAGGATTAGATAAACTTTCATCCACTGTTGGATAAGCAGCTGACACGATAGAGTCTTCTTTATGCGGAATATGAGCCCAAATTTCTTCTGTTACAAATGGCATGATTGGGTGCATTAAACGTAGAATGTTGTTTAGCGTGTAAGCCAATACTGAACGAGTGTTTGCTTTAGCAGCTTCGTCATCACCTTGTAAGGTTTCTTTAGACATTTCAATATACCAGTTACAGAATTCATCCCAGATGAAATGGTACAATGAACGACCTGCTTCACCAAATTCAAATTTATCAAAGTTTGTCGTTACTGATGCAATCGTTTCATTTAAACGCGTTAAGATCCATTGATCTTTAATTTCAGTAACGTTTGATAAATCAATTTCATCGTAAGTTAAATCATCCAAGTTCATGATGGCGTAACGAGAAGCGTTCCAGATTTTATTGATAAAGTTCCAAGCAGCTTCTAGTTTTTCTTCGTTATAACGAATATCTTGACCAGGTGTTGAACCAGTAGCTAAGAACCAACGTAAGGCGTCAGCACCATACTCGTTGACAACATCCATCGGGTCAACCCCGTTACCTAAAGATTTCGACATTTTACGACCTTGGCTATCACGGATTAAACCATGGATTAAAACATTCTTGAATGGACGACGACCTGTAAATTCCAATCCTTGGAAAATCATACGTGCAACCCAAAAGAAAATGATGTCATACCCTGTAACTAATGTAGAAGTTGGGTAGTAACGTTTGAAATCTTCTGCGTCAGTATCTGGCCAACCCATAGTTGAAAACGGCCATAAAGCAGATGAGAACCAAGTGTCTAATACATCTGGATCTTGCTCCCAGTTTTCAGCATCTGCTGGCTCTTCCATACCTACGTACATTTCACCAGTTTCTTTATGGTACCAAGCTGGAATTTGGTGACCCCACCATAATTGACGTGAGATTACCCAGTCATGGGCATTTTCCATCCAAGTTTTGAAGGTATTTTCAAAACGTGGTGGATAGAAGTCTACACGGTCATCCGTATCTTGGTTTGCTAACGAGTTATCTGCTAATGGACGCATTTTAACGAACCATTGTGTTGATAGACGCGGTTCAACAACAACACCTGTACGCTCAGAGTGACCAACTGAATGGACCATTTCCTCAACACGAATTAAGAAACCTTGTTCATCTAAAGCAGCAACAACAGCTTTACGAGCTTCTTCACGTGTCATACCCGCAAATTTACCAGCATTTTCGTTCATTGTTGCATCAGCATTCATCACATTGATACGTGGTAAATCATGACGGTTACCTACTGCAAAGTCATTCGGATCATGGGCAGGGGTAATTTTCACAATACCTGTACCAAATTCACGCTCTACATAGTCGTCAGCAACAATTGGAATTTCACGTCCTACTAAAGGTAAGGTAACAGTTTTTCCGATTAAGTGTTGGTAACGTTCATCTTCAGGGTGAACCGCAACTGCTGTATCCCCTAACATGGTTTCTGGACGTGTAGTAGCGATTTCTAAGCTTTCTGACCCATCAGTTAATGGATAAGATAAGTGGTAGAAGGCACCGTTATCGTCTGAGTAAATCACTTCCATATCCGATAAAGCAGTTTGTGCTTTAGGGTCCCAGTTGATGATGTATTCGCCGCGGTAAATAAGGTCTTTATTATATAAATCAACGAATACTTTACGTACGGCTTCACTTAAACCGTCATCTAAGGTAAAACGTTCGCGTGAATAATCGACAGAAATCCCCATTTTACCCCATTGGGCACGGATAGTTTCAGCGTATTCTTCTTTCCAGTCCCATACTTGGTCAATGAATTTTTCACGACCTAAGTCATAACGTGAAATGCCTTCTTCGGCTAATTTCGCTTCAACTTTAGCCTGTGTCGCGATACCCGCATGGTCCATACCTGGCATCCACAAAGTATCATAACCTTGCATACGTTTTTGACGGATAGCCATATCCTGTAAAGTAACATCCCAAGCGTGACCTAAATGCAATTTACCAGTTACATTGGGAGGTGGAATTACGATTGAATACGGCTCTGCTGTAGTATCTCCACTAGGCTTGAATACACCAGACTCAACCCATTTATCATAGCGTCCTTCTTCAACCGCATTCGGTTGGTATTTAGTAGACATATTTGTCTCTTTCATGAAAGTATCCCTCTTTCTTTAATCTATCTTTTTGGCAAAATAAAAGCCCTATACTATAACAATCTATTATTAGACTATTATAGTATAGGGCGCAAATTTCATTGCTCGGTACCACCTACATTTTTACTTCATTGTAAGGACATGATAACGGTATGTACCGAAGTAATACGACATTTTGCCTACTATGCAACCATTATTGACTGTCCTACTTGTTTACACCAACCACAAGCTCGCTTAAAGACAAACACAATAAACCTCATAGCAATTACTTATATTATTTGCATAGCCAATAATAGCATGGAAAAAACGAGAAAGCAAGGGAATGATGTGAGCTTTGGCGCCTAGGCAGACAGTTTCTAAGGCATTTAACCCATTATGTGCTAAAACACTAACTCGCTGAAAAAATGCAAAAAATATGCCGTATCACACAAAGTGTGAAACGAACTATTCTGAATCAGCGCTTTCATTTAATTATTTTACCATCAAAATATCTGTATCTCTTTCCGCCACAATCTTAAAACCTACTTTTTCATAGCTGAATCTATTTACTTTAAAATCAGAAAAAGTCAGGAGCCTATACTCCTGACTTCATCTTCTCATCATTAATCTTGGCGTTTTGTCTTACCTTCCCAATCGCTCAGGCCACCTTTTAAAATATAAATTTTATCGTAACCAGCATCTTTTAATTTTTTCGCCGCACGACCAGTCAGGCTGTGAACATCCGCGTATAAATAAATCGGGCGTGATTTACTAAAGCCCGGTACACCTTGTTGTAGTGTCGAATAAGGCACATTACGTGCACCAAAAATGTGGGCAGAATTAAATTCATTTGCTTCTCGGATATCTACAATTTGCGCCGATTGCATAGTTTGTTGGAAATCTTCTTGAGAAATCATGGTTGCATTGTTACGGCGTAATAGGAAGCTATATAACCAAAAGCCTCCCCAAACAAGTAATACGACAATTAAAATAATCCAAGAAATAGTACCAAAGTTGATCATAAGTGTTGTTTTTCCCTTCTAACTACAGTAATTATATATTTTTCATGACTAATGATGCTGCGCCATAAACGCCGGCATCATTGCCTAGTGTTGCTAGACGAATACTTGTCGTACGTCCAACACCAGGATATACAGATTTATGGAAGTGGTCTGTGACCTTATCTAGTAAGTATTGACCAGCGTTCGCTACACCACCACCAATTAAAATAAATTGAGGATTAGTTACCGCAGCTACCTGTCCTAAAGCGCGACCTAGGTGGCCCATTGTTTCATCAACAACTGCTTCAGAAAAACGGTCCCCAGCTTCCGCAGCTCTAAAGATATCTTCAGAAGTAACAGGGTCCCCATTAAAGATACGGCCTTGAATAATAGAACCTGTATCTTCCATTGTATAGGCTAATTCGCCAGCTGTCCATACAATCCCAGAAGCTGAAGCGATTGTTTCTAAACAACCATGTTGCCCGCAAGTACATTTGCGGCCACCTTCTTTAGAAAACATATGGCCAATTTCACCAGCAGCGCCTTGACCAACAACTAATTGGTCGTTCACAATCACACCGCCACCAACACCAGTACCTAAAGTGACTAAAACAACATTTTCTGCGTGGTCACCAGCACCCTTCCATTGCTCGCCTAAGGCAGCAACATTAGCGTCATTCTCAATTAGAATTGGCCAATCAGCGTTAAAATGTGTGCGAATTTGGTCAGCAACAAATTGTTCCTCAACCCAACCAAGATTATAAGCACCTGTAACTGTCCCTTTTTCTCGGTCTACGAAACCTGGAGATCCCATACCAATGCCTAAAATATCTTCATTAGTCCAATTATTTGCTGCCATTTTTTCTTCAATTGCGCGAATTAAATCTGGCACAATATGTTGTCCATCTTCTTTAATATCTGTGGGTACTGACCATTTATCAATAATTTCACCTTCAACTGAAACGACTGACATCTTAATTGACGTACCACCTAAGTCGATACCGAATATTTTCTTAGTCATGATTATAACTCCCTCTTATCTATTAGTTACATAAGTTTATTTTATCAGACTTTCAGGCAAATGATTAGGGTTTTACAGAAAAAATGATACCGGTTGCATGTTTTTTTATGTATTGCCAACAATAATTTGGTCTACTGGAATATCAAAACCATCTACAGCAAAGGTAAATTGATCTGATACCATCCCAGGAAAAGCTAAGGCAATCTTATGCCCCGGGTAATCGGCTAGAAAAATATCATAGAAGCCACCGCCATGTCCAATCCGATAGCCATCCGGTCTAAAAAACAAGCCTGGTACAATCATTAAATCAATCGCTTTTTTATCTATAAAATTGGCATCTGCTTTGGGTTCATAGATACCATATTTTGTTTTTTCCAAAGCGGCCATTCCTTCATACTCCGCAAATGCCATTTGCCGCTTAGGATAAGTTTTGGGCACAAATACCTTTTTCCCAATGGTTACAGCATAATCAATGATTGGTTGCGTGTCGATCTCGCCTGGATGAGAAATGGTGGTAGTGATGGTTGCTGCTTGCATGAAAGTTTCGTTCGTAAATAACTGTGCATAAATATCCGCCTGCAAACGAATCCGATCTGCCTCCGCTAAATCTGCCCAGTATTTAAAAATCCGTTCTCGAATAACTGACTTGTCTAACACTTCTTTTGTATCTTCCATAATTTTAAAACTCCTAACCGCCAATTAAAGTATTGAATATGCCGTGATTTACCAATATGAAGCCTGCGATGACTAAGAAACTGATGCCAGAACCAATTCGCTGGGCCAAACGATTATCTGCATCCTCACCTTGAAGCAAGGTCATCGTCATTAAAAAGCCACCGACCAAACCACCAATATGACCCCAAATATCAATGCCTGACCCTAAAAAGCCAAAGACCAAGTTAATACCAACGAGCATTAAATACTGTGAGCCAATACTTTGGATATAACGATTTCTAGGAAATAGATTTCTTAAAGCGAGAAAAACAGCAAACAATCCGAACAAGGAAGTCGATGCTCCGGCTGAAATATTCGCAGAAAATTGGTAGGAAAATAGGTTCCCCATTAATCCAGCACTCAAATAAATAAGGAGGTAACGCCAATGGCCCAAGATATTTTCTACCATACTCCCTAAATAATACAGGGTAATGGAGTTAATCAGTAAATGCACGACACCAATATGTAAGAAGATTGGTGTAATTAGACGCCAATACTGGCCTGCTGCAATGAGCGGATTAAATTTAGCCCCGAATAATAATAAAATAGCAGAATTTTCAGAACCACCCATAAAGGTCATCAATATAAACAAAATAATTTGGATAGCTAATAAGATATAAGTAACAAATGGTTTTCTAGTAGTCATGGATAACTCCTCTTCCAAATAGCTCATGTACTTTTTTTACTTATTATACCCTAGTTGCCCACATAATCACAAAAAGGCAGATGGTGTGGTACAAACGTTCAGATTTGTTCAGTCTATCTAAAATATCAAACAAAAAAGACCCACACCAACGTAAACGTCGATGCAGGTCTCCAATAGTAAATACGTATTTATTATTTGTGTGTTACCGAGTCAGTTATCTAAATAAATTTAGATTATTTTACCTCTTTGAAGACACAAACTTTACGTAATTTTGGACTATATTTTTTTAATTCTAAACGGTCTGGATTGTTACGACGGTTTTTTTCTGTTAAGTAAACACGTTCGCCTTTTAATTCAGTGTTTTCTAAAATAATGTTCACACGCATGTGATACCCCTCCAATACAATAAAATTATTAACTGATATACAGTAACCATACTCGAGTATTGTACCATAATCTAAAGTTATATGCCAAATATTTTTTAACTGGTCATAAATATTTCATCAAACTATAAGGCAATACCAACATGACGTTTGTAAAACATAAGTATTCCAACGCCATGTTAGTACTTCTTTTAGTTGGCTTCGGTTTCTTCTAGGTCTTCTGCCTCATCAGCGGAAGCTGCTGCATTACGAGCCATTTGATCTGCGACCTGATTTTGGTATTCTTCAATGTCATAGTATAAACCTAAGACATTTGGCGCAGCTGCTTGTGCGGATACAGACACATTTGGTGTTGTCCCTGGAATTACAATAGATACGGCAATTTCTGGATCCTCATATGGTGCCCAACCTGCCCAAGTAGAATTTTCTAGCGTATCAGATACAGTCGCTGTACCAGATTTACCTGCTACTTCAATCGGGAAGTTAGCAAAGATTGCATTCCCCAATCCAGTTGAGGTATGAATAACTGACCAAATTCCTTCTTGCACTTCTGCTAACATTTCATCTGTAATCGACAACTCATTTAATACGGTTGGTTCATATTCATAAACAGCAGCACCATCTGCAGCAACTTCTTCATCTTCAGTTGGTGCAAGAATTTTATCTAAAACGTGCAAGGCATACCGTGTTCCACCGTTAGCAATGGTAGAAATATATTGATTCAATTGAATTGGTGAATAAGTATCAAACTGACCGAAAGCCAAGTCAAGTGAATTACCAGGATCACCTGTGTCACCACCAATTAATCCAGTTGATTCATTTTCCAAATCAATACCGGTCGATACACCTAAACCAAATTCTGCATAATAACGACGAAGTGTGTTGTAGACTGCATCTGTATTTAATTCAGATAGGTCCATGTAGGGTTCGTAATAGTTTACGCCACCGATAGCCATCGCTAGTTTAATCATATAAACGTTGGAAGATTGTGCTAAGGCTTGTTTGTCTGTAAGGATTCTAGGTGCAGAATCGTTACCTGATGTAAACCACCAAGATGCTTTAACAGGTGTACCAGAGAAGTACATCGGCTCATCCGTTATTTCATTTTCAGAGTTAACGTCAAGTAATCCCTCGCCATAACCAGCAGCAATTGTTGCCGGTTTAATAACTGAACCTGATGGGAATACATAGTTGATTGTACCCAAAGCATCATCTACTATTTCGCCATTCTCCATTTTTTTCTTACCTACTAGGGCATAAATTCCACCAGTATTTGGATCTGAAGCCACAATATAAATAGAATTATTTTCTTCTGTTGTTGCTGCTTGTAAATATTGTGTAGCGTATGCTTCCAGTTCTGCTTGGTATTCAGAGTCAATAGTCAATTGAACTGTATTCCCCATTTCACCATCATAAGTTTGCTCAGAATTGATAATATCCCCATCTTGACTTACTTCCGTTTCATAGGTCGTTTTTGAGCCTCGTAAATCAGCTTCATACTGCTTCTCTAAGTATGACTCTCCTATACGATCATTTAAGGCATAACCTTTCGCTAGGTAATAGTCTTGTTGGTCACTCGGAAGTCCTTCCTCAGTTGTGGATACACTACCAAGAAGTGAACGTAGCAATGAATTTTGCGGATAGGTCCGTTTCCAATCTGTCGTAATATTCACACCTGGCAACTCAGCTGAATGTTCTGCCACAACGGCTGTTTCTTCAGTGGTTACCCCATCATTTTTGATCATGACAGTTGAGAGTGACGATGCTGCGTTCATTTTGGCAAAAATAGTAGCAGCTTCTTTATCTTGGTCAGAAAAACTATTTAAGTCTTCTTCAGAAACTTTGCTGACTTGAATTTCATAAATTTCATCATCCGCAGCAGCAGCTTCTTCATCCGTCAAACGCTCATTAATTAAATCAGTATTTGCAGCCACAAAATAGTCCTGTAAATCGCGATCTCTGACATCTTCAAAATCAACACTAATGTATTTAGCTAAATTTTGAGCTGTCTTTACCATATCTTCACCCGAAGTATCTTGTCCTCGCGTGTAAGAAATGGCTTGTAAAGCTTCATTTGACACCATCAATTCGCCTTCAGAGTCAATAATCAAACCACGAGGCACTGACTCCTCGACAATAGTTGTTTCTGTCGCATTTACTAAGTCAGAGAACATATCCCCTTGAACTAGTTGCAAATAAGATAAACGTAAAATAAGTATTGCAAAAAGGGCAAATATCCCAATCATCATGACATTTAAACGGTTTAAGAAGGAGCCCCATATGGGTGCACGTCTTTTTGGTTGGTCTTGATCATCAGAAGTCTTATGATGCAACTTTTCTTCAGCATCTTTAGGATGCTTTGTTTGTTTATTGTGATCACCTTGATCCAACTTGTCACCTACTTTCAAATAAAACTCTAATATGTAGCCAAAATAGGGCAATTTACTCAGGCTAGCATAGTCTTTTATAATTATACACAAAAAATGGTCATAAGACTCGTGTAAATTATTAAGAATCCTTTTATCCAGTAAAAATCTTAGAAGTTTTGATTTTTCTAAAATAATCATCAAATAAAGAATTCGACCAATGAAATATGATATGCTAAAAGCAATTTCGAAAAAGGAGTTCGTGTCATGACGCAATATATAAAATCTATTCAACAAACGAGTCAGAAACACCCACTCAAAGCTTCAATGATTGGCTTGTTTCTTACAGTCTTTATTCTGATGGGACTCTTTTTTATCTTCGGGCTAAAAATTTTCCCATTTGGCAATAGTACCATTATGACTGTCGACCTAGGCCAACAGTATATCGATTTCTATCAATACTATAGAGACATCTTCCAAGGCAATTGGGACCAAATATTTTATTCCTTTGCCAAAGCAACAGGTGGTGAAATGATTGGAACCTGGTCTTACTATCTCATGTCCCCCTACCTCATTTTTCTGCTGTTTTTCCCACAATCCTGGCTATCCTTTGCTGTCGCCTTGATTGTCTTACTCAAACTAGCAACTGCAGCGTCCGCCTTCCAGTTCATGTTAGGCCGTTTTTATAACGAAGTCACCTGGCAATCACTGACATTTTCCATTGCCTATGCCTTTATCGGCTACCTGTCAGCCAACCAACTGAATGTCATGTGGTTAGACGGTGTCATTTTCCTACCGTTTCTGATTTGGGGCTTGGAAAAAATCATGCGCGGTCAATCTGGCTGGACTTACCTAAGCTGGTTAGCCCTTATCTTAATCTCGAATTACTATATCGGCTACATGATTTGCCTATTTTTAGTCATCTTCTTCTGCTACCGGATGGTCGCTCATGGGAGACCGACCTTACACCATCCAGACCAGATGGAAAAATTAAACCAAGACCTGTCATCAAAAGCATCTTACCAGGCTAACTATTTCACATCATTGAAAGCTTATTTCATGAAGACTTTTGGTAAATTCGCAGGCTGGTCATTAGCTGGCGGTGGTTTGGCTGCCTTTATCTTGATGCCAACAATCTATGCTTTATCTACAAGTAAAGGGCAACAATCTTCACCCGACCTTGAATTAACAACGGATTATCCTTTATATGATATCGTATCAAAATTCATACTCGGACCCTTTAACTTTGATCAGATGCCTGACGGTCTACCCAATATATTTATAGGAAGTCTAGGCCTAGTTATGGCCATTCTATATTTCTTCAACAAAAGAATACCCTGGCAGGAACGAGTGGCCGCTGGTGGTGTAGCGACGATTTTATTATTATCCATGAACATTTCAGGATTAAACTTGATTTGGCATGGTTTCCAATATCCAATCTGGTATCCTTACCGATTCTCTTTCGTCTTTTCATTCTTTTTATTATTTATTGGCTATCAACTTTACCGCCAAAAACCTGTCTTATCCATTAAGGCAGCTATTGGCTTACTGATACCTTTTGCCATCGCTTTTGGTTACTTACTATTTAAGATTGAATCATTTGATTATATCTCAGTCACCACTGTCGTCGTATCCTTTGTCTTATTCGTTGGGATTACAGCCTTATTAATGATGGCACATGATTTCGACCGATTAATTTATATACTCATATTATTGATTACCGTGAGTGAAGTTTTCGCCAACTCCGTCATTACTGTCTCCTCTATCTCTTACTTGAAACAAGACGATTTTGCAGATTACATTACGGATATTAAACCAGAAGTCGCAGCTTATGCCCCTGGGGAAAATGAATTTTACCGGATGACGAAAACCTTCCAGCGAACAAAAAATGATGGCATGCAGTTAGGTTACTATGACCTCAACCATTTCAATTCGACCATGGAACGTCATACAACTCAATTATTCAAACAACTCGGCTTACCGATGAGTGATGGTTTTACTAACTATACTACTGGTAGCTTACTTACCGATGCATTATTCGGCATTCAATATTACTTTAATGTCACACCATTTGAAGGTGATCAAGGGACTTTAAAAAATCGGGTGATGTCCACCCGAGCAGACTTAAACGCCTACCCAGTGAGTGAAGTTACAGACCAATTAGTCATACATGAAAATCCTAACGCCCTGTCTCTTGCCTATATGGTGGATCAAGACATGGCAAATGTAGCGATAGAAGATGTTAATCCGATTTATCTACAAGATGAATTGTTAAATGTTTTAAGTGGAAATGGCACTACCAATGGCATTGACCTATCACAATTTGAAATTGCTAACTTTGCTAGTGTAGACCTTTTCCATGTGGATTCTAAAGATAGTTCAGTTGTCAATACTGCTTATACCCGAGATGATACTGGAGAAGATTCTTTTATTGATATCCATATTAATATCAAAACGGACCAAGCATACTATATTACTGTCCCTTCATACTTAAATGATGAAGACGTCAAGTATTATTTAGACGGTGAACCCTTAGCCTATGACAGTTCTTACCAGTCAATCCAACCATTTAATATTGCACACGGAGAACAAGGTGAGGAAAAAGTCTTTACGATACAATTACTCGATGACGAAACGACCTTGGCGGATGTTAACCTTTATACACTTGATCCGGCAAAAATCACTAACATGGCGGAAGACCTGAAGCAAAACCAATTGAATTTAACGAACTTTTCAAATTCAGCCTTCTCTGGGAATGTGACTGTCGATGATCCAAGCGAATACTTGATGATTACAATTCCTTTTGCTGAAGGCTGGCATGCCAATGTTAACGGTGAACCCGTCGAAATCGATAAGCTCCTAAATGGTGGTTTCATGGGTATTCAATTTCCAGAAGCCGGTGAATATGAAGTATCCTTCTACTACATTCCACAAGGGTTGCTATTGGGTGTAGCAATCACCACCATCACTGGATTAATTCTTATAGGTATTTACTTCTTCAACAAAAAGAATAAAGAAATTCAATAAATTTAACGGCGTTTGCTGACATATATCAGCAGATGCCTTTTTCTTTATCCTATTCCAATAAAGCTATCAAAAAAGTAGGGACTAGCCTAAGCTAACCCCTACTTTCTAATTGAATGATTATTCGATTATTTTGCAGCTTCGTAACGTTTAGCAACTTCATCCCAGTTTACAATGTTCCAGAATGCTGCGATATAGTCTGGACGAACGTTTTTATATTTCAAGTAGTAAGCATGTTCCCAAACGTCAATACCTAATAATGGTGTTTGACCATCCATTAATGGTGAGTCTTGGTTTGGTGTAGATGTGATCGCTAATTCGCCGTTAGCTAAAACTAACCAAGCCCAACCTGATCCAAAACGACCAGTTGCTGCAGTTTTGAATTCATCTTGGAAGTCAGCAAATGAACCGAATTTAGCATCGATAGCTTCTTTCAAGGCACCTGTTGGTTCGCCACCAGCATTCGCTGCAAATTGTTCCCAGAACAATGTATGGTTAGCGTGTCCACCAACATTGTTACGAACAGCAGTTTTTTTGTCTTCTGGCACAGCGTCGAAGTTTGATAAGATTTCTTCCGCAGATTTATCTGCTAAATCAGTACCTTCTAAAGCTGCATTTGCATTTGTTACATAAGTATTATGGTGTTTGTCATGATGCAAGTGCATTGTTTCCTCGTCGAAATGTGGTTCTAATGCATCATAAGCGTATGGTAATTCTGGTAATTCAAAAGCCATGTATAATTCCTCCTATAAAACTTATCTTATTTTTCTTACTAGATTTACTATAACAAGACCCTACATGAAATTCAAAAGAATCGACTTAAAACGCTCACAGTTTTTTAAGAAAGATTTTTCTTTTTCAATCATCCATTCATTGTTTTTTGGCAATCTTTGTTATAATGGGTGGTAACGTGAAAATGCTAAGGCATTTTCCTGTCCACTAGCTTAGTGTGAGAATATGCGAAAGAAAAGAGCGAATATATGAAAGAAAGCAATATCCTCGTCATCTTATACGATGCCCTACTGAATTATCCAAAAATTATCCGTGTCATTTCTTATAGTTTTAAGAGAATGTTGGTCTATGCCCTATTAATATCTGGTATTTCAGCAATTCCAAACTTTATGGATACCTTGAAAGTATTTGATCTACTAGAAACAAATGCTTCATCTATTGTGAATCAAATACCTGACTATCAAGTAACAGAGGGCAAGATAGCAAATAGTAACGACCAAGAGGCCTTCATTTTTGAAACTGATCTAATTACTTATGCTTTTGACCCTAAAGATGAAATGACTAATCAAGAAATTTCATCAGGTCAAAACAACTTGATTACAGTGGAAAATAATACAGATAACCTTACTTTATCCTTTATAGGCCAACCAATTGCCTTTACATATGCGCAATTAGGCGAAAGTGCCAACAGTAGCGGTGTTAAAGGTATTATTCAATCAATGACCACCCTAACCTGGGCTTATTATCCAATTATTTTTGTAATTGTTACATTATCAAGCCTTTTAAACCTATTATTAGCTAGCTTGATGATTGCTTTAGTAATCGGGCTATTACCCGATTCAACA
Organism: Aerococcaceae bacterium 50-4; assembly: GCA_041223225.1. Lineage (GTDB taxonomy): Bacteria > Bacillota > Bacilli > Lactobacillales > Aerococcaceae > Aerococcus. The sequence goes on from JBCLPQ010000005.1 coordinate 124,837, forward strand.
CGTTTACGATTAACCTTTAAAATGCGTTTTTCCCTAGCACTTGCATCACTTACCATGCCATTGATGGTCGTTACCCTTTTCAACTTGTTTGGTTTCTATGTCGTTTACCAATTAGAAATCATGTATATCTTTGCCCTAATACGCTTATGGCGACTACTTAAAAAAGTACTAGTCATCAAAATGAAAAAGTAAAACAAGGTGTGAGAGTCGACGCTAAGAAAGGAACGTTGGAAACTTAAGTTGAAACGCAGTCCTTTCCTTACGTATTTAGGCGAATAGGCGCTAAAGCGCGAACTCGCCATTATCTGAAGCGGACACCTGTCTGCCATGGAGAGCTCAACTTCAAGGTGTGAGCAAACTCAAATAAGATGCATTCATTACTGGATTAAAAATCAAGATTGGTACGGTATTTGTACCTGTTGAAATTCACTATCAAAAAGCGAGGTTGGAACCGACGATCCAACCTCGCTTTTGTTGTATTCAATTTTAGAAGTCCACTTGGTTGTCTTCTTTGTTTTTACGGCGTTGATCACGACGTTTTTTACGTTGATCAGCCATGCGTGTATCTTTATTGTGTTTAGAAATTTGACGGCTTAACTTTTTCTTGTAACCAGGTTTAACTTTACGACGCTTGTTTCGTTCAATCATCCCAACAACTGTATGGTCAACTTCTGGTGCTTTTTGACGTGCAGCACGGGCATCGTGGTCTTTACCATCTACTAATTGATGGTCTTTGATATCTTTATTTTCAAAGACAATGCCTTTGTTTTCCAACCATTCAATATCTTTCAATTCATCCGGTACGTAGAAAGTCATAGCAGTACCTGGTTTTCCTTGTCGACCTGTACGTCCAACACGGTGAATAAAGAATTCTAATTCATTCGGAACTTCGAAATTTACGACATGAGACACACCGTCAATATCAATCCCACGAGCAGCTAAGTCAGTAGCTACAACGAATTGGAAGTCAAGATTCTGTACCTGTTTCATTACACGACGACGTTCACGTGATGGTAGGTCACCGTGAATTTGCCCTACATTTAACCCTTGTGCTTTTAAATATTTATACAAGTCTTGCACTGTTTCTTTAGTGTTAGCAAAGATTAAAGCTAAGTATGGTTGACCGATAGTTAAAGCATCGAATAATAAGGCTTTGCGGTCGCGACCTTTGACAGGGATTAAGTAATTATCAATGGTATCTGAAATTTTATGACGGTTTTCAATCGTCACCCATTCCGGATTAGATAAGTATTTTCTCAAGAAAGGTTTCAACTTGTCTGGAATTGTTGCTGAGAAAACGTACATGTTCAATGATTTCGGCATACGACCAGCGATTTGGTCAACTTCGTTTAAGAAACCTAAATCAAGGGTCATATCTGCTTCATCGACAACGAAATCTGTCACTTGATGTACAGAAATCAGTTGATTGTTAACTAAGTCTAGTAATCGTCCTGGTGTAGCAACGACTACTTGTGGGACAGAGTGTTCTAAACGGTTTGCTTGTTTGATGGTATCAGTCCCACCAAATGCCCGTTCGATTCGTAAATCTTCATCTGAAAAAGATAAAATATGGCGACCAGCTTGGTATAGCTGCTCACCTAATTCACGACTAGGTGCAGTAATCACTAATTGTGTGTGGTTTTCTGCTGTAATCTTATTTAATAATGGTAATAAGAAAGCATGTGTTTTCCCTGACCCCGTTTGGCTTTGGGCAATCACATCGCGTCCCGATTGAATCACAGGTATTACTGTCGCTTGGATTGGAGACGGCTCGCTAAAGTTTAAATCGGCAAGTGCGTCATTGATAAATGGTTTTAAATTAAATTGTGTAAAAGACATGGTCTCCCACCTTTCTCTGCTTGCCAACTTAGGCAAGTATAGTTCTTTTTGCTCATCCGTACTATTGTATCATTATCCTTCTTAAATCTAAAATAATAGATGTATTAAAAAATACTAAGAATGATGAGGACTAAATCTTGTATAACTGATGAAAGTTCGTATATAATTGATGATGAACTATGAAAGGATGTAGCATAATGACTAACAAACAAGTTGGTGGGCTTATCGTTATGTTTGGTGCCGCTGGAGATTTAGCGCGCCGTAAACTTTACCCATCTTTATTCCGCTTATATCAGCGTCAATTATTATCTGAAAACTTTGCCTTACTGGGCAACTCAAGACGTGAATGGACGGACGATTATTTCCGGGACATCGTCTTAGAATCAATTTCCGACCAAGAAGCTGATGAAGAAACAATCAATAATTTTATTCAACATTTCTTCTATACTTCACATGATGCTACAAAAGCTGATGATTATGAGCATTTGAAAGCAGAAATGACTAAATTAAGAAATAAATTTAATACCGGCGAGAAAAATTTATACTATCTATCCACCTCTCCAGCCCTATTCCCTGACATTACACAAGGACTAAAGGATGCAGAAATTGTGACAGATGGTGGCACTCACCGAGTAATTTTGGAAAAACCATTCGGCACCGACCTTTCATCCGCAAAAGAGTTAAATGACGCTTTAACGATTTCTTTTGACGAAAAAGATATTTACCGTATTGATCACTATCTAGGTAAAGAAATGGTGCAGAATATTTTAGCGACACGTTTCTTTAACCCGGCAGTTGAAGCCTTGTTAAACCAAGATTTCGTATCCAATATTCAAATTACCTTGGCAGAAGATATGCCTGTTGGTAGTCGCGGTGGATACTATGATGCTTCGGGCGCTATTCGCGACATGCTTCAAAACCATATCTTACAAGTAGCCACTTTATTAGGTATGGAACTACCTGCATCACCTAACCAAGATGATGTACATGCTAGCAAATTAGCCTTTATGAAAGCCATCGATTCATTCACTGCTGATCAAACAGCTAAACAAATGGTTCGCGCACAATACCTAGCTAGCGAAGATGGCGAAGATGGCGAATTTATTGATTATTTATCGGAAAATGAGGTCGCTGCTGATTCTGTTACAGAAACTTACTTAGCTGGCTATTTCCAAGTAAATAATGATCGTTGGGGACAAGTACCCTTCTACTTCAAGACTGGTAAAGCCTTGGATGACAAACGGACTACCGTTGAAATCATCTTAAAAGATGCTGGCGATAAAACTGATATTGATACAGGCTGTAACCCAAATCAAAGTCGTATCACCTTCAATATCCAACCAGAAACTGGCTTATCCTTCAATTTAAACCAAAAATTACCAGGCGAAGAATTGTTACCGACAATGGTTTCAATTAATTCTGATGTCGATGAACTCAATGCAGCCTATGTACCTGATGCCTATGAAAAATTAATTTATGATGCCTTAATTGGTGACCAGACCAACTTCTCAACTTGGGATGAATTGGCTGAACAATGGCGTATCGTTGATTCAATTATTGAAAATTGGCAAAACGACGGTAGCAAAACTTTACCGACTTATATTGGTAAAACACGTGGTCCTAAAGAAGCTGACGACTTGTTACGCCAAAATGGCCATGTTTGGGTGGAATAGACTTTTTATAAACAAAACCAGAAACCGACCATTCGTTTCTGGTTTTTTTGACGACATTTTTAGCCTTCAGAGTAAGTGAACTCTGGCACTGTAATCTCTCTAGCAATAATAGCTGCTTTTACCTCTTCAATCTGTGCCCAATCTTCATCAGATAAGTTCCCTTGTACTAAGGAAACACCCTCGTTTTCCAATCCATAGGCTAAATTTTCCCCAGCAGGAAAAGTATGATCAGTAGTTTCTTGAGCTAAGGCAATAATGGCTGCCCCGGTATCTTTCAATGTAGATGTCAATGTAAAGTTCCCACCTGACCATTCCCCTTCATCCGTTTGATCACGGTCAACGCCAATCACCCATAGCTTTTTATCAGGGTTCGCTTCTAAACGATTACGGGTTTCAGTGAAGACACCATTACCAGAACCACCTGATGCTGTATAAATCACATCTACATTATTGGCATACATGGCATTTGCAATTTGCTGTCCTTTTGATGCATCACCAAAAGACTCAGTGTATTGGCTTTCAACTTGAATATTTTCATCTATATAGGCAACGCCTGCTTTAAAGCCAGTTTCAAAACGGTCAATGACAGGAATTCTAGACCCGCCAATAAAGCCTACATGATTACTGTTAGTATTTAACGCTGCAGCAACACCTGCTAAAAAGGCCGATTCTTGATCTTTAAAGGCAATAGAAACAACATTTTCTGCATCTACTTCCCCATCAATTAAGGCAAAATTTTGTTCAGGATATTGTGGCGTTACTTCACTTAAAGCTTCTGCCGTTGTATAGGCTAATCCAACAATAATTTCATAGTCATCAGCTACCGCAAGATTTAAATTAGGCACTAATTCTGATTGATCTGGTGATTCATAATACTGAACTTTTGCACCAGTTTCTTCTTGCCACTTTTGCAATCCTTCCCAAGCCGATTGGTTAAATGACCGGTCATCAATCCCACCTTCATTCGTTACCATACCAATCGATAAGGCTGACCCTTCAGTAATCTGCCCTTCTTCGATATTCGATTTTGAACCAGTCTCGGCATTTGCCTCAGTCCCAACATTTTGTCCTTGGCAGGCTATTAACACCAATGAGCTAGCTGAAATAAGGATTGTTTTTAATAATGAACGCATGAATATAATTTCCTCCCGGCGAAAAACACAGAATATTCGGTTATTCGCTATCTTATTTTCTATATATAAATACAATAGCATTTAAAAACATATAAATCCACACATTAGTTTAATACATTTAAGTTTTGTTCGTTTATATAGCTATAAAGTTATAAATTTGCAAATTATTTTAGCTATTTCCTACGAAAAGACGAACGAAAAAGACCGCATCTACAAGTTGTCTGTAGATACGGTCTTTTTGTATAGTCTTTCTTCAATTAATCATAGAAATGATCGCGACGATACTTCATGGCAACTTCTCCTAATTGCGCTAACAATTCATCTTTTTCTTCTGAGGAATAGACATTAGCGCCTGAGGCTTTTTCATGCCCACCGCCATCATGTTGTGCAGCGATATGGTTAATCACTGGCCCTTTTGAACGGATACGGCAACGTACCTTGCCATCTGGTTGCTCGATAAATGTTACCCAAGTAATGACGCCTTCAATAGTTCCTGGAATTTGAACGATTTGATAAGTTTCATTGGCAGTTAGGTCTAATGATTGCAATAAATCTTGCGAAATATAAACTGAGTTAACTGTGCCTTGTGCTGAAAGTTTCATATTTTGTAGCACATAAGCTTGTAAACGCGCTTGCGAGATCGTTTGTGTATTTGATTCTTGCATCAGTTCAGATGCAGGGAAATCGTAATTTAACAATTCACCAGCGATTTGCATGGTATCACGGGTTGTGTTGTCATATAAGAATCGTCCGGTATCCCCAACGATCCCTAAAAAGAAGCATTTAGCTGCTTCATCATTCATTTGTAAGTCATTATCCTCTCGTAAGACAATTGATGCCCAGAGTTCTGAGGTCGATGAAATACTTGGTTCAACGATCATAAAATCTCCATAAGGATCTTCATTCGGATGGTGGTCAACTTTAACCAATGTTGCCCCTTTTTTATACCGTTGATCATCAATTCGCGGCCGATTAGCTGAATCATTTACAATGACTAGCGCACGCTTGTAGGTATCGTCCGAAATATCATCCATATCACCAAATTCTGCTAATGAATCATCATCTTGACCCACTGCATAAATATCTTTACTAGGATAAGTTTCTTCTAGAACGGCTTTTAGCCCCATTTGAGAACCTAGTGCATCCGGATCTGGACGGACATGGCGATGAATAATAATCGTATCGTGTGCCTCAATTGCCGCTAATATTTTATCTAACATATTGACCTCTTTCTAAGACCTAAAAAATTTTCTGTCATTCAATTATAAACTTGATTCATTCATTCGTCACTAATTTGTCAGTGTTTTCACGCTAGCTAAAGCTTTTGTCATCACTTGTTTACCGTGATAGACCGTAATTTCAATTTCCATAGAACGTCTTGAAACGTCCAAGAATTCCAGCACAATATCAATTGTTGACTGCAGTGGCACTAATTTCAAATGGTAAGCACTCACTTTATCCACTACAATTGATGTCCCTTGCATTTTCTTCACAAACTGGCGAATAGAAAGTTGAATAATACTATCCTGTAAGGCATTTGATAAGGCACCAAAATCGTCCGTCAATGACACATCACTCAAGAAACGGTAACGTGCTTTTGACATATCTTCATTTTGGTCAACGAATTTTAGCTTATCTGCTAGTAACATTTCTATCCGGTTTTCACTTTGCTCAGTCTGTTGCGTATACTGCAAGGTACGTAAGACATCTTGCCTTGAGAGGATACCTTGAAGGTAACCCGCTTCATCGACAACCGGTAAAATTTCTAGCCCATCCCAAATCATCATATGGGTAATTGATGCCACACTCATGGGTTTCTTGGCTGATATTGGTGTTGGTGTCATTGCTTTAGCCAACTGAGTGTCTGGGGCAAAGTCTAGGATATCTTTGGCCGTTAAGATGCCCGCTAACTTACCATCTCGTTCACAAATTGGAAAACGGGTATGGCCAGAATTTTCTGACAATTGGCGGTAGGCTGTAATCGTATCATCCGTATATAAGAATTGGGTCTGCTCAAGTGGAATATAGATATCTTCCACAAGCAAAATATCCTTCTGCATCGACCGCTCAATCATCGCCTTATTGATTAGTGTCGCTGTTGCATAAGTATCAAAGTTGACACTTAATAATGGCACTTCTCTTTGATTCGCTAAATCAACAATTGCGTCTGACGGTTTAAAGCCACCTGAGATTAAGACCGCCACATCATTTTCCAAAGCGATACGTTGAATTTCGTCTCGGTTACCCACGATAATTAAAGAATCTGGCTCAATATAACGGCGCATACCATCAGCTTCCATGGCACCAATGATAAATTTCCGTACCTGACGATTAAGACCAGAAGCTCCACCTAGGACCTGACAATCCGTTACTTTAATAATTTCTTCAATGGTTAAATGATGCATGCGACGGTTTTCGTTCTCTTCAATACGAACAGTACCCACACGCTCTTTAGTAGCGACTAAATGTAAATTTTCTGCTGACTTAATAGCCCGATAAGCAGTCCCCTCAGACACCTTCAGATTGCGTGCGATAGACCTAACCGAAATTTTGGCATCAATAGGGAGGTTTTGAATATATTGTATAATTTGTTCGTGTTTGGTTGCCATTACCTTTGCTCCTCCATTTAACTTCTAACCCAGTCGGTTTTACCCATTGTCATCCTTGTCTTCAAGTGACGCTTGCTCTGGGGCTTTTTGTATTTCTATATTTTCTGTATTATCTGATAATTGTGTGTAGCTTTTATAAGCCAACGGCCCTGCTTGATGTGGTTCATCACCATATAAATTCAGGCGGATATTTTCAAAATCCAATTGGGACAAGTCACTAACAGTAATCCCTAATAAGCGAATCCCTTGACCGGCCTCACCAAATGTTTGCCACAGATCTAAGGCGTAAAAATATATATCCTGGCTATCTGAAATAGCATCAACAAGTGATGTCTGCCTTGTAACTGTCTCAAAATCCGCATTTCTAAATTTTAAGGTCACAACTTTTCCATGCATACCCTTGTTGGCCAAAGCTTCACTCACTGAATTGGCTAATCTACGTAAGGTATCTTCCACTTCATTATCGTGGTATAGAAAGGGATAGAATGTCCGTTCCTTACCAATAGACTTCCGGATACGTGTTACTTTCACTGGCCTATCATCAACACCACGAACCCGTTCGTACAGGGCTAAACCAGCCTTACCAAAATATTGAATACACTCATCTTGCGATAATTTTTTTAAATCAGCGCCAGTATAGATATCTAGCTCATACATTTTTTCAGCCGACCGCGTGCCTACTCCGTAGAAGTCTTCAATCGGTAATTGCTCTAGAAATGGGATCGCCCGTTTAGGCGTAATCACTGTCATTCCAAAAGGTTTTTGATAGTCTGAAGCCAACTTAGCAATGAATTTATTATAAGAAACCCCAATGGAACAGGTCAGATTAAGTTCCTTGTAGATTGTTTCCTGGATTTCCTTGGCCACATCCATGGCGTAAGGGATGCCCTTTTTATTATCTGTGACATCTAAAAAAGCTTCATCAATCGATAGGGGTTCGATAATATCTGTGTAACGCTTGAATATATCTCTTACCTGGTTGGACACTTCTCGATACAAAACATAGTTACCCGAAACAAAGATCCCTTGCGGACATAAACGATAGGCTTCAGCAGCAGACATGGCTGAATGAACACCATATTTACGCGCTTCATAAGATGCCGTCGATACAACACCCTTACCTGAATTTTCTTTAGGGTGTCGTGCAATAATCACCGGTTTCCCACGGTATTCAGGATGGTCTCTTTGTTCAATAGAGGCATAGAAGGCATCCATATCGACATGTAATATTTTTCTTGATCCATCAATTTTTGGATCATCGAATGATAATATCCCTATCGTGCGCATGACACTTCCCCCCTTTTTAAAAACTGGGTGACTGATAATGCTTTAATCCTCGTCTACAAAAATATTCACAGTTGCTTTAGGGTTTAACACAATGTTTTCCCCTTTACGCGCAATCGTAAACGAATTATCAAAGGCTTCAATATCTTCAACAGTATATTTTTTATCTAATTTAATATCTAGTCTATCTAAGTAGTTTAATAAATCCTTATCATCCGTTACACGTTGAATTTTAAACTTATCGCCTACTGCTAAGTCTGCTAAAGGTGTCATCGATTCTTTGGCCATTACCCCATCCTTATCTGGGATTGCACCACCGTGGGGACAGTATACAGGCTTACCTAAAAATTCATCTAATTGATCAATAAAGAAATCAGTTCCCGTATGCTCTAGTTGTTCCGCCTCTTCGTGGACTTGGTCCCAATTATAGCCTAATTTTTCATATAAGAACATTTCCCATAAACGGTGACGACGTACTAAAGATGCGCCTACCTTGGTACCTTCTTCTGTTAATTGTACACCTTGATAAGGAATATAAGTGACCCAACCTTCCTCTTGTAATTTAGAAATCATTTCCGTTACAGAGGCAGCTGAAATGTTTAAGGCTTCACTGATTGCTTTATTGCCCACACGGTCCATCTTGCCCCCGAATTCAAAAATGGCTTTCATATAATCTTCTCTACTTTTAGACATGGTTAATCACCTTTCTTTATTGCTTACGCTAACTACTATTATTATACCTTATTTTTAAGGGTTTTTGGAAATTCCCTAGGGATAATTTATAGATATACCTAAAAAAATTGTTTTAAGTTACAGTGGGTTATCCATTTTAGCGTATATGATGCTTGTTCCGACCATAAAAAAAGGCATGACACAGGGTCACACCTTTTCTAAATTTTCATACATATTCAATTATACTATTTCAACAAGTCATCTATATTCATTTCATCTAGCGGATGAACGTCATAAACAGTTGCTTGTAATTTTGCATAATCTAAATAGTCATTCGCGTGTAATTGCTTAATTTCTTTAATACGGGCACTAAATTTCTTTGGTGCCTGTCTTTTCCACGCAAAATCTTTAAAATATTCTTCAATGTCTTGCCATTCTATCCCATTATAACCTTGTTTTTTAATACTCTGAGACTTTGAAAGAAACCATGGTCGAAGACAGAGGAATTCAAAATTCGAAACTTTCATATTGGCCTCCATAACGAAAGGTTCAATCATCCTGAATCCAGCAGATGCTGTGACTAGTTTTGATCGTCCTCTTGTTGGTCGCCGGCTTCTACATCATAAGTATCTTCAACAATTACGTCGTTTTCACGCGCTTCTTCTTCAGCCGCGTCACTTACGATATCGTTCGCCATTTCAGTATTCATTGGGTCCGCTTTTTGTGTACGCGCAATTGCACGGCGGTCAAATACTAGAAGTACACCTTCACAATCTAAAGTAATTGTGTTGTTAGCTTCGTCGATTTCAGCTATTACACCGTGTAAACCTCCGATAGTTACGGCAGTGTCACCTACAGCCATTGCAGCCATCATTTCTTGTGTTGCTTTTTGACGTTTTTGTTGTGGTCTAATTAACATAAAGTACATTAAAGCCACTAAAACAACGATATATAATATTGTTCCCATTCCCATTAATAATTACCTCCTATTGATTATTCGTTCACAAATGAACCGTTAAATTTTTCGTTATTAATATAATCGTACCATAAAATACCGGCTAAAAACATCAGTTTTGTCTGATAACCTGAAAGTATTCGTAAGACCATTTCTAGCATTTTTTGCAAAAAAGAAAGGCTTACTTTTAGAAAGCTGTCTTTTGTACCTTACCGTAATACTGCAAGAAGAATTCATCTCTAAAGTCTAGTAAACGGTCTTCGCGAATAGCATCTTTAATTTGCTCCATAAGGTTGATTAAGAAATGCAAGTTATGGATAGATGTTAAACGTAGTCCAAATGTTTCATTTGCTTTCAATAAATGACGGATATAGGCACGCGTATAGTTGCGACAAGTATAGCAATCACAATTAGGATCTAACGGAGAAAAGTCACGGGCATATTGGGCATTTTTAATAACCACACGACCTTGACTAGTCATGGTTGTCCCGTTACGCGCGATACGTGTTGGTAACACACAGTCAAACATATCGACACCGCGGATTACCCCTTCAATCAAGGCATCTGGACTACCTACACCCATTAAGTAACGCGGTTTGTTTTCTGGCATAACTGGGGTTAGATAATCTAAAACCTTGTACATGTCCTCTTTAGATTCACCAACGGATAATCCACCAATAGAGTAACCAGGGAAATCTAAACCGATCATATCTTTAGCGTGTTGTAGACGTAAATCTTTATAGCCCGCACCTTGCAAAATACCAAATAATGCTTGATCATCTGGACGTTGGTGGGCGTTCAATCCACGTTCAGCCCAACGCGTCGTACGATGAATCGATTTTTCAACGTAGTGGTGGTCATGGTTGAAATCCGGACACTCATCAAATGACATGATAATGTCGGCACCTAAGTTATTTTCGATTTGAATCGCTTTTTCTGGTGATAAGAAAAGTTTCTTACCATCTAAATGCGACTTGAAGGTTACCCCTTCTTCTTCAATTTTACGAGAATCTGCTAGTGAGAAAACCTGGAAACCACCTGAATCCGTTAAAATGGGTTTATCCCAGTTCATGAATTGGTGAAGACCACCCGCTTCTTTCACTAGGTCATCACCCGGACGCAGCCATAAATGATAAGTATTTGACAGAATGATTTGCGCATTCATATCATTTAACTCTTCTGGAGAAACAGCCTTTACAGATGCTTGCGTCCCTACCGGCATAAATACTGGCGTTTCGATAGTCCCATGTGGCGTTTCCACTTGGCCCAAACGCGCGCCCGTATGTTTTTCTTTCTTATGTAATGTATATTTTAATGCACTACTCGTCATTAGAATTCCTTTCTTTCTAACACACATCAACCAAAACAAGGATGTGTAATCGACTAGTTTTTTCGCCTAGTCCAACATATTGACAACCAAACAATGTTAACATGCATCCAACTTTCAAGCAAGGTCCAGAGGTTATTCCCTAGGTGTTTTAGCCTATTTTAATCCTGATAAGATATTTTCAAGGTCATTTTTGATTTGACCTTCTACTTCTGTAATATCAGCTGCCTTATATTGGCATTCAACAGCTACCGGAATCGCTTGGTCAACCTCGTTTAAGACACCAACAATATCGACATCCCCCACAGATAATCCTGCAAGACTTGTGTTTGTCGCTTGTTCCACTTGTTTTAAATGCACATAGTGAACCAAAGGCAAGACATTTTTAACCGCTTCGACTGGGTCTTCATTGAAGAATAAGAAATTCCCCACATCAAAGCACATACCCACTTTGGCACTTCCATGGTCTTGTAAAAAGGCTTTAAAGTATTCGCTAGATCCAGTTGCTTGCGTATTGTCATTTTCCAAGGCAAGACTGATATCGAAACGTTCAATCAAATTATTGACTAATGTCATGTCCGCAGCCACCGTCTCAGGATTAAAAGCCCCTAAATTCACTTTCAATTGTACCGCACCAACCGCCTCTGCCAGTTCAAAATAATTTTCGATTTCTGGATTTAATAATCCTTCCTCAAATAAAGGCGCAGGGACTGAAAGAAAAACTGTCAAACCTGCTTCTTGGTTAGCTGTTTTTAAATCTACTAACTCTTGGTCTGATCCATCAAAGTATTCACTTCTTAATTCGATGTAGTCGAAGCCTAATGCTTTCACAGATTCAATCATATCCAATTGACCAAAATTGTCTTCAGTCATTAAATCGCCATAAGCAATTGTATTTAGCACCCAGTTCATATTTTTACTTCCTCTCTTCTTATCCCTTGTAGAAACTAAAATCACCAAGCTAGGCTTGGTGACGTTTAGCTACTGGTTTATCCAGTATTTCTTTTAATAATATACCACGTTTTAGGTCATCTTGACTGGATAAGGCTAATATTTCTCGTGCATTTCTTGATTTTTTCTTAGTATCTTTTGAAACGCTCAAGTCCTTATTTGGATCATCCATATCTTTAAACAAACGATTCAACTCTTCATCCAAACGATCTGCTTGTCGGTCATACATGGCATCCATTTGCTGTAAAGCCTTACCCAATTCAAGGTCATTCGCTGCCATTTCTTGGTCAAAATAACCCTCATTAGATTTTCTGCCTTCTTGTGAAAACTGTGCTGAGTCATCCCGGCCTTCACCCTCACCAGTCAGTACAGTCTGTTGACTGTTACTAGATTGGTTAAGTCTTGCATGCTGGTGCTGACCTTTCTCGGCACGCATTGCCTGACTTCGCGCTGCAGATTCCTGCCCGCGATTTTGTCTACCAACATTGCGTCCTTGCTTAGACTGCTGCTTTGCTTTCATTTTTTCAGCTTTCAGTTCTTCAAACGTTTTTTGACTATCCGCATCTACTTCATCTAAATAAGTTTGCGCTTTTGCTAGATAATCAGCTAATGTTTTAGGCTTTTTCCCCTTTTGGCTATTACGTTGATTACCTTGACGCCTTTGTTGATTGACGCCATTTTGACTCATCTTAGAAGGTTCATTTGACGCATCAAAACGCTTTGCAGCTCGCTTTTCTTCTTCTTTTTTCTTCTCCTGATAATCTTTATAAAAATTAGACGCTAGTCCAAATATGAATACCAGAATACCTAATAGTTCCATTATTGATCACCTGAATTGTGTTCAGATTCTCCTTCAGAAAGACTTTCACGCATCTTGGTATCTGCTTGGATATTTTGCATATTGTAATAATCCATTACCCCAATTTTACCGTTTCTAAAGGCCTCAGCTAAGGCTTCTGGTACTTGAGATTGTGCTTCCACAACTTTCGCACGCATTTCTTGCGTTTTAGCAATGTTTTCTTGCTCTTGGGCAACGGCCATGGCACGACGTTCCTCAGCTTTCGCTTGGGCAATTCGTTTGTCCGCTTCCGCTTGCTCTGCTTGTAATTTAGCCCCGATGTTACGGCCTACATCTACATCCGCAATATCAATCGATAGGATTTCAAAAGCTGTACCAGAGTCTAAACCTTTTCGCAAAATAGTTTGTGAAATCGCATCTGGATTTTCTAATACTTCTGAATGGGTCGCTGCCGAACCAACAGTCGTTACAATACCTTCCCCAACACGGGCGATAATGGTTGATTCACCAGCACCACCAACTAAACGTTCGATATTCGCACGAACAGTTACTTTAGCTTTAGCACGCACTTCAATCCCATTCATGGCCACCGCTGAAATAACTGGTGTTTCAATTACCTTAGGGTTTACCGAAACTTGAACTGCCTCAAATACGTCACGCCCAGCCAAGTCAATAGCTGCAGCTTGTTCAAATTCAAGGTCGATATTGGCACGTTGGGCTGCAATTAAGGCGTCCACGACCATATTAATGTCCCCACCAGCTAGATAATGGGCCTCTAAATCATTTAAATCAATTGTTAAGCCTGCTTTAGTTGCCTTAATTAAAGGTTTAATAATATTATTTGGATTTACCCGACGTAGACGCATACCGACTAAGTCGCCAATACCTACTTTTACCCCTGAGAAATAAGCTGTTACCCAAAGGCCAACCGGTACAAATGTAAAGAATAAGATTAATACTACTAGGATAATGATTGCTAGAATCACAATACCCCAGATATTTGTGTCATTTCCGTATGAATTATACATGTGTCACTCTCCTTACTAGCAACTGGTTGTTACGAATTTTCACTACAACCACTCGCTCATCGCTGCCAATTACTTCATTATCACTCACTACCTCTAAAATGTTCCCATCTGGAAATGTTGCTTTCCCAGTCGGTCTCAGTGGCGTAAGTGTTACTGCTTCTTGCGATACATAATCCGCAACAGAAACACTTTGAGATTGATAGCCACGCTCTCGATTTAATGATGTATTAAGTACAATTTGATCATTAAAAGGAATACGGTAACCTAATTTCACTAAAATATAAAAGGCTACAATACCAACAATCACACCAATCGTTAAATCGACCACCGCTTCGCCAATATTCGCCGTCTGTCCCATTAATCCCCAAGCGCCAACCAATAGGCCGAAAATACCCAATATACCATAAGTAGGTAAAAATACTTCGGCAATAATCAAGACTGTCCCCAGAGCAAAAAGCACTAGTGACAACCAAGAACCATTGTCATACAAACCAAAATACAATAAGAATGACCCAGCACCAACAATGCCTCCAAGCATATAATGGCGCGTCATCAATCCCGCGATAATGGCAAGGATACCAATGGAAAATAATACTGTCTCCATTTCTCCACCTCCATCTATCTTCTATACTTTATATTTTACCATACTGAAAGACCGCTTTCATAATTATACAGTGAAAGTTGTCTATTCAACTTTATGTTCATATATAACAAAAAAGACCCTCACAGTCTTGGTTAAACACCAAACTGTGAGGATCTTCTTTTACTTATTAGTTTATGTAGATTTATGCTTGTGCTAGAGGTGTAACATCAAAGTTAATTTCATGGTTTTCATCGATTGATATTTTCACTGCTTCTTGTTTATTGATGGTACCTGCAATAATTGCACGGGCTACTGGTGTTTCTACTTGATTAGTGATGAAACGACGTAGTGGTCGTGCACCGAATTGTGGGTCATAAGCAGTGTCGCCAATCCAACGAACCAACTCATCACTATATGTGACAGCAATTTCTTGGCTAGCTAGACGGTCACTTAATTGTGCTAACATCTTACGAACGATACCGTCCATATCATTATGTGATAATGGTCTGAATAAGATGGTATCATCTATACGATTTAAGAATTCTGGTCTAAAGTGCATTCTCAATGCATCTTGAACTGCTTCTCTTGCTTCATCATCAATTTCGCCATTTTCATCCGTACCGTCTAATAGACTATCAGATCCTAGGTTACTAGTCATGATAATAATGGTATTTTTGAAATCAACGATACGGCCTTGAGAATCTGTTAAGCGACCATCGTCTAAAATTTGTAGTAAGATATTGAATACGTCTGGATGGGCTTTTTCAACCTCGTCTAATAAGACGACAGTATACGGATTACGACGTACAGCCTCTGTTAATTGGCCACCTTCTTCGTAACCAACATAGCCTGGTGCTGCCCCGATTAAACGAGTGACATTGATTTTATCCATGTATTCACTCATGTCTAAGCGGACCATATTGTCTTCAGAGTCAAACATCGCTTCAGCTAAAGCTTTCGCTAACTCAGTTTTACCAACACCTGTTGGTCCCAGGAATAAGAATGATCCTAAAGGACGGTTAGGGTCTTGAACGCCTGCACGAGAGCGTATTACCGCATTTGTAACACTTTCAACTGCTTCATCTTGTCCAACTACACGTGTATGTAGCGTATCATCTAAATGAAGTAATTTTTCACGTTCACCTTCCACTAATTTATTTACAGGAATACCAGTCATTCTAGCAACCACAGTTGCGATTGAATCTTCTGTAACAGATTCTTCCACTAAGCGGTCACTACCTTTATCTGCGTGTTCGTGGTAGGCTGCTTCCATATCCACTAATTCTTGTTCTAATTTTGGAATGGTAGCGTGTTGCAATTTTGCTGCCTCTTCAAGATCATAGTTATTTTCAGCATTTTCTAAAGCATGTTTTGCATTATCAATTTCTTGACGTTTAGCGTTGATATCAGACATGCCGCCTTTTTCAACTTGCCATTGCATGGTTAATTGATTGGTTTTTTCGCGCACTTCCGCTAATTCTTCTTGAAGGTCTGCTAAACGACGTTTACTTGCTTCGTCTTCTTCTGACTGTAAGGCTTTTTCTTCAATTTCCAATTGAATCAAACGACGACGTTCTTGGTCTAATTCAGTTGGCAATGAATTCATTTGTACACGAATTTCTGAACTAGCTTCGTCTACTAAATCTAAGGCTTTATCTGGTAAATAACGGTCAGTAATGTAACGGTCAGATAATTCAGCTGCTGCTACTAGTGCTTGGTCATGAATGGTCACTTCATGGTGTAATTCGTAACGTTCTTTCAAACCACGTAAAATTGAAATTGTATCTTCAACAGTTGGTTCTTTTACTAATACACGTTGGAAACGGCGTTCCAATGCTTTATCTTTTTCCATGTATTGACGGTATTCATCCAAAGTAGTCGCACCAATACAGTGTAATTCACCGCGGGCTAACATTGGTTTTAATAAGTTTCCGGCATCCATAGAGCCTTCAGTTTTACCAGCACCTACAATATTATGGATTTCATCAATGAACAGGATAATACGGCCATCGGCTTTTTTCACTTCATTTAAGACAGCTTTCAAGCGTTCTTCAAATTCACCACGGTATTTTGCACCGGAAATCAAAGCACCCATGTCTAGAGAGAAAATTGTTTTATCTTTTAGATTGTCAGGCACATCTTTTCTCACAATACGTTGGGCTAGCCCTTCAACGATAGCTGTTTTACCAACACCAGGTTCACCAATTAACACAGGGTTATTTTTAGATTTACGAGATAAAATCCGAATAACGTCACGAACCTCTTCATCACGTCCAATAATCGGATCCATTTTACCTGCTTTTACTTGTTCAACTAAGTCGACACCATATTTTTCTAATGCTTCATAGTTTTCTTCTGCTTGTTTAGATGTCACGCGATCACCTTGCCTTAAATCTTCAATTTTTTCTTTTACTGTTTTTTCAGTAATTTGTTGGTCTTTAAACCATTTAGCCAGTGCGGTATAAGTCACATCATAAATAGCCAATAAGACCATTTCTGTCGCTAAAAATTCATCACCTTGTTTTTCCGCACGCGCTTGGGCTTTTTGAATGAGTTCACCCAATCCTCGTGAAATACCTTGTCCATACTGTACATTTGCACCTTGAACAACAGGTAGTGCATCTAGTTCACGATTTAATTCTTCAGTTAATGCTGCCATTGGCACATTTAAATCTTCATAAAAGTCATAAGCAAAGTTTCCAGGTTGCACCAACGCTGTAAACATATGAGGGATCCCAATTTCTTGATGTTTACGAGTCATAGCAATTTGTTGGGCATTTGCGATGGCCTCTTGTAAGGTCGTAGTCATTTCCATGTTTGCCATTTCACATCTCTCCTTTTTGCTTTATGATTATAGTATATCACTTTGGTCAGGAAAGGTCAAACATTTATTGGTGATATTTTTTTACCTTTTAACTATACAAAAACCTTGTCATATCAATAATAAGACAACTTATCGCTATAAACATCAAACTAAAGGTCAATATGTGACCACTTACTTTCTTTGACCAATTCGATATGGCGTACATCTGTCCATAAAATCTTGCGACTACCGATCAAAAAATAAAAGTAATTACTTTCCCCATTAAACCAACCAAAAATTTGGTCAAGGTAGCGGCCTAAATGATCTTTTAAAGATAATTGGATGGATACAGGATAGCGGTATAACCAGGCTTCCTGTAAGACTTGGTCAATTTCTTCTCTCGTCATTTCTGGCAAGGGGATGGATACCTTAGCTGCATCTTTATGATTAGATTGGATGCCCTTCACTAATTCGTCCATCGCATAGGCCGTGGCCCATTTCATACCAAAAGTTCGGTCTTCATACTCGTTATAAGGAATAAAATATTTTCGTGTGCGCGGATGCTGTTGCCTTTTTAGCCAAGATAATTGTGCACGTCTTCTAGCATTCGGGTACTCCCAGGGTTCAAGCTGTTTAGCCATGACCCTCACCTTCAATACCAGCCATACCACCCGCATGACCACCAACTAAGCTAGACCGTTCAATCGCTCGACCGCCTTTTTGAAGCGATGAAGCATAGACAAGA
Source organism: Aerococcaceae bacterium 50-4 (assembly GCA_041223225.1). Taxonomy (GTDB): domain Bacteria; phylum Bacillota; class Bacilli; order Lactobacillales; family Aerococcaceae; genus Aerococcus. The sequence continues at coordinate 143,238 of JBCLPQ010000005.1, forward strand.
CTTTTAAAGCCATATTTTTTTCGAATGATGTCAACAATGGCATCCGTTTTTATATCTGCCAGCTGATTATTTTCAGGTTCAAATAAATTTAATTGGACGGCTTGATGGTAGACTAGATTACCGCTATACAAAGAAATATGCCGTACCACCTGCTGGTCGAATAGTAAAGACAGGAGATACAAAGCAGCCTCAGCTATCACCTTACTCTGATTAGTTGCTGTTACCTTGATTTGTTTATGAATCCCCCTTTTACCACTTTCATCAAAATAGCCCATGGAATAACCTATTCCAAGTCCGACAACTTGGGTTTGAGCACCCGCTCTTCTTAAACGAGTGCCTATTTGATCAGCCATTTCCTTAACAACGACAGCAATTTCATCCCTGTCAGTATAGTCTCTGGGTAGTACTTGACTGTTGCCGATGGACTTGTCCTTTGTGGTATAAGGGGTACCGAGAAAAGACCGGTCAACACCCCATGCATGCGCATAAAGTTGGGCACCCATGACGCCTAATTTATCTTTTAACACGTGATAGGAGGAATGGGCTAAGTCATAAACATTATTAATGCCCATGCCTTTTAGTCGACGAGCCATTCGGTGGCCAATGCCACAAACTTGGGTTAAATCAGCCACTTGCCATAAGGTGTCAGGCACATCCTCATACCGCCACTCAGCAATCATGTCCGCCTCTTTTTTCGCCCCAATATCTAAGGCTACCTTGGCTAGGAAGGGATTATCACCAATTCCGATGGTTGTATAAATGCCCGTTTGGTCAAAGACATCCTGTTGAATTTTCTGGGCCATCTCGTAGGCACTTTTGACCTTAAAAAGCCGGAAGGAATCCGTCACATCTAAAAAACTTTCATCTACTGAAAAGACATGATGGTTGGCCTCATCAACGTAGGTTTTATATATCCGATTAATTTCTTGGTTCTTTTCCATATAAAGGCGCATCCGGGGTTGAGCAATGACCAAGTCATCTGGATAGGGATAAGGGAGATCTCGCGCCCGAGTCACGTTAGAAATATTAAAGGCCTTTTTAGCTGCTGGCGAACTAGCCAAAATAAGACCTGACCCCCTACTCTGACCGCCAGTTTCATCATGATATGACATGACAACTAACTTGGTTGTTAATGGGTCTAAACCACGCTCAACTGCCTCCACTGAGGCATAGAATGATTTACAATCAATACATAAAACATCGCGACTAGGTTCCTTTGAGTAGTCAAATATAACATTATTCGCAAACATTTTTAGCCCTCCTTAGTTTCGACATTTATATTTACGCTCTAAAAATCGAACGTATGTTCCCACTAATAATAGAACGTACGTTCGATAAAAACAAGTGTTTTTAGGAAAGTTTTTTGACAATATAAAAAAGGCCACGATCCATATGGTCGCAGCCCTTTTCTCTTAAATATTTAAATACAGTTTTCGTTTTTATTGTTTAGTCGTCATTTTCCTCGTCACGCTCTACCACTAAATCAATAGCCATCACCACACCCAAAATAATTGGTACTAGATCACTTGGCACATGATCTTCAATATCAATGACAAAGGTATCACGAATGGAGATTAATTTACGGTCAATGCGCGCAATGCGGTCTCCATTTTCATCCGTAATACGGAAATCAAAATCAAGAATATTCCCTTTCACATCCCAATCCAAAGAAGACACCTTGTAGTTATCTCTAAATAAAGAAATTTTCTTACGAATTTCAGCTACCTTATCATTATTTTCATCATATACATCAACAGTTGGCATTAAATCAATGATTTGTTCCTTAACTTGTGCCACTTCTTTATCTTGGACTAGGTCAATAATACGAAATTGTTGGCCGATAGATAGCCATTTATTCTTAATTTTATAAACAGGATCGCCATCTTCATTCTTCAGATTAAAGTCACGTTTTAGCGATAATAATTGGTTTTTCATATATAATTTCATGCTGTATCAACCCTTCTAATTTTAACTTATAAATAATTATACCCTTATATTAGCGCAAATTCACATTATATCCCTCATACCTCAGACCGAAATCACCATCATCTAAGGTATAATAGAAAAAAGAATCAGCATTCATAAAGGAGTTATCATGTATTTAACTATTTTCGCTATTATCCTCATTATCGCTGGCCTAATTAACGGCTACTTGATTATCGTCAAATATCCTAAAGAATTTCAGTCAACCAAGATCGTCCATAGCGTCCTAACCCTATTCCTACTCCTCGTCGGCGTTTTCTTACTCACTCTTAATTGATAAAACAAAAAATCCAGCAGTTGCATCATATACAACTACTGGATTTTTTATAAATGAACTTTCACTATCTAAATATACGCTTCACGCACACCTTGTAAGTTGAATGCGCTGAATCATAGTCTATATTATTTAGCAAACTGACTGTTATAGAGGTCAGCATAGAAGCCACCTTCAGCCATTAAGGCGTCATGATTACCTTGTTCAATAATGTTTCCTTGATCCATGACTAGAATGGTATCTGCATTACGAATAGTAGATAAACGGTGAGCAATCACAAATGATGTTCTACCTTCCATTAGTTTATCCATGGCTTCTTGTAGTAAGACTTCTGTACGTGTATCTACTGAAGATGTCGCTTCATCTAGGATCAATAACGGTGCATCTTTTAGTAGTGCACGCGCAATCGTGAACAATTGCTTTTGCCCAACCGATAAAGTAACAGAATCGTCTAATACCGTATCATAACCATCTGGCAAGGTATTAATGAAGTGGTCAATACCCACAGCTGCGGCCGCCTCTTCTACCATTTCATTGGTAATGTGGTCTTGATTGAAGATTAGATTCTCACGAATTGTACCTTCGAATAACCAGGTGTCCTGTAATACCATTGAAAATTGGTCATGGATAGCAGCTCGAGAAATATTGCTTGTTGGCATACCATCGATATAAATCTCACCTGAATCAATCGGATAGAACTTCATCAGCAAGTTGACGATAGTCGTTTTCCCAGCACCAGTAGGTCCTACAATCGCAATTTTTTGACCAGCCTTAGCTTCAACTGAGAAGTCTTTGATGATCGGTTGATCAGCTTCATAACCAAAGTGCACATGTTCAAAGGTCACGTCACCACGAACGTCTGGTAACTCAGTCACTAAGTTGCTGTCATCAACCATTTCCTCTTCATTCAAGAACTCAAACACACGGTTTAAAGCTGCTGAAGCAGATTGGAAAGAAGCAAATGATTGCGATAATTGCCCTAAAGGTTGTGTGAACATCCGGACATAAACCATGAATGACACCACAACCCCAAAGGTAATATCCCCATTTAAGGCCATGATTGACCCTACAACAGAAACTGCCACATAACCAAAGTTACCAATAAATTGCATCAATGGTTGCATAATACCTGACAAGAATTGCGCATGCCAGACACTGTCATACAAGGCTTCATTGGCTTCATCAAAGGCTTCAGTTACTTGTTTAGTCGCATTAATCGTCGTTAACACATTTTGCCCAGAATAAGATTCTTCAGCAATACTGTTTACATTGGCTAAATTCTTTTGTTGCGAAACGAAATAGCCTTGTGAACGTCCTAGAATCAAGACAATCCCAGCAAAACCAATAATCACCGACACCAAGGCAACCACAGTTAGAATCGCATTGTTGTAGAACATCATGAATAAGACACCAATCAATAATGTTACTGATGGTACAAATGACGGCATAGTTTGATTTAATGATTGACTCACTAAGTCTAAGTCATTGGTGACACGACTCAAGGTATCCCCGTGACTATGACTATCAAAGTACCGCAAGGTCAACCGGTCAATTTTATCGGAAACATTTTTCCGTAATTTTCTTGAAAAGTTTTGGATGATTGTAGCCATCACAAAGGTTTGAATATAGTTAAAAACTGATCCAATCAAATAGATAATCACTAGGGTAATGGCGATTTTTGAAACAGTTGCTAAATCGATGCCAGCTGGTGACATCAATCCTTCTGCAATCGTATCTGTCATATCCCCCAGTTTATCTGGACCAATAATCGATGTCATAGAACCAATCATCGCTAGGACAACTGCTACTACGAACGGCCATCTATATTCGCGGGCATACTTCATAATATTCGCCATCATAGAAGGTTCATTTGCCTGTTTTTTCTTACTCATTAGCTAATTCCTCCTCTGATAATTGTGAATAAGCAATCTCTTGATACACTTGATTACCATCCAATAATTCTTGGTGCGTTCCACGTCCAACAATTTCACCGCGGTCTAATACTAAAATTTCATCCGCATCCATAATCGTAGAAATTCGTTGGGCCACAATGATTTTTGTTGTGTCTGCCATACGTTCCGCTAAAATGGCGCGCAATGTCTTATCTGTTTGATAGTCCAAAGCTGAGAATGAATCATCAAAAATTAAAATCTCTGGTTTACGAGCAATCACACGCGCAATCCCTAATCGCTGCTTTTGACCACCGGAGAAGTTATTACCGCCTTGAGCAACATGGGTATCCAACCGGTCTGGCTCACCCTCAACGAAATCACGTGCTTGGGCAGTGTCTAGTGCCGCCCAAATCTCTTCATCGGTTAAATCTTGATTTTCTAAATGGTTATTACTTTCACCAAGATTCATATTAGATCGGATAGTGCCTGAGAAAAGGACTGGTTTTTGTGGCATATAGCCGACAATATTATTCAAAGTTGCATGGTCAAAATCTTTTACATTTTGGCCATCCACTAACACTTGACCTTCATTGACATCATATAAGCGTGGAATCATTTGAATTAAAGTTGATTTACCAGAACCAGTTGACCCAATAATAGCCAGGGTTTCCCCTTTATTGACTTTAAAATCAATATTTTTAAGGGCTGGTTTGGCATCTTCACCGTATTTAAAGGTCACATTTTTAAACTCGACGCTACCCTTTTCAGTAGTCATCATTTTTTCATCGGTAAAATCAATCGATGGTTCTAAATCAAGTACTTCATTGATTCGTTTTGCTGAAACAATGGCACGCGGTAGAATCATAAATATCATGACCATTAACAAGAAGCCAATAATGACTTGCATGGCATAAGATGAGAAGACAATCATATTCGAAAATAAATCGATTTGGGCTGCCCCACGCGCTGCATCGGCGATTAAATAAGCCCCTGACCAGTAAACCACCAAGGTTAGACCACTTGATACTAGGGTCATACCTGGTTGCATAATACCCATCACCCGATTGACAAAGATTTGTGTATTCGTTAAGTCATCATTGGCTTTGGCAAATTTCTTATTTTGATAGTCTTCTGCATTATAAGCTCTAATCACACGTAACCCTGTCAGATTTTCACGTGTCACAGCATTTAGATTGTCTGTCATCGTTTGAATTTTTGTAAAACGAGGTACTGCAAAGAACATAATCACTGCAATCATCGCTAAAAGTACCGCAACAGCAACTGCCGTAGTGACTGACCATTGCCAATTTTGCCCTGAAATTTTGGCAATTGCCCAAATAGACATGATTGGCCCACGGATAATGACTTGTAGACCTAAAGCAATCAACATTTGAATTTGCGTTAAGTCGTTGGTTGTACGTGTGACTAAACTAGGTACTGAAAATTGATTAATCTCACTTGCTGAATAATTGAGGACTTTATTAAAAATTTGTCCACGAATACGAGCTGTTACCCCTGCCGCAATTTGGGCTGCGAAGTAACCAACCAATACAGCTGAAGCAAAGGAGGCCAATGATAAACCCACCATAATTAACCCTGGTTCCCAAATATCCGCTGTAACGGTATCTGGCATCTGTAGTAACGCTGTAATTTCTGACATATAGTCAGGAATTTCTAACTCTAAATAAACCTGTAGCATAATCAGCAACACGCTTATTAAAGCAAGAAATTTTTCCTTTTTATTTGCTTTTGCTAATAGTTTTAGCACCTTTCATTACCTCCTAATGTGAACCTGTTTTAAGGTCGCATGTTCTGAATTAGTCTGCCCAATAAATGCACAAACGTGTCGACCTCTTCTTCTGTTAGGCCAGCAACCAATTGGTCATCTATGGCTTGGAGAAAACAAAGAATACGGTCATGGGCTTCCTGTCCTTCCTCTGTAACAATCAACCGTTTTAAACGACCGTCTTTTTCTGATTTCTCCGTCTTTACGTACCCATTTCTCTCCAACCGGCTCACCAATTCGGAAGCTGTGGACTTACGAATCTTCATATATTTTTCCAGGTCTTTCACATAGATTTCATCATGGGCTGATGCATGGATAATATAACCCAATGCCATCGATTGCGGACCCTTCATATCTCCCAATTCGTGCTCACTCAGCTCTATCCCCACATTTCGATGAATCGCTATTGTTAACTCCCTTAGCAAGCCACCTATATATAATGGACGATCTTCATGTGTCACCTCTTCACCTTCCTTGTACTATATTTTAAATTAGTTCGCACACTAACCTTTTAGTTCGCACGCTAACCATTATACTAAGATATTCATTTCAATGTCAAAACAAATACACAAAAAATCAGTATTTTTTTCAGTAACCGCTTCCGATTTTAAATAGTGTCCATTTTGCCATAACAAAAAAACTAGTATAGAAGAACGATGCATCAACCAAAGTCCTCATATACTAGTTTTGTAGAAATAAACACCTTTTAAATAAGGGCAATATCTGTTCGGTAAGTTAGTGAATCGCCGTGAATCTGTTCAACAATTGCGTAAGCAGCTTGACGGGCGGATTGAATATCACCAGCTAAGGCAACTGGTGTTAATACGCGACCGCCATTTGTGACTAGCTGCCCTTTTTCATTAGTAGATGTTCCGCTATGGAAAATTAGACCGTCACTAGGGAGTGGATCTATTAAAACCTGGTTATCATATGGTCCTGGATAGCCTTTAGAATATATGACAACACCTACAGCCGCTTGGCTAGACCAAATCAAATCGCGCTCTTGTAAAGTCCCGTCTAAGGTCTTTTCAAACACTGTCAACAAATCACTTTCAAGTCTTGGTAAAAGCACTTGTGTTTCAGGATCACCAAAACGCACATTAAATTCCAGTACCTTGGCTTGCCCATCTTGAATCATAAAGCCGATAAACAAGATGCCATAAAAGGTAATTTTTTCAGCTGTGAACCCGGCTTCAATCTGACGCAAGATACGGTTGAATTGGTTTTGTATATCCAGCCCTGAAGTTTCTATCATTTTGGGCGAAGAATAAACACCCACCCCACCGGTATTCGGACCTAAATCACCATCAAAAGCCTTCTTATAATCTTGCGCCGTCTCCATGGGGATTAGTCGGTTATTAGATACGAAACATAGTAATGATTGTTCCGAGCCGTCAAGATATTCCTCGATGACTACGCGACTACCACTGCTGCCAAAACTTTGGTCAAGCAACATGTCTGTTAAAGTCGCATCTGCTTCTTCAAAGCTTTGACAAATCACTACACCTTTTCCTTTGCATAGGCCATCTGCTTTAATCACAATAGGTAAAGCTGACTGACTTATATAAGCCTTGGCTTGGTCATAATTATCTGTCGTAAAAGATTGGGCAGTAGGAATATGGTATTTATTCAAGAACTGCTTGGTAAAATCTTTACTAGCTTCCAGTTGGGCGCTTGTTTTATCAGGACCGAAAATGGGGATGCCAGCATCTTGGAAGATATCCACAATACCGCCGCTTAATGGGTCTTCTGGACCAACAATCACGAATTCGATGCCTTCTGCTAAAGCAAATGCTAATAAGTCATCAAAGTCCATGACATCAATTGGGATATTCGTAAAATCTTTCGCTGTACCGGCATTACCAGGTGCAACAAAAATATCAAGAGGTTGCTTGGACTGAGATAGTTTCCAAGCAATGGCATGTTCTCTACCTCCTGCACCAATAATTAGAATTTTCATGATTTCTCCTTGGACATTCATCATTTGTCATTAGTGTTTGAAATGGCGCATGCCAGTAAACAATACTGAAATATCGTAGGCTTTCGCTGCTTCAATCACTTTTTCATCTTGGGCCGAACCACCTGGTTGCACAATGGCCTTGATGCCGTATTTATGTAGACTTTCAATTGTATCCGAGAAGAAGAAGCCATCTGAAGCAACCACTGCCCCTTCTAATGGGAATTCAGAACGTTGCAGGGCATCTTCTAAGGCCCATACTCGGCGCACTTCACCGTGACCTAGTGCAAATGTTTGTTTATCTTTGGCGATCACCATGGCATTTGAGGCACAATGTTTCGCTACCTTCCAAGCGAAGTCCATATCTTCTAATTCTTTCTCTGTCACTTGACGGTCAGATTTCAATTCTAGACCTGTTTCAGTATAAATTGGTAAGTCCTTATCTTGCACCAATAAACCACCAACCGTTTCTTTATAAGTTGTCGTTTTTCCTTTGAATTGACCTAATTTGGTCGACTTCACTAACCGTAGATTTTTCTTTTTACTTAAAATAGTAAAAGCTTCTTCAGTAAAGTCAGGTGCTACAATAATTTCTAGGAAAATTTCAGCCATTTGCTCAGCTGCTGCCGCATCCACTGTACGGTTAAAGCCAATAATGCCCCCAAAAATAGATACTGGATCGCCTTCAAATGCTTTACGGTAAGCTTCAGCAACTGTGTCCGCCACTGCTACCCCACAAGGATTTGCATGTTTCACAGCTACGCAAACCGGCTCCTCAAATTCTTGTACCAATTCCATATTTGCACGCATGTCATTGTAGTTGTTGTAAGAAATTTGTTTGCCATGCAACTGTTCTAAGTCAAAGTCTTCTTCAAGCGGACTTTCATAATAAACTGCCGCTTGATGAGGGTTTTCACCATAGCGCAAAGTTTCTTTATAGCGAAAGGCCTTAGTCAATAATTCTGGGAATTTTTCCTTGGCTTGTTCTGTAAAGTACTCAGCAATCATTGCATCATAAAAAGCGGTTAATCTAAAGGCTTTTGCTGCTAAACTTTCACGTAATTCAAGCGTATTTTTGTTATTCTCTAAAGCATCCGCCACTACTGCATAGTCATCTGCTGATGTCACAATTAAGACATCTTTATAATTTTTAGCCGCTGCACGAATCATTGAAGGGCCACCCACATCAATTTTTTCAATAATATCCGCTTTACTTGCGTTCGCATTTTTCACTGTATCTTCAAAGGGATATAGGCTATTCACTACCATATCAATTGCACGAATCCCCAATTCATCAACAGTTTCTTGGTGACTCGTAATGTCACGGTTGAATAAAATCCCACCATGAATATGTGGATGTAAAGTTTTCACTCGTCCTTCTAAAATTTCAGGAGAGTATGTCACTTCTTCAACAGCAACTACCTTGATCCCAGCTTCTTCTAATAAAGATTTGGTCCCCCCAGTAGAAATGATTTCCCAACCTAATTGGTCTAATTTTTGTGCAAATTCCACAATACCATTTTTATCGTAAACAGAAATTAAAGCTCTTTTCATACTCGTCTCCTTATACTTTCATCATATTTCACTAACTTATGCTTTTAATTAATTCATTTATCGCAGTAATTAATATCTTATGTTCCACCTTTAAAACCCTTGCTTGCAGACTTTCAACAGTATCCGTCTTTAGGACAGGAACAGCTTCTTGTATGAGTATCTTACCTTCATCAAAGTTTTCATCCACTAAATGAACTGTAGCACCGGTCACTTTAACCCCACGATCAATGACAGCTTGGTGGACCTTTAAACCGTAATACCCCTTACCTGAAAACGCAGGAATGAGTGAAGGATGGATATTCAACATCCGCCCTTCAAAGGCTTGCACCAAGTCCTTCGTAATCAACTTCAGATAACCGGCTAGGACAACTATGTCCACGTCATGGGCTTGTAGCGTCTCTAATATAGCCTGATCATTCTTCAAATAATATTGATCGATACCCGCTTTTTTGGCCCTGACTAAACCATAAGCATCTGCTGTATTTGCGATCACAACTGAAACTTGACCGGGTAGAGCCCCAGATTGACAAGCATCAATGATGGCTTGAAGGTTTGTACCGCCACCAGAAATCAATACACCCATTTTGATCATACAAAGGTTACTCCGTCTGCTTGCTCAAATACCTGACCTAATTTAAAGGCTTGGCTGTCATTTTCAGCTAAAAGGGCTAGCGCCGTATCCACATCAGCTGGATCAAGGAAAATCACCATACCAATCCCCATATTAAAAGTGCCAAACATTTCTTCCTCACTTACTTGACCTAATGCTTGTAAATAATTGAAAATGGCTAGAGACGGTATTTGCACACGTTCAACAGCTAAGCCTAATCCTTCAGGCAAGATACGGGGCACATTTTCAAATAAACCGCCACCGGTAATATGGGCAAGCCCCTTAATCTCAACTGCATCGATTAAAGTTAAAACATCTTTGGCATAAATTTTTGTGGGCGTTAATAACACTTGGCCGACCGTTTTGTCTGAATCAGGAAATTGGTCAGTAAAATGAATGTTATTTTTCGCTAAAATAGCCCGCACTAAAGAAAAACCATTACTATGGACACCTGATGATGGTAGTGCAATCGCTGCATCGCCGACTTTGATATCTTTACCTGTAATCATGGCTTTTTTGTCTACTAGTCCAACCGCAAAGCCCGCCAGGTCATAATCTTCTTCACCATACATCCCCGGCATTTCAGCGGTTTCGCCGCCTATTAGAGAAGCCCCTGCTTGTTTACAACCATTGGCAACACCTTCAACGATGCTGGCCATTTTTTCAGGCATTAATTTCCCCGTTGCAATATAATCTAGGAAAAATAAGGGTTGTGCTCCTTGGCAAATAATGTCATTTATACACATGGCAACCAAATCAATCCCTACTGTGTCATGGATGCCCACTTCTTTGGCGACCATCAATTTTGTGCCTACACCGTCCGTCCCAGAAACAAGTACAGGTTGGTCCATGTTTTCGGTATTGAGTGCAACCATACCTGAGAAACCACCTGTTTCAGTCATCACTTGATCTGTATAAGTGGCTTTCATCATGTCTTTAATTAACTGTACTTGTTGGTAGCCAGCCTCTTTATTTACACCAGCAGACTTATAATCTAATCCCATTTTTCTCTCCTACTCCTCAGTAAAATAAGGTTCATAAAGTTTATTACGACCGATTGCCCGGTGAAAACCTTCTAAACTAATGTATTTCAAGCTATCGCAACCAATCAGGTCTCTCACTTCATCCACGCTACGATTGTAGGCCACTAGTTGCTGTTTATTTGGAATATCCACTGTAATGGATTCATCTTTCACAACTGGAGGCGCGGCAATACGTACATGAATTTTACTTGCGCCAGCCTCTCTTAAACTGTTGACTGTTCGTCTTATTGTTGAGCCACGGACGATTGAATCATCAATCAAAATAATTTCTCGATTAGCAACAATACTTCTAATTGGCGTCAACTTAATTTCAATATTCCGCTCTCTAATGGTTTGAGAAGATTGAATAAAGGTCCGGCCAATATATCGATTACGAACAAACCCTTGTTGGTAAGGTAAACCAGAAGCTTTGGCATAACCCAGAGAGGAAATCGTCCCAGAATCTGGTGCACCAATCACAATCCCTTTATGCAATTGATCTTCCTGCCACAAGGTTTCCCCTAAACGGTAACGGGCATCATAAACTGAAATCCCATCTAGAATTGAATCAGGTCGGGCTGTATAAATAAATTCAAAAGCATCTAAATTTTCAGTTGCAGCCATATTGGCAGATAAATAATAAGAAATACTTTGTTTTTTAGTTTGGATAAACAACTCACCTGGTTGAATTTCACGAATCACTTGTCCAGCGATACTATCAATTGCAGCCGTTTCCGAGCTGGCAATAATTGTATCTCCTAATTTCCCAATGGCTAAAGGTTTAATACCATCCGTATGTTTATAGGCGATAAAACGATCTTTATTCATATAAATTAAAGTGAATTTACCGACTAAACCTTCAAAGTAACTTTTAATTTCTTCAAAATCTTTTCCGAGAACATCAATACAAGCTTGGTAGGAGAAATCTGCATTTTCAACTTCCCCATCAATAGCCATTAAAGCCCCTTCATGGGAAAAAGGCATCGGCTCACTTTCTCGGTTTTCAAAGGGATATTGGACGAAGCCAATCCCTTTGTTTCCCGGCATGTGTTCAATTAAGCCGTCACCAAAATGTTCACTGATTAAGCCTTTTTCTCGGATAAGTGTTAATGCCCCATCCCGGGCAATGGTCCCCATGCCAACAGCTGCTTGTCCCCGGTGCTGCAAGGCATATAGGCCGTAATATAAGTGAGGGAAAGCTTCAATCCCATTGAAAGAGAAAACACCTAAAATACCACTCATTTGGCCACCCACTACAATGCTTGAATTGCGGCTTCATTGTTCATATCACGAACACCAGCACTTAATTCTTTTTTATAATCCCATAATTTTTCTGTTAAAGCTTGGTCAGCTACAGCTAACGTTTGGACAGCTAAAATCGCTGCATTTTCGCCACCATCAAGAGCAACTGTTGCTACCGGCACACCTTTTGGCATTTGAACGATAGACAATAGTGAATCTAACCCTGCTAAAGTAGACGATTTCACCGGCACACCAATGACTGGTTTAATGGTCATACCAGCGATAACACCTGGTAAATGCGCTGCTTTACCGGCAATACCGATGTAAACATCGGCATCATTTTGTCCAATTAAAGCTTGTAAGTCATCTAAGGCGCGGTGAGCAGAAATAACTGATACTTGATAAGGAATTTCAAATTTACTTAAGTTGCTGGTTACTTTCTTTGCGATCTCGATATCACTTGAACTACCCATAATAATTCTCACTAACATAAAAAATCCTCCTATTTAGCCTGTAAGTATGCAAATGCTTGTCTTAAAAATTGATTTTCTCCTTGACTAGGGACGTTTTGGTATAGGTCTTTACCAGTTCTCTCAAAAGATGAAATGGATCCAAAGACTAGACCATTTGGACTAGATAAGGCGTCAATATTTTCTGCTGCAAAATATGTTTCAAAGACCGAAATCACTTGATTATTTGCTGTTAATTTCTCTGCTGCTTCGCCTAAATCGATACGACCAAATGCAGTCGCAAGAGGTGCCAGATAAGTGGTATTGGCTTGACCGCTGGTAAATGTGGCTTTTTCTCCAATCACATGTCCGGTATATAAATCAGACATGAACTTACCATTTTGGTTTGGTAATACCCGGATGGCTGACTGTCCTGTAACCTGTTCAAATTCAATTAAGCCTGTACGGATTAAAGCGGCAAAGGCTGATCCATTCCCAACGATGAGACGGTTGGCTTGTAAATGGGCATCAATCGCTTGCTTCATGTCTGGTCTATTTAAAATCAATTCCCAAGCGCGACCTTGTTCATCTGTTTGATTGCCAAAGATTGACCCATTTGGTAAAGCCAATAAGTGGGTATCCTTCAAGTTTTGAATGAGGTCTTGAATCGATTGTTCAAATTTTTCACGAGAAGAATCAGCGATAACCATTACTTGGCAATCAAATCCGGCATCTTCTAAGGCAAATTGTAAATCGTATTCGCCATTTGTCCCGTATAAAACTGGGACTAATGCTTTAACAGGTCTAGCTGTTTTGCTATTGCCACTGCCTACTTTAGTAGCATGACCATTAGCTTCTGGCACTTCATGAGCGACATCTGCCATTTGATCAAATACAGAGGCAAATACTTCATTAGACGCATTTTCGATGGCTTTCACTGAATAATCTTGGCCAGCAATTTGAATATAATCAGCTTGGGTTTGGCCAATTACTTGATAAGGAATACCTGCAAGTAAATCAGCTGGATGCCTGTCTAATTCTAAAATAAAAGCCCCCATCATTGGCTCTGCCAAGCGACTAGTTAAATCATCAGACACCACTAGAGAAATCCCATTACCATATGACATTTCAATGAGATCCTTTAGCATACCGTTAAAACCAACTGTAGAAGCAGCAAGTAAGGTGTCCCCTTTCGCTAATTGATGAATCCTGTCGTAGATTTTTTTCTCTTTGTCTAAATCAATTGTGAAATCAATATTCAATGGATTTTCCACTAAGACAACTTGAGAACCTACTTGTTTAAAGGAACGAGAAACAACCTCATCAATATGGCCTTGAGCTACAGCAAATGACAGTAAAGTTGGCGGTACGTCGATATCTTCAAAGGTACCTGACATAGAATCTTTACCACCAATACTTGCTAAGGCCAATCCTGACATCGCAAAGTTAGCCCCTAATAAAGATAGAACTGGTTTACCCCAACGTTTTGGATCATCTTGTAGATTTTCAAAGAATTCTTGGAAGGTTAAACGTAAGTCCTTATAATCAAAGCCTAATGCCACCATCCGGCTAACCGATTCAATGACTGAATAATAACCACCGTGGAAAGGTGATTGCTCAGAAAGATAAGGGTCAAAGCCATAAGCCATTCCAGAAGTTGTTTTTGTTTTACCACCATGAACTGGTAGTTTAGAGACCATCCCAAGTTCAGGTGTTGCTCGGTATTTTCCACCGAATGGGAAAAGGACAGACGCTCGGCCAATCGACCCATCGAACTGCTCAGCCATAGCTTTTTGTCCAGCTCTATTTAAAGTCGACATGTATTTTTTCAAGTTTGTCTCGTTCCAGTTTGTGCCAGGTTTAACATCATTTTCAAAGACGACTTCTGGTTGTAATAACGTCGCATTTGCATGCTTTCCTGCCCCATTAGAATCTAAAAAGGCTCTGCTTAAATCAATGACTTGCTTGCCTGACCAGGTCATTTGCATACGGTCATTGTCCGTCACATCCGCAATAATCGTTGCTTCAACATCCTCTTGTGCACAGAAGGCTAAAAAGGCTTGCGTATCTTTGTCAGCCACCACAACAGCCATACGTTCTTGCGATTCAGAAAGGGCAATTTCACCACCATGCATACCTGGGTATTTCACTGGAACTTCATTCAATGCAATCGCTAAACCATCTGCTAGTTCACCCACTGCCACTGAAATACCGCCAGCCCCAAAGTCATTACAACGTTTGATTAAACGTGTGGCTTCGCCTTTTCTAAATAAACGAGTAATTTTTCTTTCAACAGCTGCAGCACCCTTTTGTACTTCAGCACCGACATTTTCTAATGATTGCTCTGTTTGAATTTGTGAAGACCCTACGGCAGCACCCAGACCATCACGACCAGTCCGTCCGCCTAATAAGATAATTTTGTCACCAGCTACCGGTTCAGTACGCACGATATTTTCTCTTGGTGCAGCTGAAATTAAAGCCCCTGTTTCTAAGCGTTTCGCTTCATAGCCCGGATGGTAAATTTCTTCAGCAAAGGCACCGGTTAAACCGATTTGGTTGGCATAGTCGCTATTACCCGCTAGTGCACGTTTAGAGATGGTTCTTTGTGGCAATTTTTCTGGATGTGTTGCTTCAAGTGGTAAATTGGGATTTTTAGCCCCAGAAATACGCATCCCTTGGTAAACCCAACTTCTACCGGACAATGGATCACGGACCCCACCACCAACACAAGTTGAAGCCCCACCAAATGGTTCAATTTCTGTTGGATGATTATGGGTTTCGTTTTTAAAGTAGAGAATCCAGTCCTCTTCAGTCCCATCAACATCCACCTTAATTTCTAAAGCACAAGCATTGACTTCTGGTGAAATCTCCACATTGTCCAAGAGGCCATTTTCTCGTAAATATCGACTTTGGATAGTCCCTAGATCCATTAAAGTGATTGGACGTTCAGAGCGACCAAGTTGGGCACGTTTTTCTAAATAATCGTTTAAGGCAGCCTTGAACAATGGTTCATACTGGCCTGCATCGATGGTCACAATATCAATTTGTGTATTAAAGGTGGTGTGGCGACAATGGTCAGACCAATAAGTATCAATCACTTTTAATTCTGTTAAATTAGGATTTCGATTTTCAGATTTGAAATAATCTTGGCAAAACCGCAAGTCATCTAAATCCATAGAGAAGTTTTTCGCTAAATCAACCAAAGCTGCTTCAGTCATTTCAGTGAAACCAACAATTTCATCTAACTCTTCTGTTGAAGATGGATAGATTTCAAATGGGGGTTCATTCATGCCAATAACCGTGTTTTCAACTGGGTTAATGACATAATCTTCAAACGTTTTGCCTTGGTCTTGCGTCACATGGTTTAAGGTCACTACTTTTGAATGGAACACGTTAACTTCTTCAAATCCAAGTAAATGTTGAATCATTTCATTCAGCATTTGTTCATGTTCATTATATTGACCGGTTACTTGACGGTAGCGGAAACGATAATCAGCATCCGGAATCTCGTCAATAAAGGCTACTTTTTGACTATCAAATAACAAGCCTTGAATTTTCTCTAGTGTTTCTAGAGAAGTATTTTCAAAATGGTAGAGGTTATAAACCCTGATTTCGATATCTGGTGAAAACTGTAAGAAGTCTACTGCTTCCTTAGTCAATTTTTGCACTTCAACATCAAATTGCGCATGGTTTTTAGTAATCACTTGCATTTTTGGCCTCCAATTATTCAAAGTAATGAACTAATGCTAAAGGTTCGATATACTCTTCACCCTTATAAACACGCATATTACCACCAGAAACTTCATCGATTAACACGATGTCATCACTGTTATCTAGGCGGCCGAATTCTAACTTAATATCATATAATTCTAAGCCTTTGTCAGCCAAGGCTTCTTTAATGACGCGGGAAATGTCTTGTGTCAATTGCTTTAATTGGTCATATTCACCAGCTTTTAGAATACCTAATTGCTCAAGTGCATCTTGGGTAATTAATGGATCTTGTCGGTCATCATCTTTCAAAGTGAATTCAACATAGGCATCTAGTGGCGTACCGGATTCAACGTAAGCACCGTAACGTCTGATAAAACTTCCCACCGCTTTAAAACGACAAATGACTTCTAATCCTTCACCAAACACAGACGCCTTTTTAATGTGCATGGTATTGGCCTTTGCATCAGCAGAGACGTAATGCGTTGGAATATTCTTTTCTTTAAATAATTCAAAAAAGTAAGCTGAAAGAACAACGTTACTGTGGCCTGACCCTTCAATGGTTGCTCCTACTTGGTTTTCACCTGGATCGAATACACCATCTTTCCCTGTAACATCGTCTTTAAATTGGAAATAATATTGACCATTATCGTCTTGACATAAGTTTTTCGTTTTTCCTGAATAAATAAGCATTGTTAATATTCGCTCCCTTTTATAAACACATACGTTCCAAATGAATTATCTATGAATATTCGTTTATCGGATAAACATGAACCTACCTTAACGGTTTCATTCGGATAAAACAAGTAAAAGGTGAACATTTTATATTAAAACGCCCGAATATACCGGTTTCAACTGGCATAAAAACGAACATTCGAAAATACACATCTATTAATTGTTAAGTTTTTAATATGTAAATACAATGTTGTACATAATCGATTACCAGCATTTTGGGCAAAAAAAGACCTCTACAGGTAAGCCAATCTGCTCACTTGTAAAGGTCATTTCGCTTGAATACTGTCTTAGCATTCAAGTCAGTAGTTTCAATTGTTTATTATTCAGCGGTAGGTTTAGTGTTTAATACTTGAACCTTTTTTCCATTAATTTTTTCTTCTAATTCAGGGTAAACTAGGCGCGCAGTCGCTGAACCAAAGACCATTAATTCATATAATAATTGTGGATCTTCAGTCGTTCTTGATAATAGGCGAAGGTAAATTTCCCCATCACCAGTCAAGATTAAGGTGTAGTAACCCGCACGTTTTAAGTTGATTTCGTTAATTACTGCCAAAGCTTTTGTTTGGTTGTTGAAGTCCTCCACTTGGACTAATTTACGATAAGTAATTTGGTATTCCGTTACAGAAGAACCCTCTTTAAACTCACGTGCAACCACGTTAAATGGAATGGTTTTATCTTCAGCAATTCGATAAGCACCTGAGAAAACAACTTGGTCTTCATTGAATTTATTCTTTTTAACGGGTACTTTCTTATCGTTAAACATTTTTTCTAAAATTGGTTCAATTGATGGCATGGTATTCCTCCGTTTATCCTCTAAATTCATTACTAAACTTATTGTAACATAAGCTTGTCAGAAACCTAGTAGCTAAAAAGGCTCTTTCTCTATAAATTCAGCCATATTCACTAAGGCATCATGGGCTTCAGGAATCGGATAAATTGGAAAGATATGGACCATATGCGGATGGATATCGAAATAGATTGGTAATCCTTCAGCTTCCGCCTTGTCTCTCAAAGCAATTGTATAGGTCAAGGTCATATCCCGTGTCCCGCTCACCACTAACATGGGCGGTAAATCTTTGAATGACCCATACCAAGGAGAAACCAAGGGATTTATCGCTGCAAGTGGTTTAGCAAAAGTCTCAGTTTCAAGGGTAATTAATTTAGGCTGTAAAAAGGGTTCGTACTCTACATTGTCATATGCCACAAGGAAGTTCTGCAGCGTCCCATCCAAAATTGGCGCGATGAGTACAGCCGAAGCTGGCATCGGCAGGTCGTAATCACGCAACTGCTGCATAAAGGAAACCGCCAAAGCCCCACCCGTAGAATCGCCAAGAATGGTAATATTTTCAGGGGCAATCCCTTTTTCTTCTATTAAGTACATATAGCGCTTCAAAATCATCTTATGCGCATCCACGACATTATGGGTAGGTCCCTTTGGAAAAATAGGCATGACCACTTGCCGGTTGGTTAAATTAGCCAGTTTCCGTGCCATGTTGAAGTGGAACAAGGTTGGTTCCAACCAAAAACCACCACCTGAAAGGTAAAAAACCACCTTTTCATCTGCCGGTGAACTTAGATTTTGCTGATCTTTTTGTATTATAAAGGTATCCGTAAAGTCCTCAAAATAGTCGAAGCCCATGGAACGCTTGGTCCATGTGAGTTCTAAGGGTAACTCATTTCGGTTGTAGGCAACAGTATACAGACGGTCATAGTTGGAATTTTGACCAGGTAAAATACCGGAAGCAAGGGTTAAACTATCTTCCACCAACTGTGCGGCATAGGAAATATTGACCTTGCGAGACCGAATAATCTGGCTACCCACGATGCCAGTTAAGGTGCCTAAAGCAACTTTAGTCCAAGTTTTCATAGTGACCTCCTAGAATTTTTCTTATGCCTATCCTACCATGAAAAAAAGGATTAGATAAACTAATCTAATGAAAGAATTAAGAAGGCATATTAACTTGCTCACCTTCTCGCAATGACGTTTCATAAGGTTTCAGGTGAGTATCATAGTTGGCCAATTTGAATTCTAATCTATCCTTAGCTGCTTGTAAGACGTTGATTCGTTCAGTTAGGTCTTCAATCTGGTCACGTAAAATATCTTTTCGGTCCTCAATCGTCTGATCCCCTTCTCTAAACATACGAACATATGCTGTAAGTGACTCGATGGATAAGCCAGCTGTTCGCATGGCACGCGCAAAATGGATCCAGCGTAGGTCTTCTTCATCAAATACCCGAACACCATTTTCATTACGTTTTATTGGATGAATTAAACCAATTTTTTCATAATAGCGAATGGTATCCGCAGAAATGCCCATTTTTTCGCTCACCTTTTTAATATTCATATCTCGGTCCTTCTTTCTACCCTGTAGACTACTCTAAGGTTTAAGTTATCATAATTGAAAAGGTTTACACGTGCAAGAAAAAAGCCCAGTTTTCACATCTAGACTCTTTCAAAAATGTTCTTTATAAACCAACGCGTACTTGCATTTCCGACGTATACCGGTTACCCACAATTTGCACCATATTAGCTGCAGTTGTTAAACGGCTTAATTCATCTGTAGTAAATTTGACCTCACTAGCCCCCATATTTTCCTTAGCTCGATAAGATTTTGTAGTTCCTGGAATCGGTACGATAAAATCCCCTTGGGCCAACAACCAAGCTAAGGCAATTTGTGCAGGTGTCGCTTCTTTTTCTTTGGCCATATCTTCAATAATTTCAACGAATTTCAGATTGGCTTCTAAAGCATCTTTTTGAAATCTCGGTAAACCAGCGCGACCATCAGCTTCATTTAAATCAGCCAGCGACTTGATTTTTCCAGTTAAGAACCCTTTGCCTAATGGGGAAAATGGCACAAAACCAATACCTAACTCTTTCAGTGTAGGAATCAATTCTTCTTCAGGTTCACGTGTCCATAAAGAGTATTCAGATTCTACAGCAGCTAAGGGTTCAACTGCATGTGCTTTACGGATAGTATTTACACCTGCTTCTGAAAGCCCCCAATGCCGGATTTTACCTGCCCTTTTCAATTTACCCATCGTTTCCGCAATGTCTTCAATGGGAATATTTGGATCAACGCGGTGTAAATAATACAAATCTAGCCTATCAACCTGCAATCTTTTTAAACTACCCTCAATTGATTTTTCAATTCCTGCTGTATTGCCGTCAACGACCTGCTTACCGTCGACCATCTTTATCCCAACCTTACTGGCGATCGTGACGTCATCTTTAAAAGGTGCCAAGGCCTCTCCAACTAATTCTTCATTATGGTAAGGGCCATAGATTTCTGCAGTGTCATAAAATCGCTCGCCCATTTCATAAACATCCCGAAGTACTTGAATCATTTCTTGTCGATCAGGGCGTTTACCATAACCCATAGACATGCCCATTGCACCAAAACCAATTTCTGAAACGACTAATCCGCTGTTACCTAATTTACGTGTTTTCATATTTCCACCTCCAAGTGCTTACAGTGTATACCTTGGAGTGGACTCTAAGGCAAATCAAATGACAAAAATAAAAAGCCCGAACCTTTATCCGGACTTTAACGCTATTAAAATGTCATCTTGGGTTCCCAGAAAGGGTCAGCTTTAAGCGCTGAATCTGCGATTGCTAAGTCTAATACTTCCATCACAGTTAAGCTTTGTGCTAGATGTTCTTCTGCGTACATAGTATCGCCATAATCAATCCAATTGGCGAATATTTTAAATTCAGCCCCCATTTTGTGGTGGCAAGCATTTAATTCAAAGTGTTCTTTATAGCCATCATTGGTACAAATATCAAAGGAAGTTATTCTGTTTGTTGCAGAGTTGACAGTAATCGTACCTTTAGTCCCTTGAATCGTTGCACCATTTTTACCCGTTGAATTTTTAGCCGCCATACAAACAGCCTTGGCATTTCCATAGTCCATAATTAACACGCCGGATGTATCGATAGAATTCTCTATATTTGGAAAATAAGCAACGCTCTCTGGTCGACCTATCAATCCCACCACAAAGTGTATATTGCTCGAATTCAAGTCCATCAAAGCGCCACCGCCATTTTTCGCATCAAAGGCAGGTAATACATTTCCTGCTGTGAAGGAATCATATTTACTAGAGTACTTTGAAAAATTGCATTCGATTAACTTGATGTCCCCTAGAAGCGGTAAAAGTTCTCGGATTTTGCCATAATTTTCAACAAATTGACCAGTGACGGCTTCCGCTAACACTAAATCATAATCAATAGACAGTCGCTCTAACTCGATCAATTCTTTTTGTGACATAGTAAAAGGCTTTTCACAAATAACATGTTTTCCATGAAGTAAAGCTTCCTTAGCAAAAGAAAAATGCAAGTTATTAATGACAGCCACATATACCGTATCAATATCTGCTTCATTTAGAAATTGTGTGTAATCCGTATACACTTGATCTATATTATAGGCCTCCTTAAAAGCCAAGGCCTTATCAATACTCTTCGGTGTTGAATTAATAGCCGTTACCTCAATTTCCGGTAATTCTTTGACTACCGGTAAGAACTGCTCTACAACTTTCCCAGTGCCAGCTATCCCCAATTTCATATTTACTCCTCCAATATCCTAAAACGATAAAATTAGGCATTATATTCTTGGCTTATTATAAGCATCTGTATAAACAAATTCTATACTTTTTACCAACAAAATATATTTTTCATTCATTTTCATACAAAGAAGATTACAATAAGTAGTTATGAGAACTAAAATGTATCTAAATTCGCTATTTGCCCTCAATAAAAGAACCTAATGAACAGTTATTCAATACGCTAGATATCTACAAGCGTTTCACTAGCTAGCTATGCAAATATCATTTACCATATATATAGAAGATAAGTTATAAGGTTTAAGGAGGATTTCTAATGAAAAAATATAATAACTTCATCAACGGAACTTGGCAAGAGCCAGCAAGTAATGAATTTAAAGATGTAGAAAACCCAACCACTGAAGAAACCATTGCTCAGGTCGCATACTCAAATAATGCAGATGTTGATCAGGCAGTAGCCGCTGCCAAAGAAGCCTTTCCTACATGGAATGCCCTATCACTAGAGGAAAGAGCAGGATATGTAGAAAAATTACTAGCAGAAATTGAAGCGCATAAAGATGAATTACGAGACATCATCGTAGAAGAATTCGGTGCGGCAACCTCTTTTACCGAGTCTGGACAAATTGGTTTATCTATCAATGAAATGTCTGCCACCTTGGATGCTATTAAAGATTATGATTTAACGACTGACATTGGTAACACAAAGGTTATCAAAGAAGGTTATGGTGTAGTTGCTGCCATCACACCTTGGAACTACCCATTAAACCAAATCCAACGAAAAATTACCCCTGCATTGTTAGCTGGAAATACCGTTGTGGTAAAACCAGCATCTGATACCCCACTTACTGCCGTCAAACTTTTTGAGCTTGCAGAAAAAGTTGGCTTTCCAAAAGGTGTATTTAACCTCATCTTAGGTAGCGGTAGCGGTGTCGGAAATTACCTAGCAGAACATGAAGATGTGGCTGTTGTTTCCTTCACGGGTTCAACAGAAGTTGGTCAAGGCCTATATGAAGCTGCCGCTAAAGGGATTAAACATATTATCCTAGAATTAGGTGGTAAGTCTGCACTCGTATATCTACCAGATGGCAACTTATCCTTCGCCGTTAAAAAGGCAATGGATACCATCTTAAATAATCAAGGACAAACATGTACCGCCCTTACCCGCTTACTCGTACCAAAAGACGAATTAGCTGATGTAGAAGCTGAAGTAAAAGCTTACTACGGTGAGCGAGTAGTTTTAGGCGATCCGGCTGATCCAAACACCATTGTTGGTCCAATGGTATCAGCTAGTCAAAAAGAAACAGTCTTAGACTATATTGAAAAAGGTAAAGCAGAAGGCGCGAAAGTCCTTGTTGGAGATGAAAAACCATCTATTGAGAAAGGTCATTTTGTCACACCAACAGTCTTCACCAATGTTTCAAATGACATGACCATCGCCCAAGAGGAAATCTTTGGACCAGTATTAGCCATTGTGCCTTATGACACGCAAGAAGATGCCGTAAGCATTGCCAACGATTCCATTTACGGGCTTTCAGGTGCAGTTGTTGGTCCTAATGAAGCTGCTTATAAAGTGGCTAAGCAATTACGGACAGGTAATATCTTTGTGAACGAAGCTGGTCGTAACCCACTAGCCCCATTCGGTGGCTACAAACAATCTGGACTAGGCCGGGAAAATGGACTATTCGGTGTTGAAGACTACTTAGAAACAAAAGCGGTATTCTTGGAAGACTAAATTACATATTTCAAAAATAGAAAAAATGGCATGTCATCATTTTAAGATGGCATGCCATTTTATTTTTCATCAAATTAAGTAGCTTGTTTTGTGACCAACGGACTTCTAATCCGTTAGTCAATTTTCTCTGAATTATATTGTAATTTACTATTTTTATATTGATTGATAATGGTCGGTACTGCACCTAGTAATGAGAACAGATATAATTTAGCCAACTCGACATAGTAGATATTCGTATCGATATAGCCTTCTTTTAAAAGACTTGGTAAGCTAAACAGCACATCTAATAATGGCACACTCCAATAATCAGCTACGCTCATCGCAATCATTACCTGGTGGCTTAGGAAAACCATAATAATGATTACTAGAGAGATGATGACAATCCCTTTCCAACTAGATAGTTGGTGTCCCAAAAGACTATAACCTTTAACAGTTAGATAACCCATGATTATCCCTGCTAGCACACTGATAAAGCCCAATTGGCCAATTAAAACAATGACTATTCCCCCAAGGACAGCGCCAATAACTGCACCTAAAGATCCCGAAATTATATTTTCAGATTTCAGTGATTGTTTAACCGATTCAATTTCACTCACACTGGCTTCATAATTCTCCTCTGTCGTCAGTACTAGACGATCAGAAATCCGATATAAATCGGTTTGCGCAGGTTCTCCGGTTAGCATATCGACATTGGCGTAGCCTTGTTCAGCAAAAAATGTTGTAACAACCTTTAAAGCCTCAGCAACTTTTTCTTCAAGCGCCTTTGTAAAAACACTGGCTTTAAGGTCAAAAACGACTTGATTACCTAAAACTTGTGAATTACCAATCATTTTATGATCTTTTGATAATTGTTTTAGCGCCGCCCTATCAATTTCTGCATCGCCTTTAGCTATCCCGAAATGCACAGTCATATAGCCACCACTTTGCGCTACATCTTTGATGAAGTAGGTATAAGGGCCTTCTTTACCTGTAATAACTTGAAATTCTTTACTATAGCTCCCCTTCACCTGGTCTGCGATTTTTTGCATTGTCTTTTTACTAGTCATCCTATCTCCCCTCACCAAAAAATATACCTTATAAATGATTATTAATTATACACTAGCTTGTGAAATTTGTTTATTAATACCCAAAAAAATCCCAATCAATTTCTTGATTAGGACTCATCAATTTGATTTTTTAATTACTCCTCCCCTACCATCAATCCCAACAAGGATTCATAGATCGGTTCAGATTGACAAATTTCTGCTACAAAATAAGCTATATAAGTCACGATAGCGATTGGTAGTAGGTACTGAATAGACCCACCTGTCATTTCCAGAATTAAGAAAATACCGGTTAAGGGCGCCCGCACGATAGCTGCGAAATGTGCTGACATAGCAATTACAGTGAATACCGAAATTGTATAGACGTCCACCAATCCTAATTCATGGAGGCCACTCGCATATAAGTTGCCTACTAGCGCACCTAGTGATAGCAATGGGAAAAAGATGCCACCTGGTATACCTGACCCGAATGCCACACCTAGCAGCACTAGTTTTGCTAGAAATAAGTAAAGCAGAGTTAGCAAGCCCGGATTATCTAAAAATGGTAGCAAAATTAACGCTTCGCCCGATCCTATCAACCGTGCATCCATCAATAATACAATTGCCGTTAGCACAAAAGGAAATACCATTTTCCAAAAAGTTGGGGCAGTCCATTTACTATAAATAGCTTTGGACCACATAATCACTTTATTGAACAAAACGCCTGACAAACCCAGTATTACTCCTAAAAGTAATAGATAAGGATAAGTTGCCATTTCAACCCGCAGGGCTGCAGGTACTGATATGGCTGCTTCGTCACCAATTAGAAGTATTGAAACAACTGTTGCAGTAATAATTGTTAAGGTAGCTGATAAAAAACCTCGACGGGTGGCCTTTTTCAGTAATTCTTCCAAACAGAAGATAATACCTGAAACCGGTGCGTTGAAAGCTGTAGCTAAACCAGCGCCAGCTGCACCAACAATCAAGTATTTTCCTGACTTAGCGGGCGTCTTAGTCACTTCGGCAACACCTTGACCAATTGAAGCCCCAATTTGAACTGATGGTCCTTCACGGCCAAGTGTTAAGCCAGATCCAATGGCCATTAATCCACCAAATAATTTATAAAATAATACCGATGCCCAAGAGAAATCTAGTTTCCCACTTAATTTCCCAGCAATTTGTGGGATACCTGATCCACCTATCATAGGCTCTTTTTTAGCTGTCCAAGCAACAAAACAACCTATTAAAGCAAACATTAAGACAAAACTAACGCTATGCCAAATAGAGGTCTGCCCCCAAGCCATGACATTTTCAACGTTATGCATAATAAATGGAATGGCTACTCGAAATCCTGACACCACAAACCCTACAATAATACCCGTTATAATCGATAATAGACCTAACCGATAATTTAACCGACCCTCGTCCATACCGTTCATCTCCCTTTCTTCCAAACGATTATTTACTCCCTTTTAACCAAAAATCACTCTGTTAATATTTAAATAGCGCATATTATTATGACATGGAAATACTGACTGCTCAATTTCGAATCATCTTCTCTTTCTCATGTCAAACGGAAGTAGCACATCTATCATCATAACAGATTTTTCAGATAGTTAGCCGTTTAAATTAAGCCATGCCCAATATATTTTCTGATATTCTGAAACACTATTTTACTTATCACATCATCCTTTTGTCGTTGCAATACTACATTTTTTATACGATAAAAAGGGCCAGGCATTCAGCCCTAACCCTTTATATGCTTTACTTTTATACGCAATCTGATTATTAATGCCAGTAGTATTTACCTTTCTAGTGCCACACTTATATGTTATAGTACATATTAATTAAATGACCAGATTAAAATTTTATATCACTATCTACTAAAAATATTGTGGTGTACGACAAAAATTTATTTTGCTAATAATGATTCTTTCAGATGAATCATCTGTGTGACATAATCACAGTAAGGCGTATCGATACCGTATTCTTTTCCTCTACGACAAATGTAACCGTTTAAATAATCGATTTCTGTCATGCGTTTATGTTGAACTAAATCTTGATGCATTGAGGGATAGTGCTCAGCGGCTTTTACAGAAGTTTTATACACATAATCCGTAATAGACTTCTCATCTACCGTTATGTTTTCATGTTTCGCGATTGATATGAACTCTTTAATCGTCGTATTTACAATTTCCTCGCCATCTTCTGTAGAGAATAGTTCGCCGATTGTACAATCTAATACTGCACAGTTAGAATTCATCGTACCATTTACGCATGCTTTACGCCAAATTGAATTAAATACATCCGTATCATATGTCGCATTTAGATGAGCTGCACTTAGTAACTCTGCTACTTGACGACCAACCGGTGCGCCCTCTTCTTCTAAGCTTTGTAAGTTTACTTCACCGGTACCATTTAATTTAACATGTCCTGGTCCAATTAATGCTGCAGTCCAAACTGTTACGCCCATGATGATAGCTTCCTTAGGAATATACTGGCTAATCACATCTTGGTGACCTAAACCGTTCAATAGACATAACACCTTGGTGTCTTCATGAATAATCTGTTTGATACTTTGTAGCATATCCGGTAATTGCATTGCTTTTGTAAATAAAATAATCAAATCAGCGGGTTCTTGGGCTTCTTCTGGTCGCATAATCGGGATCTGAATCGTTTTTTCAGTTTCACCACTTATTTTTAGACCATCTTGCTGGATAGCTTGAATATGAGCATCCCAATTATCTAATAAAATGACTTTTTCGCCTATTTCAGCTAAAGATGCACCAAATCTACATCCCATAGCACCTGATCCTGCAATATAAGTTAACATTTTTTGCCTTCTTTCTTTTATTTAATATTGACTACATTTTTAAATTTTCTATTCATACAAGGAGTTAAAGTGATGAATCTCATACAACTAAAATATTTTATTGAAATATACGAGACGCAAAGTATTACCACTGCTGCAAATAACCTTTTTGTAACGCAACCTACCCTATCTCTAGCTTTGAAAAAACTCGAAACTACCTTAGATACTAGCCTTTTTTACCGGACTGGTAATGAGTACACCTTGACTGAACAAGGTGAAATTGTTTATAAGCAAGGAAAAGCGATTTTAGAGCAAGTGAATCAACTACACGCAGATTTGCAACAAAGTAAACAAACGGATGTTAAAGAATCTGTTCGATTGGGATTAAATACGCTTTATGCCATGCAATTCATGGAACAGATTTCTTCCTATATCACGCGTCATCCTCAAGTAGAATTGAGCATATTCCAAGGGGGATCTTACCAACTTCAAAAAATGTTAGCTGAAGATGCACTTGACGTGGCGATTCTATCACTACCAAATTATTACCCCGATGCGTTAAACATTGAACCACTTTCGGGCGTCATCAAGGGTTATCATGTTTATGTGGTAGTTCCAGCTTCACATGAATTAGCCGAGTACTCAGAATTAACTTTTGACCAGCTAACAAGTCACCGTATTTCATCTATGTCAGACGATTTTGTGATAGGTAGGATGTTACTCAATCGTGTGTCGGAATCAGACTTAGATATTGACATTATCGCCCTCCATAATGATCTACAAGTACTCTTGCATAGCTTGAATCAGTCAAATTCGATTACCCTGCTACCCATAGAATATGATCGTTTTTATGACTTTAGTCATTTAAATTTGAAATGGATACCTTTAAAGGATAAACAAAACTTCTTCCCGATAGGTATCGGTATTGCTAATAACAAGCCTATCAGCCGTAATATAGCTGACATCTTAAAAACGATTAATGCTGATTAAGGTATTAACCTTGGTAAGTGAATACGTCTTCTCTACGATATAATTTGAATACTTTTTCAAATAGGAATTGACCAATCAATGTTGTGATAATTGGTACGATAAACCAAACTAAAATAATACCAACTAAGTTCAAACCACCATCTAGTGAAGCCAATGGTCCAACTAAACCAACTAGACCAAAACCAGCTGACTGAGGTGTACCAACCACATTGAATAAGGTACCTAATACACCAGAAACTGCAGCGGTTAATAAACATGGCAATAGGATAACTGGTGTTTTAAATAAATTAGGCATCATCATCTTCATACCGCCTAAAGCAATTGCTAGTGTAATACCAGACTTATTTACTTTCCAAGAGTTGATTACCAAGACAATTGTCGTTGCCGCTACACCTAAAGCTGCTGCTCCAGAAGCTAAACCTGTTAAGCCTATAGCTAATCCGACACCCACTGTAGTGATTGGCGAAATGATTAAAAAGGCAAAAGAGCAGCTTATTAATATTGTCATCAGAATGGGTTGTAGTACTGTAAAAGTATTGATTAAGTGACCAATAGCGAAGGTAATCTGTGTAACAGCTGGGTAGATTAACATCCCGAAACTACCAGCGCCAATACCTACAACAATCGGTAATCCAATAATGGCAATTGAACCAAATTTATCACCAATCAATTTGAATAAAAGAATAGCAACTGAGGCTGTAATCATAATATTGATGACATCACCTGTTCCAGCACCTACATATCCTTGGACCGCATCATCAAACTTGATAACTCCTGATCCAACAAAAGCCGCGCCACCAGTGATCATTATTTTCATTGGATTTAAATCAAATTGTTTAGCGATTAAACAACCAATAATTAATGGCGTCGCCAATTGGAAAATAACAGCTGCTTGAATGACTATGCTGGCAAGGAAATTTTGATCAACATAAGATAATATCCCAGATAATACTGCGTTGGGGATTAAGGCTATAATCGTACCTTGTGCAGTACCCGCAAGTACCTTATTAAAAAATGCCCCTGCATTTAATTTTTGTTTCATTAGTAAAATCCCTTTCTTTGGGCAAATCCTTACACGGCCGTTTGTAAGGGGTTGCAAATATATCGACATAGTATTTGTAAAATAAATCACTCAACAGTTTGTAAATCATCACATGTGAATATTCAAACAATCATTACCTATGTCTATACTTGTAGTGTAAACTAACCCCTTTATATACACAATTTGTCTTTATTTATACCGCTATTAATCAAATTAATAATTTCACATACTTTTAATTTTATTGATTTAATGCTCATAGATATCCAATATTTCATTACGACATATGAAAAACCGTCGTGATTTACATAACAATATCCTTCAATAATTCCCCAAATAAAAAAGCGAAGACCTTCTCCTTCAATAGTCGTCTACGACAAACTGAAAAGAAAATCTTCGCTTATAAAAAATCATGTAATAGAATCTCGATAAACATAAATTTTTGCATAAAAAAATCCCGACCAAGATAAACTTGATCGGGATTCTCTGTATAGCTACTGTAGTAGCATTATTTTTGTTTACGGCGACGTTCTGGAATACGTGCTGCTTTACCGTGTAATTCACGTAAGTAGAACAATTTAGCACGACGAACTTTACCTTGACGTAATACTTCAATTTTAGCTACGCGTGGAGTGTGTACTGGGAAAGTACGTTCAACACCAACACCGTTTGAAATTTTACGAACTGTGTAAGTTTCGCTGATACCAGCACCACGACGTTGGATTACAACACCGTCAAATAACTGGATACGTTCACGTTCACCCTCAACAACTTTCGCGTGTACACGAACAGTGTCACCAGGACGGAAGTCAGGTACATCGTTACGTAGTTGTTCTGAAGTGATTTGATCAATTAAATTACTCATGTAGATTCTCTCCTTCCAACAACACTCATATGGCAATATTGCCACAGCGGAATATCATAAAGTATGTGTTCAAACAACACCTGTAATACTATAACAAATTTATCACTTATTGTAAATAGTAAATTCAAAGAATTTTCTAAAAAAAGAAAAAGAGTCAGCACCAAGCTGACCCTTATATTTAACATGATTCATTCAGATAAAGGTAACACTCAAACCGAGCGCTAGCTTTACTTTCTTACATACCTAATTCTGCTCTTAGATCAGCAGCAATTTTTTCGTAAGCTGCGTCATCTGCTAAGAATTTTTCACCTGGGTTCATTGCGAACGGTGTACCCCATTCGAATTCACCTTCATATTTAGGCACTAAATGGAAGTGTAAGTGGCTACCACCATCTCCATATGCACCATAGTTAATCTTGTCTGGGCTAAACAATTTATGCAATGCTTTTGCTACTTGATTTACTTCTTGGAAGTAGTCATTACGTTCCTCGTCTGTTAAATCAATCATTTCACTCACATGTTTTTTGTGCGCCACAATTACACGACCTGGATGTGATTGCTCGTTGAAGACAACGACTACAGAGTTTGCTAATTCACCAACTAAGTAAGCGAAATCGCCAACGTGTTTTTCTTCTGGATGCGCTTGTGCTTGGCAGTAGCCACATTCTGGATCTAAGTAATGATCAGTCATAATTAAAAAGCCCCCTATAATTTTGTTACTTTCATTCTAACACAGGAATTCACATTTGAAAGCGCTCAATGACAAATTTTTCAATAAAATATAGCCATTAACTATGCAGAAATTTGTCAGCTCGCTCATTTCAAGATATAATATAAATGATAAAGAAACCGATTTCAATTTTATAAAGGTGGAAATGTGATGACGAATAATGAAACACAAGTAAATGATATATACAAAGAATTGTATGAAGAGGTACATGCCTTACGTGACCAAGTCTACGAGGATGGCCAACAAATTTATACTTCTTGGAACCCAGATACCCTCCGAGATGACTTCAAGGAAGCTGCCTTAAACTTCGCCTATTACGTCGCCCTTCGTCGCCGTGATATCCGTGATTTACAATTAAAACTTGGTAATCTTGGTTTATCTTCCTTGGGTCGACTAGAAAGTCACGTCCTAGCTACCCTAGATCTAGTCACTTATCATTTAGCAAAAAGTGCAGACATTCAAACAGTTGAAATCCCTGAACATTTAACCAAAACGAGTCAAGGACATGGTTCTACCCTAGACCAACTCACTAGTGATTTCTTTGGTCCGGCACCCAAAGACCGCTATTCCCGTATCATGGTAACCATGCCGAATGAAGCAGCCACCGATCAAGACCTAGTGGACGAAATGGTCGCTTCTGGAATGGATGTTGCTCGGATAAACTGTGCCCATGATGACGCAGATACTTGGCGAAAAATGGTCAAAAATATTCAACAAGCCGGCGAGAAAAATGATCGTAAAATCAAAATCTTTACCGATATTGCCGGACCAAAAGTACGTATTCAAGCCATCTATACTACACTACAAAACCCCAAACTTTACGAAGGGGATGTCTTTTTCCTAACCAGTGAAACGACTTTGAAAGACTTCCATGACTGTGAAATTGTCCTTTCTTGCCCCATTCCAGAAATCATTAATGACTTAAAAGAAGAGGAAGCCGTATCCCTTGATGATGGTAAAATTCTCGGCCAAATCCAAAAAGTCTATCCTGAGGGTGTAAAAGTTAAAATTACCCAAATGGCTTCAAATGGGAAAAAAGTTAAAGCGACTAAAGGAATCAACTTCCCTGACCGCGAATTAAATATTCCAGTATTAACGGACAAGGATATCGAAGATTTAGCCTTTTCAAAAGAAGCTGCAGATGTCATCGGTTTTTCATTCGTACACAATTTAGAAGATGCCCGCCATATCAATCAAGTCATGGCAGAAAAAGTGACCAATGACCAAGACAAATTAGCCACGATTAAACTAGAAACTGTTTCCGGTTTCGAAAATCTTATCAATATTATTATCGAAGCCAATCGCTATAGACCAACCGGTATCATGATTGCCCGTGCTGATTTAGCTGTTGAAGTAGGTTACCTACGTTTATCTGTTGTTCAGGAGGAAATCCTTTGGCTATGCGAAGCAGCCCAAATCCCTGTAATCTGGGCAACACAAGTCCTTGAATCCTTAGTGAAATCAGGAGTTCCGTCTCGTGCAGAGATTTCTGACGTATCTATGGGGTCACGAGCTGAATGTGTCATGCTGAATAAAGGAGAACATATCCTTGAAGGAATCAACCTTCTCCGTTCTATTTTAGAGGACATTGACGAACACCAATTCAAGAAAACACCACTGATGAAGCAATTAAATGTGGCCAATACCGTTTTTGAATAAGTACGGGCATACATAAAAAGTGGCTCTACAATATATAGGACTGATGACATAAAAAAGTCATTGGTTCTATATTTTTTTACACAAAAAGAGGAATCTCCA
>JBCLPQ010000006.1:0-132829 GCA_041223225.1 Aerococcaceae bacterium 50-4
GACAAATAAAAAACCAAGCAATCTAAAGATCACTTGGTAAAAATTACTCATCAGTCCTATTTGACGTAGAGCCGAAAAAGTCTTTATAGGTCTTTGCTTTCAGCTTTAATTTCTTCTAACCATTTCACCTGCTGGTCATTTAATGGATAGTTCTCCAACATATCTGGACGACGTTCAAATGTCCGACGTAAGGATTCTTTCGCCTTCCAGTCTGCAATTTTAGCGTGGTTACCTGACATCAATACGTCTGGGACTTTCATCCCTTTATATTCTGCAGGACGGGTATATTGAGGATATTCCAACAAGCCCGTAGAAAAAGAATCGCCAGTGATAGATTCCTCATTACCAACAGCGTCTTCTAACAAGCGTACAGTGGCATCAATCACAATCATAGCACCCAATTCACCACCAGTTAGGACATAATCTCCAACAGAAATTTCGTCCGTTACATATGAACGAATACGTTCGTCGTACCCCTCATAATGGCCACAAATAAAAATCAGATGGTCATCTTCAGCGAACGATTCCGCATGTTTTTGTGTAAATCTTTCGCCAGCTGGATCCATTAAAATCACGCGTTTTTTACTATCAGGATGGTTTTCCGCGATTTCCTCCAGGGCATCATTGATTGGGTCCACTCTAAGCAACATCCCAGCGCCACCACCATAAGGATAATCGTCCACATGTCCGTGTTTATTCACCGCAAATTTCCGAAAGTCCGTAATATCGATATTGGCCACCCCTTTTTCCTGGGCCTTTCCGATAATCGAACTATTCATTGGACCTTCAAACATCTCTGGAAAAAGGCTTAATACGTCAATCTGCATTAGGCGTCACCTTTTTCTGCATTCACATCATCAATCAAACCGTCCATTGGGTCTATCACCACGCGATTGGTATCCAAATTAATCTCTAACACGATGTCTGCAATATAAGGGATTAAAATATCCTTGCCCTTATTTGGCCGTTGAATCGCCCACACATCATTAGAAGGCAATGACGTAATTTCACGAACTTTGCCCAAATAAGCATCTCCAGTCGTATAGACTTCTAAACCAATGATATCGTCATAATAGAACTCATTTTCGTCAAGTTGATCAGCCTCACGCTCAGTTCCAGCAACCTTCAAATCAAAACCTTTAAACTTCTCAACATCATTGATATTGTCTTTACCTTTAAAGTGCAACAAATTGAAGTTTTTATGTAAACGATGACCATCTACTTCAACCATTTCAACCAACTTGTCACCATTAAAAATCGCTAAATTTGAACCAATTTTAAAGCGTTCTTCTGGAAAATCAGTAGTCGCCATCACACGTACTTCACCGCGTAAAGCTTGGGTATTCACTATTTTCCCAACTAGATAATAGCTTTCTTCAGCCATACCCTCAATTTTTACCATGTTTATTTTCTTCCCTTCTTACGCATTTTACTTTTAGTATAATATTCTTTCTTAAAAGTAAATTCACTCACTTTTCTAGTCACCCCAGTAACAACAAGACCACTGAGGTCACACGTCAATCTTATTTTACAGTAGTCACAAGATATTTCCTACCTATAAATAATCATCTAACACATAGAAGTAAGAATAATTTGAAAATTTACTTATACTTATTCAAAGTTATCAGAAGCAGATTGGCTAATCGGGGGTCTTAAACTTAAACTATATAGATTGTTAAGAATCATTTTTGATTTCAGATAAATTAAAAAACATAAAGTTTTCTTAGTCTATCTAAAGGTAAGCTATCAGGATCACACAAATCAACAAAGTAAGGTAATTGCCAGCTTTGAGTTTTTATTGCTTGTTTACTACTAGGATTATCCCAACTAGGATAAACTCTCATCCCCATTTTTCCACTCGTAGAATTGGATCTAAGAATATTTTGCTTTAATAGAATTTCTTTTGAGAAAATAAATTGACCAAATTCACTTTCATTTTTAAAAGTCGTTATTACCAATAAATCAAGTGCTTCATCATACAAAAATGGTCGATTCTTATTATTATCGTCTTTTTCCCAGATAGCAACAAACTGACCCACTTTGTTGGGCGTTATTTTCGCGACTCTAAATCGAACAGTTTTACTAGATAATTTAAAAATACCAGCCCCATATTGAGAATTTTGTTTCTCTTCTTGAATAGCTTCTACCATTAAATCTAGCTTTTCGTAAATCATTGTATTTACACAATCTATCGCCTTATAAAAGGTAACCATTTTTAAATCTCCTTAAAGTTCATTGTTTGACTTGTATTGTAAGCTGCCAAGTTCATATTTTTATAATCAATATCTGTTATTAAATCTGGTTTCTGAATAGTTTTAAGTACTTCTATCACTTCAATAATAAAAATATTCAATCTCTAATTACATAGGTTAATTATAGAACATATGTTCTTATATATCAAATTCCAAAATTTGTATTAAAATATAAAAAAAGACGTAGACATCTCTGTCTACGCCTCATAAGCGAATTGCCATGTTACAAATGTTGTAGTAAAGTTGAGTGTTTTCTGATCGTCAGCTCTCTCATCCTAATTAATCTTCTCTATCAATTACTAAGCGAATTCTCTTTGGTCCTTCAACTCGTACTGAATAGATAATCGTACGGATTGCGTTT
Source organism: Aerococcaceae bacterium 50-4 (assembly GCA_041223225.1). Taxonomy (GTDB): domain Bacteria; phylum Bacillota; class Bacilli; order Lactobacillales; family Aerococcaceae; genus Aerococcus. The sequence goes on from JBCLPQ010000006.1 coordinate 2,614, forward strand.
GCAACACGACCACCCTTGCCAATCACCCGGCCAACATCATCAGGATGTAGCAACAAATGGTATTCTAAAAATTCATCTCCATCAACAATGTTCAATTGGACTTCATCAGGATGATTCACCAATGGTTTCACAATTGTTAGCAATAAATCTTCAATATTTGGCATATCATTCATAGTGGTTACGCTTATTTATTAGCTGCTTTAGCTTCTAATTTGTTTTCGTGGTGTTTTTTCATAACGCCTTGACGAGATAAAATGTCACGAACTGTATCAGTTGGTTGTGCACCATCTTTCAACCATTTTAAAGCTAATTCTTCATCTAGCTCAATTGTTTCTGGTTGAGTAGTTGGGTTGTAAGTACCAATTTTTTCAATGATACGACCATCACGTGGTGCACGTGCGTCTGCTGCTACGATACGGTAGAATGGGTTACGTTTAGATCCCATACGTTTTAAACGAATTTTTACTGCCATGAGTAAGTTCCTCCTAAAATTAAATGTTTTTTATTTATTTAAAGCCTTAAAAGCTCATCACAAGTAAACATGATAACAAGTTTTTGTCAGCTTGTAAAGTATTTTCTCTTTACAGGGTGAAATTATTTTTCCTAGGGTGATAAATACCTGATTACAATCTAACAACAGTCGTAATATCAGGCTCCTTCTTACGCATAGACATCCGTATGTCACTGCGTTCCGACGGCTGTTCGAAAAAGTCAAACTCTTCCGACACTTCCCAAAATACTCCAATTACTTAGCGTAATTGTTCGGCTTTTGGTCCAGCTTATGGGCTAGTTGACGCTTCAGCGTTTACTAGCCTAAATGCGTTAGAAGCGTCGAGTCTAAAGGCCTTTTGCCATACCAACTTTATTTCCCTTTTTTCTTCGCTTTCTTCAAGCGACGTGCCATTTGTTTAGCTTGTAATTCAGCCACGCGGTTCTTATTGCGGTTTCCACCGCCACCGAAGCCGCCGCCACCAAATCCACCCATGCCGCCCATCATATTTTGAAGAGCGCCCATGTTGCCGTTAGACATAGCGGACATGATTTTGCGTGACTCATTAAATTGTTTAATCAAACGGTTCACTTCTTGTAAAGTTGTTGCGGAACCTTTAGCAATACGACGACGACGTGATTGGTTAATTGAATCTGGATTCTCACGTTCATACGGTGTCATCGATTGAATCATGGCTTTAGTTTGGGCCATTTGTTTTGGATCCACGTTTAAGTCATCCAAGTTACCCAATTTGTTCATACCAGGAATCATCTTCAAGATATCTTTCATAGAACCCATTTTATTCATTTGGTCCATATTCTTCACGAAATCATTGAAGTCATAAGTATTGGCACGCATTTTTTCCGCCATGGCTTCAGCTTCATTTTCGTCAAATTCAGCTTGGGCTTTTTCAATCAGCGTCAGCATGTCTCCCATACCTAAAATTCGGTTAGACATCCGGTCTGGATAGAAGCGTTCAATTTCAGTTAATTTTTCACCGGTACCGGTAAATTTAATTGGTTTACCTGTGACTGAAACGATAGATAAGGCTGCACCACCACGGGTATCACCATCTAATTTAGTTAAAACAACCCCTGTAACATCTAATTCCTCGTCAAAGGCTTTGGCCACGTTAGCCGCCTCTTGACCAGTCATAGAGTCAACAGTTAATAAGATTTCATCCGGTTGAACAGCTGCTTTAATATCTTTTAACTCAGTCATTAATCGCTCATCAATTTGTAAACGACCCGCCGTATCGATGAAGACCACATCATAGCCATTCATTTTTGCGTGTTCAATCGCTTGTTGGGCAATTTCAACTGGGCTCACTTGATCACCCAAAGTGAAGACTGGTAAATCCAATTGTTGACCAATTGTTTGTAATTGGTTAATGGCAGCTGGACGGTAAATATCGCCGGCTACTAATAGTGGTTTTTTATGGTCATTTTTCTTCAAGAAAGCAGCTAACTTACCAACGGTAGTTGTTTTACCTGCACCTTGAAGACCTGCCATCATAATCACTGTTGGTGGTGTAGTCGCGAATTGAATATCCTCGTGTTCCCCACCCATTAATTCAGTTAATTCGTCGTTAACAATTTTCACGACTTGTTGCGCTGGCGATAGTGACTGTAATACTTCACTGTTTAGCGCACGTTCATTGACACGTTTAACAAAGTTTTTAACAACCTTGAAGTTTACATCTGCTTCTAATAAAGCTAGACGCACTTCACGCATCATTTCTTTTAAATCGCCCTCGGTAATTTTACCCTTCTTACCCATCGTTTGGACAGCGCCTTGTAGCCTATCCGATAAACTTTCGAAAGCCATTACTGGTAACACTCCTTATTTAAATCATCATTTCTTTTTTTATGTAAAAAGGCATAACGCCCCAAGCTAAAGGTCTATTTCATCCGCCAGTTCGTCATCCTCACTATTATCAATCGCTACTAACTGCGCCATATAAGTCTGCAGTTGGTGATCATCTGGATAATGAGCTAGTAAATAAGCAGCCATCTCCTCACCAACAAGCTTACGGGCAGCATAGTCTCGCGCCAAATGTAAGTGATTTTCATATTTTAATAGACTTTTCTCAGTCCGGCGAATATTATCATACACCGCCTGACGTGACACTTCAAAATGGTCCGCAATTTCGCCTAATGAAAAATCCTCAGCATAATACAATTCAATATAAATACGTTGCTTCTCTGTCAGCAAATCGCCATAAAAAATCAATAGCGTATTCATCTCATTCGTTTTTTGGATTTCCATATAACAACCATCAATCCTGTCTATTTTTTGTCAAGCAGATTCCCTTTACAAGACCCTAGTATACACTATAAACGCCCTATTATCAACGAAACCACCATAGTCTATTTCCCAATACAAATAGCAAAAGGACGTCACAAGTTAGGCTTACGTCCTTCAATGTGTTTAAAGTAAAAAATGGCCAACTGTGTACGGTCGCGCACCCCCAGTTTATCCATGATTTCAGATAAATAATTACGGATTGTGCCTTCAGAAAAATGCATCTCCTGGGCAAGCTCTTTATTATTGAGCCCTTGAGCTACCCAGTAAATAAGGGTCTGATCCTTATCTGTTAAATCAGCCAGCAAAGGATTCGTCATTTTCGCTGTTGGATGCGCTGGTTCAACCTGGTGATTACTTTCTTGGTTCAGATAGCTGGGAATTTTAGCCACAATTTCATCACCAAAAACCCGTTGCCCACGAATCACGGCATCAATTGCTGGGATCAAAGATTCATAATCTGTTTTTAGTAAATAACCTTTGGCGCCAATCTTTAAAGCGTCAATAATATAGGCGTCCTCCAAAAAAGTAGTCAGATAGATAATCTTTGCCTCTGGATCTAACTTTAAAATTTCTTTGCCAGCTTCAATCCCTGTCATGATAGGCATCCGGATATCCATCAAAATAATATCCGCTCTTGTCTCCTCATATAGAGTGACAGCTTCTGAACCATTACTGGCAATGCCTACAATTTCTAAATCAATCCCTAAATCAGCTGCCTTCGCTTTTAAAATGATTTCAATGCCACTTGTCACTAATACGTCATCATCAGCCAGCAGTATTTTCATGGTTTATTGCCTCCTTAAAGGGAATAGTGATAAAAATTCGAAAGCCATTATCAGTAGAGATATGGATTTTACCACCCAATTGTTGGACCCGCTCTTCCATATTCATTAATCCAATACCACCACTCGCCTTCGGCTCAATGCCTTGCCCATTATCTGCTAGTAGTAACGTCCAATTATCGATGTTTTCAATAAAACGAAGTTGGACCTTGCTTGCATTAGAATGTTTATTGATATTGGTTAACCCTTCGCGAACGATATTGAGTATCGAATGCGCATCTTCATTGGTTAATTGTCGCGTATTTTGATAGGAAAACTGAATGGGTGCCTTGGTAAAATCTTTAGCAATCCTACTTAATTCCCGGTCTAGTTGAATAGTAGAGGCATGTTCGGCGTGAATAACAGCCCGAATATTAGCCATAGAGGTATTCAATACATCCCTTACTTGCCCCAACCCCTGTTTAGCTTGACCGTCTTGGACCAGGTACTCCAAAGCGCCAATTTGTATGACCGCCGATGATAATTGATGACCTAAAATATCATGGATTTCATCCACAATCCGCTTCCGTTCCAGTCTAACCTGCTCTTCTGACTGTTGGTCTTGAACCGCAATTAACTGCTGCTGTTCCAGACGAAAGCGGTGATTGACTGCACTTAACTGGTCAATTTCTTGGTAGGCTGCTGTTTGAAAAGCTAGGGCTTTTTGAAAGCTGGTATGCAAATAAGCAGTCAAGATACTGACACCAGTGATAGCCACTATGAGTGTGATGGGCATACCAATCACACTACCCAGCAAGAACAAAGTGAAAGCTAACCAGAAGACGTCACTTATTTTGCCGATATAATAATCAAAGGTAAATACGGGCATAAAATAGAAAAAATAGGGCAAAAATACAGAAAACAATAGCACTTGTCCTAAGGCAATGACCAGTGGTAACAAGATTGCTAACTGACTTGAAAAATTAACAGATTTAAACTCACTCAACCGATCTGATTTTGTGATCGCCATTAATTGGGCAGAAACAATTAAAGCCAGGGCAATCTCAATAATCGGTAAGGCAATTTGTTCTTGGTCATACAAAATAAAACTGATCACTGTGAAAAGCATGGCTATTTTTAAGGCAAATTCTGTCCATGGTGTTCGCATCTCGCCACTCCATTCTAACGTACACTCTTTTACCTTAGTTTATATGATTTTACTTATATTTCAATGACATTTGTCATGAGACTTTAGGACATCTGTCTATTCCTATTCACGAGCCTTTCCTAGATAATAAAGACAAGAAAATCGATAACAGAAAAACACGGATTTTTTATCTGAGGAGGCATATATCATGGCTATTGTAGAAATCAAAGACCTAGTCAAACGTTATAAAGATTTAGTAGCGGTAAATCATTTTGACCTCACCGTCAATGAAGGTGAAATTTACGGTCTACTTGGCCCTAACGGTTCTGGTAAGACGACGGTGATTAATTGCCTACTATCCTTATTACGGTACGATTCAGGCGATGTTAAAATTTTTGGTGAAGAAATGGCTCCAAATCGTTACGATATTAAAAGTCGTATTGGCCTGGTCATGCAAAATATAGGTGTCTATGAAGAATTAACGGTTGAAGGAAATATCGACTACTTCTGTGGCTTGTATATCTCTGATAAAGCGGAACGTAAGGCCTACGTGGATGATGCGATTGCCTTTGTGGCCTTGGACAAGTTTAGAAAATTTCGCCCCAAACAATTATCAGGTGGTTTACTAAGGCGGCTCAATCTAGCTTGCGGTATTGCCCATAAGCCAGACCTGATTATCCTAGATGAGCCTACTGTTGCTGTTGACCCCCAGTCAAGAAATAATATCCTAGATGGCATTCGTGCCTTAGCTGCTGAGGGAAAAACGGTCATTTACACTACTCATTATATGGAAGAAGTTGAACTCATTTGTGACCGATTAACCATTATGGATAAAGGGAAAGAATTGGTTACTGGATCAGCGGAAGATATTAAAGGTATGTCTAATCATTTTGAAACAGTGACTGCTGAAATCATCGAAATGCCAGATACTTTACTTGAAAAATTAGAAAGCCTACCTGATGTGTCAAATGTCAGCTACAAGGAAAATACACTCACCATTCAATTTAATAAAGGTCTCGACCATCTTGTCAATTTGATGCGTGTCTTAGAAACATCACAAGTTGATATATTAAATCTGAGTGTCCAAAAACCTAGCTTAAATGATGTCTTTCTTGAAATTACTGGTAAGGAGTTGAGGGATGATGCTTAAGCACTCGCTTATTTATAATATACGAATTGTCTTACGTAATAAGGAAGGTCTATTATGGGGACTGCTTTTTCCACTCATCTACGGCCTAGTCTACATGTTTGCCTTTCAAGGGATTGATAACCAAACAGAAAATTTTGAAGCGATTCCTGTAGCAGTTGTTTACCAAGGGAACGCTGACCAACAAAACGAAGCCAAAGACTTAATGGCTAACATTGCGACTGTAGGTAGTATAGAAAATGAGGAAATACGTGAGTCAGATGAATTGGCTTCAGGCCAAGTAGCAACTACTGACTATCCGCTGTTGGCTATTGAAACAGCCGATATTGCCACTGCCCAAGCATACTTAACAGAAGGCATCATCAGTCAAGCAATTTATATCAGCTTTGATGACGAAGATGCCCAAAATCAGATGCAATTTGACTTTGAAGTCGCCCCATCAGCGACGGGCGCTATCAACTCTTCAATTGTCTATGCAATCCTTCAAACCTTTGCTTCGTCAACCAATGCTTTCACTTTGTTATTTGACCAAGCACTGACTGCACCAAACCCACAAGCTGCCATGGAAGAGGTCAACTTACGTCTAGCCCAATTAGATACTGACCAAGAAATGATTGTTACCAGTAATCAAGACAACAATGTCTCTGCTTGGTCCAATTTCTACTATGTAGCACTTGCTTATGTATGTATTTTCTTTATGAGTATTGGGATCAACCTTGTCTTACAGAATGAAGCAAACTATGCTGAAACAGCTTTAAGAGAAACGGTATCACCAACCAATAAATATATCCGCTATTTAGCAATTACCATCACTTGGACCATTCCAGCCCTGCTGGTAATTTACTTATTACTCGGTATTTATTGGTTAAATGACGTGCCTTTAGGGAATGAAACCCTGCGTATTTTTGCCTTAATGACAGTGGGTCCCATTACCGGGATTTTGATGGGGTCAGCCTTAGCTGCAACCTTTAAAAAGAAAGCTGATATCATCATGGCTATCGCAATTGTAGTGCCCCTAATCTTGGGGATGCTATCAGGTATGATGGCCTATGATGTCAAAGTATGGATTGTGAACAATGTGCCGATTGTCAACAAACTCAATCCCGTTGCCTTAATCAATGACGCTTTCTATTATCTGAATAATTACCCTACATACGCCCAATATAATCAAAATATGGCCATCTTACTTGGCATCTCCGCAATCTGTTTAATCATTTCACTCATCGGAATTAGGAGGACTGACTATGAAAATCTTTAAACTCTTCTATTCGCTCGCCAACGCTTATAGAAATAACATTATCATTAATATCGTCATCCTATTCGCCATTGCGATCCCTTTGAGTTTGATTTATACCAGCAATTTGAACACAAGTTTTGACCAAGTCGAACTCAAACTTGGCCTGGTCAACCATGACCAAGAAAGCCTGGTAACAGAGCACTTTGTGGATTATTTAAGTCAGCAATATGACCTGGTGGCTTTACCAGATGATGAAGAAACAATTGTCGACGCCCTTTACTATGAAAATGCCAATTACGTACTCGAGATTCCCGAAGGATTTGGCGACGCCTTATTACATAATGATGACCTTCTCCCCTTGGAAAAAAGGGTTGGTCCCGAGCGATCTAGCGAAACCTATGCCGATATCCTGATCAATAATTACATCACTAATTTCCAGTACATCAATACTGGTACCAGTGACGTCAACGACCCAACAGCTGTGAACCAGACTTTACAACTAGTTGAAGAATCTATCGCTGACGATATCCCAGTCACAACCAGTGAATCGACCAGTTTAGATGCAGATACCATTGGATTTGGTATGTCTTTTACCCACCTGACATCTTATACCATGATTATGACCTTGATTACGGTCTTTGGTTTACCCATGATTTCCATGCGTAATCCTGAAATCATGAAACGTGACCGGTTGGGTGGCATTTCAACCAGCAGACGCAATACCGAACTATTTCTTGCTTGCAATCTATTTGGCTTTGCCTTATGGCTAGCCATTATGGTAATCGGAGGCCTTGTATACGGGTTTGATACCCTGGTTTCAAGCCACGGCCAACTACTGGTCTTATCATCCTTTATAGCGATTTTTGGAATCCAACAAATGGCCTTCTTTATCGTTACGGTAGCCCCTAATAAAGGTATGGTATCCTTTTTCTCAACTGGTATATCCTTACTCATTGCCTTTACTTCCGGCTTATTTGTCCCGAGAGACTTTACTAGTCCCATCATGCAGCAAATTGCCCAGGTCGCTACTCCTATTTGGCAGGTAAAAACAGATGAAATCATTCTGAGTGCGGAAAACTTAAGTCAGAATCAAATGGCTACTATCTTTCAATATATGGGGATTCAACTACTCATTGCCCTAGCCTATATGGCCCTCACTTATATCTACCGCCGCTATAAACAAAGTGCGTCGATATAATGGATAAATACCCATTGTAAATGCAAAAAACGAAGGCCAATAGTTGCCTTCGTTTTTTGATTCAATCAATTTTTAAGCTTGAGGATCTTTTAAACCAGCTAATTTTTTCACTAAGTATACAAGTCCAGTAATTACTAATACAATCGCTAGGATAATACCCCAAGTAGCCAATGTCAGTGGTTCAGTACCAAAGATGTTATTTAAGAATGGTAGATATACAACCATTAATTGTAAGACTACTGAGAAAGCAATTGCTGCTAATAGTAATTTGTTTTGGAAGAATGTTTTATCTAAACCAAAACCATTTAGACGACGGACATTTAAAATATGGAACAATTGTGCAATCGCCATATAAGTAAATGTTGTCGTTTGGGCATATACTAAACTCATATCAAAGATATTATGGAATAGGTAGAATACCCCAAAGGCACCTAGTCCAATGATCACACCAGAGATAATAATACGACTTAAGAATGTTTTATTCACTAAACCAGATTCTGGGTCTCTTGGAGGATGGTCCATCACGTTAGCTTCTGCTTTTTCATAAGCTAAGGCAATCGCTGGACCGATATCAACTAATAGGTTTAAGAATAGGATGTGTAGCGGTTGGATTGGCATTGGTAACATGAAGACAATCGTCGATAAGATGGCCACAATTTCAACCATGTTACATGCGAATAGGAAGGAAATGTATTTTTTAATATTTTCAAAAATAATACGCCCTTCACGAACAGCGTCCACAATTGTACCGTAGGCATCATCCGTTAAAATCATGTCTGAAGCTTCCTTCGCAACCTCAGTACCACGAATACCCATAGCAACACCGATGTCAGCACCATTTAATGCTGGCGCATCATTCACCCCATCACCGGTCATCGCCACAACGTCCCCTTCTTCTTGGAAGGCACGGACAATTTGTAGTTTATTTTCCGGTGAAACACGGGCAAATACCGCCACATCGCGAATTTTATCAACGAAATCACTATCTTCGTGAATCGCATCTAATTCCTTACCTGTCATGGTATTTTCATAGTTAGCAATCCCAATATCACGGGCAATCACAGAAGCCGTTCTTGGATGGTCTCCGGTAATCATTTTCACCTGAATACCTGCCTCTTGCGTCTGTGCAATGGCATCTTTCACATCTTGACGCGGTGGGTCAATAATACCGAATAAACCGTCCATGGTTAGCTTGTCTGTATGTTCTTCTAACCAAGCTTCCATATCATCTGCTATCGTATCCGCATCAGCTTGGGCTTCAATCGTGTAAGAAGCTAGGGCAATTACACGGTTACCATTTGCTGTTAGGTCATCATTCTTCTCTTGCCAGAAGTCTGCTTCACCTTCATCTGTCGCTACCAAATTGAGTACAACATCCATAGCACCTTTGATGATTAGACGGTGAATATCATTTGGAAAATGATACAGTGCTGCCATGTATTTCTTCTCTGAATCAAATGGAATTTCATCCACCATTTTGAAGTCATGATCTTTTTCCCAGTCAGGTGATAGACCAATTTTATGACCTAATACAGTTAAGGCACCATCTGTTGGGTCTCCTTTGATTGTATAAGGGTCTTGATTTTCTTCGTCTTCACCGCCTGCTAATTCAGCGGCTTCCTCTTCATCCAACTCTTCTCGTTCAATTAAGCGAGCATCTGAAGATAAGTAACCATCTGTAATGAGTTTTAATAAAACCGCCTGATTGTCTTCTAGGTTTTCGACATCTTCAATAGATTCAATATCAAATGTCACAGCGTCTTCGCCTTTTTTGATATCACCCTCTGGTGTATATCCTGAACCAGTAACATCATATTGGACATCATTTTTAATGACTAAACTTTCGACCATCATCTGGTTTTCAGTTAAAGTACCTGTCTTATCTGACGCAATAATTGACGTGGACCCTAAAGTTTCAACCGCTGATAAAGTTTTCACTAGAGCTTGGTGTTTAGCCATTGTCTGCATACCATTCGATAAAGTAATGGTTTGAACAGCTGGCATTGCTTCAGGAATAGCTGCAACGGCAAGAATTACAGCAATATGTAGGATTTCGCTTGGTGGGTTCCCATTGAATAAACCAATAGCCACAACTAGGGCTGCAGCAACAAAGGCCACAATAATGAGCGCCTTACCTAATTGGTCTACTTCTTTGTCTAATGGGGTTTGCTGGTCTTTTTCACCAGACATCATCTCAGAGATACGCCCCACTTCAGTCTCCATACCTGTTCCAGTAACAACTACTTTAGCCTTACCCCGGGTAACAGCAGTACCTGAAAAGACCATGTTCAAGCGGTCTCCAATAGACTCTTCCTCATCATAAGTCGCATCTGGATCCTTATCTACAGCTTCTGATTCACCAGTCAATGATGCTTCCATTACTGCAAAGTTATTACTTGAGAGCAATCGCCCATCTGCAGCAATCGCATCCCCTTCAACAAGCACCATCACATCGCCTGGCACTAATTGGTCAGAATCAATTTCAATCTCTTTACCGTCACGCATCACATGCACACTAGTATTCACCATATCTTGTAAGGCTTCCACAGATTTTTGAGCTTTAATTTCCACAAAATATCCAGTCAGCACAGAAATCAATACGGCCAACATCACGGCTATAGCTTCAATCCAATCACCCATCGCAATTGAAATTATGGCTGCGACGCCTAGTAGATAAACGATAATATTATTTAAGTTATCTAACAGGATCTCCCATTTAGACTTACTATCTGATTCTGCTAACTTGTTCTCGCCATAGGATTCTAAACGTTTATTTACCTCTTGTTCAGTTAATCCTTGATCTATCGACGTTTCTAATTCATCGATTACAGCTTGTAAATCCTTTTGATAAATGTTTTTGTTCATCGCCTCTTCCTTTCTTTTGAGAGATTTTATCTCTACAAATATTATGTTAACATAATATATTAACCATTAAAAGTGATAGGGACTCAACCTGATTAAAAATTTAGGTGAAGCAAAAAAATTCTCATAAGAGATTCTCCAAACTAAAAAGGCCGAAAGCCTAGCTTAGCCTTCAACCTTTCCATTATCAAATTCATATCTACAAAACTGAAACCGTAACTTGATGACCACTGGCTTCAATCAAATCAACCAAGTCTTGCCCCTTTAACCAAACAGTGGCTGTATTGTCATTTGGATGGACGCCAATCAGATGACCATCAACCACTAAATTTCGGTCCACATAATAATTAATTCGTAGATCCTGATCATTCAACAAACCTAGAGGCGACACCGCTCCAGGCGAAAGTCCCATCAAGTCCATTAAATCCTGGTCAGAAGCAAAGGATAATCGGCGCGTATCAAACTGTGCCCGAAAAGCCTTCAAATCCACCCGCTTTTCTCCCTGGACTGTAATCAAATAATACTGACGCTTTTTATCATCACGAATAAACAAATTTTTCGCATTGGCCTCCGGATAAGGCATATCCTCCTCAGCCACCTCCGCCATATCATAAACAGCCTTGTGGTTGGTCAGCTCGTAATCAATCCCCCGACCATCCAACAAATCATAAATTGCTTCTTTATCTAGCATCTCTTAAAACTTCCTTTTTGAAAATGGCGTAACATGTCTTGCTGACGAACAATTAAACAATAAACTTTTCGCCCTAGACAGCATCCGTTAAAGCTTGTTTTGCCAAGAGTAAAGCACCTGTAATCCCGGCATTGTCACCAAGTTTAGGTAAGTTGATATAATCTGTCATTGCAGGCAATTCAACATAGTTGGCAATCGCTTTATCAACTTGTGTGCGGATTTTATCCAATAATTGTGGTTGGTGCATGACACCCCCACCCAATACAACACGCTCTGGCGCTAAAGTTAAAGTATAGTTGGCGATGGCTTGACCCAAGTAGTCCGCAACGTAGTCCCAAACTTCGTGGTCAGCTGGTAAATCAGCCCCTTTAATGCCCGTTCTTTTTTCAATAGCTGGCCCTGATACTAACCCCTCGATACAGTTACCATGGAAAGGACAGGCACCTTCGAAGTGGTCATTTGGATCTTGACCAACCTTGATATGACCCATTTCTGGGTGGGAGTAGGCATGGTAAATCTCACCCTTTTTAGAGAATCCACCACCTACACCGGTACCAATCGTTAGGTACAAGCAAGAATCCGCACCTTTGGCAGCGCCCAAAGTATTTTCCGCAAGCGAAGCCCCATTCACGTCAGTCGTCCAGGCAATCGGTTTGTGGTCATACCATTCATTCATCTGGCCAACAAAATCATAGTTCTGCCAAGGTAATTTAGGTGTTGATGTGATATAACCATAAGTCGGTGAATCATGATTCACGTCAATTGGGCCAAAAGAAGCAATGCCAAAACTTGCCACTTCATATTGGTCAAAGAAAGCCTTCAATTGCCCCATTGTTTCTGCTGGCACTGTTGTATCAATACGAACCTGGTCAATAATATTCAAGTCTGCATCGGATACCGCACAAATAAATTTTGTGCCGCCAGCCTCAATTCCACCGTATAATAAATCTTTCGTCATTCCCACATACCTCCGTATACTGATATCGTTTTCACTATTATAACAAAAAAACAAGTTCTGCCTAGTCTATCAAAATAGCTTGTTACTAAAATGCAAAAAAGAGTTGCAGCGATTGCTCAATCACTACAACTCTTGGAAATAAGATTTTAAGCTAGCAAATTAGTATTCTTCGAAAAATTGCCCAGGATGTTCAATTGCGCGGACACGGACAATATCTGGAATTTCATTTAGCTGTTCCACTAATTCCGCTACTTTTTCATGGTCTAATTCCTCTAAATCAACCAATGTGTAGGCAAAGTCTCCACGACCACGGTTGACCATGTTGGAAATATTCATCCCTCGTTCAGCGATGAAAGTAGAAATTTTCCCAATCACATTTGGAATATTACGGTTAATAATGGTAATGCGAACAGGTGAATTAAAGCTCATTTGTACTGACGGGAAGTTCACTGAATTCACAATGTCTCCCGTTTGTAAGAAACGTTTTAAGTTACCTGCTGCCATACGGGCACAGTTAATTTCAGCCTCTTCTGTTGATGCACCTAAATGCGGTAACACGCGAATTTTATCATGGTGTAATAAGTCCGCATCTGCAAAATCTGTCGTATAACCGCCAATACGGTTGTCATTGATTGCTTTTAATACGGCATCCTTATCCACAATTGGCCCACGAGCGAAGTTGTATAATTGTACATCGTCTTTCATCATTGCCAATTCACGTTCACCAATCATACCTCTTGTTGAATCCATTAAAGGCACATGAACGGTAATGAAATCACAGGTCTTCAATAAGTCATCTAATTCCATTACACGGTTTACGCGACGAGAAATGCTCCAAGCGGTATCCACAGATACATATGGGTCATAACCGTACACTTCAATGCCTAAGCGATAAGCATCATTGGCAATCATAGCACCAATCGCACCTAGACCAATTACCCCTAATTTCTTACCTTCTAATTCATTACCTGCAAATTGTTTTTTATTCGCTTCTACAATTGCCTCAACATCATCATCTGGACCAAATTGATAATTTTGAATCCACTCATGTCCTTGTAAGATTGGACGCACTGACAATAACAAGTTCGCTAATACTAACTCTTTTACAGCATTGGCATTGGCGCCGGGTGTATTGAAAACGACAATACCTTCTTCAGTTGCACGGTCAATTGGAATATTATTTGTCCCAGCACCAGCACGTGCAATGGCCTTCAATGAATCATTAAAGGTCATATCATGTAAATTCTTTGATCGTAAAATGATTGCATCCGGATCTTCACTTTCATTGATAGTATATAATTCTCTATCAAAACGCTCCATACCCTCAGCAGCAATCGCATTATAAGTTGTAATTTGGTAAATTTTATCTTTTAATTCCATATGATTTAAATTCCTCCATACTTTAAGTAGGGGCAAGGCCCGCAAACTGTGGGACAATTACATTTCGTAAGAAACCAGGTCTTAAAACCTTTGACAAAAATAAATTGCTGGCTTTGTTAGCTGGTTTTCTATTTCCATATATTCAAGTTTTTTAATCGTTTAATATGTAGCGTATAAATGAATAATGCTAAGTAAAGCCATATGCTATCTAACTTTGCACTATAGTCGGGTTCGCTCGACCAGCTCAAGTCCACTTCAGACTAAGTTGCATCACACTTCGTGTGATACTTCCTTAGTCTTCCAGTGTTGTTGAGCTTAGCGGTCTCGCTCTCACCCTTGTTTAGCTTCAAATTCTTTCATAAATTCAACTAAGGCTTGAACACCTTCTAATGGGAAAGCATTATATAAGCTAGCACGCATACCACCCACTGAACGGTGGCCTTTTAATTGTTTAAATCCAGCTGCGTCTGCTTCTGCAATAAATTGCTTATCTAATTCAGGATCATTCGTTAAAAATGGAATGTTCGTTAATGAACGATTTTCAACTTTTACATTGTTCACGAATAAATCAGATTGATCAATGTAGTCGTATAACAAGTTAGCACGTTCTTTAGCATTGGCGTACATGGCTTCTTGTCCGCCTTGAGCCGCCACCCACTCTAACACCAAACCGACCATGTAGATAGCAAATGTTGGAGGTGTATTGATCATCGAACCTTTATCTGCTTGCGTTGCATATGAGAAGAAATCTGGCAATGACTTGTCCTCTTTAATTAAATCATCGCGCACAATCACAATTGTCACCCCTGAAGGCCCTAAGTTCTTTTGTGCACCAGCATAAATCAAACCAAAATCCTCAACCTTATAATCATTTGCTAGGATATTTGATGACATATCAGCCACTAAAGTAGTCCCTTCAAACGTTGGGATTTCATGGTAAGCTACACCGCCGATTGTTTCATTTGTTGTGATATGTAAATAGGCTGCATCAGCGTCAACATCTTCAGCGCCAAAAGCTGGAATAGACGTAAACCCATCCTCTTTTGATGAAGCAATGACTTCCACTGAAACCTCTTCTAATACTTGAGCAGCTTTAATGGCCTTACTAGCCCATGAACCAGTATTGATATATTGTACTTTTTTGCCTTTTGCAATATTCGCCGGTACCATCGTAAATTGTTGTGTAGCACCACCCTGTAAAAATAGGACTTTATAGTTATCCGGAATATGCATTAATTCACGTAATAGTCGTTCAGTGCGTTCAATAATATCTATGAAGGAAGACGAACGGTGACTCAATTCCATCACGGACATCTCTGTACCGTCGTAATTTAAAAGTGCCGCTTGTGCTTGTTCTAATACAGCTTTGGGCAATACTGCCGGACCCGCTGAGAAATTATAAACAGTTGTCATTTCTTTTCCTCCATCTTTGGATTGCATATTTTGTACGACTTCATATCGTCATCATTATTATAAACTTTCATCTAATTTTAATCTACCCTAATTTTAAACTTATTTTACACTCATTATTTTATTAAATTAGACATTGTGTACGGGAAAAAGAGGTAAATTACTCCACGTTGACATTTTTCGTACGGGTTTACTCCAGTATTCACAAAGCAAATTTCTACAAAGTACCATGCAAAAATCGGTGGTACTTTGTTAAAAAAAGCAAAATATCCTGAAATTTGTATCAACTAGAATAGAATTTGTCTTTTTTACAATTTATAAGTTATAATTTAAATAAATACGTTAAGGGAGTGACCGTGATGAAGCTATATATGAAGCAAAAGCGATTTTCTTTAAAACAGGATTTTAATATTTATGACCATAATCAAGTGTCTTTATTTCGCGTAACAGGCAAAATGCTTTCCTTGGGCCGTCAGTTACGAATTTACGATGCCTTAAATGACGAAGAATTAGCTTATGTTAAAGAAACACCCTTCAGACTCTTCACACAACTGAAGATTTATCGAAATGATGCTTATGTAGCGACCATCCAACAGCAATTTGCTTGGTTCAAGACCAAAATGGCTATTCAAGATATAGGTTGGACCATTGAGGGCGATTTTTGGGGATGGAACTACCAGATCAAGGATAAGGCTGGACAAGTGATTGCCCGAATTGAAGCCAAAATCCTCACCTGGTCTGATACTTTTGAAATCAACATTGATGATACGGAAGTTGATCCAGTAACTGTTCTCGCTGTGATCCTAGCCATTGATACCATTCGCGACAAGCAACAATCCGGTTGAGAAACATGAAATTGAAGAAGGGTTTCTGCTTTACTAGCTATATAATATAAGTGTACTGAAATACATCCCAACTTTTTCAGTACATCAATTCACTTTAGCTCAACAGCTAAAACATTTTTCTTCATCACGAACAGGCCTGCTCTCATTCCAGGCCTGTTTTTTTATTGGACAAATTTCTAAATCCGCTTATGGTAAAATGTACTTGAGACTGTCCAAAGAAGGTGAAATCATGAAAATCATGTTAGTAGAAGATGATCTAACGATCGCACAAAGTATCGCGACCGCCTTAAGCAAGTGGCAATACACCACTTATATTGCGGAGAATTTTCAGGATATTTTAACAGAGTTTAACAATGAACAGCCCCATCTGCTATTGATGGATGTGAACCTGCCATTTGCCAATGGCTATTTTTGGACGCAAGAAATTCGTAAAATTTCTCAAGTGCCCATTATTTTTATTTCTTCTGTTGGTGAACCCGTAGACATGGTCATGGCTATTCAAATGGGGGCCGATGACTACATCACCAAACCAATTGATATGCAAGTTACCGTTTCAAAAATCCAAGCACTTTTACGCCGCACTTATGATTTTTCAATGAATAGTCAGACTACTGTCTTTCAATACGACGCTGCCTACCTGGACGCCAGCAAATCTAAAATCGCCTTTCAAAACCAATCAGTAGACTTAACTTTTACTGAGCTACAAATCCTACTCATCCTGTTTCAAGCTGAAGGCGACCATGTGTCCCGTGAAGCTATCTTAGACTTTTGTTGGCAAAATGATCAATTCATTGATGATAACACCTTAGCGGTAAATATAACTAGAATCCGTAAAAAATTACGTAGTATTGGTTTAGACCAATTCATCGAAACCAAAAAGAATTATGGCTACCGGCTAAAAAATAAAGCAAACGAATAAAGCTATGAATGCATCATTTGCATCCGAAAGGTGGTGACCCCGTAATGAAATCATTCTTAAAAAAACTGATACGCCGAGAAGGCGGTAACCTCTTGTTTATATCTGTTCTATTCTTGGTCATTATTGTCGTTTTCCAAGTGTTTAATTTATCCAATCAAGTATTAAACTTGCTCCTTTGGCTATTAGCAATTGTGACCGTGATTTACTTAGTAAGTCGCGCAATATACGCAGGTAAGCAGGAGGATTTAGCAAGTGAAATTGAACAATTACAGCTAGAAAACGATCGTGCGAGAGCTAAGGCGCGTCAACAGATAAATGAAACTGAAGAATATTTCATGATGTGGGTTCATCAAATGAAAACACCAATTACCGCCAGTCGGTTACTACTAGACCAATCTTCTGACGCCACGGGCATTCAATTGAAAGATAACTTACTAGAAATCGAAAATTATACGAATATGGCCTTGCACTATCTAAGATTAGTTAACCCTGACCGCGACTTATCTATTTCAACCCTACAATTGGACGACATCATCCGGCCTTTAATAAAAAAATACCGGTCACAATTTATCCACCAACAAATAAAATTGCATTATGAATCGCTTGATATCGCGGTCATTACTGAGGGACAATTAACTTCATTAATGATTGAACAGGTATTGAATAATGCCCTAAAATATACCAAAAATGGCGATATTTGGGTATCGTTTGTCCAGCAAAAACAACAACTCTCGATTAAAGATTCAGGCCAAGGCATTCCGGAAAATGACTTACCTAAAATTTTTGACAAGGGTTATGCCGGTTTTAATGGCCAGTTAAACCAGCAATCTTCAGGAATTGGCTTATACTTGGTGAAAACCATCGCTAACCGTTTAAACCAGCCTGTTTCGGTGCAGTCAACTTTAGGGAAAGGGACTATTTTTACCATTCAGTTTAAAACCAGCACTATCTCTACTTATAGATAAGATTCAACCAACCTTACAATTTTGTAAGGTTTCTTTGTGTAATTGTAAGAATAGATAAATGCCTCTTGATATATTTTCCCGCATACTAGGTTTATCAATTAAAAGAGACATTTGAAAAAGGAGGATGCATCATGTTATTAGATGTAGCAAACGTGAAGAAAACTTATAAAACTAAAGGGACAGAAACAACCGCCCTACGTAATATTGATTTTTCAGTAAACGAAGGTGAGTATGTGGCTATTATGGGAGAATCAGGTTCAGGGAAGTCTACCCTATTAAATATTATTGCCACCTTTGATCAAGCGAGTGAAGGTAAAGTAACCTTAGCAGGTCGCGACTTATCAACTATTAAGGCTAAGGAAGTTGCCCAGTTCCGCCGAGAGGAATTAGGATTTGTTTTCCAAGACTTTAACGTATTAGACACCTTCTCAAATAAGGACAATATTTTATTACCACTAGTATTATCTAATACGCCGGTGAAGGAAATGGAAGCACGATTAGCGCCATTAGCCAAAAACTTAGGAATTGATCAATTATTGAACAAATTCCCATATGAAATTTCTGGTGGTCAACGACAACGTGTAGCTATTGCCCGCGCTTTAATCACCCAACCGGCCTTGTTGTTGGCCGACGAACCGACTGGGGCTTTGGATTCTAAATCTTCTGAACAAATACTGGAAACTTTCAAGCAAATCCACCTGACTGGCAATACCATTTTAATGGTGACCCACTCTATTCCCGCTGCAGCAACTGCTAGCCGTGTATTATTTATCAAAGATGGGGTTGTCTACCACGAATTATACCGCGGTGAGGCTACTGACCAAGAAATGCGGGAGCGGATTGCAGAAAGCTTGACTATGCTAACGAATCGAGGTGTGTAAAATGGGTCTTGGTATGTTAACAAAGCTCGCCCTCAATGGGATAAAGAACCGAGCGAAAGTCTATTTTCCTTATTTTTTATCCTTTACATTACTGATGAGTTTAGAGTATATAATGGCTTCATTATTGACTAACGAATTCGTGCGAGAGCGACATTCAACCCTACCATCGATTATGGCCTTTGCGCTATTTCTATCGACAATTTTAATTACGATATTTACGATCTATGCCAATAACTTCATTCAGAAACAACGACGGCAAGAATACGGCCTATATACTGTTTTAGGATTAGAACGGAAACATATTTCCCTTATGATGTTGGTAGAACAAGTACTCATCTGGTTAATCGGGACAGTCCTTGCTACCGGTATTGGTTACGTCATCGGAAAAGTCTTATTTATTTTACTCAATAGACTGATGAAAGATACTGGCGCTGGCTTAATGGACTATCCTTTTGCCCCTACATCTGCAATAGTGGTGATGATTGTTGGTGGGTTAATCATGTTCCTGATCTACTTAATGAACTTACGTCGTGTCAGCAAATTGTCCCCAAGTCAGCTCTTACAGGAAAAGAAAGCTGGAGAAAAAGAACCTAAAGCTAACTTCATTGTTTTATTAATTGGTTTAATCACAATTACCGCTGGCTACTATTTAGCCCTCACTTTAACCAATGCACTCAGTCAACTCCCTACCCTATTCGGCTCAATTCTGTTAATTGTGCTTGGGACATACTGCTTATTCATCAGCCTGTCCATTGCTGTATTAAAAGGATTGAAAAAGAACAAAAATCGTTACTATACGCCCGATAATTTCTTAACGATTTCAGGTATGCTTTACCGAATGAAGGCCAATGCAGTATCACTGGCATCAATAGCTATCCTATGTACAGGAATTATCGTCACAGTAGGCACAACACTGTCTTTATATATGGGGATGTCATCCATTATTGATGGTGCCACACCCCGCGACTTCGACATGTCATTTTTAGCAGGTGCTGAGGGGGAAGCCGAACCCGTTGCTGAAGAGGAGTATTTAGTCGATTTATCCGAAAAATTGGGTTATGAATTAGATGCTGAAAATGTAGCTTTTTCAAGACAATTGATGACTTCTGCTCGTTATAGCGATGGACAACTAGAACCTGACAGAGGAGAACCAGAACACTTAGCTTACTTACTCGTAACAAGTCTTGAAGACTTCAATGAATTGCACGGAACTGACTATCAACTTGATGATAACCAAGCCCTATTCACAGGGTTAACTAGTGACGCAAAAGATTTATCAACAATCACTTTAAACAGCCGTAACGGTGAAAACAAATTGCAACTGAATTTAGAGCAAATTGATGAGGCTTATATGCCAAGCAACTATGTTGGCGATATACTATACATGGTATTACCAGATAGCGACCAGATTCAATTTATTCAAGAAAACTATCTCATGTATAGTAACGTTGGTAGTGAGGAAGAAGCGTATCAAGCACGGCCTGACCATACATTATACTTTGACTTGTCGGATGAAAAGCAAGCAGCTGATGTTGAACAATTATTAGCCGATAATCCAATTTCACTCACAATAGGTGATACCATTTATCGACTTGGTTCAAGACAACACTTAACTAGTGAATTATATAGTTTAAATGGTGGATTTCTATTCCTTGGTATCGTTGTCGGTACCGTATTAACAATTGGAACAGTGTTAATGCTTTACTTCAAACAAATCTCTGAAGGATACGACGATCAAGAGAAATTTGATATCATGACACAAATTGGTCTGCCGGATGACTTAATCAAAGCAACCATCCGTAAACAAGTCTTCTGGATATTTGCCCTACCAAGTATAGTAGCTGTCTTTAACGCGATTATGGCCCACAAAATCGTTGTCTCCCTACTAAGATTGCTAGGACTGATTTCACCGGATACAATTTATATCGCATACGCCATTGTCATCGTTATATTCCTGGTTATTTATGCTTTATGTTACCTATTAACCTCAAGGATGTACTACTCGATTATTAAGAAAGAAATGTAAGAATAACAATCATCCATTAAAATTTGTATTAGACATTAAACCTTCAGATCTTCACATACATATCATTGCTTTAAAAATGAATAGATAAATAAATGCAAAACAGACCTAGACGTGATCATCTAGGTCTGTTTTCGTGTATATGCATATTTTATTATTTACGAATGGTTGCCATGGCTTCTGACCATAATATTAATTCATCTACCATTCCGTTAACGTTTTTTTCCATATGTGCACCTGGATTAAATTTAGTGCCTTTTTCAAAGTCCGTGAATAAGCTGAAAGCAGGATGTGTACGAACATGGGCGATTTGCTGTTCTGAAAGGACAGTTCTAATTTGTTCTGCAGCGCGGATACCACTTCCTGAACCATATGATACGATTCCAGCTGCCTTGTTGAACCATTCTGTACGTGCACTATCGATAGCATTCTTTAATGAAGCTGAGGGACCATGGTTATATTCTTGGACGATGAAGATGTAGCCATCTAATTCATCAATCTTAGCATTCCATGCTGGGTTCCCTTCTGCTGTACCTAAGAAAGGTAAATTGTAATCAGCAATATCAACAATTTCAAATTCATGACCCTCACGTTGGCTAGCAATATTTTGAATATATTCTCCCACTTGTGGACTAACGCGACCTTCGCGAATTGACCCTAAAATAATTCCGAATTTCATTATAATCTCCTTTTAAAAATTTCCTTTTCAACATCTAAACTAATGTTAAAATAATTATATCGAATTCGAAATAATATATCAATTTTCATGCTCACAGCAAAAAAAGACACCCCGTAGGATGCCTTTGATAGTAAAATTAGCTATGTACTTCTACTACATCTTTAATTAATTGGTAAATGAATTTCTCAGCATCAAATACCTGCAGATCATCTACTTTTTCACCCAAACCAATGAACTTAACTGGGATATCCATTTCATAGCGAATAGCAAAGATTACCCCACCTTTGGCAGTTCCATCAAGTTTTGTTAGCACAATTCCATCGATATCCACTGTCTTATCAAATTCTTTGGCCTGAACCAAGGCATTTTGCCCAGTTGTGGCATCTAAAACAAGTAAAGTTTCATGTGGTGAGCCAGGTAATTCACGACCTAAAATACGTTTCATCTTATCTAACTCGTTCATCAAGTTAATTTTTGTTTGTAGACGTCCAGCTGTATCGACTAATAAATAGTCATAACCACCTTCGCGAGCAGTTTTCGCTGCATCAAAAGCTACAGAAGCTGGGTCTCCTTGCGCCTTACCCGTTACAATCGGCACATCAATCCGGCGTGCCCATTCTTCCAATTGTTCAATGGCCCCTGCACGGAAAGTATCTCCAGCAGCCAGCAGAACTTTCTTACCATCTTGCTTTAATTGGTAAGCCATTTTCCCGATAGTTGTTGTCTTACCAACACCATTCACACCAACAAACAAGACAACTGTTGGTCCATCTGGATTCTCATTGATTTCGATATTAGGCTCCCCACCCTTATCGTAAATCTCTACCATCTTTTCGATAATAACGTTCTTCACTTGTTCACCTGAAGTCGCTCCGCGCAATTGAACCTCTTCGCGGACTGCATCAGACAAGGCAAGTGTCATATCAAAACCAACATCAGAAGAAATAAAAGCTTCTTCTAAGTCATCAAAAAACTCATCATCCACTTGGCGGAAACCAGCAAACAACTCATTAATACGGTCAGAGAAAGAACGGCGTGTTTTTTCAACACCCTTATCATATTTCTCAAAGACAATCTGTTCCTTACTTGCTTCCTCAGATTGACGTTGTTGTTCAACGATCTCATCTTCACCAGTAAACGCACGTTTAATACGGTCAAATAATCCCATTATGTCACTCCTTTACTTAAATAGTTTGTATTTTATATATTTGTAAAATAATTATTAGTTCTTATATAACAATATATCCCTTAGAATAGTTGATATGGTCAACTAGAAATCATACAAAACACTAATCCAAGCAATTCCGATTAAGAAAGTATT
Organism: Aerococcaceae bacterium 50-4; assembly: GCA_041223225.1. Lineage (GTDB taxonomy): Bacteria > Bacillota > Bacilli > Lactobacillales > Aerococcaceae > Aerococcus. Next base: position 25,835 of record JBCLPQ010000006.1, read on the forward strand.
CTTAGAAGAAAAAATTCGAATAAGTCTTGAGTATTGTGTATTTACAGTTTCTATAACTTTCCAGTATACATCAAATATCCCAGTCTTTACATAGGTTGAAGCTATCCTAGCATGCCTTCGCAGTGAAAAAACTAGGGTGCGAGAGCCGACGTCCAGAAAGAAATCGTTGGAAGATTAGGGAAGTGGCTGACAAAGTCAGCTCAACCTAAGCTGAAACGCAGGTCTTTCTGGAGGCTCGAACCCAACTAGGGATGACTGACTCATATCAGTCTGTTGGGCTTCAGCCCTTACAGAATGAATCGTCAGGCAAACCATCAGACCTTGGCTGATGGTGATCTCACTGCAAGTTGAGTTTTCCAGGGCAGACAGATGTCTGCTTCAAAATAGTTGGCACCACACTTTGTGTGATACGGCACTATTTTTCCAGCATTATCTGCCTGAACGCCCTGAATCACATCCTATTTCTAAGGCTATGATAGGATAAGCGTAAACCAAAGGTTTACCTTTGATAAACTACTATCAAATTAGTTATCAGCTTCAAAGAAGACAAAATGATCGATTGCTTTGGCAACACCATCATTTTCATTACTATCTGTAATGTAGTCAGCATATTCTTTCACATCAGCACGACCATTTTCCATCACGACAGATGTACCTGCCCATTTTAGCATAGCTAAATCATTTTCCTCATCACCAATAACCATCACTTGGTCCTTAGTTAACTCTAGAATTTCAGCTAAATGTGCAACACCAGCGCCCTTATCAACACCCTTAGGCATGATTTCTAACTGGAAGGGATGACTTCTCATTACTTCAAATTCTTCAAAAACCCATGCTGGCACTTGATCAATAACAGCCATTAAATGCTCAGTTTCTGTATTCACAACAACTTTAAAAATCTGTGTGGCTGGGTCTAAGTTTGCCATATCAAATTGTTTGAAAGGCAAGAAATTCATCGTTTCTTGATAAAGACCTGGGTGATTTTCCGGGAATGGGAATTGGTATACAGCGTCAATCAACACTGCTTCAAGCGGTAAGTCTAAAGCTGCCATGGCTTCATATAATCGTGTCGCATCAGCCATCGTCATCGTTACTTGACTAGCAACTTTCCCAGTCGCATTTTGCACCACTAAACCACCATTATAGGTAATTGAATAGTGTTCAGCAGTATTCGTTTCTAAAGTATCCAAGAATTTTTGAATCGCTTCAAGTGGTCGACCAGTACAAATCGCCACATCAACACCATTATCAATGGCCTTGCGAATCATTGCGCGGTTACCCTCACTAATCTGCTTCTTGTTGTCCAACAAAGTCCCATCTAAATCAACTGCAATTAATTCAATCATAATACCCTCATATTTCTATTTCATATTTTATTGCTCAATTACTTTCATTTTGCCATATTTCCCATTGAAAAACGACTAAATCATCTTTAATTTGCTTATTCTAATAATTTCTCATCAAAATCTTCTAAGCGAACAGCCGCTAATTTAGAAACCCCTGAATCCTGCATAGTGACCCCATAAAGGATATTCGCTGATTCCATCGTCCCTTTACGGTGGGTAATCACGATAAATTGCGTCTTATCTGCGAAATCACGCAAGAACTTACCGTAACGGGCAACATTGGCCTCATCAAGTGCTGCTTCCACCTCATCTAAAATAGAGAAAGGTACAGTTTTCACATCTAAAATCGCAAATAACAAAGCAATAGCTGTTAAAGCTTTCTCCCCACCAGATAATAGGGACAAGTGTTGCAGTCGCTTACCAGGTGGTTGGGCCTCAATATCAATGCCTGATTCCAGTAAATTATCCGGCTGCGTTAATTTCAGACTTGCTCGTCCGCCACCAAATAATTTAGGGAAGATCTCTTCAAAAGCATCTCGGATTGCTACAAAGGCCTGTTCAAATCGTTCAGCTACCTCTTCATCCATTTCGGAAATAGTTTGATAAAGTTTTTCCTTCGCTGCCAACACATCATCCCGTTGTTTTTGCATAAAGATAAACCGTTCGTTGACCTCTTCAAACTCATCAATAGCCGCTAAATTCACTGGGCCAATTTGCTCGATTTCTTTTTTCAACTGGCGTACTTTTAGTGACGCCGATTCCATCGACATGGTCAATTCTGACGTTGCCCGAGCCCGTTCGAAGGTCAAACCATACTCTTCCCGCAAGTGGGTCAGGTGGTTATCAATTGAGACCTCATAACGAGAAGCCGTTGCTTCTACTTTGGCTTGTTTTTCCAGTAAATCTTGTAAGTGCGTATTCATATCTTGCACTTCTTGGTCCAATTCATCTGCCTTGCTTTGGGCCTCATTTCGAACCTTACGCATAGCCTTTAGTTCAGCTTCACAGTCTTTCTGGGCTTTAACGGCAGCTTGATAATCAGCTTCCAAAGTCCCTGAGGTTTCTGAATTAGATAAAATGGCTTCACGCATGGTTTCTAGCTCAGCTTCCACCTGGCTCACTTGGTTTTCTTTTGCTGTGAGTTCAGCTTCCTGCCCCTGCAATTGACCTTCAGCTTGGTCATATTTAGACTTCAAGACAGCTAAATCAGTCTCAACCGTCTGCAATTGACCTTGTAATTGACTACGTTTTTCAGCCTTATCAGTTGCCGATAAGTTCATATCTTCAATTAAGTTTTTCAATTGGTCTACTTGATCGTCCACTTCTTTTAAGTCCGACGCTAACTTAGCCTTGGCTTTTTCTTGTTTCGCTTTTATTTTTGATGCATTGGCTTGTAAACTTTCACCCGTTTTTAAAGCCTGCGTTAGGTCGTCAATTTGCCCCTCTAATTGGTCAATTTGACTGGTTAAAGTCCGCTCAGAAAAGCGTGCTTCGTCCCCTTGTTCTTTTATAGCTGTAAGGTCTTTGACCATATACTCAGCTGCTTCGGAGGCTTGCGTCATTTTCCCTTGCAGGTCAGCAACGGTAGCTGACAAGCTTGTGATTTCTTGACTTAATTGGTCAATGTCCGTTTTCCGAGACAGTAATCCAGCGTTGTTATTACGTTTAGTCGCCCCACCAGTCATAGAACCACCCGCATTAATCACATCTGACTCAAGGGTCACAATCCGGTAGCGTGAATACAAGCTTTTAGCGATAGCACGGGCGTTATCCAAGTTATTCGCTACAATGACATTCCCCATCAAGTTCGCCATAATTTGTTGATATTGACTATCAAAGTCCACCAAGTCAACCATAACACCTATGAAACCAGGCATAGATTGAATTTTATTCAAATCACCCTGGTTAATTGAACGGCCTTTGATGACATCAAGTGGTAAGAAGGTTGCCCGTCCCGCACGTTGACGCTTCAGTTCACCAATCAATTGACTCGCTACTTGACCATTTTGGGTAACAATATTCTGCATGGCCCCACCCAGTGCTGTTTCCACTGCACCTGTATAGGTATCTGGTACACGGAGTAATTGCGCTACGGCGCCGTGAACACCTTGGATGGTGCTAGCTAAATCTAGGGCTGCTTTTACCCCTTGGTAGAAACCAGCATGGTCCCGGTCTAAATCTTCAAGTGATTCTTTGCGGGCTGTAGCCTGCATCAACCGTTGATTGGCTTGGTTCATCTCCTGGTTGGCCCGGTAAGCTTCATCTTGTTTGGCTTTGACAGCTTGGTCTTGCGCTTGATACTGACCCAGCAATTGTTCAATTTCTTGTCCTAATGCTTCTTTATCCGCTACTGTTTGAGCGAGTTGCGTTCTTAATTCAGCTAAGTCTGCTTCTTTTTCTGACCGATCAGACTGGTCTTTTTCAAGCATAGCCGCTTCATTGGCCATATCTTTTTCAAGTTGGCTTAAGTCATTTTGTAATTGGGATTGCTTTTGTAGGGCAGCAATATATTCTGTACGTCTAGCTTGCACTGCTGTTTCTGAATCGTCTGCTAAGTCCTCAAGGGCAGATAGCAAGCCATCACGGTCAGCCGTTTTTTGGCTAATGTCTTTTTTCATATCGCCTAATTGGGCCTTCAATTGAATAATGGAAGTCTTAAAGTCCTTGACCGCTGCCTTTAAGCTATCTAAATTTTCAGCTTGGCTGGCTTGGTTATTTTCTTTGAAAAGGACTTGCTGGTGGTGAACTTGAATTTTAGCTTGTAGCTGTTCGGCATTTTTCACCAAATCAACATAACGTTCTTGTAACTCATTGACTGCTGTCTCGGCTTCTGCCGCTTGGCCTTTGTATTCTACAAGAGCTGCTTGTGTCTCACTTAAAATTGTCCGGCGGTGACTGATATCTTCAGCGTATGAAGCAATATCATTTTTCGCCACTTGCCATTGTTCATTCAAGGTTTCAATCTGAACAGCAGATAAGGCAATCTCAATTTCCGATAATTCAGCCTTAGATTCTTTATAGTGGATAGCTGCATTTTTTTGCGCTTCCAAAGGCTCAATTCGTCCAGAAATTTCCGATAGAATATCGTAAATCCGGTGCAAGTTTTCTTCCGTATGCTTCAATTTTCGTTCAGCCTCATGCTTACGAGACTTGTATTTCATGACGCCTGCAGCTTCTTCAAAAATCCCCCGTCGATCTTCCGGTTTTTGGGTGAAAATTTGTTCCACCTTACCTTGGGAAATCATTGAGAAAGAGTCACGGCCAATCCCCGTATCCATCATCAATTCTGTGATGTCACGCAAGCGACATGGCCGGCGGTTAATCAAGTATTCTGAATCACCAGCTGCCGTATAGCGACGAGAAACGGCTACTTCATCTGTATCAAACTCTAGGGCCCGGTCGCTATTATCAAAGGTCAAGGTCACTTGTGCATACTGACCCTGGCGGCGGTCCTCAGCCCCAGCAAAAATCACGTCAGACATCTTTGAACCACGCAAGGATTTAGCCGATTGTTCACCCAATACCCACTTAATCGCTTCAGTAATATTGGACTTACCTGATCCATTTGGTCCTACAATAGCTGTAAACCCATTATCAAATTCGATTGTCGTCTTGTCCGCAAAACTCTTAAAGCCGACTATTTCAACTGTTTTTAGGTACACAGGCTAATTCCTCTCTCCACTATTTTTTCAACATTTCTAAAGCATTGGCCGCAGCAGCTTGTTCTGCTGCCTTCTTAGAATGACCCACACCGCGACCAATAATTTCATCGTATAAACGAACGGCCACATGGAATTCCTTACTGTGGGCTGGACCAGACTCACTCTCAAGTTCATAAGACAACTGGATCGCCCCTTCTTTTTGTAACTCTTCTTGTAGAGCCGTTTTCGCATCAGATAAACGCGTAAACTCACCATTCTTGATCTTAGGATAAATGGTTAGGGACATCAAATGCTCTATCGCATCTAACCCAAGATCAAGATAAATTGCACCCAAAACTGACTCAAACAAGTCACACAATAAAGACGGACGTTTGCGTCCATTGCTTGCTTCTTCACCATTTCCTAAACGAACAAATTGGTCAAAACCACATTCCACACAACGCTTAGCCAATGACTCTTCCCGTACAATTAAGGCGCGTAAAGCCGACATCCGCCCCTCATCAAGCTCAGGATAATTCCGGTACAAGTAATTAGACACCACTAACTCCAAAACAGCATCCCCTAAAAACTCAATTCGTTCATTATCCATCAGTGCCAATTTTTGGTTTTCATTTACATACGACGAATGCGTAAACGCCTCAATATAATGCGTTTCATCTTGTAATTCCAAATTAAACTGATCAGCCAACAAAGCCTTCACACCAGATAAATCCATGAAAATTCCTCCTTTAACAAATTCAATAAAATAAGGCTGGACAACCAACTGCCAGCCTCCTCATTTATCGTTTAGCCAAACTTATTTGTGGCTATCGATATACTTCACAATATCCGCAACAGTCTTGATATCTTCAACATCATCATCAGAAATTTGGATACCGAAATTATCTTCCAATTCCATCACCAACTCCACAACATCCAACGAATCCGCCCCTAAATCATCCGTAAACGACATCTCAGGCGTCACAGAAGACGCCTCCACACCGAAACGTTCCACAATTAAAGCCGCCACTTGTTCAAAAGTTGTACCCTCTGCCATGAAAAATCCTCCTATATCAATCTATTCCTTACACATCATCTAACTATTTTTCTTTTTTGAAAAGGGGGAAACTAGGTCAAGCTAGCCCCCAGTATCAACTAATTTATTCTGCCTTCTTAGCTGTCATTTGCCCTTCAAAAGTCGTTGCCAATTCCTCAATAATACCTGTATCTACAATTGTCGCTGCTTGTAAAATCGTATGGAAAACACTCGTCGCATTTGAAGAACCATGGGCTTTCAGTACTGGTGCTTTTACACCAAATAAAATACCGCCACCAGCTTGGTCTAAATCAATTTTTGCCATCATATCTTTCAATGACCCTTTAATCAATAGGCCACCCAGCTTAGAGGAGATACCGCCATCCATAATCGCATTTTTGACCAGTTTCATTACAGCAGCTGCTGTCCCTTCCACTGATTTCAAAACAGCATTTCCGGTAAAACCATCAGCCACGACAATATCCGCTACCCCGTTTAAAATTTCACGTGATTCGATATTGCCAGTGAAGTTGACTTGGTCATTATCTTTTAACAAACCAAAGGCTTCTTTGGTTAAGTCATTACCTTTGTTTTCTTCAGTACCGTTATTCAGTAAACCAACAGAAGGTTTAGCTTTATTCAACACTGCTTTGGCATAAGCTGTTGCCATAATAGCGTATTGGTTTAAATAAGACGCTTTTGATTCTGCATTGGCCCCACAGTCAATTAATAAGACTGAATCACCAATATTGGCCAAGTTTGGTAAAGCAGCCATTAGCGCAGGACGCTCAACGCCCTTCATTCGGCCAACAACCAGTAAACCTGCTGTTAGTAAAGCCCCGGTATTACCTGCTGAAATCAAGGCATCCGCTTCACCGTTGCGAACAGCACGCGCTGCCATCACCATAGATGATTCGCGTTTTGACCGTACAGCTCGCACTGGATCATCTTCAGATAAAATTTTATCTGGTGCATGGATGATCTCCACGTTGTCAGGTGTAGGCCCAGCAATCTCAGCTTTAATTGCATCTTCATCCCCATAAAACATGATGGTAACGTCTTTACGTTCAGCTGCAGCTTTTAAGCCACCTAAGACGATTTCTTTAGGGGCGTTGTCGCCACCCATTGCATCCACTGCAATTCTCATTTCAATGCCTACTTTCTACGTTAAATAAATTCAAAATGATAGCCTTATTATATCATACCTAGTATACACTTGTAGCCTATTCCGGAAAAAGGACAGCCGTGAAAATAGCTAAGATTTAATTAGGCATTAATCGCCGAAACTTGCTGGTCCAACCAATCGGCTAAGCCTGCAAATTCTTCCTGATTGCCCTCAAAGTATGGAATAAATTGAATGGCATCTTCACGCGCAACTTCTAAAATCACACCATCTTCCACAGGGTCAGCAACCTTGAACTCTGGTAATCCTGACTGCCTAGTCCCAAAGTAGTCACCAGCACCGCGTAATTCTAAATCTTGTTGACTCAAGTAAAATCCATCAGTAGATTCTACCATGATGTTCATCCGCTGTTTCCCATTGTCGGTTCTAGGATCTGCTACTAGGACACAATAAGAAGCGTGCTCACCACGGCCAACCCGACCGCGTAATTGGTGGAGTTGGGCTAAACCGAACCGGTCAGCATCTAAAATCACCATATAAGTCGCATTGGGTACGTTCACACCCACTTCGATGACCGTTGTCGAAACTAAAATTTGAATCTCATTATGCTTAAATGCTTCCATCACTTGGTCTTTCTCATCGGCTGACATCTGACCATGCAATAGGCCAACTGAAAACTGTCCGCCGAATTGCGCAACATAAGTTTCGTAAATATGCTCCGCATTTTGTGCTTCTAAAGCTTCCGATTCACCGATTAAAGGACAGATAATATAAACTTGCCGTCCCTTCCGGACCTCGCGCCAGATTTGTTCATCGACGAGTGCTTGTTTATTATGACGTACCCATGACGTTTCAATTGGAATCCGTCCAGACGGCATTTCTTTTAATTTAGAAACGTCCATATCCCCCATCATGGTTATTTCAAGCGTTCGCGGAATAGGTGTTGCCGTCATGTACAAGACATTGGGTGCTGCAAATTCCCCCTTGGCTACTAATTTAGACCGTTGATTCACCCCAAACCGGTGCTGTTCATCAATGACCACCATACCCAAATCAGCGAATTTGACGTCATCTTGAATCAAGGCATGTGTCCCAATCAAGAGGTCAATGTCGCCACTGATTAAATCGGCTAAAATTTCACGACGGGCCTTGGTTTTAGTCGAACCCGTCAGCAAAGCCACTCTATAATCCGTTTTTTCAAAAAAGCCGGCAATAGAGGCATAATGTTGGTCGGCTAAGATCTCAGTCGGTACCATCATGGCCCCTTGGAAGCCTGCATCAATGGTCGCCACCAGGCAAATCATGGCGACAACCGTCTTACCGGACCCTACATCCCCTTGGAGTAGTCGGTTCATCTGGAAGGGTTGCCGTAAATCTGCACAAATTTCATTGACGACACTTTTTTGACCGGCAGTTAATTCGAAAGGAATCGTCCTAATAAAATCACGCAAATGGTCATTGTCATAAAGAATTCTGGCCCCATTCGCAATCCGTCTTTGCTGTAATTTCCGCCATTGTAACTTCAAGGCATACAGGAAGAGTTCCTGATACTTCAATTGTCTGCGCGCCTGGTGGTTATTTTCTTGACTATCTGGAAAATGAATTTGCTGAATGGCTAGCTTGTGCGGCATCAAATGGTATTTCTCACGCAAAGCTTCAGGCACCAATTCTTCAACTAAGTCTCCATATAAATCAAGGGCTTGTCTGATTAGATCAGTGAGCGATTTAGTCGATAAACCTTGGGTTAAGTGGTAAATCGCTTCAAAATCATTGTCATTGCCGCCTACACTTTGTTGGTTAGAAAATAATTTAATCCCCACAATTTGCTGCTTAGCAGCTTCATATTTCCCGTAAACAACAATTTCTTGATTGGCGGCTATATTTTTCTTTAAATAGGGTTGATTAAAGAAAATAACTTGAATTACCTCATGGTCCATAGCCAGTCGAAAGGTTAGGCGGTTGCGGTTACGACCAAAATATTGAACAACTGGCTCAGTCACCACTACCCCTTTTACCGATGCCTTGGTATTATCGACCAACTCAGCTGCAGACTTAACGGACACATCCTCATAGCGGAAAGGAAAATGGTAAAGCAAGTCTTCAATCGTTGAAATACCTACTTTTTCTAATAGTTCGGCCTTTTTACTACCTACACCCTTTAACACTGTAACTGAATCAGATAAAGCACGTGCCATACACTGCCTCCTTTCCTTAAATACTAGTGACTATAATGAAAGAAACCCGGACAAGCCAGGTCTCATTTTAGGTGTGAAAAAAGTCGTTTAGAATTGACGTTTCTATCGCATTTAGGAGAGTAAACGCTTAAGCGTAAACTCTCCCATAAACTGGACCAAAAGTCGAACAATTACTGCTAAGTAATTGGAGCATTTTGGGAAGTATCGGATAATTCTGACTTTTTGAGCCCGATATCATCACCACTCATAGTCATAACCACGGTTCTTTACTACTTAGATTTTCACTTGGCTTAAAATGTCAATTAAGGCCTTACGGTTAGCAAAGCCTGATAAGTGGTTCGCCACTAAAAAGCCATCTGCGTTAGCCTCTTCTTTTAAGCGGCGCAACTGCATTTCCACCTGTTTAGGCGTGCCGTATACTTTTCTTGAAGCGTACTTATCTTCCGCATTTGGATCGCTTGTTGATACAAAATCTCTGGCTTCAGACACTTCCATCAACTCTAAATAAGCCCTTTTATCGTCCTCAAAAGCTTCAATCCAATCATTTAAAGCATAGTTTAAAGCTTCCTTCATATTCCGTTTAGCCGAAGTAACTGCATAAATCGCAATTAAGGCAGAAGGCTTAGCCATCCCTTTAGAAGGTTTAAAATTTTCTCGATAAATCTTAATGGTTTCAATACATTCTTCTAAATCACCTGTGAAAAATAGACCAAAGACCATACCCAAACCTTGTTCCGCCACAAATTTCGCATTACGACGCGAACCAAGCATGGTATATAAGGGTGTCACCCCATCGAAATAAGCAGGCATGACGCGTAAACCATGCATTTCATCTTCTGCAGCTAGGTCATCATAGAGTAAGCCTGCGATTTGAGAAATGGTCTTTTCATAATCCAAACCACGGTTAATCTGCATCCCCAAATTTTCTTGTCGCGTCACTTCTTTCGGCATGGAATGACCGACCCCTGCTTCAACACGACCTGGATACATCGCTTCAAGCACCATATAATTTTCTGCAATTTGATAAGGGGTTGAATTATTAATGACCACTGCCCCAGTACCTAATTTAATTTGTTTCGTTTCTGCACCAAAACGCGACAATAACAATTGCGGCGTTGAAGACAAGACTGCCGGCGTAGAATGGTGCTCAGTCAGCCAATACCGATCGAATCCTTTTTCATCTGCCAATTTTGCCAACTCAATTGACTGTTCGAATGATTCCAATACCGACGTATTTTTATCCCGAGGTACAAAATCTAAAATACCTATCCCTAAAGTCATTTCGCCACTCCTTTAACTGATTTCAACATCTCTATTTTACCATATGTGAAAAAAGAATAAACGCCATTTTCCTTAGTAGAAAACGAAAAATCAATTGTTGTCTGTCAAGAATGATCGAAATTCGGTAATCGCTATCAAGCATATCATATCAGTGTCCCCTACTAAATATGTTAACTTTATTTCAAAGAACAAATGATTTTGGGAGGTTATCAAATGAAAAGATTCATAAAATTTATAGGGCTAGCATTAGTTACAGTGGTGCTAGCAGCCTGTGGTCAAAATTCAGGTGACGCACAAACTATTAAAGTAGCTACTTCTCCTGGCCCCTACTCCATACTTTTTATGGAAGAAGTTGCACCCCGTCTTGAAGAACAAGGCTATACCGTCGAGGAGATTCAATTTTCAGAATTACGCCAAGCAATGATTGCCGTAGATGAAGGCGAAGCGGACCTTAACGTAGACGGTAACCGGTTAAATACCGAAAGCTACAACGACACCCTAGACGCGAGTTTCGAGCAAATCGTCCGCATTCCTACCGTTCCAGCAGCCATTTATCCAGGGCAAAAAGACAGCCTTGAGGATGTTGAAGACGGCGATACCATCGCCATTGGTAACGGGACAGTTTCGATGATGCGGGGACTGCTACTCATGCAAGATTTGGGTTGGATTACTTTGGATCCAAACGTCGAAGCAGCTCAAGTGACGACAGATGATATTCAAGAAAATCATGCCGGCATTGAGATTGTTGAAATGCAAGGTGCAGCCATTCCGCCAGCAGTACAAGACGTTTCTTACGCTTTAGTTGCCGGATCAATTGCCTATGACGCGGGTATGGACTTAGATTCTCGCCTAACCACTGAGCAACCGATTGATGGATTACTACTAGAAGCCATCACCACATCTGACAAAATGGACCAGCCATGGGTTGAAGATATCCAAGCGATCTACCAATCAGAAGACTTTAACCAAGCCGTCTTAGACCGTAACGAGGAAATTGGTACTGAATTCTGGGTCATCCCTGAAGAAAACCAATAATCACTCATATACAACGAAAAAAGCCATCGTAGTTAGGATTCGTCCCCAACCTCGATGGCTTATTTTATGCATTTTTTAGTGATTTAATGACGCTTGAATGGTTTGACTAAGAATGAACCCAATCCAAGAAAGGCTAAAGCAAGTGCTGCTAATAAGGTGTTTTCTTTGTAACCAGCTGCTGGGAGGCTTGCTTGGTCCACTTCAACAGTTGATGAATTTCCAGCTTGCTTAGCAGACGTTTGTCCTTTTTCAGCTTGTGTCGCTTTTGAAGTCTTAGCAATAGCGCTAGTTTTCGCTTCTTCTTTACCATCAAAACCAGTGTTCTCAAGACTATCAACTTGACCATCTTGGCCCTTTTCAACTGGTGTCACAACTTCTTCAGAAGGCGTCTCAGTTTCAGGTGTTTCTTCCGTTGGTGTTTCAGTTTCTTCTTCAACTGGCGCTAATAATGAGCTCAGGTTGAAAGTCGTTACTGTTCCTGATAATTCATGGGCCACAATCAACATTGGTTGGCCAGTTGGGCTTTGGTCTGCGTCCACAAATTCTAAGCCTTCTGGTGAGATATTTGTTAGAGATGGGTCATAGATATAATCTACAAAGCTTGGTGCTTCAGGGTTAGACACGTTATAGATAAAGAATCCACCTGTACGTTCTGAAGCAACGAAAGCATACTGTTGGCCGTTTACTTTTCCGACAATAACAGATTCGGTCTCAGCACCCTTATTGTCTGAACGACCGTCTACCGATACATCTTCCCACGTTTCCCCTTCGACATCTTGGTTAAAGTATTCTGGTAATTCTGCTGCAATAATCTGTTCAAACTGGTCACCAGAATCAAAAACGATTGACATATCTGAGGCACGGATGATAGAGAATGAACGACCACCGAAGGCAACTAGCGCATTGTGTTTGCCGTCTGCATCGATGAATGGGTGAGCAGTTGTCACTGTTAAACGACCTAACTGGTCTTTATCAAATAAACCATTGGCAACTAATTCATCCAATTCTGCTTGGGTATAGCCTGCATAGTATTCAGCTTTTAAGTCGATCAAGCCTTCTTCAGCCAAATCTTTCACACGGACTTCTTCAGAATAGCCGTCGTAATCTTGTGAGTCCCCTTCGTTGGCTGTAATGATATACGACTCACCGTCTACATCAAAGACATCAATACCATCCGGGTGGTACATACCTAATACTGGCCAGTTCACAATATTGATTTCATCATCTTTATCAGATGCATCTAAACCGTTACCCGCTACAGAATGGTCTTTGTAGCCCATGTTAGTGATAGCAACCCACTCGCCATTCGCAATATCTAATTTACCAATAGCCGACGCTTCTTGGAATGAAACATAAGCATATTCAGAATTGTCATCCACTACAATGTATTCCGGCTCGTAGTTTAATGGATAATCCGCTTCAATTAAACCTAAAGGACGTACTTCATCTGGCAAAACAGCTGCATCAACTGCAACATTACGCACGTCTTCGTCTGTCAAGTCCGCAATAGCTTTGTCTAACTTGATGACTGAAACTGAGCCTTCAGGGTTTACCGTGTAATCGTCATTTGGTTCACCTTCATTAGCCACTAGAGCATATTGGCCATCTTTTGAGAAAGTGACCATATCAGGTAAAGCACCTACTGTTAGACGGTTGATGTATTCCCCCATTGCATCAAAGAAGGCTACTAACCCCTTATCTGTTTTTTCTACAGCTGGCGCTGAAATCGCGATGTAGTCACCAGTCGGGTGTACCGCTACCGACGTTAAGTCAGATGCTTCAATCCCAAAGTCACCTAAGTAAACACGATTAATTAAGTTCATTTGGTCATCTTTATTTTCAATAATATCTAAGGCCGTTTCATAACCATTCACTGAATAAATGTAACCAGTTTTTGGGTTATATTTTACAATCTCAGTGCCACCCTCATCAAAAGGTGCTCCTGCGTCATAGCTGGCAGCATTTTGATCAACATTTAATTCTGCATTATCAGCAGGCAGATACTCGTCATTTGTTAGTTCAATTTCTGCTGGTATAGATTCTTCTGCTGCGATTTCTTCAGTCTCTTCAGCTAAAGGTTCAGGAGTTTCAACTGCTTCTGTCGCTTCTACATCAGCAGCTACCTCTTCAATAGCCGATTCTTCATCATTATCAGTTGGTGTTGGTTGAACAGACTCACTATCTGTCACAGCTTCTTCTGTAGTTACTGCTTCACTAGTCTCTTCTTCAGTTCCCGCCTCTGCATAATTTTCTTCAGTCGCTGCTTGGTCTTCTGCTACTGCTTCAGTTTCATTAGCCCCTGCTTCAGCAATCGCTGAACTTTCTTCAACGGCAGGTGCTACCTCTTCTTGAACCACTGGCGCTTCAACTGGACTTGTCACTTCCGCTGCTTCAACGTTAGTTGCATAAGCCCCTAATAAAGTGGCTGAAATGAAACCTGATAAAACTAACTGTTTATAATTCAATGGATGACGCATAATTTCCTCCCAATAAAAACATTCAATTTCGTACTTTATCCAACTATTTCATCATACAATTTGAATATTAATTTCCTGTAATGAAAGCCCAGTCATTTCAATAATTGTGTATTTTTTATGTAAAAAATCAGTAAATACACATAATTGCAAAAGCACTCGTCATCTGTCGAAATATCACACTTTTTTCCTATGAAAAAAGCCACGATTTTCATCGTGACTCCTTCGCAAATTTAAATTATCCAATCATTAACAAGTACACTGACAAACCTTGTCATCGGCCACTTGAACCCCAATAATCGCCTCCACCATATGCTTAGCCAGCAAATCCAGATTCGCCAAGTAATAATTCCGGTCCGTTGCATCAGCCAAGAAAAACAACTCCAGCAAACGATAATTGATCCCCCAACGACGCGCATTATTACAATTTAATAAATCGCCTCTTTTTGACAGACCTAAAGAATTGCGGGTCACTAACCCAAAGTGTTTACCAATCACATCAATTAAGTTCTGGTCCATAGCATCCGGCAGATAATCCCTATGAATAATCACATGTCCACCTTTTTGTGGCTTAGCTGCCGCATCCATATGGACTTCCACCACTACCCAGTCGGCATAGGACTTCATATCCCCCGCATGTTGGTATAAATTATCCATATAGAAAGCCATTTTTACACCCGCTTCTTTAGCCCACTTAGCCAAATAAGGTTTCAATTTCCGGACCATTTCTGCTTCTGTAAATGTCCCAGAAACTGCACCAGGATCACCATTTCCGTGTCCAAATGCAATTAAAATCCCCTTGTATTGATTAAATGTTGTCTTTTTCATATAGCCTCCTAACCCACCAACAAATGGCGGATAGCCTGTAGTTTGTCCATCAAATTGCGCTTCTTATAGTAAATAGCTTGACGAGAAATCGGATAAATCTCCAGCAACAACTTCATCTTGCCTTGACAAGCGATGACTTGATATAAAAAATCTAAATCCTTTTTAGCCAATAATTTCGCTGCCTCATCCAAAAAATGTTGAATATCCGCAGTTATCTCAACCGCTGGGCCATCACCCAATCCAGCTTCAAAGACCCACTCATCCGTCGTCGAAAATTCCTGACCACCTTGCCGCGTGTGCTTGCGTAACTCATCCACCACCCGCCATGCCATTATCTTCTTGGCGTAGGCCACAAACCGGTAACGGTCAGCTTCATCTAGCGGATGCCCATCAAAATCCTCCGCTGCCTGATACAAGGCAATCTGCGCTAACTGGTAAATATCATCATAATAAGACTTATACACATCCACATGATACCGCTTCAACACATGCACAATCACCCCATGATACTGATCCAACAAGTCTGGATACCGATACTGATCAAACATAAACGCAAATTCCTCCTCTAAACGAACATCCTATTCCATAACATCACCTGCAGGTAACTTAAAATACGTTTACCAATTGAAAAAAGGCAAGCCCGCGCCACGCTGACTCTCCCGCGAATTAGAGCAGAATTATATACTAAAAGATAAAAACTTTAGATGAAAAGCTACAAAACAGACGAATATATTACCTCAATCATATAAAACAAATTATTTTTTAAATCTGTTAAATTATTTGTTTTCTTAAAATAAATACAATGTTATAAATAAGATAAGCAAAAAAAATACATAAAGGTGGTAGACTATGACAGCACACGCAAGTGAATTTGAAAAAGCGCCAAGCAAATTAGATTGGCAGCATGACCAGGACACGATTATCAAAAAAGCCCTTGAGGTGAAAGATCGTCACTTTGACCATATCCTCCTCAACATGTCGTTACTGTATAACGTTTCAAACCAAGAATTACCCTTTAAAACGGTCATTCTTTTTACTGACCAAACACTTGGTGTCAGTCGTCTAGACACCAAAACCTTAATCAATAATTGGACTGATCAATTCGGTCAACTCATTAATTATTTCAACCAAGCACATGGATCCATCTTTAACAAAAATAAGCATCTACCCGTTACCTTAGGAAAATATGCCTATCAATACTTTAATGATGATACTGACGTCCATCATGTACTTGCACTCCACAATATTCACCTTCATTACCCAGATGCCAAATGTAAAAAAGCCACTTGGATTGAAGTAGACCACCATTTCAAATTCAAAATTGCTCTGAAAAACAAATATCTCAAAGAAAAAATGGAACTGTATACCACCTTCAGCCAATATAACCTTCGATTCTTTAACCAAATGGCATTTTACAGCCAAAACTTCACCACAAATCCGTATACCCATTCAGAAGAAAATGGTTTGAAAAATCCAGCCAATTACCAATACACAGTGGCAGAATCCGATTATCAACCGATCAAAGACTACCAAAGCTTTAGCCAATTAGATACCGCCAACCACCTCTTTGCCAATTTTCTAGACTACCTTTTCGGTGCTGAAAAATTGAAAAAGATTGCCGGTAAACATGTCCAAGCCAAACTGAGAAAAATTCAAAAGGGCTATAAGCCATTAGAATAGACATGAATTATTAGGTAAAAAGAAAAGGCTGAAACACAGGGGTTCAGCCTCTTTCAACGTATATTATAAATCAATTTCTAATAAAATTGGTGTATGGTCTTGACGTGTACCCGAATCTAACATATCAGATTTTTGCACTTTATCTGCGATACGGTCGCTCACTAACCAATAATCAATTCTCCATCCAGAATTATTGATTTTACTTGTTTTCACTCGCTGTGCCCACCAGGTATAAACACCTTCAACATCGCCATGAATATGACGGAAAGTATCCGTGAAACCACGGTTCAACAGATTAGTAAAGCCTGCACGCTCTTCATCCGTAAAACCAGCTGAGAAATGATTATTGCCTGGATGTGCCAGGTCAATTTCTGTATGGGCAACATTAAAGTCCCCACAAGCAAT
Organism: Aerococcaceae bacterium 50-4; assembly: GCA_041223225.1. Taxonomy (GTDB): domain Bacteria; phylum Bacillota; class Bacilli; order Lactobacillales; family Aerococcaceae; genus Aerococcus. The sequence continues at coordinate 42,879 of JBCLPQ010000006.1, forward strand.
AACTGGTTTCTTCGCGTCCAATTCAGCTAAGTAATTTGCGTATTGTACATCCCAGGCCTGACGGTCTTCTAAACGCGCTAAAGCAGAACCCGCATTCGGTGTATAGACATTGGTCACGTAGAACTCAGGAAATTCTAAAGTGATCATTCGCCCTTCATGGTCCATCGTTGTTGGTGCCCCAATTTTTGGGAAAGTCACTTCCGGTGTCAGGTCTTTCTTGTACAAGAACATGGTACCCGCATAGCCTTTACGTGCCGGCTCCACACTAGACACCCATTGGATTTCATAATCAGGTACATCTGCACCCATAATCTCCAAGTGTTTTTTAGTAGGGCCATTCGCTGATAGCTTTGTCTCTTGAATGGCGATAATATCTGGTTGGTGTTCGCGAATCATTTTTAACACTTCACGAGACAATTCTGCCCGCGGAGACGCCCCAGTCAATGCCGCATTTAAAGAATCAATATTCCATGAAATTAACTTCATTATTAAACCCCTTTACTCATTTGATGACTATATTTTAGCACACCCTAAAAGATAACCGAAATGAGATAATCAATCGAATAGCAATTCAAGCGATCGCTTAATCGCTTCGTTTATTTAATAAAATCCATATAATTGTGTAAAAGTAAAAAAGCCACCCTACCCAGGATGACTCACAGAAGATTTTTCAGCTTCCTCATCCACCCAATGGTAGAGGAAGAACATATAACCCCAAAATTTCTTAATTTCTTTAAAACCAGCAGTGCGGTTGGCTTGCCACCAAGTGACTTCCTCACCGCCAACATCATGGTAAGTCGCAACATAAGTAAGATCGAAACCATAATGACGATTTTGCCGTTCATAAATCATTTTTGTTCGCAACATATGATAATCGGATGATGTAATCACAGCAGAATCATAGCCCATCTCCTGCATCATCTTTAGCGTATTTCGGGCGTTAGTGTAAGTAGATGTTGCATTTCCCTCATTAATCAAAGCATCTCTAGGTGCGCCTGCACCAACATAAAAGTCGATGTTAGACTGGGTCAGTGGACTCACGATAATTTTTCCTGAAGTAGAATAACCCGCTTCAAGTAAATCAACAGCCTCACCAGCCCGCTCGCTCGCACCTTCTGGCACAACAATAATATCAGACACTTTCGGTTCCTCATCAACAATGAGGTTACTGACAGTAATCACGCATAATAAACCTATAGCGATGATAATGCCGGCAAAAAAGCCCACAATCTGAACAAGATTATTTCCTTTCATCTGCATTCCCCATTTTGATAAGTTTTTCCTTTTTAAACATCTTACCACATGGGAATTTTTTTATTGAAAAGAAATGATTAATTTTTAGAAATCATAAATAATTGTATTATTATGTTTTGCAGCAATCGAAGCAAAATCGCCTTGAATGATATCCGCAAATTGTTCTTCGAATTTATATACATCAATAACCTGTTGATTTAAGTCAGCTTCTTCAATATATTCTTTTAGTCGTTTCTGAACTTGTTTCATTTCGAAATCGATTTCATCTGGATGTTCAGCACTGGCTACCGTATAATAGAATTTATCGATTGGTAAGTCTTCACAGATATCAATAATATTTAATAAACGTTCTTCATAATTCACAAGCTTTGGTATGTCACAAATTTTTGTAATTACAGGTAAAATAACAATGCGCGCTTGCTCCAATATGTCTTCGACGATATGAGCATCCCCTGGTTGTATAAAAACATATTCCACACCTGGTAATGCTGACACTGCTACATCTTCATAGTGCGCTGCGATCACTTCGTAACCCGCGGTTGAAAATTGTGCTACCGCTTGCCGACCTATGTTGTTAGTTACCCCTATAATTGCTACTTTATTCATACTCTTCACCAAAATTCCTTATAAAAATAAATGCCGCTCACCGATTGTTACTTATCCTTATCTCAATAAAATTGAATTCATGCCCTAAATTCTAAATAGCAACCTATTAAATAAAAACAAGCTAGAAAATATATACTGAATAAAAATACAAAGTAACAATAACATAATCGTTGCAGGAATTCTTTTCATAAGCGCGTATCTAAAACGGTCTTTTGAAAAGGCTTTACGATTGCAAAAATTATCTAATTGAGTACATCCTTCTTATTTAGAAATCCTCCCTATATATATAGATCCTGTCACCATAAAGCCATCTGTTCCATATACTTTATCAGCGACTTCAATAAAAGAATAACTAATGTATCCCCTTACATTATAGCCTTACATAGGTGAAAAATGTGAATTTTCAACGTTTATTTCTGATTAATCATCAATAAAATCTTTTATATAATCTAAACGTAATTGTTTTAGTACAATAATGTTTTCTTGGAATATTTGTGATTCGTATCTATCCTTTTGCTCCTCTACCATTGCTTTAAAATAAAATTTTAATAAATCAAAGGCTTCCGTAAAATTTCTTTTCATTAAGCGGGTTTCGTCAACCTCTAGCCCATTAAAGACTTGTTGAATGAGCCCACCATTCTTATTGTAGTAATATCGTTTGTCGCCTACTTCATCCTTCATCACTGAAAGGATTGGCACCTTATGCGCGACAGATAAAACTAGTGCATGATACCTCGATGTAATCACCATTTCCGCGTGACGCAATATATTGACCGCGTCTTGGATGGGTAAGTAACCTTTATCTGAATAGTCCACCAAAATTAATTCAGGAATCCGTTCTTTTAAATATCGCCCTTGGTCTGTTCCACCATTGCCAATATTTAATGGAAGAAAAACAACATCCAAGTTGTATTGATGCTTCATATCGCCAACGAAAGCTTTAATCGCATCCAGTTCTGATGCAATGACATCAAGCGGTTGATACGCTTCAAGTACAACATAGCCGTCCGAATCAACTTGGATTGTTGGCTGCATTTTCTGCAAGTCAGGATGAATAAAGAGTAAGTCATCCGGAATGAAAGTCACTTCATGTGGTGTGTGCAACTGATCAAACCAGATTTTGGAATACATTTGATCACGTGTCGCCACCTTCAAATTCTTCATTCGCCCAAACATATTGGTAAAAAAACCTTTTCCTAAATCAAATGGGCCAAGACTATTCCCTGTAAAGATAATTGGCATGTTCATCTGGTCAGCCAGCAACATTGGCGTGAAGATTTTAAATAGTTTAACCATCCGGCCTTCAGTCCACTCATCATTAAAGTAACCACCGCCGTTCACAATTAGTTTGTCAACACTGCGTAAACTGTCCTTGATGGCATCCAAGTTTTTAACTCGTCCCAAAATTTCTACCGGTGTATGTGGAAAATGGGACTTTTCATCAAAATCATCTAATAATACTTCAACGATTTCAATCTGATAATCAGCTAAATAGGTTTCGACAATTTCTTGATTAAAGACAGGTCCATAAGAAAATAAAACAATCTCATGGTAAGCCATGCTGCGAATATTATTCACAATCATTGCCCAATCCCCAAAGTTTGTATCTCCGAAAGGACCAGTAAAAGCAATTTTTTTCTGTTTCACCATACTCACCTCATTTAAAATGACTCGCAACTGTATTGCCCTTTATTATACGCTGTCTTCAACATTTTCACCAATTTATAACCATGAGAAAAGCCGATTACCTTTAGTAACCGACTTATCATATACATTTACTGCTATTATTCAGGGTAAAATTAAGCTTCTTCACCAACAACTGTGAAACGCTCATTAATATGTTGTGGATTTTCGATTTCATCAACTACCGCAACTGCGTAATCTGCGTATGAAATATAGCTATTACCTGCTGAATTGACTAACAAATTATCTTTACCTGCTTGATATGTACCTGTTTTACCGCCATCAGCACGGAAATCAGCCGATGGACTAATGAATGTCCAAGTAATATCTTCAGCTGCTTTCAAGTCTTCAAGGTTACGTCCTTGTCCTTCAGCAGTAGGTAAAAAGATTTCTGGGAACTCAGCTGTATCTGCTAATAAAATAGTTTGATCTTCATCCACGAACAAGCTACCCGCACCACCAACAATAATGGCTCTTGTATCTGTCCCTTTTAAAGCGTCGATTAAGGCACGCCCTGATACAACATGAGCTTCTTCTTCACCTAAAGGTGCGCCAAAAGCATTTACGACAACATCAAAAGCTTTCAAATCAGCTGAAGTCAGGTCTTTAATATCTTTTTCAATTACAGCCACATTTTGGTCTGCCATTTTAGAGCCATCTCTCACAATTGCAGTAACTTCATGTCCTCGTTCAACTGCTTCTTTTAATACCAAGCTACCAACTTTACCACTTGCTGCAATAATACCAATTTTCATTATTTATTCCTCCATATATGCTTTAAATTACGATTAATCAACTAACAACTTTTGCCATCAACAGCTGAATCTTCAGCTTTACACGCTTCTGAAACTAATACTTCTTTAAGCCTTTTCTTATCAACAGCACCATTAATTAATAGGTTGGTTGCTAAAAAACCTCTTTTTGTTTTTCTATTTAAAATGATTGCATATAAACTGTTTGTAACCATTTCAGTTACATGTAAATTTTAAGAATACCTAGCTATTTTTAGCTAGGATATCTGGCTCTACAATATATAGGACTGATGACTTAAATTAAAAGTCATTGGTCCTAATTTTTTTACAAAAAACCTTAAGCGTGCGGTGCACGCTATGCCATGACGGAAATTAAAGCGTTTTCTATTCGTATAAAATCCATTATAATTCAGTAAAGGTAATATAAATCCGTCTCTTTTTTACTGGTGTTGCCGAACCTGTACAAAAAACTGGATGAGTCCCTTATTTTTTGCAATATGCCGAATATGCTATAAGTATGAAAATAAAATTTCAATAAACAATAAGTGGCTCCATTACCTTAATTTTAAAGAAGGAGTGGTTTTCCATGGAAGTAATGATTGAAACCTGCTGTGGAATTGATGTCCATCAGAAAACGATTGTTTGTTGTATTTTAGATGGGCCATTATCTACCAATTCCCCAAGGAAATTTGAAAAAACTTTTGGTACTCGGACCAGAGAATTGCGTCAAGCGATGCAATGGTTAGATGAACATCATGTAACTCATATCTTTATGGAATCTACGGGACAGTATTGGATTCCTGTTTTTAATATTTTTTCTGAGGGAAATTTTATATCTGTCCTCGCTAATCCTCAACATATTAAAAATGTTCCCGGGAGGAAAACAGATGTTAAAGATGCTGAATGGATCGCACAATTGGGACGATGTGGTCTTATCGATGCTTCATATATTCCTTCGGAAAAAGTCCTTGAATTAAGGTATATGACACGGCGTAGGCAGAGTTATATGCAGAAACGGACGCAAACTAAGAATGAAATTCATAATATCCTTCAACGTTCCAACATTAAATTGACAAGCTATCTTTCTGATATATTTTCAGTAAGTGGTCAAGCACTTCTCGAGCTATTTATTCACGGAGAGGTACTAACCTTAGAAAAAGTTCAGGCTTGTCTGCATGGAAGGGTTAAGGCAAGTCCTGAAGATATTTTGTTAGCGATGGATGGTAAAATGAGTCGAACGGATCGACTTTTATTAAGTAACTCTTTGGAGGAATATCGATTCTATACAAGGAAAATTGAAGAATTGACACAAGAAATTGGGCACTATATTCTTCAACATTTTCCGAAGGAATACCGACTCCTAATGGAAATTCCAGGCATTAAAGAAAATGGAGCGGCTATTATCCTTGGAGAAATCGGTCCAAATGTCGATGCTTTCCCCACTGCTGGACATCTTGCATCGTGGGCAGGTGTTGCACCAGGGTCCTATGAAAGTGCAGGTAAGAGAAAGTCTTCTCACATTACTCAAGGAAATAAATATGTAAAGACAGCATTATTTAATAGTGGGGGTACCGCTGGACGATCGAAAGATCCTGCTTTCAATAGTTTGTATCATCGAATTGCGGCGAAAGGATCTAAAATGAAAGCAGTTGTTGCTTGTGGACATAAGTTACTTCGTATTATATACAAGGTTTTATCTGAAGGCGTCCACTATGACATTAAAAAAGCACTAGGCTTGCGGCAACAAGCTCTAGTGCAAAACTAAATTTTTTAACTCACTTATATTATACAAGAGGTATAGATTTTTTGCGCTTTTTTTCTAAATAATTTCAAATAAAAACGAGGATTTCCATTATCATTAAGTTAACTACAACAAACATGATAGGAGATCCCCGTAGGTTCTGTGTTAAATAGTGTTGGTGACTAAAAATAAATAAATCACAGTGTTGGTTTAAATAATTAATTAATAAAAGATTGGGTCATGTTTATTTTTAAATAAAAACATGGCCTTTTCTCGCCCTTAGGCGAGAATGATGATAAGTAGACTATGACTCAGTACCTAAAGCAGTAAGTGGTTCGAATGTTGCAGGTAATGGGTTGATGGCTTATAGATTAGTTTAAGTTGTAGTAATATTCTCGCTCTTAGGTTTCTGAAGCTTGCATATCCGTATCCAGTACGTTTGATTAACTTAATCTTGTTATTCATACCTTCGGTAGGACCATTAGAAACACTATAAATTAGCGCATTTTCAACGAAAGGCAAGAAGCGTTCCATGGTATTGATTGTCTTTCTGACTTTCTTATTTAATCTAATATGCTTTAATTCCTTGATTGTAGCTAATAAATAGCTGTAATCTCTAGTTTCAATCGCAAATTTAAGGTCATTCATAACCTGGTAGGCTTGTTGTAGTTTCGGAGAAATACTTAATAGATACGCTGTTCAGTTGTCTGTGCATGATATAAGCGGTGGTAATAGTAATTAGAAAAATCAAGATGGTCAGCATTCTTTAACATCAATTTCCATTGATTTTTTAGTTTTCGATAATCCGTAGGACGACTGTTTTTTACCTCATTCATTACTTCAATTTGCATTGAGTTAATGGTATTGTTCAGTAATTGGACGATATGGAAACGATCAATGACAATTTTTGCGTTAGGGAAACAAGCTTTGTCAACGCCTAAGTATGGGGAATATAAGTCCATGGAAATTGTCTTTACTGCAGCTCGAGCCTCTCTAGAGTAGCGATGGAAGTATCGAATCAGTGAATGTTGTTTGCGATCCTCTATGATATCGATTAATCGTTTATTATGTGGATCCACAAGGATTGCACTCATCGCTCCCTCGACATCATCTACAGATTTAAACTCATCTATAGAAAGATGTTCCGGTAGGTAATTCCCTTTCGGGTCTAAACCATTAGCAGCTTTCAATAGAATTCTCGCCACAGTATTTGAAGATACATGATACCTTTGTCCGACAAGCTTCATAAACTGTGTTTCAGTTAATTCTGCAGCAATTTTATTTTTAGATAAGATCGATATTGAGTCGAATTTATGCACAATTGATGAGCGTGCTATGAAAGTTCCTTCACAGTGTTTACATTTAAATCGCTGTTTCTTTAGTTTAAAATTAATGGGTTTCGCTGGATCATCAGATAGTCTGACGCTCGTTGTTTTAAAGCCATACTTAATGATATTTTCAGTTGATTCATTCTTGACTCCACATGCATCGCAAGCCTTAGGCTTATATGTAAGGACACCCATAATAGGAATATAAGATAGTTTGTCTAAAGTTTCTTCATCAGGAATGTTACAGATGGTGATGATTTTATCGCTAATTCCGCAGAGTTGTTTTATAATAGTTGAATAGGTCATGATTTTCCTTCTTTCAAGTATATTGTGGTGATTTACTTTATTTTAGGATTTCATGGCCTTTTTGTATACCAAAAAATAGTGCTGGTGGAAATTCCTTAAAATTTCCCACCAACACTATTTATCATAGAACCGAAATCTAAAGATCACTTGGTAAAAATTACTCATCAGTCCTATTTGACGTAGAACCGTAAATTACTCATCAGCCCATTTGACGTAGAGCCTTGATTACTTGGTCAAATTTCTCATCAAACCTATCCAAAATAAAGCTATTGTGCATTTATAAAAAGTATATCACTCTTTTATCATTTCATTATTTTCTCTTTTAGATTCTTGAAAATAGTATTAAAATATTCAAACTCTTTATTTTTTCTATAAGCAAAGAAATAATAAGCAGTCATAGAAATTGTAATAACAATTACTTTCAAGAATATCGTGATAAGATTTGGATTAATTTCTATAATTGAAAATATAAAGTTAAATATTAGACTGGTAATTATCATTTTTATTGAATCAGTAAAAAATAATTTTATGAAATTAACATGCGAAGTTTTAAAACCATATTTAAAAAGTACATAAGGTTCAATCCATAGATTAACAGTTATCAAGCTAATCGAAGTACCAACTAATACGCCTGTAATCCCCATAATATTTCCAAGGATAACCGAAAATATAATATTAATAAATGCGCTGATTAGCGGTTTATATCTGTCATACCAGTACAAACCTAGTCCGTTTTTGAAAACATTAATACTGTGTCTAACCCCCATAAAATAGAAATTTAAAACAATTATATATATAGTCAATTTTGGCAGTAGAAACTCATTACCTATCCAAACCATGATAAAATCATCAATTACATTTATTAGAATTATTGATATTATGCTATACACTACTTTAGTACTAAAATAAATTATATAGAATAGATTAAGCATTTTTTTTGAATTTCCTTCAGCAACTAGATTTCCTACACTTGCTGAAATACCAGTAAAAAAAACATTCACAAACTTCGTTATATAATTCAATAAAAGGTTATAATTTGAAAGTAATCCAGTAGTAGATACACTTATTATATTAGTAATAATAATATTATCTATTCCTTGAGTTGTAACACTTCCAATTTTTTGAATCATTAGTGATTTAATATTTCTTTCCAAACTTTTTTTTTCTTCTTTTTCCAAAGATCCACTAGCAATATTTGTTCTATAAATAGTAGAATATTCGTTTTTTGTCATTAGAAATATAACAATGTTTTGAAGGAGAGTAAATGTTACCTGTAATATAAGATAAAATATATAACTTCTAAAAATAAATAATACTATTATTTGAAATAAATTTAGCAATAAACTGCAAGCGAAATCGACAATAGAGGTCTTATAAGCTTTCTGATCTGCAATCAATAGTATCTTATTATAAGAAAATAAGTAACTAATTGATGAATTTATAATAAAAAGTAAATATATACTTCTAATGTTTCCTACTGTATGAACAGAGCCAATAATTTCATCTAAAAAAGGCAAAGTTACTATTCCACCTATAAATATTATTAAAGAAGTCATTGAATAAAATTTTCTAAATATATTCATCAATATATTTATTTTATCAGTCTCACCATTTTTAATCGGTTTATATAAAGCAAAAGTGATTGCTTCACCAATTCCTAATTCTCCCAAAGATAAAATGGTTAAAATACTTGTAAAAAGTCCAGAAATACCTAGATATTCTACACCTAGAGTTCGTATAAAAACAGTTCTAGAAATAAAAACAATTATTAGATTAAAAACTTGTACTAATAAGCTTGTACTAACATTACGAAATGAATTATAAATTCTACCGTTATCATTACTCATAATTACCTTCCAATTTTAAATTTTTCAATTAAATATTCCTTTTTCTTTTCATAGGAAAAAGACTTTGTATAGTCAGCACGATCTTTATTCTTACTATAATATTCATCCAAGGTTCGAATCTCTCTTGCTGGAACCCCCGCACAAACGGAATTACTATTAATATTCTTTGTAACAACACTACCTGCACCGATAATAACATTATCTCCAATTGTAACCCCTGGCAAAATAATACATTTATTTCCAATAAAAACATTACTTCCTATATGAATCTGCCCAAATAAATCAGCATTGGGTAACATTTCTAAATTTCGTAAAACCTCTACACCACCGTCATGAGTAACGAACTGTGTGCCGGCTGTAATTTTTACTTTATCTCCTATTTTAATTAGATATGGTTCGCTACCAAAGCTTACATCATTAAAAATCTGACACTCTTCACCAATATTCATATTCTTTTTTTCTTTATAAAATAAGGCTTTTTCAGATGGATTCATTAACTTTAAACGAACATTTTCAATTATATTTTTTATCATAGATAAATATTACTCCTTTTCTTTCTTAAAGTGTAATCATCATTTGTCGTACTTATACATGAAAATATAACAACTAAAAATAATAATAAATTAACTGGGGTAGTAAATAATCGTGATGATTGAATAGTTATAAAAAATGCAATAATAGGTAAAAATTTAATAGCACCTTTAGTAGACTTAAATATATTTTTGACGACAAAAATTAAAAAAATAGCAACTATAATAAATCCAACTAATCCCCAAGTAACAATAACCTCCTGTAAAGGATTATGGATAGATACATCTATATTTACTTTTAACTGGTAATTTTGTAAGCCAACACCAAATAGTAGAATACCTAAATTTGAACTTAACATTCTATTATATAAATTAAAAATATCTATTCTTGAGTTACTTAAATCATCAACTTCAAATCTTTGCATTAAATTTTCAATCAAAAAAGGAGTCTTTACAAGTAGGATCAAAAACAACAGGAAAATAATTAATAGTATATAAAATTTCATTTTGATATCATCAGAGCTGAACAAAATATAGAAAATTATAAATATACTAGCAAATATAAAAGTTCTTGAATAAGTTAATATGCCTATAAAAATAGTCCCAATAACTAATACACTTCGAAAATATTTATTAAATGAATTAAAATCTAAACTTAATAGCATGCATAGGCTAGTTGTTGCATATAAAGCCAAAGTATTTGGATTTACATTAAAAATAGAATTCCCAAATTGCAAAGTACCAAGTCTAATACCACTTTGAAAGATCGATGTAATTTGATTATCTGATTGAATTTCTATTAAAAGTAAAATACCTAAAATAACTAGACTTATCGAAAAATAAACGACTAACTTTTCTATATTTAGTTTTGAGACTAAACTTCGATCAAATGCAATTATGCTTATCCATAATAGTATAAGTGAAAAAGTGAGAAAAAAGCCAATATCTATTTTTAGCAAGGCGAAATGAAGTGCTTCCCACAACACTAGAATATATCCCATTATTATTGATGAACTAATATTAATTTTTTTATAATATTTAATTACATATAGTATTAAAGCAATCAATAGAATATTCGTATAAGAAAAAGCTGAATAAAATGGTAACAATGTCAACATTAAAGTTACCATTTTTTCTCTGTTTAATATAAACAAAAAAAATATTATAGTTAATAGAAATATATTATATATAACTGAGTTTTGAAATATAGAATATGCCGTTATTAGTAAATAAATTATTATCATAGACAAGGAGTAAATATTGGAATCTTTTTCATGTTGTTTAGAGTTTTTAATTAACTCCACCATATTATCCCTCCTTACTTTATGAGTTTAGAACTTTAACAAAATAATTAATATGGGAATTAGTTACTTTTTCTATAGAGTTTGTTTCTCTTATTGCTACAGCTTTTTTCCCTAGTCTTTCTGCATAATTTTCATCTGCAGCCAATTTTATCATTTGAGCAAGTAATTCTTTTTCATTATCAACTTCGACTAAAATACCATTAACACCATTTTGAATTAATTCCCTTGGACCCATTGAACAATTTGTAGAGATACACGGAATACCTAATGCTAAAGCTTCTATTAATGCATTAGGCATTCCCTCATGCCTAGAAGGAAATACAAACATACCTGAGTCTTTTATAGAAGATGCTATATCAGATGTATTCCCGTGCAGCTGAACTTTTTCATATAATTTGAGTTTTTTAATGATTTTAGTCAAATTTCCACGCTCTTCACCTTCTCCATAAATATCTAAAGTGTAATCAGGATAATAGTTTATAAATTCTGAAAAAACTTCAATTAAAAAATCAAACCCTTTTGATTCAATTAGTCTCCCAACACTAGTAATTCTTTTCTTTCTAACATTCGAAGGAGATATATTGATTATATCTTCATTATAAACTGCATTTTGAATAACAATACCTTTTCGTTGAGTCAAAATTGGATAGAAATTAGCAGATTCCTTTGTCTGAAAAATAAAACCATCCGTAAATAACGATAAAAGTTTTTTAACTTTTTGTTTTACTGATCCATTTAGTGATAAATAAGGATTACTTCTTTCAGCACCTATCACATTCGTCTTTAATAACGAAGTGGCTATCAATGCGAAATATATCATGGATACATTCATAGCAACTATTATTTCTAGTTTGTTTTTTTTACAAATATTTCTAATTTTTTTAATTCTTTTATATTGATTAACCAGCCTATCTATCGTATTATTTTCAGATTGCTCATTTAATTTTATGACATTCAAAGTATCCGAAATATTATAAACTGACTCAGCTCCATCTATCTGAATAATTATTACATTATGCCCTAATTTAGAAATAGAATTAGCTAATGCTGTTACTGTTCTAGCCGCTCCACCTCCACTTAAATTAGTTATTAAGAAGCCAATATTCATAACCTCACCTCAATAAATTTTACCCATATAGTAATTGATTAATTAATTTTTGATTCTTTTTCTTCCATTCATCATTGGAAAATTTTCTAGCTCTTTCTAATGATTTTTTCGAATAATATTCTTGAAGCTTGGCATCCTCAATTAATTCTTCAACTCCGTTAACTAAACCGTAATCACCACTGTCAAAGTAGGTATGGTCAAAATTCTCTTCTTTATTTAATCTTTCAACCAATATTCCAAACTCTTCCTTTTCAAAGTTCTGCAAAGTCTCAAATATGTTGCTTTTTGGTGAAATAATTTCTCTAGGTCCAGACTCACAATCTGCAGCTACTACAGGAATTCCACATGCCATAGCTTCAACCAATGCATTAGGAAATCCTTCAAATACTGAAGAAAGTAAATAAATATCACTTTTAGCTATAAACTTAAAAGGATTATCTTGATAACCTAGCATGTGAACATGTTCTGAAACATTTAACTTTTTAGCAAGATTAACAATTCTCTCTTTATAATTATTATAATCAGTTCCTAAAATTACTAATTGTAAATTTTCATGCTTTTTTCTTAGTATATAAAACGCTTTTAATAAATGCCAATATCCCTTTTCTTGTCTAAACGTACCAGCTGTAATTAAAACTCTTCTATCTTTAAATATTAATTTTGTTTTATCAGTTATATTTTCTTGAGAAAGTTCAGTTATTTTATCAATATTATAACCATTATAAATTGTCTCGATTTTATCAGCTGGTAGTTCATATTCTTTTACCAATGTTTGAGTTATTAGTTCCGATACTGAGACGATAGAATCCGAATTTCGTAAAATAAATTTCGATAACGGTCTTAAAATGAGGATATTTTTTAAACCTTCTTTTTTACGAATTCTCTTAAAACCACGTATAGATGAAATTTTTTTATCTTTTAATCCTGAAAATATATTAATAATATTCGCTGTATCACCAAAACTATAGGTTAAATCAACGTTATATTTTTTTTTAATTACTCTATATCTATAAATTCTTTTTAAAATATTAAATACTTTTTTTATAAATCTGCCTTCAGAAATTGGTGGAACTTCCAGATTGATGAGGTCACATCCTAATTCATAGGTGATATTATGATCATCGAAAACTACAACTTTTAAATTATACTCTTTATTCAAAATAAAAGATAATCTAGAAACAACTCTTTCTGCTCCACCATGCCTTAACTGAGGAATCAATAAAATTATGTTTTTTTTCAATTATGTCCCCTCACTAATTATTAAATATTATTAATATACCAATCTATAGCTTCTTTTATTCCTAGGTCAAAACTATAATCTGGTTCATAATTCAATAAAGCTTTAGCTTTCGAAATATCAGCATTACTATGTTTTATATCACCTAACCGTTCAGGACCAAAATGAGGTTCAATTTGTTTTCCCAAAGCTTCTGTTAAGGAGTAAAATACATCAATTAAAAATTCTCTTCCACCGTAAGCTACATTAAAAGCATTACCTGCAACTTCGCTAGGTGCAGCACAAGCTTTTAAATTTGCTTCGATTACATTTTCGATATAGGTAAAATCACGACTTTGCTTGCCATCACCATTTATAGTCGGTTGTTCATCATTTAATAATTGAGTTATAAATTTTGGCAAAACAGCTGCATATGCCCCATTAGGATCTTGACGGCGTCCGAAGACATTAAAATATCTTAACCCATAAGTATCTAAGCCATATAATTTAGTATACAATTTTGCATATTCTTCATTAGCTCTTTTGGTAAGTGCATAAGGAGATAACAAATTCCCCTCTATTCCTTCTTGTTTTGGTAGGTTTGGTTCATCCCCATATACTGACGAGCTAGATGCATAAACAAATTTTTTTACATTATTTTGTCGTGAAGCTTCTAACATATTTAAGGTGCCTTTAATATTAATTTCTTCATATAACAAAGGCATATCAATGCTTCGAGGAACACTTCCCCAAGCTGCTTGATTTAAAACATAATCTACACCCCTAGTAGCGTGTAGACATGTATCTAAATCTCGAATATCCCCTTTAATAAAAGTATAATTCTCATTTTCTAAAAACATATCCACATTTTCTTGTTTACCTTGCGATAAATCATCTAGTACTCGGACAATATGCCCTTTGTTCAATAGTGCTTCAACTAAATTAGAGCCAATAAAACCCGCTCCACCTGTTACAAGAAAAACCGAGTTTTTAGAAAAATTTACAGTTTCATATCCCATAATAATTCCCCCTTATAATCTCCAATAAGAATATCCAATATTTTCAAAAGTATTTCTGTTTAATAATCCTTTAATATCTATTAACACTTTATGTTCATTGTCTGCAAAGAATTCACTGATTTTTTCTTCATCAAACGACCCAAATTCGTCATGAGGGACAGCAATTATTACTGCATCCATATTTTTAACATCAGCGAGCTCATTAAAAACTAGACCATACTCATGTTTAGCTTCTTCTTTATCAGCAACTGGATCTACAATAACAGGGATTATTCCATATTCTTTTAATTCTTGTACAATATCAATTACTCGTGTATTTCGAGTATCTGGAGTGTTTTCTTTGAAAGTAAAGCCTAGAATTGCTACTTTTGCATCCCGAATATTTATACCTGCTTGAATCAATTTTTTTATTGTATTTTCAACTACATATTTACCCATATCATCGTTTATTCGGCGTCCAGATAAAATTATCTGAGAATGATAGCCCATTTCTTCGGCTTTATAAGTAAGATAATATGGGTCTACACCGATACAATGACCACCAACTAAACCAGGTGAAAAGTTTAGGAAGTTCCATTTAGTACCCGCTGCTTTTAAAACTTCTTTTGTATCTATTCCCATCTCATTAAAAATAATAGAAAGTTCATTCATAAAAGCAATATTAATATCGCGCTGTGAATTCTCAATAACTTTAGCAGCTTCGGCTACTTTAATCGTTGAAGCTTTATGAACACCGGCGTCTACCACTAACTCGTATACCTTAGCGATAGTTTCCAATGATTCCTCATCAATCCCCGAAACTACCTTAACGATTGTTTCTAAACGATGTACTTTGTCACCAGGATTAATTCTTTCAGGAGAATAACCAACTTTAAAGTCAACGCCACACTTTAATCCAGATTCTTTTTCTAAAATAGGAATACAAACATCTTCAGTAACTCCAGGGTACACTGTAGATTCATATACTACAATTGATCCTTTCGTCAAGTTTTGACCAACAGTTTTTGATGCTCCTTTTATAGGTGTTAGATCAGGAGTTTTATCATTATTTATAGGCGTTGGGACAGACACAATATGAAATCTAGCTTCTGCTAATCGGCTAGGGTCAGACGTAAAATCAACGGTAGTATTTTTAATAACATCATTACCAACTTCTCTAGTAGGGTCAATTCCGTTTTTGTATAAATCTATTTTTTCTTTATTAATATCAAATCCTATAACATCTACTTTGTTAGCAAAGGCAACAGCGATTGGCATCCCAACATACCCTAAACCTACTAATGATATTTTTTCTTCTTTATTTACAATTTTTTCAAATAAATTCAATTTTTACACTCTCTTTCCAAAATTTAGTTATTAATATTATTAATTTCTCTTATGTATGAATTAGTTACGAGCTCCCTTGAAAATTCTTTTTTAATTTTCATATGACCTTTTTGTCCCATAATCCGTCTTTCATTTTTCGAAAGGCGAGAAAATTTTTGAATTGTTGTTACTATTTCACAAACATCCTTTGCTTCAAATAAATAACCTGTTATTCCGTCATCGATAATTTCTTGACATCCGGGTATATTCGACGCCAACACTGGTCGCCCTGATGATGCTGCTTCCAATAATACATTAGACATACCTTCATGATATGAGGGCTGAATAATTGCATCTGCCTGCTTTATATACTCAAAAATTTTTTCTTGGTATCCATGATTAATTAGGATGCCTTTCTTATGATACAAATCAATTAGCTCACTTAACTTGCTATCTTCAGAAAAACCTACTAGATGAATTTGTATATTTTTAGTCTTGAGAATTTCAGCTGCTTCAATTAATTCGTATGTACCTTTATCTTTCATCAATCGTCCAAAATAATAAATATGTACTTTTTTATTATTAGGATACATGCTATATGGAAATTTATCTATATTAACACCTGAGCCTGGTAAAAGTTTATATTTTTTCATCGGAATTTTTTTACTTTTAAAAATTTCTAAGTTATTTTTATTTTGAAAAAATACACATTCGGCTTCTTTTAATGAAGTTCTATACAGCACTTTTAATATTTGTTTCAAAATGGAATTTGTATCTCCAGAAAGACTGCTACCCAATCCAGTGATATTACTTATATAAGGAACTGATAGCACTCTACAAATCAATCCCCCATACAAATTAGGTTTAATCGTAAAAGTTAGTGTAACCAATGGTCGGATTTTCCTTAGTAATTCATAATATTTTTTTATTAAATTTAAATCTTTAAATAAATTTCTTCCTCTTCTATCAATTTTAATCTCATGAAATACACATCCCAGCTCTACTAGCTCGTCAATTTTTTTTCCGTATGGAGACGATATGTGAATTTCATAACCATTTTCAAGTAATTGTAAGATTAATTCCAGTCTAAAATTATAAATTACAACATCATGATTAACTAAAAATAGAATTTTTTTATTAGACAATAATGTTCCCCCCTTTTTGGTCAATTTTAAATAAATCTGTAAATGGATAATAAAAAACAGATTAATCACTTTTATATTGCACTATTCAATTTTTATTATTCATTGTCATCCGCTCTATAATAATCGTAGTATCCATACCCTCTATTTTTTTCTAATGGAGCGTCATTTAATACAAATCCTAAAATATTTGCTTTTACTTTCTCTAATGCTTCTTTAGATTCACCAACTTGATCTTTACGAACATAATTTTGTCTGGCAACTAAAATAACCCCATCAACTATTGAGGAAATAATCTGTGGATCAGTAACTGATTGAATTGGTGGCGTATCAAAAATTACCAAATCAAAAATTTCAGTTAATTCTTCCACTAAATTTTTCATTTGTTCTGAAGCTAATAATTCTGCTGGATTAGGGGGAATAGGGCCCGAAGTTAAGAAAAATAAACCTAATTCTTCAGATTTTTGAATGATTTCTAACGAAGGCTTTTCTTCATTAACTAGTAAAGTTGTTAACCCTCTTGTATTATTCAATTTAAACGTTCTATGTAGAGTTGGTTTTCTTAAGTCAGAGTCCACAATCAATACTTTACGATTTGTTTGGGCATATGTATAAGCCAAATTCACAGCAGTCGTAGATTTACCCTCCATTGGAATAGATGAAGTGATTGCAATAGATTTCATGTCTTTCCCAATTTGCGCAAATTCAATATTTGTTCTTAGTGTTCTATACTGTTCTGCTATTGCTGACATTGGCTCAAAATATGTTATTAAAGCAGATCCTAGCTTCTGTTCATTTTCTAAATTTTGTTTGATTCTTTTACTTTTAAAATTAAACATGGCTATACTCTCTTTCTATTTGAATTACTCGATCTATGACTTTGAATTCTACTTTCATTCTTCTGAGCGTCACTCAATTCATAAATTTCACCTAAAGCGACTAAATCTAATGCCAGCAAATCATCACTAGATTTCACGCGGTTATCCAATAATTCTATAATAAGTGCGATACTTATCATCACCATTGCCCCTACAAAACCACCAATTATGGTAAATAAAACAATATTCGGAGAGACTTGATTAGGATTATAAGATGCTGAAGAAACGATATAGACGTTTGAAACTTCATCTCCATAAATATCAAGTAAAGTTTCTTCAAATTCTGTGATCACTGTATTCACCACATTTTGTGCGTCCTGAGGTGATGCCATTTCAGCAGAAATATTGAAGGCTTGGGAATCAGTAGATTGCTCAATCGTGATAGCATTTCTTAATTGATTAACTGAAAATTGATTATCCAAACTATTATTAACTTCAGTTAATACACCATCGCCTAGAATAATATCTCTGTAGGTACTCACTAATGTCACATTAGTTTGCACCTCATTGTATTGGATAGAATTTTCCTGACTGCTTCGTTGGTTCACAATCAATTGAGCTTGAGATGAATATTGTGGTTCAATAAAAAACATGACCACTAGGGCTGTAATTGTAGCGCCTAATATTGTCATGTTAATTATCCGTACAAAGTACTTCTTAAATAATTGCCACAGATCATATAACGTAAATTCTTTTTCCATTTGTCCTCCCGAATAATAGCCTCATATTTTTATAGAAATAGATAAAAATGAACTTTTCATTAAATAAATTATCAAAAAATTAATATCGTATTTTTTGAAAAGAGAAATTTTCTATACGAGATTTATTATAGTCCAAAATCGAATATCTCATCAATGTAATTTACATAAATAAAACAATTTCGTGATATTTAATATGGAATTATTATTTATAGGTTAAAAAAAAGAACGTAAAACCTTTTCCTTTAAAAAAGGTTTTACGTTCTTATACAATTTTGTTTTAATTATTTAACCAGTTGTCAATATTATAAGCTCTAAAATAATAGCCAATAAACTTAAAGTATTCAGTTTAGGCATTCTTCTTAATTTCATTACTAACACTAACTATACCATGGAGCAAAACCGTAATCATATCTATTTAATTTGAAAGTTTGTAAAAGCTAAATTCTAAAATTGAGCTAATAACGCTGAAGCAATCTTATGTCCGATAAGTTCATAGCCCTGATCAGTTGGATGTACACCATCATTCAAGTATAATTTTTCACTATATTGATTGATGTTACCATTTTTATATAAATTTAATACTGGGATATGATTTTTATTTGCTTGAATTTCAATTGCATCAACAAATTCTTCAAGCATAATACTATTTCTATTCGGATATTGATCACTATTTCTACCATCACCAACAGATGTCCTACTTCTAAAAATAGGTGTCACAAACATAATTTTAAGATGAGGAAATTTAGTTAGTAGCGTTTTTATGATATATGGCACAGCCCCATAAAATGTATTTCTTGTGGTATCTGAGTCACTACCTAAGCTTACGGATCCAGTAGCAATAGTTCCTGCCCAATCATTCGTTCCTGCAAAAATAGATACATAGTCAATTTCATTAAAATTAATATTCATTAATTTATCCAAATTCTTATAATTTATTTGTTCATTTGCTGAGATTTGCTCAGTCCAATCATTCTTGGAAATCGCATAAATTAATTTTGAAACACTAAATTTATCATACTCTGCTGATCCATGGATTGCTAATCTAGTACCTTGAAAACCACAGTTATATACAGTCATTCCTGTTCTATCCGCAATCACATCAGGATAGTTTCCGAATTCTGTGATACTATCACCAAAACATACCAAGCGTTGACCAGATAAATGAGAGTCTGAATGTCTTATAGAAACTTTCTCCCACTCTCTATAAACTCTATTCTGTTTATCAAATGTTCGAGTATATTTTAGGCTACTATCGAATATATCAGTCAGGTTTTGGACGCCCCATCGGTTTGACGAAATTGTTACCACTAATTGACAAGACTTTCCGATTAGTTCAGTCGGTATTGTCCCCTCTGTCTGATAATTAATGGTATAAATACCAGTATCTAAAATTTCATCTATATTAGCTCCAGAAAAATAATTTCCTTTATCTTCCATATTGCCTCCTATTTTTGATAGTCCAAGATACAAATTGTTTTATTGAGGTAGTTCTTTTTTAACCACCGCAGGATTTCCTGCTACTAATGTATAGGGTGGAACATCTTTAGTGACAACACTTCCTGCTCCAACTAAAGCACCTTTTCCAATAGTGACACCACTTAAAACGATACATCTAGCACCTATCCATGCATTGTCTTCTATTTTAATCGCTTTTATCGGGGTATAACCTCTGTAAGTTTGAGTTTTAGGATCAAATTTATGGTTTTTTGGGTAAAACAAACAATCTGGTCCCATCATAATATTTCTGCCGAGGTCTACACCGTCTGGCAGCTCACAATTTATGCCTACCCCCGAATTGTCACCTATTGTGGTACTTGGACTTATGACAGCACCTTTCTCTATATTTACATTTTTCCCAATCCCATCAGATATTCTATTTGCCAAAAATAAGCGAAATGTTCTCCCGAAGATACCTATATATTTCTTATTTGAGTTTGGGAGCCAACTACCTATCGTTCTAAGGATAAATACGTAGAAGCGTTTCATTGAATCACGATCCTTTTCCACTGCCTACTAAATGATTACTTCAAAATATTTTTAATATTTTTCACTCCGAATATTATTATTTCTTTATTCACTAATAATAATAAAATAAATCCTAATGATGATAAGAGTATTTCTAATGATATTGTCAAATCGGTAAACAAAATAATTGTTTGTACAAATATTAGTATTAAACTAATAAAGAATTTTTTATAATCTAGTTGTAGATTAACATCTCTTTTAACATCAAAGAAACGGAATACTGACATTGCAAAAAAACTAACCATTGAAGAAATACCTGCACCAACAATTCCTAAAACAGGAATTAAAATGAAATTTAATATGATACTTAGCCCGCCTCCTATTAAAGACGTTCTAAATACACCATTTGTTTTAAGTGTAGCTATATAAAAAGCTCCAAGGAAGCTCGAAAACGATGAAAATACTACGCCCATGACTAAGAATGGTGAAGCCTGCCAAGCAATATAAAAGTCATCAGACACAATAATAGATAACACCGGCTTTATAAACAAAATTATCAAAGATGCAGCTAAGAACATAGTTGTTACAAGCATATTAAAAATATTGGAAAAGAAAGTAGTTGTTTTTTTTGATTCTACTTCTTCAATCGCTGATAATTGCCACGCTTGTGCAAAGACTGTACTAATTAGATTAATTACCGTAGGGATTTTACTAGCTACTGCGTATACACCATTTGCTTCATATCCATTAAAATGTAGAATAAAAAATCGACTTGAAGCATTAACTATCCACCACATTAATGAGTTCGGAATTAATGGCAACGAATATGATAGTAACTGTCTCATAAACGGCAAATCAACTAAACTAAATTGTATTTTTTTGTAGATTTTTGTTTGAGATAATAAATATATGATACTGATAGCAAAACTTGCCATCATAGCTAAAAAGTATCCGTCTACCCCTAAATTAAATTGTACAATAAATAAAATATTAAATATTCCTAAAAATAAAGTAGCAATAAAACCCGCCATAGCAAATGCCTTAGTAAGACCAATACCGCGGGCATACTGAGCCAGATACCTATCGAATATTTGTAGTAAAAGAACTATATATAAATATTTTAATATACCAGGCAAAATATCTAATGCATTAATAACTGGATACAATAATACAAAAAGTAGATACCCTAGTATGATTATCAGAAAACTATTTGTAACAGTTTTGTCTCTTCTTAAGCTCTTATCCATTGAGAAACGCATTACTGCGTCTTGCATACTTCCGGAAACAATCGGTAACAACATTGCGATGGTAGTGATTCCTAAATCAACCAATCCATACTCAGAGGTGCTTAAATAGTAGGTATACAGAGGAACCAAGATTATATTCAATAACTTGCTTCCCAAACTTCCTATCGCAAATACCATAGAGTTATTAAATAATTTTTTATATGAATTCATAATAACCTTCTTATCTTTCTAATGTATCAATTAATTCTCGATAATTGATACTTTTTTCTTTGATTTGAGATAAAATTAATTGGATATTTCTCTGTTCATTATCTAAAGAGTTAATTTTTTCATTTACCTGATCTATAACCTTAGAACTATCAACACCAAATGTTTTTAAATCAAATTTACTTTTTTCATCATCAATCAACGTAAATAATTCATCGATTTTTGATTGCCATGATAATCCTACTATCGGCGTATACATGACATAAGATAAGATCATAGAGTGCATTCTACTCCCAATTACAAGGTCAACTGATTTATAAAGATTCTCTATATCTTTTAATCCATTTACATCTGTTTTTTGTACTTTTGGATTTCTTTTAAATTGATTATAAATTTCAGATAAAGCGACATTGTCTTCCCTTGTGGTCGTATAAAGCTTAACACTGATATTTTGATCTAACAGTTTAGCTATCAGTTCGATGTAGTTTTGATTAGTAATTTTTCTATTTGGATAATTATTTTTTATTAAATCACTATTAATAATATTTAGAGCTACTTTTTTGTTTACTTTTTCCTTTTTAAACTGAAGGAACGAATACTCTTTTCTTAAAACCGAATCAACTGAAACAATGCCTTTATTGGTATTGCCTCCAAAATCTTTAAATACTTTGTAAGATTTCTCATCCCTAAATGAAATAAAATCACATTTATTTAATGTTGAAGCTGCATTCCTAGCATCATCCTCAGAATAAAAGGGACCAATCCCTACATCAACTACCCAAACAGACTTATTTAATTTTCTACTACTTTTTATATAGTCACAAATTCTATTTAGCGTTGTATTATTGTCTGAGTTAGACATTAACATATTTCCGCCACCAAAGATAATTAAATCATATGATTGAATTCTATCCTCAAAAAATTTTAAATCATTATTATCTGATTTTTTACTAGAATTCATATAAGAATTTATAAGTGGTAATAAATGTATATTATCCAGTTTTTCTAATAGATAGTTTTTCCATTTTTCTTTATCAGAAAAAACTTCGTTGGTATTCCTAACTTGATCATGGTTTCCGAATAAACTAAACCGATCGACTTCCATGAAATCACTAAATTCCCGGTATAATTGATCTCCAATTACTAAATCTCCAAGATTTGGAACATTAAATCTGCTAATTAATAATGCTTTCATAACTTTCCTCCTGATGATTGTATGTAACTAGAGTGTATACAATCTTTCTGTTTCTTTTATTTGGTGATCAATATCAAATTTTTCTAAGTATATTCCTGTTCTTTTATCGTTTTTATTAATGTCAATTATCTTCTGAATCCATAAGTCTTGGATTAATGGTAATTGATAACAATTGTTCGATGCATTCACTTCCTGAGGTACTTTATCTGAAATAAGTGTTGGTAATCCAGAAATTTGCGCCTCAACTGCAGATAAACCTAGGCCCTCAAATTTTGAAGGGAATAGAAAAATATCCATTGCCATTAAATACTCTTCGGGCTTTTCAGTTTGTCCTATAATAATTACTTTCTCATTCAAAGATAATCTTCGAACTTTTTCCTCTAGTACATTTCTATTCTTACCATCGCCAACTAACAGTAATTTATAATTACTATGTTGCTTACTTAAATTAACCATAATATCAATCATAAATTCTTGATTTTTAACGTCATTTAAAGTTCCAGTATGACCTAATAATATTTCATCTTTCAAGCTTAGTTGTTCTCGAATTATATTGCGTGTTCTTGCAGAGAAGTCAAATTTATTCTGGTCAATTCCATTTAAAATTACTTGACCAAATTTTTTAAAAAATTTTTCTCCAAATAAATATTTACCAGCATTTTCGCTTACTGCAATATAAGTTGTTGCGAATTTCTGTATTAAAAACTGCATACACTGATTATATAATTTATTAACGCGTCCCAACTTAATACTTGATCTATCCGTATGGGCATGCGTTATTCTAATTGGAACCTTTGCAAATCGTGCTGCTAGCATAACTAAGCCACTATTAAAGGATGGATGCGAATGCACTGCATCAAACGGTCCGTATTTTATTAATACTTCATATACCTGTTTAACAAAATGTATATAGTTACTATTTGGTTCATCGATATGAACTACTTCAACGCCATTATCAATTAAATTTTTTTCATATTCACCAATCTTTTCACCATAGACTAAATAGGCATATTGGATTTTTTTATTCTTTTGATATTTTGAATAATTATAACCAACTCGTTCCAATCCACCAATCTTTAGCGATGCTGTTACTTGAAGTACCTTTTTCAAAGAAAATCCACCTTATCTTTTAATGTTGCCAATAGAAATAATATGGCAATATTTCGTTTATATTATTTGCAACACCATACACATAATAAATTGTGAAAAATACAATGATTATTGTAATCATCACAAGTTTCGAATACCCAAAATATTTCTTCTCTTCTAATGGTACACCCATTGTTGGTTCCCAAACTGTTTCAGGAATTAACAAGATTAAATAAATCATGTAGAAGAAATTTAATCGTGTAAATAAATATGAAAATGAGCTAAATGTTTGTAAGAATAGTGAGACTATCCCAAAATTTAACAAGCCCTTTATATTTCGATTTTCTGTATTAAACGTGTTCTGTAATAAACCACACGCAAATAATATCAACATAATCATAATCGCTAACCCACCTATAGTATTGGTAGATTCATATTGGCTTAAAATAGCATCCGATTCAAAATAAAGTAATGAAAAAATTCTACCTAAATAATTTCGTAAAAGGAATACAATTATGTATAAACAAATTGATATATATAACGTTGATTTTTTAAATTTATAATTATAGATAAAATACATTGGTAAAAGTATTATTGCTGAATAATGTACCGAAACTGCAAGCGCAATAGCAATTAAATACTTTTTGATATCCTTATTGTACACATAATGAAATCCTAAAAGTCCTAGCGAAACCGCTAACCCTTGCCTCATACCACTTAGATTGAAGTCAAAAAAACCTAATGCTATGAATAATAAATAAGATAAAAATGCACTACTTGAATATCTATAAATGATAAACCCTAGGATTATATAAGTTATACTTGCTATAACAAAAAAATAGAAAGTATAGGAGTCTGAAAATAAAGATATAGTTTTTTGCAAAAAGGTATAACCAATTTCCATTGGATAATTAATTAAGCCATTAAGTGAGTCAATTTGAGCAATTTCGCCAAAAAATCTAGAATAGCGTTCTGAGTCGATCCCAATCCATTTTGATCTAAACCCAGTAATGATAATCATCTGAACTGTTTGAAATATTACCAAAAGTTTTTTTGCTGATTTTTCAGAAAGAAAACTATTAAAAATCCAGCTATAGATAAATAACATAAAAAAATTAAAATTAAGAACGTTCATTTCTGCCTCCATCCATATATTTGCTAATGTATTGATTTATTATCTGTCTTGTATTAAATGGCAATTGAGCTAATACAAAGGAAGCTACTGAAAATAATATATATTTATATTTACCTGACTTAAAAATATATTTTTGCTGAAGAACCATAGAACGGTATGTATATTGAAATCTTTTTTTATTTTCAAAGGACTGATTACTATGAATTCTCTTAGCCGTTAAGGGTGAATCAATAATACCCATTTTTAAATCATTTACAAATGCTCTCATCCATAACTCATAATCTACTTGAGATTTCTGATGAGTTGAGTAACCACCTAGTTCATTTAAAATTTCCTTATTCATCAACACTGAGGAATGGTTAATAGTATTTCTAATTAAAATTCTATCAGTCACATCTGTAATTTCTGAGTATTGGGTATCTAATTTGTTCCACTCAATTGTATTTAAATCTCTCACAATTATAGAATCTGTTGCTAATAAAAAGTAATCCGAATGTTTTAACATTTCATTCATTTGTATTTGTATTTTTTGTGGATGAATTAAATCGTCTGCATCTAAATTTACAATATATTCACCCGTTGATTCTTGAATAGCCGTATTCAGTGCATGAACACGACCAATACCCTCAGTTTCAATGATTTTTATAGTAGAATATTTATCTTTAAATTTGTTCAATATATCGAGGGTTGTATCAGTTGAGCCATCATCTACTATAACTAACTCAACATTTTCATAAGTTTGGTTAACCACTGATTCCAACATCATAGCTAGCGTTTTTTCCCCATTTTTAACGGTACTAATCACACTAACTTTTGGATTACTTTTACTCATTTATGATTCTCCAACTTCCGCATAAATTTTCGCCATTTTTTCATTGATTTTATGAATATCAAAATCTTTAATTCTCTTGAGGTTGTAGTCACTCATAGATGCTCTCAACTCAGGATTACTTAATAGTTCTTCAATATTTATAGCCCAAATATCTGGAGCTGATGGATCTATCAATCTTCCACCTGCATCATTCACAATCAAATCACAGTTTCCACGTATATCCGATACAATGGCTGGGAGGCCAGAAGCCATAGCTTCCATCAGTGAAAATGGTAACCCCTCTCTGAAAGATGGAAAAATAAATATATCTGAAACTTGCATTAAATTTAATACATCTGTTCTAAACCCTAAAAAATGCACTTGGTTTGATATACTTAACTTTTTAGAGTAATCGATAAGTTCCTCTCTTAACTCCCCCATCCCACATATTACATAATGTACATGAGATAAGTTCATAGTCGACAATGCTTCTAATACAACTCTATGATTTTTATTTTCATTTAATTCTCCAACTGACAATAATACTAAATCTGTTGTTTTCAGATCTAATTCATCACGATAACTCTCTTTATTAATATCTAGCTCATTTATCTTACTGGTATCAATCCCAACTCCTGGTATATAAATTTTATCTTTAGCTCTAAAGTTCAACGAGCGTTTATAATCTTCTTGATTTATCGTAATTAATGTATTTGTATAGCGAGATAATAAATATTCAATTGGATAATAAATTAACCAATTGAATTTTGAGGCTCCTTCAAAAAAATGAAAGCCGTGAGCAGTGTAAATAACAGATTTACGGCATTTTCTTGCTGCAATTCTAGTTAATACACCACCTACAGGTGATTGACAGTGGATAATATCATACTTGTTTTCATTTATTAATTGAGATAGTTTCCTTAAAACTTTTAAATTGTTCAATGTAAAAGGAAAACGGTCCATAGCCACTTGTATATATTCGATTTCATTTTTTTTAAAATACTTAAAAAGTTTTTCAACTTTTTCTTTTGTCAAATTTCCAGGGTTCTCAAAATTAGTTGCAACTGTAACTTGAAAACCCATACGCTTTAAAAGTTCAATATTTGGTTTATTAAATTGATCAATCATCGAAGCTACAGAAGTTACAATTAAAGCTGTTTTTACCATACGAGTCTCCAATCAAATAGTAACATCAAACTAAATTTCATCATAAATATCTATGATAGATTCTTTTAGGGTATATTTCTGATATGGCAAATCACCATCATTCATATCATTGTTATAATATAAATTACCGAAAACTTTATTAATCAAATTAATTTTTTTAAATAAATTAATCGGTAGATTCACCATTCTTGTTTCGTATACTTTGTGGTTATTTTCCCCTGCAATCAATTTAACCAAAGTACTCGTTTTAACATATTTTGGATTTTGAGGATGGATAAATCCGGTTACCCCTGTATCAATCACTAAACGAAGTAACTCAGTAAGATTCTTAATAAAAATCATTGATCTTTTATTATCATAATCTGGAAAAATAGGTGTTTTCAAAGCTAATTTTGCTAATAGTGGAAAATTTCCTTTCGAATTTTTTCCATAAACCATTGGTGGTCGCACATGAGTAATTTTAAACTTTGGACCAGCAAGCGTTTCAAGTAATTTTTCTGCTTGTAATTTACTATCTCCATAAAAGTTATCAGGATTTGGTTCAGTATCAATGTTAATTTCATCTTGACTAGTCCCAAAAACAATAATACTCGACATATTGATAAAATGTGTTACCCCGTCATTTTTAGCTTTTTTCGCAATTTCAAATGTTAAGTCACGATTTACTTTATAATACAAATCTTCTAAACTAGTATCCGACGAATTATGCGCTATTCCTGCCACATGTAAAATTGCATCGTACGAATGCCAATCTTCACTTCGCCATACATCATTACGAACAGTAATTTTGTTTATCTGGTATTTTTCTGGCCATTGATTGGCCCATTCTTCAAAAGCATTCCCAATATAGGAATTTCTTCCTGTAATCAAAATTCGTTTCATTATTTTTCCTCATCAATTTCTTGCTTAGCTTTTTCAATGACACCAGTTCCGCCTTCAACTACACCATCTGACTTTAATACACTGAAGATAGTACCCACAAAACATTTTATATCAAATAAGAACCCCATATTCTTAACATAATCGCCATCTAATTTTGCCTTTATTGGTATTTCTAATTCGTCGCGTCCATTAATTTGCGCCCATCCTGTAAGACCTGGTCTAACATCATTCGCATCATATTTATCACGTTCTTCAATCAAATCTTCTTGATTCCAAAGCGCTGGCCTTGGACCTATGATGGACATTTCACCTTTAAAAATATTAATAATTTGAGGTAATTCATCAAGACTAGTTTTACGTAAAAAATGACCCGATTTAGTAATAAACGCAGTCGGATCGTTTAATAAATGTGTCGGCATATCCGCTGGGGTATCAGTTCTCATAGAACGGAATTTATATATATTAAAAAGCTTCTTGTTCTTCCCGACTCTTCTTTGCTTGAAAAAGATTGGCCCTGGAGAATCTGATTTTATCCATACAGCAATTATCAAAAACAACGGACTGAGAACAATCAATCCGACCAATGACAATATAAAATCAAATAGCTGCTTCACATATTTATACATAAAATTTCCCCCAAAAAACTATTCTTTTACTTTTCATTTTCAAAAATTTAAACATCGTTATCTATCATATCAAAGGTTGAACATTATTTCGGTCTTTTTTACTAATCTGTAATAATTTTAATATTTATACATTGGTGTCATATGTGGAGAATTTTTTTGCATTTCGTATTCTCATCCAGATTTATAAAAATAAAGTTTTCATAAAATGACATACATGTCTCTGATTATTTCAAGTCGTCAATTTGTACCAAAATGCTTTTTCTACCGTTACTATTATATCTTAAAAGATTTGTAACTTCATTCAAATATACAAATAAACTTAACGTGCCTAAAACTTTGTTAAGCGCATTAAGTTTATCTTTTTAGCTGTTATTTATCTTTAAAAATTTCTTGCACTTTATTATAACTCTCTATAGTCCCAATATCGTATCGCTTACCTTCGAAAACAAACGCTTTCACTTTTTTATTTCGTATCAAATATGGAATAAAGTTTCCAGGTGCATCTGGATTATGCCCTTCATTTAAATATTGTTTTATCAAGGGTAAAGTTGTCTCTTTTAGAACATAAAATGTTGGTACACAATAACGGTATGATGGATTTTCTGGTTTTTCTATAAAATCAGTTACATCACCATTATCATCAAATGATGCTGTACCATTTCGCTTTAATTGATTGATCTCATCTTCGTAGTACATTGCTAATGCATCAGAATTATATTTTTTCGCAAAATTTACAAATTCAGATAATTCAAATTCAAACAAGTTATCACCAGCAAGTATCAATAAATCATCGGCAACATCTTCCTGGTCAATAACATATTGGATGTCTCCTATAGCACCCAGTCGTGTTTCATTTGTTAAAGTACCGTCGTTAACGACAGTTAATTGAATATCATAATTTGCTTGAGCCACCCAATTTTCAAATTGATTTGCAAATTTATTATTCGTTACAATGATGATTTCATCTATTTCCGGAACGCTAGTTATTTTCTCTACAATGTGATCGGTTATTGTTTTCCCTGCCACCTCTAATAGAGGTTTAGCCTTATCTTTAGTTAAAGGGTAAAGTCTAGTGGCGTACCCCGCGCCAAGTAATATTGCTTTCATTAAACTAACTCCTCTAACTCAACAAAGCGAGCACCGTCATCAGTACGACAGAAATTCACTTCATACTTGTTTTTTATTTCAGGATATTTATCTGGATACATTTTATCAATTTCAGTCTTAATTTTATCTTTGTAAAGAGGGTCGATTAATCCTATAACCGCGCCACGGAATCCCGCCCCACTTGGTCGTGCACCATAAACACCTTCTGTATTTTTTAAGATATCAAATATCAACTTCATTTCTGGTATTCCTGTTTCTTGTTGGTAGAATGAAGAATTGCCCGATTCAAACATTAACTGTCCAAATGCTTCAATATCCCCATTTTCCCAGGCTTTAGCTCCCTCTAACACCCTTAATTGCTCTGTATAAAAATGAGCAGCACGCTTTCTAAATCTTTCTGGTAATTGATCCTTATACTGTTCGTAGATTTCGAATGGAATATCTCGTAATTTAACTTCTTCCAAAGGTGGAAGTGGTAATTCAGCCAATTCAGCTAACAGCCATCCTGCAACTCGAACTTCATCAACTCGATTATTAAAATCAGTTCCCATTAAGTTTTTAGAAATACCAGAATAAACAACTATTACTTCAAAATCTTTAAATTTTTCACCTTTATCAATCATTTGGTATTCATTTGTTGCGCAGTCCATTACCATTAATTGGTTATCCATACTCAACACATTAGCTGATTGATCTAAAATACCATTTTTTAGCCCAATGAATTCGGTTTCTACCCAATGACTATACATAATAATATCCATCTTTGATACTTCAATATTGTTTACATCGCATAAGGCCATTAAATAAGCAGTTGTAACTGCAGCTGAGGAGGAAAGTCCACCGATCGGCAATTTCCCAGATACTACCGCATTGATTCCGACCTTTAACACATAATCTTGCTGTAAAGCTTTAACTGCACCACGGATATATGATCCCCAAAAACCAGGTATATATTCTAAATCATGGGAATAAGAAAAAATCTCTTTATCTGGAAAATCTTTGCTCTGGATTTGTACATAATTATCTTCCCTAGGCGCATATACCATATCAACACTGGCATCTAAAGTCATCCCTGTTACACGACCATTTTGATAATCGGAGTGTGCACCAATTGGACATACTCTTAAAGGAGATCTTACAGCACGTAATTTATCTGTTTTTCCATACTCCTTTTCGAAATAACTAATTAATTTTGACATATATATTCCTTTCCTACTAATTTCTCCTCAGTATTTTTATTTAATCTATTATTTTATAATATACCATTACTCAGATATTAAGTTAATAAGAATTCAAATGATAAAATCTACTCTAAGCCACTTGATGATTTATGAATAGCCACACCATTTTTAAAGACAATTGTAACATTAGCTCCTTCTTCATTCCCTTTTCTAGAAATCCAGGAAACTATTTGCATTAAATCTCCATTTTCGATAAATTCAGTAATTCCATCAGGTTGCTTTAATAATCTTTTAGCTCGAGAAAAAGTAAAATCATTTTCAATAGAAACTCCATTATACGTATCCTTATTAATAATTGTAGTACCCCTAGAGTCCAAACCAATTACACTCTTAGTAACTGCCTGACCATCGGAAAAGCGAACATTTAGAACGGAATTCTCTTCTCCCTTAACTGGTGATTCCCAAATATAATTAATTGTATTTTCCTGGACATTTTTCGAAAATTCCGTAGGTTCACCAAAAGTTTCTTTTAAATCTTTTATCGAAATACTTTGTGAATCTCGAGTTCCTGGTTCAATTATCATTAAGAATTCATATATATTCATAAACTCTTCAATTTGTAATGGCGTTTTTACCGGTTTACCCGTCCCACCGATTTCTATCTCGACATCTTCTATCTCTGTTTCATTAAGAGTCTCCGTAGATCTCTTTTTTGCTTCTGTCGAAGTAGTTTCAATTGTATGAGGTTCACCATTGTCTGATTGATGTTTAAACCAATTTTTAACCATTAAAGATAGAAAAATAAGTAAAAATAAAGTAGCAAGAATTATTGTCATTCTTTTTATTTTAATTGAATTAAAGTTCTTTTTACGCATATTTACCTCCTATCTAGATGCCCTCCTTGCTACTCAGCAATGAATGAGATCGTCATTTTTCTATAAATAGCTTGAGTTCTCAATATATAAATTTGATAATTTTGTTAAAAAGTTTTTTCAAAATCTAATATCATCTTATCATTAACATGGTCACCAATATTTGCTTGATTCATATTTATAACTCGATGGTCTGGAATAATAATGGTAATTGGATTTGTTTTAATAGCACCAGCTATAGCATTAAGTGATCCTTTTCCTTTAGTTTGACGACTTGCTACTCTATCACCTAATTTTTCTAGGCTTATTGTTTGACCGTATGGGATTTTTTGTATTTCAGCCCAAACATCTTGTTGGAAAGCTGTACCCTGGGGCATTAATGGAAAGTCTATTTTTTCAAGTTGTTGACCTTTAAAGTAATTATCCAACCAACTTATAGCTTTATCTATGATCGGTGATTCTTGTCTATCTGAAATAAATGCCACTTTTGTAAGGTCAAAAGTCCCACCAAATTTTTCTTGATTTTCCAACCAGGCGCCTAATAAGCCATGATTGTTAGCAAGTAATGTAATCGCTCCAGATTCTGATTTGTATAGATATTTATATAACATGTGATGACTCCTTTTATCTTCTTGTTAAAATTATAACAGAACGTAGCACGCTATTTTTATGAAAATATAACGATATGGATATAGCATTATGGTACACGCCCCTCCTGTTAATTCAATACAAAAATTGTTTTGATTATTTACAATTTCTATTTCAATAATTTAAATTTTACTGAATATTGCAATTTTTAAGGTGAGAGACTAGCCTTTATCTCCTATTCGTTATATTATATAAAGGTGATATGATTGCAGAAAGGAGTTTTCTAATTCTAATTTAGAAGTTATATATATGCGAAATTTATTGACAAGTAAACAAAGACGTGAATTAGATGTACTAGAATTTTTAACGCATGTTGGTACACCGCAGCAAGTAAAAGAAATTGCTGAGTATGCCAATATTAATAATCGGATGGTAATGGAAACTATTCGTAACATTAATGATGGTTATGACTTTATAGATATCTTTAAAATGGAAGATCTCTATGGTATTAAGTATAAGAATAATACTTCTATTGATAGGGTCTATAATAAGATTTATGAATCGAATATTTATTTTGCCATCATCCGTTATATTTTCTTCCATGACACAGCCACTTTAGACGACCTTTCAAACGCACTTTATGTTTCTGAATCGACAACTTATCGGTCGATATTAAAGGTAAACGAAATTTTAACCGAGAAATATGGTTTCTCCATCGACTCATACCCCTACCAATTTACTGGGGATGAATTGCACATTCGTTTATTTATGCAACGATTTTTTATAGAATCTTCTACTATCATAAACTGGCCTTTTCCAGATCATGACCGAAAATTTTATGAAAGCATGCTACTCCAAATGGTTTCATACACACCCTATAAACTAGATGTATATAGTTTAAATCAATTATCTATCAGTGTGATTGTGAATGAGATTCGATACAATTACGGCCACAAGCATAATCTACCAATCACTCGCTTACAATCCTCATTAGCTGATGCAGTCGATTTATACGATTTCAACTTACATGAATTAAATAAGCAATTTAATTTAAATTTAGACGAAGAGTATATCGAACAAATTCTTGGCCTATATATTGAACAAGAATTTAAGTATGATTATGCAGAAATTGAAGCACTGAGAGACAACAATGCCCATATTCATAAGATTCTAGAATATCTAGAGGACACCTTGGATACGTTAATTAGCCGATTTAAAATTCCTTTAACAAATCGCGAATCCTTATTACTAGAATTGTATAATATTGTATTAATTGAAAACCAAGCTAATACGCACCCATTTATTTTGCGGGACCTATATTGGGAACATAATCAGAAAATCCGTAACTATTATCCTGCTTTCTATGATGCTGTCTTTAAGGGAATGGATGGCTATTGTAAGCTTGTCCTTGGAGACGACTATGATCCTCATCTAGTCTATGCCATAGTTTATTCAGTTCTAAACTATTGGGAAGATTTATTCGTTCATCTAGCTAACAAAGTGTCACCAGTTGATATCCTCGTACTAGCTGATATTACCTTAGAGGGGTCTCGCCAAACGGCAGATAATATTAAAACTGTCTTCGGATCGAGGGTTAATGTTTACACTTGGGATGCACTGACTATATCGGAAGAGATGCTGAAAGATAGTCCTTATGACGTTATCTGTACCCCGTTTTCTATCCCAAATATACCTGGTAAAGAAATCTACACCATTACCAGTGAATCCTATCAATATAATTTCCAATCATTAGAAACTGTGATTGACCGGATTCGATATCAAGAATTTAAGAAACAAATGTCAGAAGAATAATGTATATGATTAATAAAAGCGATGGTTGAGATTTTTCCAACCATCGCTTTTACTATTTATGATTTTGTTAATGTCTTAATCATCTTCTGTGCTCGCTGACGTGTCTTTCGATTAGGACTCTTCATTCGACGGCGTGCACTTGCTAAATCCATTTTCTCTGCCATAAGACTTCCTCCTTGACTTTTGTATAGTAAGTAGTTAAAATCGTAATCATTACGATTTGTATTTCAGAAATTTATATTAACTATTTTTATGTAATTTGTCAAACTCAAAATAGGAAGGATTTATTTATGGCAAAAAAATCAAAAATTGCTAAGGCAAAAAAGCAAGAAGAAACCGTTGAAAAGTATTATGAAAAGCGTCAAGCACTAAAAGCTGCAGGAGATTATGAGGGCTTAAGTAAATTGCCTCGTAATGCATCCCCTACTCGTCTACATAATAGAGATAGAATTGATGGCCGACCCCATGGCTATATGCGCAAGTTTGGCATAAGCCGTATCCGCTTTAGAGAACTAGCTCACCAAGGGAAAATCCCCGGTGTACGCAAAGCTTCATTCTGATTTATTCAGAGCGTATTTGTATAACGTATAAATGCCCTAGTATACTTATGAATCTCAGTATACTAAGGCATTTATTCTTTTGAAAATATATTCGTAAACTCAGTTTTATAATAAATGGTAAACAAAAGCACAGAGCGCTTAGGAATGCATACACCCTTTTGCCTCTGTGCTTATTTGTCTATTATATGAATTCTTATTCCACTGATGCTAAGAAATGGTAAACTGGTTGTCCACCGTCTACGATTTCTACTTCAATGTCTTCGTTGGCTGTTTCGACTGCTTCAGCGATTAATTCTGCTGTTGCTTGGTCTGTTTCTTCACCGAAGATTAAAGTCACCAATTCTTTGTCTTCATCAATCATGCTGTTGATCATCGCGATTGTTTCTTTCACTAAGTCAGCATCTTCAGATACGATTTTGCCGTCTACGATGCCCATAAAGTGATCTTTATGGATTTCTAAACCGTCGACTGTTGTATCGCGGACTGCTACTGTTACTTGACCACATGATACGTTTGCCATTTCAGCAACCATGGCTGCTTTGTTGTCTTCTAAAGTTCCTTCTGGATTGTAACCTAGCATGGCTGTTAGTCCTTGAGAGATAAATTTCGTTTCAACAACGGCTGCTGGAATTTCTGAAACTTCTACGGCTTGATTAGCGGCCATAATAATATTTTTATTATTCGGCAAGATAATCACATTATCAGCGTTAGCCTTGTTAATAGCGTCTAAAATATCATTTGTTGATGGGTTCATAGTTTGACCACCAGAAATAATTGATTTAACACCCATGTCTTTAAATAGGTTTTCAATTCCTTCACCAGCGGCAACTGCGATAATCGCTAGATTTGTACGCTCAGCTGCTGGCGTTGTTTCTGTTTGGCTTGATCCTTTACCATCTAAGATATCATCATGTTGTAGACGCATATTGTCTACTTTGATTTTCACTAATGAGCCAAATTTTTGACCATAGTTCATGACTTCCCCTGGTGTTTCTGTATGAACGTGAACTTTTACAATCTCGTCATCAGATACAACTAATAATGAATCACCGATACCATCTAAGTGGTTACGAAAAGTGTCGTAGTCAAATTCTTCTGTAACAGTTTCACCTTCACCGATTTTCACCATGATTTCAGTACAGTAACCAAATTGGATATCTTCTGAAGATACAGAGTGTGAAGTATTGAAGAAGTTTTCTTGGTGGGCTAATTCAGTTACGTTGGCTTTGTTTGGATCAGCTGACTTAACTGGAATAGATTCACCTGTTAATGATTCTAAGAAACCGTGGTAGATGTATACTAACCCTTGACCACCTGAATCCACAACGCCTACTTCTTTTAACACTGGTAGTAAATTAGGTGTGTTTTCTAGTGACGTTTGCGCTTCTTCTAGTACAGCTGTCATCACTTCAATGACATCATCTGTTTCTTCAGCTTTTTGCATACCTGCTGCTGCTGAATCACGTGCAACTGTTAAGATTGTACCTTCTACAGGTTTCATTACAGCTTTCACGGCTGTATCGATACCACGTTGGAATGCATTGGCTAAGTCTTGTGCTTCGATACTTGTTTTGCCTTCGATAGCCTTACCAAAACCACGGAATAATTGTGACAAAATAACGCCGGAGTTTCCGCGCGCCCCCATCAATAATCCCTTAGCTAAATCTTGTCCAACTTCACCTACTGTATCTGAATGTTGTTTAATCACACGCTCGATACCTGATGTGTATGTTAAATTCATATTTGTACCGGTATCTCCATCTGGAACCGGGAAAACATTCAATGAATTCACGTATTCAGCATTCTCTGAAAGTCGGTTACCACCGACTTCAAGCATAGATATAAATGCTTCAACGTCTAATACTGTTCTTTTCACCTAAAAATCCTCCTTGATTACCGCAACTAGTCTTCAATCACACGGACGCCTTGTACGTACACGTTTACCACGTTTGCAGCGATACCTAATTGACGACCTAATTCATATTTCACAGAACTTTGTACATTGCGACAAATTTCAGAAATTTTTGTGCCGTAGTTGACGATAATGTATACATCCACGACGACTAAATCGTTGTTATCTACTGAAACAAGTACCCCTTTGGTATAGTTTTCTTGTTTAAGAATTTCTTGGATACCATCACGGATTTGATGTTTGCTTGCCATACCAACGACACCGTAGTTTTGTGTTGTAGCCATCCCTACGACTGTTGCGATAGATTCGTTTGTAATATCAATTTCACCGAAGTCTGTTTGCATTTTTAATGCCATAAAAATTGTCCTCCTTTTGAAGGGTTGTCTTGTTAAATGAGTCTAAATCTTTATTAATCTAGACTGACATAACTTCATTTATAACACTCATTTTACCACATACTAAGCTATTATACCTAAATATTTGACAAGTCGCAAACTACCCTATGCGGCAACAAAAAAAGCCGTTGCCTTCCGATATTGGAAAACTACGACCTTAATTGACTAATCTTTTACTCAGAGAGAATTTAATTGTTTAAATACCTCTTTTGCTTGCCCATGTATCATTGTAACCATAGTTTCAGTATATAAAAAATCATTGCCTCTTTCATAATCAGCTTTACGACGATAATCTTTTAACAAATTCACTCTTTGAATTATAGAGTTTTTTTCTCTCAATGACAATTCTACATCATACTCTCTAACTTTAATTATTATATTATTATGTGAATTATTTCCACCGTCAGGAGTAATTAGGTTATATACTTCATTCAATTCTTTAATCTTATGAAAACACGCATAATAGTCATTGTGGATTATCGTGCGAAATATTGTTTCTTCAAATTGCTTATTAATCTGATGACAATTCTTTAACAAAAATTCGCTATAATCTAAATGTTTTTCCCAAATATACATAATTATTCTCCAACAACAAAAATAAAGTTTTTATCATTATTATTGGCTTCGTTATTAAGTTCAGTCGCAAAATTAAAAATTTCAACTGCATTATTTTTATTAGCTTTTAAATTAACATAGATAAACTCTTCATCTTCTTCATAAATATTCAACTTAAAAGATATATCCTTATCTAAAACACTTTTTATGAAGTTTGTTATATCATCTTCTAAAATTTGTTTATTTATAAAGGCCTTCGAACTAGGGTTATTTATCTTGTGCTCTAAGGAATTTACATTAAATCGAATTTTTGGTTCTATATCTGAGTTATAGGACGTAGAATATGATAGCGAATCCGTCATCTCTAATACGGGTACCAGATTTGGCTTTTGTATCCTTGCTTCCATTATTATACCCCCTAACTACAATGTTATATTTTGATTATAAACATAAAAAGTATATTCAGCTATTTGTTTATCTTCTACAAAAAGTTCTACTTGGTGAAGCCCATCATTTTTGAAAATAACATTAGATAAATTAATATCAAAGTTAACTGGACTATTTGGAGTGTCGATATCTATTTCACCATCAAGAGATCCTAAAACAAATCCCTTATGATCACTTACCTTTATCATTATTGCAAATCTGTTTTGGTAGTTCTCTGCTAAGAAGCTACAAAAAATAGAAAAAGAAAGTGTTGTAGGTAAGAATGGGACTTGTAAATTAACTAATGGATTTACCACGTGTAATTCGTTATTAATATTCATTATCTTATCACTAGCTATTACTTTCCCGTACATATACTCACTCCTTATATTTAACTACATAAATTATACTTGACTTACAACATGTGCACAACGGATAAGCTTACGATTTCAAATATTTTGGTTTTAATTGTAAAACTTACAAAAAAAGCCGTTGCCTTCCGATATTGGAAAACTACGACCTTAATTGATTATAATCATAAATGGATTACGCGCGAGTAACTAAACCAGCTTTGATTGCGTGTGCAGAAACCCATACACGTTTTTTGTTACCATTTTCGTCGATGATACGAACTTTTTGTAAGTTTGCTTTAAATGTACGTTTTGTAGCATTCAATGCGTGTGAGCGGTTGTTACCTGAAGTCGCTTTACGTCCTGTGTAATAACATTCTTTAGCCATTGTCATAATCCTCCTCTACAAATTTTCATACCATAACATATTACTATATTTAGACCAATAAATCAAACCTATTTATGATAAAAATGATTATTGTCCTTCATCACGAGCTTGGATGGCGAGAATAAGCCCTTCTTTGAATGCAATTTTCATAGTTTTTTGTTCTGGTAAAAATTCATTTGAAATTAAAGCTAGCGGCGTTGGCATTTGATAATGGTCCAAGGTATAGACCACATTTTCCAAGCTTAAATCGACCACCGGCGTCATAGCTACAAAAGATAAATACTTCATTTCTTCTAAACGATGAATCTGATGGTGACCGGGACGTAAAAAAGA
Organism: Aerococcaceae bacterium 50-4; assembly: GCA_041223225.1. Lineage (GTDB taxonomy): Bacteria > Bacillota > Bacilli > Lactobacillales > Aerococcaceae > Aerococcus. The sequence goes on from JBCLPQ010000006.1 coordinate 82,402, forward strand.
AACCGCATTGTTTTCTTCTACCAAATGAACACGATCAATAATCGAAGCAAACTTGTCTTGATAAATTAACCACAGGTTAGATAAGAGATGGTCTATCCGACCACCTAACATACCGAAAAGATGGTAGTCTGCTTCTGGATACAGGTCTCCTACCGAACCTAAGGCATGTTCAGTATCTGTTTCATCTTTCATAGGTTCGAGTTTCTCGATTGTATTTGCCTTATTTTCAACTTGTAGAAAAATATCTTCCTCAATCGAGTCGAAATCGCCAACAGCTAAATCAATGGGATAATCCATGTCTAATAATTGTTTCGCACCCAAATCAACCCCAACAAAGGCCGTTTCTGGATCATTATTCACTGCTTTTTGTCTTTCAACATAGTCTTTAAAGAAGTCGGGGTCAAATGGCCCCGATCCGATAAGATAAACTTGCATGTGTCCACTTCTTTCTAGTAACCGTTTGTATAGGCTCACTTTTATTAGCGATTCATTTTTATTTAATCGCCATTCTTAATGCATCAATAGGTTCTTTGACATCGTCTTTGTTGAAGATGTATGAGCCAGCTACAAAGGCATCTACGCCCTTTTCCGCACAAATTTTAGCGGTTTCTGCGTTAATACCACCGTCTACTTCGATTAGGAAGTTGGCGTCATTTTCCACTCTAAAGGCATTTAATTCAGCCATCTTATCTACGGTAGATTCGATAAAGGATTGGCCACCAAAACCAGGATTTACCGTCATCACTAAAACCATGTCGACATCTTTTAAGATTGGTGCAATCGCTGAAACTGGCGTTGCCGGATTAATGGCTACCCCGGCCTTCATGCCATGCTTATGGATTGTCTGAATTAAGCCATGTAAATGACTGGTCGCTTCGTAGTGTACAGTAAAATAGTCTGCACCCGCGTTAGCGAAAGTCTCTACATGTGCTTCAGGATTGGCTACCATTAAATGACAGTCTAAAGTCATCTTGGTGTTTGGGCGTAGGGCTTCAACCACGCCTGCCCCAAAGGTTAAGTTAGGGACAAAATGGCCGTCCATGACATCGATGTGGACCCAATCAGCGCCAGCGTCTTCAATACGGTTGACTTCTTCAGTAAATTTACCAAAATTCGCAGATAAAATAGATGGTGCAATATACATGTACATTCCTACTTTCTAATATTTAGGTTTTGCATTGTCGATTTCTTGGAAGATTTGTAGATAAGAGTCATAGCGACTTTGGGCAATTTCGCCAGCTTCTAGTGCTGCTTTTACCGCACATTTGGGTTCTTTAATGTGGGTACAACCACGGAATTTACATTGGTCCTGAACTGCCCGCATTTCGGGGAAAAAGTTGGAAAGTAAGACCTTATCTAGTTGATCAATATCAATACTCGAAAAACCTGGTGTGTCAGCTACTTTCCCGTCAAATATATCATGTAATTCCGTGTGACGAGTAGTATGACGGCCGCGTCCTAGTGATGTCGAAATCTCTCCTGTTTCAATGTCTAAATCTGGTAGTAGACGGTTTAGTAGTGTTGATTTACCGACCCCTGACTGACCGACAACAACCATTGTTCTGTTAGCTACAATATCCTTTAATTGATCAAAATTGTCATCTAGGTCATTTGAAAGAATGACTTGGTAACCTACTTCTTGATAAATCTTGATAAATTGGTCAATTCGGTCTTTTTCTTGAGCTCCAGCTTGGTCAACTAAGTCCATTTTTGAAAAATACAGAATGGGCTCGATATTTTCAGACTCCAAATAGACTAAAAATCGGTCTAGTAATTTGGGTTGGATTTGTGGCTCAGTGACAGAAGCTACCAGTAAGGCCACATCTACGTTTGCCACCGCTGGGCGAATCATCTGACTATACCGTGGTAAAATTTTCATCACGTAGCCTTCTTTGGTATTGTCCGCTTGAAATTCCACAAAATCACCAACTAAGGGTGTGGTTTGCGTATTTCTGAATTGTCCACGCGCTCTAGTGGTATAGATCACCTGGCTTTCTTTTTCTTCTACATAATAAAAACCTGATAAGGCCTTAATAATTTGACCAGTATAGGTTGGTGCATTTGTTTGAATATTATCCGCTTTTTTCTTCATGCTTTTGAATAATGCCTCCTTATTTAATTATTTGTATATTTTAAATTTTGTTCATGAGTACTTATGGTCTATTTTAACCCAAAACAATCATAAAAAACACTCAGACACTATAAAATCAAAAATGATGGTAAATAAAAAGACGCAGACAAACTTTGCCTACGCCCTTAGTATTCATATAACTTTTAGTCTTCTACGTTCGAGCTTTCACGGCGGCTAGATGATGAACTAGCGTTTGATGATGAGCTTGAACTTGATGATGATGAAGAACTTGAGCTAGAGCTAGAAGATGAACTTGATGATGAGCTATCTTCGTCTTCATCCTCATCTTCTGACGATGAACTTGATGAGCTTGATGAAGAACTTGAACTTGATGAACTAGATACTGGTTCTGGTCCATCAGACATCACTACGTACAACTCATCTCCGGCTACAAATTCAGTACCTGCTGAGATAGATTGTGAAATCATTACCCCTTCTGGTACCCAACCTGAGTATTGGGAATCAAATGAAGCAATTAGTCCATTTGAATCCGCATATTGTTGGATTGACGCCCTATTCCATCCAGATAAGTCGGCCATAGTAAATGTTTCAACACCAGCAGAGACAACAAAGTTGATCGTTGTTTCACCAGGAATCACAGCTTCACCCTGATCAATTGACTGACTAATAATATCGCCCGCTTCAACTGTGTCAGAATAGTCTTCCTCTTGCGTGACAGTAAAGCCTAGTGCCGTTAATTCTTCTTCAACTTTGGTAAATGGTTGACCAGCATAATCTTTTAACTCATAAGGCTCTGGTCCTTGTGAAATATTGACATCAATCTCCGCGTCATGTTTCACTTCAGTATTGGCTGATGGGCTAGAATTGATTATGCGACCAGTTTCAACTTCCTCATCATATACTTCTGTCACATCCCCTAATACCAGGTCCAGATTTTCAAGCGTTAATGACGCTTCTTGTTCTGTCATACCCGCTAAGTCCGGAACAGTGATGTTACGTCCAGCCATATAATTATAGCCTAGAAAAATAACTAGAATTAAACCAACAATAACACCTGCAATAATGGCTAAAGGTTTACGACTTTTTGCTGGTTTTTTATTTGCTTTAGCAGTCTGGTTATTAGTCTTGTTTGGTGTATTACCGCTAGCTGCTGCAGTCGTTGCTGCTCCAGCTGCTGCCACATCAGTGCTATCTATAGCGTCATCAGCATCCGTTTTTTCAGCGGCTGCTACATCCTCTGAACCAGCTATGGCTGCCCCGGCTAAGCCAGCTCCTGCGGCTAGACCTGCTTTACCAGCAATATCATATTCATCAGAATCATCTAATGAGACTTGTTCAGCTTGATCAGCACCTGTATTCTCTTCGTCGTTAACCGCTTTTTCACCAGCTGCTAATAACTGCTCTTCTTCTGAACCAGCCATCCGCATTTGGTTTTCGATGTCTTCTTTAGCCATGACAATTGTTTCATTGGCCATATTAGCTGGGACAAACACGGCTTCATTTTTCCGGTCATCAGAGAAAACAGTTTCTAAGTCTTCAATCATTTCTTGTGTGGTTTGGTAACGGGCTGTTGGCTCTTTAGCCGTCGCCTTCGCAACCACATTGATTAGACTTTGCGGTGCGTCATCACGGTATGCTTCGATTGGCGGTAAGGGTTCTTGGAAGTGTTTCAAAGCGATAGACACTGCCGATTCACCGTCAAAAGGTACGCGTCCTGTCAACATTTCAAATAGGACTACCCCTAATGAGTAAATATCTGACAGACTTGTAGCCATTGACCCACGGGCTTGTTCTGGTGACAAGTAATGCACAGACCCGATAATAGAATTGGTTTGGGTGATACTTGTTTCAGAAGTCACCATAGCAATCCCAAAGTCCATAATTTTAATGGTGCCGTCATGGTTCACCATAATATTTTGTGGTTTTAAGTCACGGTGGACTATACCAATTTCATGGGCTGCTTGTACCCCTGATAAGATTTGAATCATTAACGTTTGAATAATATCCACTGGAATTGGATGGTTTTCACGAATATAGTCTTTTAAATCCATGCCATCGACATATTCCATCACAATAAACTTACCTTCAGGATCCTCTCCCACATCGAATAAGTTCACGACATTTGGATGGTTTAATTCAGAAACCGATAATGCTTCACGTTCAAACCGTTTGGTTGCATCCATGGCATCTGTTTTGCCAACACGCAAGAATTTAATAGCAACTTCTCGCTCTAGTATGGGGTCATAGGCTAGGTAAACGTCCGCCATACCGCCTGAGCCGATATGGTTCACAATTTCATAGCGTTCATCAATGATTTGACCAGCTCTCATTAGACGTCACCCCTTTCATTTTCAATTTCATGTTCTAATAGCTCTTCTCTTTCTAAATATGGTGCATTTCTATGGGCAATCACCACCGAAATATTGTCTCGGCCTCCATGGTCATTGGCCACGTCTACTAACTGGTCAGCTTGCGCTTCAACCGTTAGGCTTTCATCTGTTAAAATAGCCAAGGCTTCGTCTTCTTCAACCATGTCTGTTAAGCCATCTGAACACATTAACAGAGTATCCTCAACTAAAAAATCGACAACATCAATATCCACCGCTAGCTCTTCAGAAATCCCGACCGCTCGGGTCACGATATTTTTTTGTGGATGGACATGGGCTTCTTCTTTGGTGATCATTTCCATGTCTACTAACTCTTGGACAAAGGAATGGTCTTTGGTAATTTGTCTGAAGCTGTCTTCTTGGCTGATATAGATACGGGAATCCCCTACATGGGCTAAAACCACTTGGGCCAAGTCTTCTAATGGGACTGCTGCAACAATTGTTGTGCCCATACCAGATAAATCTAGGTATTGGTTAGCCTTTTCGAAGATTTTCGCATTGGCTGCTTGAATTTGGTCCGTTAACCAGTCAGCAATAATGTTACTGTCTGTCATGTTTTCAGTACTTTCCCAAGCATTGCCCACATGATAAATAGCCATTTCAGAAGCGACGTCGCCCGCGTTATGACCGCCCATCCCATCACAAAGTAATAGGATGGCTACTTGGTCTTGATTGTAGAATACGCCTACTTGGTCTTGGTTTTGTTTTCGTTCAACACCGACATCAGTTTTGCTTGCGATTTCCATGTATACTCACTTTCCTTCGCTAGTTTTTTTCAAAGCTGGCAATAAAGAAACCATCAGACATATAGGTATGGGGTAGGATCTCTATTGTCCCGTCCTCACCTATTGACTGATCTAGGTTATCTCGCCAATGTTTAAATGACTTCAATGTTAGATCTGGATGTTGGTCTAAAACTGCTTTAACCACATCCTCATTTTCTTCTCTTGTAATTGTACATGTAGAATAGGTAATCACGCCACCCTTTTTCAACAAAGGTAATGCTTGATTCATAATTGTTACTTGAATGTCATGTAGGGCATTCAAATCTTGCAAGGTTTTATGGTATTTTGTGTCCGGTTTACGGCGGAATAGGCCGACACCTGAACATGGTGCGTCGACTAAAATCTTGTCAAAAGATGTGGGTTCTTCGCCATTTTCCCCAAACCGGTCTAATAGGGCTGTCGCGTCTTGGTGGAGGATTTCCACATGGTCTGCCACTTGCATCCGGTCCACATTTTCTTGAATTAAAGGCAATTTGTTGTCGGCAATATCACAGGCAATGACGTGACCAGTCCGGCCTACTGCTTCAGCGATCTGCACGGTTTTTCCACCTGGTGCAGCACAAGCATCTAAGACTGTTTCTCCTGCCTGCGGGTTCAAGGCTTCAACCGCTAGTAAGGCTGATTCATCTTGAATGGTAATGTCGCCATTGATAAATAGTGATGAATGCGCTGGGTTGCCATTGGTTACACGTAAGGCAAACTTAGACAAGGGACTTGAAGCTACGGTAAAACCTTCAGCTTCCAGAATTTCTTGGTAGTCAGCCATTTTATCTTCATTTAAATCATTAAATTTGTTGTTGGCACGGATGGTAATAAAAGGCGTTTGGTTCAACGAATTCGCTAATTTTTCCGCCTCTTCTAAGCCAAAGCGGTCCACAAAATAGTCCACCCATACTGGCGGTAATGATGCCTCCAAGGTGAGTTTCTCTCTTGGGTCTTCCTTCGTTTGGATAAAGTCTGCCATTGTTTCATAGCGACGGGTGAAGTTTCGTAAAACCCCATTGGCGAACTTAGCCAAGGTCTGGTTGCCCCGTTTGCGCACGATCCGAACGGCCTCGTCCACTACCGCATAATTGGGAATATTGTCTAAATAGTACATTTGATAGGCTGACACAATCAGTAAGGACCAAACCCATGATTTGACCTTATTGGGTTTCGCCACAAAGTCACGGACAAAGGCATCCAATGTATAGTAATTTTGGACTGATCCGTAAACCAGATTGGTATATAGATTACGGTCAGCTTCTGCCACTGCCTCTTCCGTTAAAACCCGGTTGACTTCCTGGTTAATAAAGTGGTTGTGACGGATGATTTGGTTGACCGATTCCATGGCTTGAAAACGGGCAGATAGTTTTAAGGGTGTTTGGTAACCACCACTCTGGCCGCCGTTACGCGCCGTTGCGCCTGCATCTCTTTGATTATTCTCCATCTGAAACCTCCACTTGGTCAAAGGCGTCACCGACACTTAAGTTGCCAGCACCACCATTGATAAATGCTACTACGTCCATTTGTTTTTTACCAGCAGGTTGTAACTTTTCTAAGGCTAATACTGTCTGGTTACCCGTTGCTACCCATAATTGGGCTGGTTTCTTTTGAATCTTGATAATGGTGCCTGGCGCTTTGTCCGTAGTTTCTCCTTCCACCGCTGTGGCTTGCCAAATTTTCCACCGTTGGCCGTCAACTTTGGTATGGGCTACTGGCCAAGCATTGAAGGCCCGAACCTGATTGTTAATTTGACTGGCTTCTTGGTGCCAATCGATTTGTTCTTGTTGACTAGTGATATTTGGGGAAAATGTTGCCTCTTCCTCAACTTGGGCTTGCGGTGTAATTTCGCCAGCAAATAATTTCGGTAAAGTGTCCATTAATAAATCTGTTCCGGCTACTGATAACTTGTCGAACATGGTTGCTACGGTATCGTCATTTTCAATTGGAACGACAACTTGGGTTAAGATATCCCCTGCATCCATTTTTTTCACCATCCGCATGATAGTCACGCCCGTTTCTTTGTCCCCGTTCCAAATCGCATAATGCACTGGTGCTCCACCCCGGTATTTTGGTAGTAATGAAGCGTGTACGTTTACGGCCCCATCTTTTGGCGCTTCTAAAATGCTGGTTGGTAAGAATTGACCAAAGGCTGCGGTCACGATTAAATCGATGTCATCCACTAATAGGTCTTTGACTTCTTGGTCACGGCCAATTTTTTCTGGTTGGAAGACCGGAATATCGTGTTTAAGTGCTGCTTCTTTTACCGGTGACGGTGTTAATTTGCGTTTGCGCCCTACTGGACGGTCGGGTTGAGTTACAACAGCAACCACCTCATATTCGTCACTTTGTTTCACTAATGCTTCTAATATATTCACTGAAAATGCGGGTGTCCCCATAAATACGATTCGTTTCAAATGTATCTCCTTTTAATAAATCCTGTGTTTTCTTCATCTTGTATTATACCATTATTTCAATTTCAGATTTTCCTGAATCAAGGGTCTAGCCAGCTTGATTTTCCCTTCCATTTTTACATAAAGGTTTGTGGGTCTACATCAATGGATACGTAAATTTTATCCTTGGACCATTCTTGGGCTCTGTCTTGAATTTCTTGTAAAACGGCTTGAATGGCCTGGCTGCCCCTGTGTTGGTATAAGAGTTGGTAATAGTATTGGTTGTTGATTCTTGAAATAGTCGACTGGGCGGGTCCTATGACCTTGGTCCCTTGAATATTGGCCTTGTGTAATATAGCCGCCACTTTAGCTGCTGTTGCTTGGGTGGTATGGTCGTCAAAATTAGAAATGGTAAAACGGACAGTAAAGTAATAGGGCGAATACTGATTGAGTTTTCGGTACTGCATTTCGGTCAGATAAAATTGATTATAATCATGATCTTTAGCCAAGGTTAAAGCATAGTGGTCAGGATTATAAGTTTGAATCAAGACTTGTCCGTCTAAGTCACCTCGACCTGCCCTACCTGACATCTGGGTCAAGAGCTGGAAAGTCCGCTCAGCTGCCCTAAAATCAGGGAGATAGAGAGTAGTGTCAGCATTGATAATGCCTACTAGGGTGATATTGGGAAAGTCCAGCCCCTTAGCAATCATTTGCGTTCCAAGGAGAATATCCGCTTTTTTATCCGCAATTTGTTTCAGTATCCGTTCATGACTTCCCTTACGACGAGTGGTATCCATATCCATCCGGGCTACTGTTTTATTGGGGAATAATTCATTAATTTCTTGTTCCACTTTTTCTGTACCCGTTCCAAATTCCCGTAGATGGGTTTGACCACAATGCGGACACCGCTGTGGTCTAGCTTCATTGTAGCCACAATAATGACATTGTAATTGCTTGTCATGATAGTGGTAAGTCAATGACACATCACAATTTGGACACTGGAAGGTATAACCACAGTCCCGGCATTGCATGAAATTGGCAAATCCCCGCCGGTTTAGCATAAGGGCAACTTGTTCCCCTCGGTCCATAGTAGCCTGCATTTGGTCCCGTAATTGACGCGAGAATTGATAGTAGTTTTTATGCTTAAACTCTTCGCGCATATCAATAATGTCAACTGGCGGTAAAGGTTTTTGATTGGACCTTTCTGGCATTTCTAACAGTTGGTAAACCCCATTTTGCGCCCTTGCTCTTGATTCAAGACTAGGTGTCGCTGAACCCAGAATAACTGGTGCTTGGTGGTAAGATGCCCGCCATTTAGCGACTTCCCTGGCGTGGTAACGCGGGTTATCCGATTGTTTATAGGTGGATTCATGTTCTTCATCTAAAATAATTAGTCCGATATTATCTAAGGGTGCAAAAATAGATGACCTAGCCCCCACCGCAATTTTAGATTGTCCGTATTTCAATTTTCGCCATTCATCAAAATGTTCCCCCGTTGACAACTGGCTATGTAAGACAGCAACTTGGTTGCCAAAACGACTCTTTAGTCGGTTGACCATTTGCGGTGTCAGGGAAATTTCTGGTACAAGTAAAATGGCTTCTTTCCCTTTATCTAAGGCCTCTTGAATCAATTGTAAGTAAACTTCAGTCTTTCCTGACCCAGTGACTCCTTGTAATAGAAATACTCGGTCTTGATGATTATCCATGGCATTCTTGACAGCATCGAAAGCTGCTTGTTGTTGGGCTTGTAATGGCAATTTCTCTGATTTTTCAATAGCGATGTCCGCATATGGGTCACGGTTGACTTGTTGGTCAAAGAGTTTCAACCAACCCTTTTCAGCCCCTGCTTTTAGGGTAGCTGAGTGGATGTCAAATTCATCTCTAAAGTATTTTGCGGGTGCTTTTTTTCCGTCCAACTCCATTAACACTTCTACCAAGGCAATTTGTTTCTTAGCCGTTTTTCGGATGCTGGTGGCTTCTTCCTCCAGTTGGTCAAAATCCATCAATGGTTGCACCCATTGTTCGGTTTTATACCGTTTCCGGTCTTCTACCCGGTAGTCAACGGTCAAATGCCCCTTATTTTTAAGGGTGATCAAGTCGGCGAGAATTCCTCTTTTTTCCGCATCAGACCAAGCGATTTCGCTGAGGTCATCGAAGTAATGCTGGTGGTCTAGGTAGGCAATTTCCGGCCTTGGGATAAAGAATTTCTCGTAATTGACTTTTAGTAAGTTAGGCAGCATGGTGTGGTAGGCTTCGACTAAAAAGCAGAAGTTCTGTTTGGCCATGTCTTTACCTAGCTGTAACATTTCCGCATTTAATACGGGCTCATCATCCAAAAGCGCGGTAATAGGCTTGAGCTCACCGTCAAAATCAGGCTGTTCTTTTGCTGGTGAAATCACATAGCCAAGGAGATTTCGGCTACCAAATGGGACTTGGACCCGCATGCCTGGCTGAATGATCGCCATCATTTCTTCTGGGATTTGATATTCGAAAGGTCGGTCCGTCTGCATGGTGGGAACGTCCACAATTACTTCTACTACTTTTGCCGCTACCATTCCAGTCGCCTCCTTCATCGTGTTCATCATTTATCTATTGTATAGCAATTTGGGGAATTTTAACATTAATAGGTTACATCCATATGTTACTGGATCTCCATTCGAATTTCGTTCGCTTTAAAGGGTTAAAAAATATATCCACCTAAACATAAATCATCATTCACATTTTAAAAACGAACTATTTATTCAGTTTGCATTTACTTGTTCGTCAATTTAGCTTAAACTGTGATTGAGAGAATAATACATATTAAAAGGGAGCAAAAAATGATTGAATTAGAAAAGGCCATTTTAGCCACATATTTTCACACACCTAAACACGGACAACTTGAATATCAAGAACAAGCACTCATTACCATCAACCAAGATGGTGTTATCGACCGGATTGTGCCCGCAGAAGACGGTGACTACCAACCACTTATTGACCTATTCGAGGAAAGAGGTACACTCATTCGTCTTGAAGAGGGTCAATATTTACTACCAGGTTTTATTGATACCCATATTCACGCCCCCCAATGGCCCCAAGCAGGTATTGCTTTAGATGCTCCATTGGACGTTTGGTTGAATGAACATACTTTTCCATTAGAAGCGAAATATGCGGACCTTGAATTCGCTAAAGAAGTTTACACGGATTTAGTAGAAACCTTACTAGCACGTGGTACTACAACCGCTTTATACTTTGGAACAATTCACAAGGCATCTTCTTTTGAATTAGTCAAAATTGCTGCTGATAAAGGGCAACGCGCTTTAGTAGGAAAAGTTGTCATGGATGATCCGCATGGCAATCCTGACTACTACCGTGATGCATCAACTGAGATAGCCTTGCAGGAAACCGAAGAATTTATCCAAGAAGTGAGAGCCTTCGGAGAGGATGTTGTCCAAGGGGTCTACCCTGTTGTCATGCCTCGTTTTGCTCCTTCTTGTACGGATGAGGCATTGGCTGGTTTAGGAGCTTTAGCGCAAAAATATGATACCCATGTACATACACACTGTAGTGAAGGCCAATGGGAACATGATTTTACTTATGAACGTTTTGGCAAGACTGATACAGAAGCCCTCAGAGATTTTGGCTTATTCGGAAAAAAATCTGTCATGGCGCATTCAAATTTTATCAATGACGCTGATGCTGCGATTTTTGTAGAAAACCAAACAGCTGTAGCCCACTGCCCTGTTTCAAATGTTTATTTTGCTAACTCTATTATTCCGATTAAACACCTAAAAGAATTAGATGTGCAAGTTGGGCTTGGTACTGATATTTCCGGTGGCTTTTCTCCTTCTTTATACGACGGGATTAAACAAGCTGTCATGAGTTCGCGCCAACTAGAAGAAGGCGTGGATACAGGCATCCCGCAAGCTGAACGTGGTGTACCAGATTCAAGAATTTCTATTGTTGAAGCCTTCTCACTGGCAACACTAGGAGGCGGTGAAGCCCTTGATTTGCCGATTGGCCTAATCAAAGAAGGATACGCTGCTGACTTCCAAGTGATTGATACCAAAGCCAAAGATAATCGTATTCAAGGATTTGGTGTCTTTGTGGACCTAGACCAAACCTTTGAAAAAATTCTTTACCTGGCAAACCAAGCCAACATCCAACAAGTCTATGTTCAAGGTAGATTAGTTTCAGAAAGATAAAATATTGTAACAATCAAACCTTCGGCTTACGTTTGCCCTATCATTGCCTTAATATAGGATGTGATACAGGGCGTACAGACAAAGGACACTGGAGAAATAGCGCCGTGACACGCTTAGTGTGATACAAACTATTTTGAAGTGGACATTTGTCTGCCCTGAAGAGCTCAACTTGCAGTGGACCACCCTTAGTCATAAATGTCTAAGGGTTTTTCTGTCGATTCATTCTGTATGGGATAAATCCCTAACAGTCTGATATGGGTCAGAAATCCTTTTCACTGCTACGGCATGCTAGGTCGTCTCCAGCCTTGCTTTTTAGTTACCAAAGTTATTTCTCAAGTTGCACCATCATACACAAGGTAACAAACTTTTAAAGATGAATTAGACTAGACAGCAAAAGATTTAATGACCAAAAAAACCAAGCAACAAAAAGCTACTTGGCTTGATATCGTTTCTATTTTAAAACGATGATTAGTTTTGTGATAGTGAATCTGGGTCAATCACTAGGTCATTAGAAGCGATTTCTTCTAAAGCTTGTCCAACATATTTAGGTGATTGGTATTCATTTAACATTGGGTTTTTCTCTACTTGTAATTCTGTTGCACGTTTTGCTGCAATAGATACTAGTGAGTATTTTGAATCGATACGGTCTAATAATTTGTCAATTGATGGATAGATAATCATTATTATTCGTCGCCTTCCTTTAAGTAATTTTCTACAATATCGTCGATAAAGCGGTCTGTTTTTAAATGTTCCGCATTAATAATCGTTTGAATACGTTCAACTGCAGAGTTGACATTGTCATTCTCAACTACGTAATCATATTGGGTAACCAACTGTAACTCTTCACGCGCTTGACGCATTCTCTTTTCAATGACTTCGGGTGCGTCTGTACCCCGATTGACTATTCTTGATTCTAACTCATGCATAGTCGGTGGCGCAAGGAAAATGAATACACCATCTGGCATACGTCGTTTTACTTGTAATGCACCTTGAACCTCTATTTCAAGGAACACGTCTTTACCTTGGTCAGTCATTTCTTCAACGTATTGAAGGGGTGTTCCATAGTAGTTGCCTACATACTCAGCATACTCTAACAAACGTTCTTCTTCAATCATACCTTCAAATTGTTCACGCGAGACAAAGAAGTAGTCTTTCCCATCTTCTTCACCCGGACGTGGTTGTCGGGTTGTTGCAGAAACTGAGTAATAAAATTGATCATGATTTGAATCAGTCTCAAACAGCGCTTGACGCACTGTTCCTTTGCCCACTCCAGAGGGGCCGGATAATACAACTAATAGTCCTTTCGATTTCATAGAACACCTTTCACCCTTCACATTTTTATATAGCATTAATAGTACCACAAATTTAACTATTTTTCTCAAAGACCTGAAGTTTTTCTTTAATGTTCCCATTAATTTTCAATTAGAATCATACCATAATCAGCCTGCTTAGTAAAAAATGAACAGATGTTCGAAAAAAGACTTGCAAACCGAACGGACGTTCTCTATAATATAAATTGTAAAGGCGAACAGATGTTTGCTAATTCGATTCACCTTAATACGTACCCATCGTTTTTACCCACTGTTTTTATAAGGAGGCTTATCATGCAAAACCCATTATCTTATCAATCAATCCGTAGTTTATTTATTCCAGTTGATCCAATGTTGCTTGAAGTAGAACAAACAAGCCAATCAAATATCCTTTCTTTCGATAGTGACGAACGTAAAGCGAAAAAGGATCGTAACGTATTAACAACGATTATGCCTATGAAAGATATTATTAAACAAATCAACTACTCTAATGAATTAAATGAACCTATTTATATCACGGTCACTCGTCAAATCGGTTCTTTAAACACAAAAGACGTTTTATTCGGGATTTTCCGTTCAAAGTATACGGATAAAGATATTGTCCTATTTGAAGATGTTGATAATGACGTGATGCGCATCATCAAAGTAGATGAAATCATGGCTGTTCGTTCAGTATACATGGATTAAATCCCAATTGTCATTATGATATATAGACCTAAAAACCAGCTAGATGACTAGCTGGTTTTTGCATTAGTAATATTTTTATTGGATCACTTTTTGTTGACTTTACTTATAAACAGTTTGTGTCGCACCAATTATTGTTACAATACCGGTGAGAACAGTCTAGAGAACCCTTGTCGGAATTTTTTCCATTTTGTTTGATTTTCAAAATGGTCTAGTCCTACTTTTGTTGAATCTGCCAAGTCTTTTTTGAAGATTTCTTCTAATTGTGCGACAACCTTCTTATCATATACAAAGGCATTGATTTCGAAGTTTAAGGCAAAACTTCGAATATCGAAATTGGCAGTACCTACACTGGCTATATTGCCGTCAACACATACCGTCTTTGCGTGTAGAAAACCATCTTCGCGATATTTATGTATATGAACGCCTGCAGGCAGCAGCGACTTCACGTAGTATTCTGTTGCTCGGTAAACTAATGGATGGTCTGGTTTAAATGGAATCATGATATGGACTTCTACCCCTGATAAGGCAGCCATTTCAACTGCCTCAAATACGGCTTCATCCGGAATAAAATAAGGCGTTTGAATATAAATATATTCTTCAGCAATATTAATCATCTGAAGATAACCCATTTTAATTTGGTCAGATTCTTCATCCGGTCCTGATGAGACAATCTGCATGGCCGTTTCCCCAGTAACTTGTGGATCTGGGAAGTATTCGTGGTCAAAGTCACTTGGCTTGGCTTTTTTAGAAGCAAACCAGTCTACCATAAACCGACTTTGTAATGTCTTCACCGCATCTCCAGTTAGGCGAAAATGAGTATCGCGCCAATAACCTAACGGCCCTTTTCCGATATACTCTTTAGCGACATTAAAGCCACCGACATAACCAACTAGACCATCTATGACCACGATTTTACGGTGGTTTCGCCAGTTTAAACGGAAGTTAAAGATAAAAAATGGACTTTTTGAGAAGAAGCTCTCAAATTGCACGCCCGCTGCTTCCATCCGTTTAACGGATTTCTTACTTAAAAGTCGACTACCCACAGCATCCGCCATCAACTTTACTTCTAATCCGGCTTCTGCTCGGTCAATTAAGGCATCTACGACCCGCATGCCCACTTCATCATCCGTAAAGATGTAGTATTGCACATGGACTGAATCTTTAGCTGCATAAATGTCTTCAACTAATCTATCCATTTTTTCTTGACCATCAATAAATATTTCGACTTGATTATTGTCAGTCAAGATTGAATAGTCACTTTTGAATAGCAGCCGCATCATTTTTTGGATATCTAGTGGATAGTGGTTGACGTTTTTTTGTTTACCATTTTCCTTTAGGTATTTTTCTTTTAAGCCATTTAATCCATAGACTTCTTGGTTACGAATCCTAAAGATATTTTGGTCAGAAATTTTCCGTCCCACAAAGTAATAAATGATAAAACCGATTCCTGGTAGCAAAATAAGCACCAGTAACCAAGCCCATATCGTGGCCACCGGGCGTTGTTGTTTCAATACCGTAATGATCGCTGCAATTGTATTTAAAACAAATAATATTAAAATGCCATAAAAAATATATAAGCCCATATTTTCCCCTTTTATCAAAGTAAAAGAGCAAACAAGATGGTCGATTGAAAATTTCAAGGACGAGTTGTTTGCTCTGTTAGCTATTTATTGTAACGTCTTTACCTATAGGTTTTTGCTAGGTCACCTTAATCATTTAATAAGCGCGAACGTTCTTTTCGTGAAATATATGGTGTATTCTTTGGAATCCAATATTTCGATGAAATGTTTAAAATGATAATCAAGATGATTAATGCCAAGGCTAAGTTGGCTAAGAATGACCATAACATACTCATTGCATAGGTACCGTCAGCGACTTGCCCAACATTGAGTACATATTGGTTAAAGACAAATTTCAAGATAAAGAATGCGGCATACGTCATGATTGTGCCTGTAATCAGGTTCAAGTAAACACTCGACATCCGGCGGTTAAATAATGTCCGCTGCAAGTTTCGTGCAAATTTACCGGATAGACCAACCATGGCTGCTTGGATTGCACTGGCTACCAGCACCATCCACTCTGCTTGGACATTCTCAACTTGTAAATACCCTACTGCTGCACCAAGTACAGCGCCTGCGATAAAACCAGCTGTTGATCCACGTCTAAAGGCATAAAAGACCAACAAGGTTAATGAAATCGCTACGGTAACGTTGTAGGATGTAATGGTTTCTGGAAAGATACTTTCAATGAGTAAAGCCAAGATGACAAATAATAAGCCCTCAACCCAGACGACTAGTTTTTGTGACGCGTTCATACCGGACCTCCTTATTTTTGCTTATCTTTTCGCTTACCTTTTTTATCAGGATGGTAGTTTGAAGCTTCCATAATGACAGGTAAAATCATTGGGCGACGTTGTGTTTCACTATATAATTTCTTACTTAGTGCATCACGGATATCACCTTTTAATTTAGACCATTCAAAGTTTTTGTCTTTAAGGTTTTCTTCAGTGACTTCAACCACTACTTCTTTAGATTCATCTAATAGCGTTTCAGATGCTTTCATATAGATGAAACCGCGAGAAATAATTTCTGGACCTGATAAGATTTTCCCTAAGCGACGCGAAATCGTTAAGACAACTAAGAAAATACCATCCTCAGATAAGATACGACGGTCACGAAGGACGATATTACCGATATCCCCAACACCAGAACCGTCGATCAATACGTTAGACGCTGGCACTGTACCACCGATATGGATGTCGCCGTCTTTGTAAGTTAGGATATCTCCCTTGTCTAATAAGAAGACATTCTCTTCTGGAATACCTACTTCTGTTGCCAAGTCTTTATGTGCCGACATTAGACGGTATTCACCTGAGATTGGCACAACATATTTCGGTTTCAACAAGCTGATCATTAATTGTAAGTCTTTTGGACTTGCATGCCCACTTGACGCATAAGCTTGAGCCAATTCAACCACTTCACCACCAGCACGGTAGACATCGTTTTTGGTTTCAGCCACAATTTTTTCCATATCGTAAGACGGCGTTGTCACAATGATGACCTTGTCTCCGTCCTTAATTGATACAGTTGTGTGACGGCTAGATGCCATTTTTTGTAAAGTTGTTAAAGGTTCACCAGATTTTCCAGTCTCTAGGAAAATGATTTCGTGGTCTTCAAAACGACCTAGGTCTTTTAAGTTAGTGATCAAGTCTTTTGAAGGAATCGATAATTTGCCTAAACGAATGGCTGCGTCAATAATCGCTTCTAATTCACTATCATCTAAGAAGACACGACGGCCAAGTTTGCTGGCTACGTCTAGTACTTGTTGGATGCGCATTAAGTTTGAAGCAACTGCTGCAACAATTACACGGCCTTTAGCATTACGCACTTCTTTTAGCAAGCCTTGCTCGATTTCAATTTCAGATGCATTAGGTTTCATGTTTTCTGCCGCATTTGAATCTGATAGTAAGGCGAAGACGCCATCACGACCGATTTCAACAATACGAGAGAAGTCTGTTTTATATGAATCTGATACAGTCATATCAAACTTAAAGTCCCCTGTATAAACAATTGAACCTTCCGGCGTTGATACTTCAATCCCTACAGATTCTGGTACAGAGTGGGTAGTTTTGAAGAATTTAATCACGACATTACCAAAGTCGATTTCATTGTCTTCTGTAATAACATGGAAGTCTTGATAATTCTTCAAACCAATTTTTTTCGTTTGAATTTTGGCTAATTCGATGGTTAATTCTGTACCAAATACGGGTACTTGGATATCTTTCAATAGATATGGTAACGCACCGATTGCATCCGCATGACCGTGGGTTAAGAATACCCCTGCTACGCGGTCTTGGTTTTCTTTTAAATATGTAAAATCTGGAATCATCATGTCGATTCCTAATAATTCATCTGGTGGGTATACAAGTCCGCAGTCTAAGACGTAAATTGCTTCGTCAACTTCGACTAGGTACATGTTTTTACCGTTTTCACGGACACCACCCAGAGCGATGATATTAATATCACTCATGTTATTGCCTCCTAATATGTTGTTTTTATTTTCATTAAGTCTGGCTGCACGCTAAAAAGTTAGTGCATCCTGTATCCAATAGAACGCAAACTGTTAGTTCTGCTGGATATATTTTTCACTCAAAAAAAAGTGCGGTGCAATGACGCTACGCCATATTGCCCGCACATCGCTAGCTTAAGTATAACATAAACTAGATTAATTTATCAGCTACCATTTGTTCTGCAATTTGAATAGAATTCAAGGCTGCACCCTTCCATAAATTGTCAGAAACAACCCACATATGGAAACCACGTGGGAAGTCTAAGTCTTTACGGATACGGCCAACAAATGTTTCAGCTTTCTTCTCAGCATTTACTGCTTGAGGGTAAAGTTGTTGGTTGATATCGTCTTCTAAAACGACTCCAGGCGCGTCACGTAAGATATTTTGAATATCTTCAATTGTGACGTCATCTTTGTCTACTTCAAAGTATACAGATTCTGAATGCCCGTAAACCACTGGCACACGAACACATGTCGCAGAAACCCCGATAGAGTCATCGCCTAGGATTTTCTTCGTTTCGTTAGTCATTTTCATTTCTTCAAAAGTATAGTGGTTGTCTTGGAACTTATCGATTTGTGGCAGGACATTATAAGCCATTTGATAATGTTTTTCGTCGCCACCTACCGGTAAAATACCTGGTTCTTGAATGTCATTTCCGGCTTCAATATCCCGGTACTGTTGGCGCATCTCTTCGATAGCAAATGCCCCAGCACCTGAAACAGCTTGGTAAGTAGACACGATGACACGGTCTAAACCGAAAGCATCACGAATTGGGTTTAAGGCAACAACCATTTGGATTGTTGAACAGTTTGGGTTGGCAATCAAGCCATTATGGTCTTTCAATGCTTGTGGGTTCACTTCTGGCACGACTAAGGGTGTATTTTCATCCATACGGAAGGCCGATGTATTATCGATCACGATAGCACCTGCATCAATAGCTGCTTGGCTAAATTCAACAGTACGATCGCCGCCCGCTGAGAAAAAGGCAATATCCACACCTTCAAAAGCATCTTTTGTTAACTCTTCAACCACATAGTTTTGATCGCCCACTGGTAATTCTTTACCTGCTGACCGTGCTGACGCTAATAATTTTACATTTTTTACTGGGAATTTCACATTTGCTAGCAAGTTGCGTAGTTGTTCACCAACGGCACCTGTTGCACCGACAATTGCTACATTATACTCTTTTACCATATTGCTTCATCCTTTTATCATATATTCGATTTAATCGTATTCGCTGTTTCATTTTATCAAAGCTTTGGCCTTTTCTCAATGAAAATGATAATTTTATGAAATTAAAATGAGAGAATTGTAAGTTGCTGTGATTTTATCAGCTGAAAATAAAAAACAGATGATTTCAAAATTGAAACCACCTGCTAGATTGAATATGTTAATTCATTTTGCGACGTAAGTGAATGATATAAGTAACTAATGCAACCACAATGATCACAATAATGATACCGGCAACAGTTACCCAAGTAGGGATTGCTTGTGGGTCGTCCGCAACTTCTGTCACCGCTGATTCATTGATAGCTTCCTCTTCTTCAGCTTCTATTGTAAAGTTTTCTTGGAAAGTCCATTCTTGGTCATTTCGAGAAATAGCAATATCTAAACGATAGTCGCCTGCTTTTAATTCTTGATCCCATTCAACAGTAAAAGGCATCGTTGAATTGGGCGCGAAAGCAACATCTTCCATGGTCTTGCTAGCAATCGGATTCTCGTCATTTTGCCCATAAATATCGGCTTGGATAGAAACGCCACCAGTTAAGCGTGCTTGTGGGTGTTGAATCTGCGCAACGACTGTTCTGGCACCGTTTGATAATTCAGGTGAAACATCTCCGATTGTGAAATCAACAGGAACTTCATTGTCATTTTCAGAAACTTGTAAGGCAATGATGTAGGTATAGGCGTTTTGGACTGCTACACCCTGTTCACCTGACGCCTCTCCAGTTTCCTCATCCTTGACTTCTTGGAAAATCAGACCGCCTAACTTAACACCGTCAAAACCTTCTTCTGGGACATTCATTGTAATGTCTAGCGTGGTTGATTGTCCCGCTGGAATGGTGATCTCATTGGAAGATAGAGCTGTCCATTCCGTAAGTGGTGCTGTTAAAGACGGGTCGATATTGTCATTTGTGTCTGCTTCGTAAACAATCAATCCATTGACGTTTGTTGTCGCATTGGCTAACTGAGCAGAAACAGTCTTGTCTTCTGTTGACTCATTTGATAATGCCACTTGAATTGTCTGTTCTTGATTCGGTTCAACCCGCAGATCAAAATAAGAAGATGTATCGCCTAATTGATTATCGGGGATAACCGGGGCTACTGAATAGCCAATCGCTTCGTTTTCTGTTGCCTGAACTGGTTGAATAATAAAGAAAAATGCCAAAATACTTAAAACAGCCAAGCAAAAGTGAATTTTATTTTTGTAATTCATGTTAACTCCATTCCTTAAAACAAAAGTACCCACCAACACAAGATGGTGGGCAATAAATGATGATTGATTTGATTATTCAGCAACAGGAACTGAAGCTAAAGTCCAAGTGATAGTTGTTGAATATTGACCTTCATACATATCACGTGCTTCTTTAGCTGGAATATTTAAAATAACATTCCCCGCACCCCAGTTATGGTCCCAAGTCCCCATACCATTTTCTTTAATAGCTGTAGAAATAGGTGAGGCTTCACCTTCGCCAATCGATAATTTTTGACTTAATGTTGGTGCATTTGATTCACTAATATTATTGCTTAAGCCCCCATCTTGTAAGGCAATCGTAGCGCCAGTCAAGGTATCATCACTATACGTTAAACCATCATGTTGAGCAGAAACTTGCCACCCCTCACGAGTTCCACGTAAATCTGTAACATTTATTTCTAGCCCAGTTGTTGATGAAACTGGTTGAGTATCTTTACCTGTATTAATTGTAAATTCAGTAAAGTTTAAATTCCCTACAGTAATGTCAATTCCATCACCTTTAGTAGTTAAATTAGTTTCAGTTTGTGTAGATTTCGGAAGTGTCTCTTCTGCTTTTGCGCTAGTTGTTGTTAAGGCAAATGCTGATGCTAATCCTAATAAAGTTAAGGCAATTGTTTTTTTCATATTTCTCATTCTCCCATCTTTTCATTTATTTTTTGTAAAACAAACAATTGTTACACCTATATAGTACGGTTTCGAAAATTAGATAGATAGTTATTTTTGATTATTTTTCGTATTTATTTAAATTGTTTTGACCAAGTCCAAACAAACACTGGTATATCAACGTTTACCGTGCGATAACCTATGAGTGTTATGTCGATTTTTGCGATTTTTACATACAATTATTGTCTTTTTGTTCTATTTAGAAGGAATTTTGTTAACTATCAAATAGAGCACTTTAATCAAAATAAAAAGAACACCCAGCTTAATAGACTGGATGTCCTTTTTCAAAAATGTCTAAATATTATTTAGCGTCTAGGCCTTTCATAGTCAGGTTAATACGACCACGGTTGTCGATTTCTGTTACTTTCACGCGGACTTTGTCTCCCACTGATACAACGTCTTCAACATTGTTGGTACGTTCTTCTTGTAGTTGAGAAATATGCACTAAACCATCTTTACCTTTGGCAATTTGAACAAAGGCACCGAATTTTTCGATACGTTTAACTGTACCTTCGTAAATTTGACCAGCTTCAACTTTCAAGGTTAATTCAGCAATGATTTCTTTGGCACGTTGGATCATGGCTGCATTGTCAGAAGCGATATTTACGCCACCATCTTGGTCAATATCGATTTTAACACCCGTTTCATCGATAATCTTGTTGATGGTGTCTCCACCTTTACCGATAACAACTTTGATGTCATCTGGATCGATTTGCATTTGCTCAATCTTCGGTGCGTAAGGACTTAATTCTGCACGTGGTGCATCAATTGCCGTCGCTAAGTGACCTAAGATTTCAACGCGGGCTTTGTGGGCTTGATCTAAGGCTTCACGTAAAATTTGTTCTGTGATTCCTTTAATCTTAATGTCCATTTGTAAGGCAGTAATCCCATTTTCCGTACCGGCAACTTTAAAGTCCATGTCACCTAAGTGGTCTTCTAGCCCTTGGATGTCAGTTAAAACAGTGTAGTTTTCTTCGTCTTCATCCATGATTAGACCCATGGCGATACCAGCAACTGGTGCTTTAATTGGCACACCTGCATCCATTAAGGCTAGCGTACCCGCACAGATTGATGCTTGTGATGATGAACCATTAGATTCTAATACTTCAGCGACCAAACGAATAGCGTATGGGAAGTCTTCTTCACTTGGCAATACTTCGTTTAAGGCACGGTAACCTAAAGCACCGTGACCAATTTCACGACGACCAGGTGAACCGTAACGACCTGTTGAACCTACTGAATATTGTGGGAAGTTATAGTGGTGCATAAAACGTTGCGTTACATCACCAGATAAACCATCAATACGTTGTTCTTCAGATAAAGGCGCTAGTGTCGCTACTGACAAGGCTTGAGTTTGTCCACGTGTGAATAAACCAGAACCATGCGTACGCGGTAATAAACCAACTTCTGAATCTAAAGGACGGATTTCGTCAATTTTACGGCCATCAGGACGTACTTTATCGTCAGTGATTAAACGACGCACTTCTTTATATTCTAATTGGTTAGCGATTTGACGCACTTGGTCCATTAATGTCTCACCATCTTCGTGGTCAGCATATAATTCACTGTAGTGGTCGATGATGGCTGCTTTAACTGCTTCAATATTTTCTTCCCGTTCCAACTTGTCGAAAGTTTGGATAGCGTCAACCATTTGTTGGTTGTATTGGGCAGTTACTTCCGCAACTAAAACATTGTC
Organism: Aerococcaceae bacterium 50-4; assembly: GCA_041223225.1. Taxonomy (GTDB): domain Bacteria; phylum Bacillota; class Bacilli; order Lactobacillales; family Aerococcaceae; genus Aerococcus. The sequence continues at coordinate 105,126 of JBCLPQ010000006.1, forward strand.
CGGTGTATTTAATTGTACGTCCATTTTTTCTTGGCCGACTTTTTCACGGATTTCGTCTTGGAAGTAGCATAATTCACGGATTGATGTGTGACCAAACATTAAGGCTTCAAGCATGTCTGTTTCAGATAATTCTGCCGCTGAAGATTCTACCATGTTGATGGCATCTTTAGAACCGGCAACAATTAATTCTAGATCAGATTGTTCTTGTTGTTCTACCGTTGGGTTAATGATCAAATCACCGTTCACACGACCCACGTTTACCCCAGCAATTGGGCCATCAAATGGGATATCCGAGATAGTTAAAGCTGCTGATGAACCAAACATTGCGGCCATTTCTGGTGAGCAGTCAGGGTCTACTGATAAAACGGTATTGATGACTTGGACTTCATTGGTAAAGCCTTCGTCAAACATTGGACGGATTGGACGGTCGATTAAACGCGCAGTTAAAGTTGCGTGTTCAGACGGACGGCCTTCACGTTTAATGTAGCCCCCAGGAATTTTACCTACTGAGTACATTTTTTCTTCATAGTTGACTTGTAATGGGAAGAAGTCTTGACCTGGTTTTGCTTCTTTTGCCCCTACAACGGCAGTTAATACGACAGTATCACCGTAACGAACCAATACAGCTGCATTGGCTTGTTTGGCAACCTGACCATATTCGATTGATAATGGACGGCCTGCCCAATTCATTTTAAATACTTGTTTCTCTTCCATGTTCTAACATGCTCCTTTATTCGCTTACCGCCAACAAGTTTGCTACTAAACAAATTTCTAAGTTCAAGTCTTGATACTCACAAATTTGCATAGTAGTGGTCAACTGTTGGCGCTTTATTTTCATACCAGTTTATTTTCCTATAAAAGTTGCTAAAAATCAATAAAAGCGAGACACAAATGTATCCCGCTTTAAGATCATATTTATAAGAATTAACGACGTAAGCCTAATGCTTTGATTAATTCACGGTAACGTTGTACGTCTTTGTTACGTAAGTAAGCTAACAAGTTACGACGGTGACCAACTTTTTTCATCAAACCACGGTAAGAATGGTGGTCTTTTTTGTGTGAACGTGCATGTTCGTTAAGAGAGTTGATATCTTCAGTTAAGATAGCGATTTGTACCTCTGGGCTACCAGTATCTCCTTCGTGACGTGCAAATTGTTTGATTAATTCGTTTTTACGTTCTTTTGAAATTGCCATGTGACAACACCTCTTTCATAATATTCGCCGCAAACTGCGCCAAGCGTTGGTGATTCAACTTGCGAAGTAAACGGTCATAAGACATTATACACACCATTAACTTAGAATGCAAATATAATTCTAGCGAAAATCATCCGTCTTTAGTCTCTTGCTTAATTTATAGAAGCTATATACAATAAGGTATAATCTCAACATGGAGGCATTGAATGAAAAAAGACCCAATTAGACCCTACCTAACAGCTTCAGCTATTGCTGGCATTCCTTTTATATTTATTTGTTTAACTGCAATGATTGATATCCATTTTCTTACCAGCATAGATCAAGTTATCGGCCAACACTTCTATCATTGGGGTAATGACATCTTTACACATTTTATCCAAAACTTTACCCTATTAGGAAATGCTCAAGGTATCATCCCCACCGCTATCATTATTGGTGGCTTATTCTATTACATCAGTCGAAGATGGCAAGTCTTCGTCTGGCCCATTTTCACTATCCTAGTCGGTGTTGGCCCCGTCGTTGACCTCATCAAAAATATCGTTCAACGACCACGCCCGAGCTACATCGCTCATTTAATTGACCAAGGCGGCTATTCATTCCCCTCTGGTCACTCAGCAGGTGCAGTGATGGTTTGGGGAGGCTTAGCCTTTCTAATCTGGCATTATTACGGCGAAAAATATCCGAAATTAGCCCCATACCTAATTGGATTCGTCATCTTTATGATGGTTGCATTAGGTGGCTCAAGGTTATATTTGGGTGTCCACTATCTATCTGACGTCATTGCTGGTTGGTCCCTAGGTGGCGTTTGGCTAGGTCTATGTATCTGTTACTTCAAACTATTTGTGCCTAGCCAACCAAAATTGGCAAAAGAACCTGGAAAAGCTAAGCTGACAGAAAAATAACATATAAAGTAAAAGCAGACACGCTGATTTTAACCAATGTGTCTGCTTTTTATATTTTGTACTAACTTTATAAGGATAACATAGTTCCTTTTAATAACTAATTCACTCCATATCACCAGACATATCAATAAATTCAACTTTACCTTCTTTTTGGACTAAATTTACAAAGTTCATTACCGGTAAAGTTAATGCTGGAAATTCATTAGATTTCAATGTTATATCGCTAACCATATTTCGCACATACGGATATAGTATGGCTAATGCATTTGATGATAACATCTGTTTAAATTCAGACATATTATCATTTTTTTCAAATTTAACATCATCTAATTCAAAGAAGCCTGAAATTGTTACTTCTAGAGCAAACGGCGCATTATCTTGGTTTTTATTAATTTCCACATTAATTTCAACTACTGCTCTAGTGTTGGCATAATAAATTTTTGCAGAAAAATTGGGATCTATGGCAATATTGCCTTCTTCATTTTCATACTCGTCATTTCGAGTATAATCAATATTATTCACAATATAGTTTTCAAATTTAATCGCTACCATTAGGCTGCCTCACTTATTTTTAAATCAGGTTGATAAATGTAATTTCCCACATTATTTTCGTACTCGAAATCTGCCCTGGCATCTTTAATATAATCTTCTGATACATCGATCTCATAGTGTACATCAGTTTGAATCGGATTATCCCCCTCAATAAATCTTAAGCTTGTAGCCTGAACTTCCTTTAAAGATAATTTTGAATGGTCTAATACCCCATATAAATCCATAACCGCTAAAATATCATCCGGTGAAACCTTCCATGTCGCTACTTCTTCTGTAGAATATGGTATTTTCATTGGCATTTCACAGTTCCTCCTTCTCATATCGTTCTATACTCTTTATAATATCTTTATTTCGTATACTCATTTCAGTACCATTTGGAACAGTCAAGTTGATACCATATCGTTCTTTCGTATAACTTTCCCCCATGACAACATTTACATGATAATTGCGTTTCCGTAATTCATGTATGAAAAGCTCTACTGCAATTCCTGTTGTCAAAACTTCGGGTTTATTAGAGGTTTTTCCAAATTTTTTAAGGTGATTTACAATTGCCCTTTCATTGGATTGGGCATATGACAGAAACTATTTTTTCAGAATTTCATGTCTCAAATCTAACACGTTGTTCTCATCAACTTTGCAAAATACAGAACATACTTGTATATTTTCAGCAGCGTGAAATTTCTTTGCAAACTTAAATGCTAGTTGAGGATCACCTAAGAATGTATAAAAGCCATACCCAAAATTCCCAGGTTCATTTCTATAATTGCCATTCAAAAATCCAGAAATGGAAACATTTGGTCCAGATTTTCCTATAATTTTCTGTGCGTTTGAAATATCCGTACCATGAAATCCATGATATTCCTCAATACTCATCTTTTCACCTTTTATTTTTTCTGCTTATACCTGTATATTTTACCACATTAAATCATTACATAATAGCACCAGCTACTCACAAAATTTTAAAGACTCAATCTCTATATCGCATATTCTGATTTAAGTCATCGACTATCGTTGCACCTATTTCTTCATTTCAGCTTTTAATTCCATGATAATATCACGCAATTCGGCCGCTTTCTCGAAGTTCAAGTCCTTAGCTGCTTGCTTCATTTCTAACTCTACATTACGTAAGGCTTGTTCACGGTCATCCCGTTTTAGTGAACGCAATTGCTCGGTTAGCGAGTTACTCATCTCTTCTGAGTTGACATGGGTAATACGGATCGCATCACGAATTTCTTTCTTAATGGTTTGTGGCACAATTCCATGTTCTTTATTGTAGGCTTGTTGGATCGCACGACGACGGGCCGTTTCATCCATAGCACGACGCATAGAATCCGTCACACCATCAGCGTACATGATTACATGACCATTTTGATTACGGGCTGCCCGTCCGATAGTCTGGATTAGTGACCGTTCATTACGCAAGAATCCTTCCTTATCTGCATCTAAAATCGTCACTAAGGACACCTCAGGCACGTCAATTCCCTCACGTAACAAGTTAATCCCAATTAATACATCAAAGACACCTAAACGTAGGTCACGGATAATTTCAGTCCGCTCCAAGGTCTTGATATCCGAATGGAGATACTTCACTTTAATCCCTACCTCTTCTAGGTAGTCAGTCAAGTCTTCTGCCATCCGTTTAGTTAAGGTAGTAATAAATACCCGTTCTTCTTTCTCAATCCGCTCATTAATTTCACTGATGATATCGTCAATTTGTCCATCAATTGGTCGAACTTCTACAGTTGGATCTAATAAACCAGTTGGTCGGATAATTTGTTCGACAATATCATCCTCACCCGATTTTTCTACCTCGTAGTCAGCCGGTGTTGCTGAAACATATAGGGTCTGGTTTAATCGGTCTTCAAACTCGCTCAATTTCAAAGGTCGGTTATCTAAAGCTGAAGGTAAACGGAAACCATGGTCAATCAAGACTTGTTTCCTAGCCTTATCTCCATTGTACATACCACGAACCTGTGGCATAGTCATATGCGACTCATCCACCATTAGTAAGTAATCATCCGGGAAGAAGTCCAGCAAGGTGTATGGGGCTTCGCCAGGTTGACGCCCATCCATATGACGAGAATAGTTCTCAATCCCGTTACAATAGCCCATCTCTAGAAGCATTTCGATATCATAACGTGTCCGTTGTTCCAGTCGTTGGGCTTCAAGCAACTTCCCTTCATCATTTAACTCTTTTAACCGGTCTTCTAACTCAGCTTCAATTGATTTGACTGATTTTTCCACTTGCTCATGGTCTACAACAAAGTGAGTTGCTGGATAAATAGGAAAATGTTCCACTTCAGACCGTACTTCACCCGTTAATGCATCCACTTCACGGATTCGGTCAATCTCGTCCCCAAAGAACTCCACCCGAATAGATGACGAGTCATGAGAGGACAAGAATACATCGACAATATCACCGCGAACGCGGAAAGTCCCACGTTGGAAGTCGATATCATTTCTTTCATACTGGTTTTCAACTAAGCGGCGCATAAAAGCATCGCGTGATAATTCTTGTCCTTGACGAACAGAAATCACATGGTCTCGGTACTCTTTCGGATTCACCAACCCATAAATACATGAAACCGACGCTACGACAATTGTATCGCGACGTTCAAGAATTGAAGACGTCGCAGAATGGCGTAGCTTATCAATCTCATCATTAACTGACGCCGACTTTTCAATATAGGAATCACTTGACGGCACATACGCTTCTGGCTGGTAGTAGTCATAGTAAGACACAAAATACTCTACCGCATTATTTGGGAAAAACTCCTTCAGTTCCCCATATAACTGACCCGCCAAGGTTTTATTATGCGCTAACACCAAAGTTGGCCGGTTGGTTTGCGCAATCACATTCGCCATGGTAAAAGTCTTCCCAGTACCCGTACCACCTAGTAGGACTTGCGCCTTATCGCCCGCCTCCACCTGCTCTACAATTCTTCTGATGGCTTCCGGTTGGTCCCCACTCGGTTCATATTCCGAAACTAAATCGAATTGGTCTATCATCATGAACCCTCTTCCTTTTAAAATACATTGTTACATACCCTTCTATTATACCACCTTAGTCCGTAAAGCCGAAACTTTAGCCATTGGAAAAAGGGGGATCGCGACTTAGCCGGCAACCCTAACACTCAAAGTGTTGCCTCTTATTATTAGCATCATCTTTTCATATGCTAAAATAGTCTTTTCATATATAAGCTAGACTTGGCTAATGGACGATCACATTAACTGTATTGATCAGTTTAAATTTATCTTGACTTATCCCCGATTATTTCTGTATAATATTGTCTGTTAGTGACAAGTTCACTTTTATAATTTGACAAGAAAGTGGGTGTTTTTAATGCCAAATATTGAATCAGCAATCAAACGTGTTCGTCAAAACGAAACTGCTAACGCTCGTAATAGTGCTAAATTAGCTTCTGTACGTACAGCTGTTAAACGTTTTGAACAAGCTGCTGCAGAAAACGCAGACAACAAAGACGAATTATTCCGTAACGCTTCTAAAATGTTAGATCAAGCTGCTAGCAAAGGATTAATCCACGCTAACAAAGCTTCTCGTGAAAAAGCTCGCTTAGCTAAAAAAGCATAGTCGACCTTGGTAAATGGTGTTACCAAAACCGATCAAAATAAAAAGCAGGAAAAATGACGTACGCATTTTCCTGCTTTTTTTGTTGTCTTTTATATTAGAGAGGCTATTTATGAAACAGCCCTTCCAGAACAGAAATCTAAGATAAACCACTCAATACCTAGATTTTGGTCCACTTTCCCTTGTTTAATATCAAAGTCTAACTCAACTAACTGCATATAACCCACCATCAATAAATTCGGTGAATAGGGACTGATCGTTTGCCCTGCCATCTTCAACCGGTAAGGATGGACGCCAATAGTTTCTGCCATTGACCCTTGATCGTAGCCAGCCTTCTTCAATTGGATGATTTGGGTATACAATCTAAAATTAGATTGCAGCAAACCAAGGATGGCTATGGGCTGGTTTTTTTGTGCGATTAATTCGCGGTATAACCTTAAGGCAGCCGCTGAATCTTGGCGCATAATATGGTCAGTCAGGTGGAAGATATTGTCATCCAATGACGGTGTCACCAACATGTCTACATCTCGCTGAGTGATCCTTTTTTCCTCTCCAACAAATAAAATCAACTTGTCCATCTCACGGATAGATTGGGTTAATTGATAGTTGGTCCGTTTCAGGAACAATGCCATAGCTTCTCGCGTCATATCTACCCCTTCAGAAGCGACATACCGTTGCATATAGTCCTTCACTTGTGGTTCAGCCATCACTGACGTATCCACAAAAGTGGCTTTCTTCTTCAATTGTTTCACAATTTTCTTCCGGCCATCTAAAGATTCATAATCAGCGACAATCACTAAGACCACATCATCGGCAGGATTATCCAGGTATTCTAATAGGGGCTTATCGTCTTGCTTAATGGCATTTTTCTTTTGAGAACCTGTTAGAAACGCTGGCTGTCGCATTAATATCAGTCTTGGCTCATTGAAAAACGAGATCGTATTGGCTTCCATCATGACATCTGCCACACTATCTTCTTCCATATCAAAAGACATGTAATTCATGGCATTAGCCTCTTCTAGTAAATACTGGTCTTCAATTGCCGTTAAAAAACGGTTGATTAAGTAGGTTTCAGGCCCTTGTAGTACATATATGGGGTCAATTTGCCCATTGTTTAGTGCCTGTAATGCCTTTTGTAATTCCATAACCTACCTCCTAATTTGATTGCACACTTTCTATTTTATCGGATTTAGACCAATAAATATAGTGGACAGCGCCCATTGTGTCCGTCCGATAAATTTTTGTATGGTTGCCCTCTAAGTCTGCCAAAACCCGACTGGCTGGATGCCCGTACCTGTTATCCTTACCGACTGAAATCCAAGCAATTTTAGGGTCCACCTTTTCGATAAAGGTCTTTGGCGTAGAGTGATCTGATCCATGATGGGCAACCTTTAAAATATCTACTGGCAGCTCTGGCAATGCTTCTTCAGCTGGCCCTTCAATGTCGCCCGTAAATAGAAAGTCATGAAGACCTATTTTACCATAGACTACTAGGGAATCCGCATTCTCTCCTTCACCAATTTTATCCGGCGCTAATACCTGCAAAGTGGTGGCCTGGTCTAAGGGCACTTGGTCGCCACTTTTCAACCAGACGACAGTCATTTTAGGATTTCGACCATCTGCTATAGCTTTTTGTAGAGTGGTTAATGATTCTTTGTCCTCCTGCATGCCTATAGGTAGGAATAATTGTTTAATATAAAAAGCACTAGCAACTTCTGCAAAAGAACCTATATGGTCAAAATCTCCGTGGGTCAAAAATACCCCATCAATAGCCCTTGTTCCTGTAGCTTTCAGCGCTGGGATAATTTGTCTTTCGGCAACACTTTCACTATTCCGTAATTGCCAAGCTTTAGTGGGATCTTCACCTGCAGCGAACTTGGAAAAATTTATTTTACCCGCTAAATCAATTAGATAAACCTTTCTTTGATAAGGCATTTCTAGCAAAAAGGCATCCCCTTGCCCAACGCCTAACATAGCTACCTGACCATACCGATGTAAATATGGATTTAAATACAACAACAGCAAACTCACAACCAACATACCCTGTACACTTTTTGCTGTCTTTGTCTTTGACAAACTTGCCATATACATGAATAAACTCATCACAAATATAAGCAGAACTGCAGTCTGTGGCTTCCCCGTCACCCATTGGAACCAGGTCCATCGTTCCGCAAACAAGGCTAACCCTTCGATGCCTTGAATTAAATAGGCTAACCCTGCCTGAAGCCAAATAAAATAGGCTCCCATTCCAATCAATTGAAGGAGTAAAATAAGTAGCAAGCCTGGAAAAAGAAAGGTTGCAAACAGCCAAGAATACCCATAATTTAAAATAAGGGCTACCCAGGAAAATTCAAAATAGGTCATGGTTAAAAAGGGAATAGTTACTAAACTACATATAAAACTCTGCCAGACTTCTACTTGGATAGCATGTTTGCACTTGGCTTGGATAAATTTTCCTGTGAAAAGGATGGTGTAGGACAAGGCATAAGTCAATTGAAAAGATAAGGTGAAAATAATCCGTGGGTCTATAAGTAAAAGATAGATCATTGACCATGACGTACCTACTATTGCTGAAGTTTGCTGACCTCGTCGTTTCTGGATGAGATTATAAGTATAGGCAACAAAGGACCGAAACATGCCATAGGGCCAACCTAGGAGGATGGTATACACCAGAAGTATCATGACAGCAACATAATCAAAAGTTTCTACTGTCATCCCTATTCGAAGCAATATTTTCTTGAGGAATGTCAGAAAGTATTGCACATGGAAGCCCGATATTGAAAATAAATGAATCAGTCCAATCGCTTGGTAAGCTGCCAGCACTTCCCCTTCTAAGGCATCCATTTCATTGAAAAAGAGAGACAAGGTATAAGCTGCTATTGTTGGATGAGCTAACTTTCCTAACCAATTGATGATTGCTTGTCTTTTATTGGGTAGCCAGTATTGGCCATGGTTCAACCCAGCCTTAATTTCAATTACATCTGCTGACATTATCCAATAAATATCTTGCCTTTCTAAATAGGTTCGGTAGTTAAAAAGGTGGAAATTTTGATTGTTATCTGCTTGCTCTAAATCACCTGATACCACTGCTTGAAAAGACTTGTCCGTGGTTAACCAATCTTTTTGTTCTGCTTCTTCTTTTAGGGTATAGAAAACTTGTACTTTCTCTGTTTGCCCGTCTATGCTTGTTTGTGCCTGAAAGGCCAACAAGTTGCCCTCAACCTTGACATCAGTAATCGCTACCTCCATGGTGAATTCAGTTTCGGTTCCAGATAATACACTGTGACGATTGGACTCCAGAAATAGAAAATACCCCGCCACTAGACCGTGAATAACCAGCAATTGACAGAAAAATCTGCCTTCTTTCAAACTAAGGACACGAAGAATAAATAAACCATAGAGAATCCAAGCAAATGGACTATTTATCAGCATTAAAACTGCTAACAACAGTAGTCCCACACTATGAAAAAGTACCTTATACTGCACCTTATACTGCATCTTAATCTACCGTGATTAAGGGCCGTAACTTCTCCATTGTTTTTTCACCAATACCTGAAACTTGGTCTAGGTCATCTATTGTTTTAAAGGGACCATTTGCTTCTCGGTAGTTCATAATATCTGTAGCCCGTTTTTCTCCTATACCAGATAGGGTTTGCAAGTCAGTCGCATCTGCTGTATTGATATTTACTAAATCATTTTCAGCTTCTAATTTACTCTTGTCACCTATTTCCGAAACTTGAGCATCAGCTACTAAGGCTTCAGTCGCCGAATCAACCGTCTCCCCCTTTTTGGGTACGTAAATAACCATTTGATCAGACAGTAATTGGGCTAAGTTCACTTGACCTTTATCTGCTTCCTCGGTCACCCCACCCACCATCTCTATGGCATCATGAACCCGCATACCGGACTCAACGGGGACAACTTGTGGGACCTTCACTGCCCCTTTAATATCTACATACCAAGTTTCCGCTGTGGATGACCTATCACTTGCTGCATTTTTATCTATCTCATTACTAGTTGCATCCACCTGATTCGCTGAAAACTCACTTACACCATTCTCTTCCACTGCTTGAGATTGATCTGGTGTAAGATTGTCTGATTCTAACTCCTCTTCACTTGCTAGCACTAATTGATCAGAATCGACTTGGTTACTAGTCATGATTTGGCTGACCCCAAATCCAGCAATCCCTAACAAGGTTAAAACGACGACAAAAATACCCAGCAAGTAAGGCCTGTACAGAAACCACACTTGTTGGATATTCTTTTCTTTTATATCTGCTTGTAATTGTTTTATCCAAGTCCTAAACTGTGTCATCCTTATCACCTCACCTATTTTATACGACAAAATAGGTGAAATGCGTCGAATTGTTTAACAAAAGGTAACAGCCACTTACTTATTCAATTCCGCGTATTTAGCTTTAATTGCTTCGTTGACATTTGGCGGTACCACACCTGAAACGTCCCCGTTAAACTTGGCTACTTCCTTAATAATTGAACTTGAAACAAAGCGATACTTCTCACTTGAAAGCAGTAAAACTGTTTCAATATCTGGTGCCTGGTGTTTATTCATCAAGGCAATATTGGTTTCTTGTTCAAAATCACTCGCGTTCCGCAAGCCACGAATCAAAATGCCACAGTCTAATTCTCTCGCAAAATTAACGGTCAAACCAGATTTTAAGTAAAGGACTTCAACATTGTCTAAATGTTTGGTCGCTTCTTTTGCTAGTGCGAGCTTTTCTTCACCCGTAAATAAGGCGGTTTTACTGATATTTGTTGCAACAGCTACATAAACATAGTCAAACATTTTAGCTGCCCGTTCAATCATATCCACATGCCCCATAGTTAGGGGGTCAAATGATCCTGCGTACAGGGCTCTTCCCTTTGTTGACATTTAATTTTCCTCCATTCGGTAAACCAAGATTCTCGTGATGCCATAAGTGACATCCTTGATGCATTTCAGTGGGCCAAATGCTTCCGGTAAAGTATCTCTTTTGTCCAGTTCACAGATTAGGCGGGCATCTGCCGCTAACCAATTATCCTTGATGAAGCTATTAATCACGTCTTCTAATTGTTGCCCTTTGTATGGCGGGTCTAAGAAAACTAAGTCAAATTGTAGGTCTTTATCTGTTTGACGTAATTGTTGAATGACTTTACGGTTGTCACCCGCTTTTAAGACATACTGGTCTTCGATACGCACTGCTGCAATGTTTTCTTTGATCGTCGCTTGTGCTTGTCGGTTCTTTTCAAAGCCATAAACAACAGCTGCCCCTCTAGAAATAGCTTCAATGCCCAAAGCACCTGATCCTGCATAAAAATCCAATACCCGCGTATCTTCATCAAAATATGGCCCAATAATATTGAATAAGGATTCCTTGATTTTATCCGTTGTCGGCCGAGTATTGTCCCCTGGAACAGCCTTTAAACGATGTTTCCCAAATTTTCCAGCTATGACACGCATAGACTTGTCACCTCACGTTTTAAAATTTGTCTATATTTTACCATAAGGAGGACCTACTACCTAGACGTGACCCTTTGGATTAACGCAAAGATTCGCCAGCAAAATTGCAGCTGCTATGAAAAAAAGGGGCTACATAGTCAAATGCAAACCCCTTTTCCAAAAAGTATCTAAAATGTTCTACACCATGTGACCTAGGAAATATGGGAGTTGCTGGCGCCACCAGATCCAATCATGAGATACATCGGGCCCCCATTCGGCAAACCAAGCTGAAATGCCTTTATTTTCAAAAGCTTCACGTAGTTTGTAGTAACCTGGTAACCCATCTGCTTCCCAGTCGCCTAAGCCGGTACATACGATGATATCTGCCTGACGTAAGCGGTCGATAAACCAGGAATCGTTCAAGGTCCAAATGTAGTCAGCTGGTGAATTATAGTAAACGGCTAGGTCATCGCCAAAGTCACCTCCAAAGTAACGGGCGTCATATACGCCTGATAAGGCGATTGTTTTATTAAAGACATCTGGATGTTTTAATTGGAAGTTCAAGGCGTGGTAGGCACCCATCGAACAGCCAGTCGTCATCATTGGATCAAACCAACCAGTATAGTGTTTGATAAAGGGAATGGCTTCATCAATCACATAACGTTCGTAGGCCATATGTGCTTGCGCTCGATCATGTTGGGATTTACCTTGGTTTAACCAAGATTCCTGGTCATGGGAAGATAAAGTAAAGAATTGAACTTTCCCTTCTGCAATAAAGTATTGGGCTGCTTCAATCATTCCGAAGTCCGCAAATTCATCTTTTGACCCGCCGGATGATGGGAATACGACTACCGGAATACCTGCGTGACCATAACGATTTAAATACATTTCTTGATTTAAGTGACCTGAATAATGGTGTAAGAATTCTGCATTCATGGGCTTTCCTCCAATTTAGGTAAAATGGTTCGGTGTAGTAAGGCACTAATTTTCTTGATGCTGGTGGACGAAGGCGAAAATCTCTTCAATTTCATCTTCGGTATCTGCTAAAATGCCGTAGAATTGATTGCCTTGTAAGGCTGCAAAGGCATCCGGCAAGCGTTTAGAGAAGACAAAGCGATCGCCGTAATGACTCCGTAAAGTTGCCTCGTCATGGGCATAACTATATTGGTCGCGGTGGGTAATGGCTACACAATAACGGGCTGGTAGTGTTGGTTTTTCAAAGGACTGCCCATCTACAATGCGGGCATATTGACGGAATAGGTCCACATGATTGGCAAAATTATACATATCGATTGCATAGCCGCCAGCTACCCTGTTATTGTATTCAACTGCTAGATAGTCATCGCCATTTTCAAAGAATTCAATATGGAAGAACCGTTCTTTCATGCCAAATTGCTGTACGATAGCTTGACCATATGCCCGTAATTTTTCTGGTATATCTTTTTGAATGATGTAACCATAATCCAGTTGGTGTTTTAATACCTCTAGGGTTGGGTCTCGGTAGTATAAGCCTGTTTCAAAGACGATATTACCTTCTTGGTCGATTAAGCCATCATAAGACAGTAATTTACCATCTTCGATATAAGGTTCAAAGAAGTAGGCCTCTTTTTCGTCCCACTGGGCAACAAATTCTTCTACGTCTTCTATATCCTTTAATTTAAAGGTACCGGATGACCCTACCCCTGAATTGGGTTTGGCCACTAAGGGTAACCCTAATTCTTTCACTATGCGTTTAACTGTGCCTTTTTTATTGGCTACCTTGCCTGGTACAGTTGGCACACCTGCCTTAGTAAATAATTTTTTCATTTCTGACTTAAATTTCACTTTGCGTAAGTCTTTTGGTTTATTGCCAGGGATATTAAACTGTTCCCGTATTTCTGCATCCAAATTTAGCCAATGCTCATTTTGGGATTCAATTCGGTCAATCTGCCCATGCTTGAAAAATAAGTAGGCAACGGCTTTTTTGACTTCATCAATGTTTTCCAAATCATTCACGCGATAATATTCAGTCAAGTCAGCCTTTAATGCCGGCGTTAATTGGTCATAAGGTTCTTGACCAATGCCTAATACATTAAACCCTTGTTTCTTTAGCCGATTAGTAAATAATTGAAAGTTCTCAGGATAAAAAGGTGACGTCACAATAAAATTCATGTCAATTCCTCCGCTCAAGATCTTTTACTTGTATTTTTATTAATATTTGATTAGAATCTCTCATTTATTATAAGCTGTATTCTTCATAATAGCAATTACATTTAAGTTATAGAAAACGTATTCATTCAACTGCTTTAAAGCCAACATAATGGGAATCCTCTATCATTTGAACTTGATATACCTATCGGTTAGAATGGATAATGGAGGTGTTTTATGACACAAGAAGTTATTTTAAGGTCTGCAAGACCGGCAGATTATCCAGCCTTACATCAATTAAATCGTGGTGCTTGGTTTAAGGCAGACTACGAAGAATTCCCTGAAGCGACAGATGCATATGTGGATTTAGACTTGAACAGTTCACTCAGCGAAGCATCAATGGTTACTGTGGCCGAAGTTGATGGTCATATTGCCGGTGTGATTTTAGTATCCGCAGATGGTGAACCTAAGCACGGCCGGATGCTTATGAAATCCACAATCGATTCGGCTGCTACTATTCACGCCCACGGCAATGAGATCGCTAGCTATTTTTATGACCGAATGAAAATTGAAAGTGATAATGACGCAAAATTGTTGAAAGAAGCTAAGGAAGAAATCGACTATGACGGTCGCATTGTCCTATTCATTATGGACCCTCAATTCCAAGGTTTAGGTATTGGCAGTAAACTGTTCAAAGCTGCTACTGACTACTTAGAAGAGAAAGGTGTACAAAACTACTACCTGTTTACCGATACTTCATGCAATTATCCTTTCTACGACCACAAAGGCATGCGTCGTGCAGGCAGTTTAGCTTTTGATCAAGCTGGTTTGTTTGAACAATATGATGGGTCAGAAAATACAGAACCATTTGAATTCTTTATCTACGACAATCAGTAATAAAAAATGGGGTTGTGACAAAGTGAATTGTCACAACCCCATTAACAATTTTCTGGTTATGTAATTATTGTAATTATAATTTAAATATCATTTGGTGAAATCGAACTAAACTACCTAAAGTTAAGCTTTGTATAATAGTTGATGTATAGCATCAGTTAAGACTTTTTTGGTAAATTGACCTGTTCTTACCAGATAACTGAACTGTCCAACGTTATTTTGCATCACCCTATAATCTTCCTCAGTCATTTCAGTAATGATTTGATCAGCCTCTTCCAATGTCTCAACTACAAAGCCAAGATGATTTTCTTTAACTAAACTAGCATTTGAAAGGTTGCTAGGCACTATTACAGGAATACCTGCTGCTAGATAAGTTCCTAATTTATATGAATTACAAAGCGCAAAATAAGCTTGAATGTCTTCATTATCTGTCCAAACTAAGCCAAAGCCACCTTTAGATAAATTACTTACTAGTTCTGCATCGAAATGCCAACCAAGATAGGTAATTTTTTCATTTTCATTCTCACTTTCAGACTTAGAATATATTTTTAGCGGCGTTTCACCTTGCCATTTACTGACAAAGTCAAATTTTTCTGCATTCCCAGCAAAATGAATTTCACGCTTAAATTTGGGAGTAGCTAAATCATATGTAACAGGATGATCCCACATTTGTTGAATAAGAATGTGTTGAACACTAAGTCCTTCTTCGATGAGTTTATTTTTCATATTCAAGGAAGGTACAATAATACATTCTGCTTCGTTGAATAATTCAATATAAGACGACATTAGATAACCATTCGATTTGAATTGTAATGGAATAACATCATGCAGATAAATCAATATTTTTACATCTCTATAACTATTTAGTTTATTGATAAGAGCTTGCTCAAACTCTAGTGAATTCCATGTAGGTAATTGCAAAATGACAATATCATCCGAAGAAATTGAAGCAATGATTCCATCCAAGCGTCGAGATAGTTCACTTGGTGAATCAACAGACATTGGATAATTGTAAATACCTAACTCATTAATATTCAGTGATTTTGCTATTTCTGTGGTCATATTCTGGGAAATCATAGCTGTTGATTCGCTAGATTGTCCGTATAAATTCGTAATATGGGTACGCATATATGCCTCCTAAAACAAAGTCAATAGTATTCTAATTAATCCAATAATTACCGATCCACCGATAATAATGGACATAATTGTTGCGACAATATTTGATTTCTTTTCGCTTTTGGCTTTCTGGTTTCTTTTACGCTCTTCACTAATTTGCTGATCAATGTGTGACTGGAACAAGGCTTTCTTCTTATCTGTATTATCTGTCATTTTTTACCCTTCTAATTGGTCAAAAAGTTTCACATAATCTTCTTTATTGACTGCATTTGCCGCATTTTTTTGACTATTAAGCAATTTTCTATGCACTTCAGGATTTTCTATACTTACTTTCAATAATTTGATCAAATCGTTCATTTGATCACTGCTAAAATTTAAATTTGGATACATAAATGCTGGATTATGAACAGTATCAGTAAAGCCTACAATAACCATTTGATAATCAAAAGCTGACCTTACCGCATTGACAATTTCATTACCCTGATTAATATCTAGTAACCATCCAACTCTTTCATATAAACTCCTAATTTTTGATAAATTAGTATTTGGATATAGTTGTATATTTTCATAATGATCTAAGTCAGTTAATCTGGCTGACATTTCTGTCAATGCAACAACATGTATCTTTAATTCTGGCAAATTTTTTGCGATTTCTTCTAAGAATTTAATCTGATCAGAGTTCGTAGCAATAATGGCTTCATTTATTATAGCTTTATTTGATTTGAATGGATAAATATAACCTAAGTCAATAACGGGGACTACGCTACTATGACCAATTAAATCTCTTAAATGATTTGCGTATACGTCATTTGTAACGATTATCTGCTTGGTACTTGTCTGACCATTCAGTATTAATTGCATATTTCCGGGTATTTCATTCACAGTATCCTCTTGCCATACGAGGGTACTCACCTTAGTCGCTTGACTGTTGTATACCACTAAAAATGGTAAGGCCAGCGTATTATAATTTATAGCAGTTAAATCAATATGATTTGCCTGTAATGTATATAAAATAAAATCAGTTTCTGTTTGAAAGAATTGTAGACCATCTGTTTCATCTAAAATCAATGTTTTCGTATGATGGTTATATACAATTTTTTCTTGTCCATCACTATCAAAATAAGTGGTTGTCACCATACGTTGATCTTTGGTAAAAATTGTTCTCTTATACCTTAATCCGTATTTATTATAACCATCTGCCCAACGTATTTTCCCCTGTTCATCATACCAGTCAACCTGTTTAACAATTCTACTCTCGTTAATATTCGCATAATGAATTTGACCACGCTTATGATGATAATCGAAAATTTCACCAGCTTGATTTGTACCAGTAATTTCCCAATAAGGAGGTACATCAATTTCATTGAAATACAAAGGTTCTCCCTGTTTTGTATTGTTTAGCCAAACTTGATATACACTCTCAACACCTTCCGGTAAAAAACCGTCATCCTGACAAACGAAAGTTGGATAAGAAAATCCAGCACGTATCAATGATTGGTGAAAATCACGACTTTCTTGCTTATAGTCATTCAATAAATTAATCATCCAAAAGCTCCTTTACAAGATTTTCCCATTTGGCTTGAACATGTTTTTCTAGAAACTCTTCCGCAACTTGGTAGGAAATTTCATGTGCTTTTTCAATATCTGTTTGGAAAAAATGATTCAGTGTGTCAGTCAATTGACGAATATAATGTTGCTTATTTGAAATATCCTCAAATGGTAGGAGAAAACCATTCTCATCATTACGAATAAAAGTCATATTCCCATAACGCACATCAAAACCGATTATTGGAAGACCTGATCCAACAGCTTCCATTAAGGTTAAACCAAAGCCTTCACTGGTTGAAGCACTCAAATATAATTCATACTTTTGGTATATATTTTTCAAATTAGCATGTCCTTTTAATTTGATATAGTCACTAGCATTGCCTTCTTCAATCAATTGTTTCAATTTTTGTTTGCTGCCACCTTCACCATATATATCTAAAGTAATTTTTGGATATATTGGTTTTAAATCGATAATAGCTTGAATCAACCAGTCTATATGTTTTTCTTCCGCTAATCTTGACGCCGTTATAATTGAATAAGGTTTCCTGTCAGAATCTGGCTTTTTTAATGTTTCGAGTGCACCGACTGGAATAGCAAAAATATTACTCTTTGAGCCATCTTCCCTATCAAAGTGCCGTTCAATCAAGTTTTTTTGTGCTTTCGTTGCTGTGATAAAAAAGTCCATAGCATGTCGATTGGTAAACTGATATTCATAATAATTATTCCATGATATGTGTTTATCCGTTGAAGTTGGCTCATTAAAATGTTCGGCATGTACTACTGTTCCGACTTTTGCAGAACCTTTATTGTCCAGTACAGCTTGTGCTATTCCAGTTGCTCGATCTACTATCACGATGTCTTGTGCCTTTAAATTTAATTGGCTAATAAAATAACCAATAAACTTTTCTTTGCTATAAAATATTTTATTATTCACTAAAAATATAGACGATTTACCATCAACAATTTCCTCTAATGCAGTTGTACCATCTTCATTAAAAAACCTACGTTGATATACTGTAGCTTGTTGTTGATAAGGCAAAAAATACTCAGAAAAAATCCTGGTAAAAGAATAGTAATCTTTTCGAATTAAAATACCATTTTGAACAAACTCAACACGTTGCAGATAGTCATCTTCATCATTAGTTAAATATCCAGTAAAATAATTTTTGTCACCTGATAAAAACCAACGATATATCTTACCATCACGTTCTTCCTTTATAACAGTTTGTTTCAAGCCATGTTTAAAGTCACTGATTGTGTAGGTCGTTTCTGCAATCGGAATATCTGAAAAGAATTGATATAACCAAATGATATCTTTATCATTAAAACCAATATTTTTTGATAAATGTTGGATATTTTCTCCAGTAAATAAATCAGTAAATATAAATTTTGCTGGAATATTCGCTTGATTGAAAATTTTTGAACGGTAGGCTTGAGCATACTCAACACCGCTACTTGCCCAACCAAGACCTTTGTTAATATTATAAATAGTCATATATACGCCCCTCTATGAGAATTGAATGACCCACTCATCTTTATCATTTTTCTCAAAATAAGATAATGACAGATGTCGGACCATATTCATATAAATGTTTGATTTCATATTCTTGAAAGCCCGCATAGCTTCCTTTTCATATTCAGTTATGGCATTTCTCTGTGCAATTTGTCGACTAGTCACAATCTTCTTGTATTGCTCCATATAATCTACCTGTTCTATCCATCCTTCATCCATTGACTTTAATACAACCTTTTGGATAAACAATGCGAGTAAATCTGGATCACCTATCTGTCTTTCTTTCTCTTTAAATTGACTAACAAAAATATGACCTAATAGCTCCCTAACTTTTTCTTTATCCGTAGTCTCAATATAATTGACTTCTTTCGGAATCTGATAGGTTAAATAATCAAGAATAAAGCGTTTGATTGCTCCTCGCGTTAAAGGATCGTCTTGATGGATAAAAACATCAAAAATTTCATCCGCAATATCACATAACTGCTCAAAATTTAATTGTTTTTCACCAGTTAAAATACTTTCCCGATCTTTGTAAATAATTTCTCTCTGTATTCTTAAACTTTCATCAAATTCAACTGACATATGCCGAGTATTTCTACCCGAAGAGTCGCTAGCCTCCTGGGCCAAATCGAAAATCTTTTTATATTTTTTTTGACTATACTGTGCGGATGGTGATATATTTTTTTCATATCTTATTTGTTGATTACTCCATTTAGTTATCAATGGATCTTCTAAGGAGGCAAAAAATTTACTTCGCCCAGGGTCACCTTGACGTCCAGCCCTTCCCCTCAATTGTAAATCAATACGTTTACTTTCCATTCTTTCAGTACCAATAACGAACAGTCCACCTAATTTTTCAACTCCTGGTCCAAGTTTAATATCCGTTCCTCGACCTGCAATAGAAGTCCCAATGGTAACGGCACCTATTTGACCAGCCTCTCTAATAATCATTGCTTCTTTAGGTAAATTGTAAGCATTTAGAACGTTATGTGGTACACCTACACTAAGCAATATATCCGAATAAAGTTTTGACATTGCCACAGATCCAGTGGCTAATAATATTGGTTGTCCTGTTGCATGAACTTGTTCTACTAATGTCATAACGGCTGATACTTTATCTTCTAATTTGTTAAAGAAAATATCATCTTCGTCTATTCTAATCACAGGCTTATTAGTCGGTATTACAGTAACATTTAATCCATAGGTTTCTTGAAATTCATTCTCCGCAACCTTGGCTGTCCCACTCATTCCAGCTATTTTAGGGAATTTTTTAAATAAATTTTGATAAGTAATTGAAGCCATTGCACGTTGATTTTCTGAAAGTTCCACTTCTTCTTTTGCTTCCAATGCCTGATGATAACCAGATTGAAGTTTTGTGCCTTCCATGATACGTCCTGTTTGATCATTTAATAATTTTATTTTCCCATCAGCTACTATGTAGTGACGGTTTTTCTCGTATAGGACATTTGCACGTAATGCTAGGAACACATGCCGATTTAATTCCAAGTTTTGTGGAGATGATAATCGGTCAATTTGAAAGTAAGTTTCGCATGCTTTTATACCTTTCTGCGTTAACCAAACATGCTCCTTCTCTTCATCTAATCGATAATCATTATTTATTTTCAATGTACGGATGAAGCGTTCAGCTATGCCGTATAGATTTGACTGTACACGAGGCATTCCAGAGATAACCAGTGGTGTTTGCGCACCATCCAATAATACTTCATCGATTTCATCGATGATGACGTAATCAATGTCTCTTAAAAACTGATTTTCCTTAGCACTAGCTAAGTGTTCAAATAGATAATCAAAGCCATACCCTGCATTCGTTGTATATATTATATCCGCAGCATACCTTTCTTTTTTCTCTACAGGTGTAATTTTATTACTCTGATCTGTATCTTCAATCGCATTTGAAACTGTTAATCCTAGCCACCTAAAAACTGGCCCCATTTCTTCATAATCACGCTTGCTTAAATAATCATTCGTTGTAACAATCATTGCTCCACCGCCAGTAAGAGCATTTAAATATAATGGAAGCGTAGCAGTTAGTGTCTTCCCTTCCCCAGTTTTCATTTCAGCAATCTCTCCATGATGCAATACGATCCCCCCGTACACTTGTACATCATATGGAAAATAGCCCAAGACTCGTTTATTCGCCTCTCTTATCACTGCAAATGCCTCAGGTAATATATCTGATAAAGTTTCTCCCTTTGCTAATCTTAGCCTAAATTGGCGTGTTTTATCTTGCAAAATCGTATCATCTAGGTCCGCCATTTCATTAGCAAAATCTTTGACTTTATACAAAATCTTTGAATATTTCTTGTTGGCAAATCGCTTTAGTTGCACTTATGTATCTTCCTTTACATCATCAATCTTTTACTATTGGTTGTTAAATTTATGACCTGATAATTTCGTTTCCAAATAGGCGCCATTAGGTCATTACTATCGTTGCTTTTTATGGCAGTATCTTCTAATGGAAGAACAGCAACTGGCATACCTTGATGTTTAAGCATCTTTATTACTTCAGATAAATTAAATCCAGACTCCTCTTCAAATAAGATATTTACCTTTTCAATATCTTGGAAACGTTTGGCATTATTTAAAATAGCATTGACAACCATTTCCTCCCGGTGGTCAATATTTAATGGGAGTATATGAATTACATTAAAAGCATATTGAGACGCTTGAATCCCCATGGTTAATCGATTGGTTACAGGAGCTGCACTCATTATTTTCGCATTAAGAATTGATCTATCCTTAACTACATTTTGTACATCACTTTGCCAAATACTACTGAAATTCAAAGTCGATGGAGCGTTTAGATTATTCTCTTCAAATAAAATAATCTCCTTAAATCGACATATTTTTACACCTGCATTAATTAAAGCAACTTTATAAAATAAGTAATTACTCGGTGTATTAAACATAATTTGGTCAGTTCTTAAGAAATTTTCTTGGATGAGATGAGAATGGTGGTCAAAAAATTGTACTCTAATGAATAAACCATCATTAACATCTGCCCACCCAACAAGTTTAAGCGCATATTTTTGACTCATTTTTAAATATGGTAATTGAAAATTTTCTCTGGTTTCTTGAAAATTTACCCTTGACGACCATTCGTGAATCACTTTTCCAGCAGGCATTAGATCATTTTTCCAATGGATTTGTTCTGATATCTTATCAAAAGATAATTGACTACCATAAAGAAAATCCGCTTGTCTAATTTGTCCCCATTTGACTGAGTGAATTGGTAGCCAATTCATTGTGTTTCCCCCTCTTTTTAAGTTAGTGTTTGTGTTAGTCTTTTAAGTTGTGTATAAAACCATTGATTAATACCTGGACTATTATCATTATGTCGACCAACTAAACCTTTACTGATAATATTGACATCTTTTTCAGATAAATGATCTAAAAGATTGAAATAAGCAGTATCATCATAATCATCATGTAACATATACGCTATAGCGATAGTGGTGTTCTCAGGAAATTTAGCTTTCTTCAAATAAGGGATAATTTTATTGTTTAAGTATTCATAACGACTTTCTCCCTGTTCGATAAAGGAATTTACCATATCCAGTGATGTTTCGAATGCTTCCGGACGGTGTAGAGGTAAATTCTTAGCAATATTACCGATACTAATCAAAGGTTTACCAACAATAATTGCTGGAGCACCTAATCTCGCACCATAATATAAAGCACCATACGTTCCCATCGATAGACCTGATACCGTTAGTTGTTCATTTGTAAGATCGAGTAAATCTAAATAATACCTAATAGTATTCTCTATATTTTGTTCATATTCATTAGAACCAACATAGAAATTTCCACCTTCCAGACGTGGGTCTCCAATTAACAAAAATGGTTTACCTAAGTTTTTCATCATCCAGTATCCTTCAAATCCTTCAGCTGTTCGATAACCTGAAAAGTATACATTTAAGGGGGGTTTTAAATCTCCTGGGTAAAAATAATAGAAAAACTCTTGACGATTGCTGTCTTTTGCTACCTTTCCTCCTAAAAGCATTTCACCAAACTCTTCTCGTGATTGACGATAATGCATAGGTCCAATCTTAATCGAGCCTTTTCCAGCTGCTTCTATAGAAATTGATAAATAGGTAAATTCCTCTACACCAATTGTTATTTTCTCGTCCATCTCGGCTTGGCTGAATTGTTTTGTCGTAATTTTACCCATTGAATCAATAAAATATAAAATCATGCGGATTTTTACCAAACTATCAGCTTGGTATTCTAGCCACAAATCAGTATAGGATTCACTCCCTAATCCAATATTATAAGTCCAGTACAAAAGCTGTTTATATTCAATTTGATCCAGTTGACTAATTTCTACATAATTATTTCCATTGTAATGCACATTAAAACTATCATTATTATTTATTACAGCATTCTTAACATGTAACTTTGTACCATTCTGCCCAATAAAAAAATTTCTTTTGAGTAGTTGCATCACTTCATCCAAGTCTTGCATATTTATAAAATGACTAGACATATATTTCAAAAATGGATAATTACTAATAATATCACTGGATATTTGTTCGTTAATCAAAATTGTATAAGGCTCAATATATTCTTGGAGAATTGAAAAATTAAAGTTTGAATGTAATTGGGAAATAACTACTGCATCAAAAGGCTTTATTTTATTCGTTTTGGTAGCTTCTTTATCTTCATTTATCGATAATTTCTCCCATTGTTCATCTACTTCATCCAAGCAATTGACATAGGTCCAATTTAGCCCATCAATAACTTGCGACGACCAGTTAGCTGTCCCTATTTGCAAAATATGCAGATTTTTCTTCATCTATCTTCTCTCCAAATATTTTTGCCATTTATTCACAAGTTCACCACTATTATTTTCTGCAATCTTCTCAATAGCAGATACTAATGCAATATTCCAATTTTTTAATGTATCTAAATAATAACGAATAGCAATAGTTATATCATTAACTGAATTCAAAATATAACCATTCTCTAAATGCTTTACATACGCTGTTTCTAACCTATTAATTTGTGGAATTCCCGCACTAATTCCTGCTATTTGAGTATAGAGATGGGGTAAATCTCCTAAATCAATAATTAGGCGCACCTTAGAGAAAGCAGAAATAATATCTAACTCTTCCCTAACCAAACTAAACGTAAAGAAATCTACCTCCTCTTCTTCAGTATTTAATTGATTGATTTTTTCTTCAAAAGTTTTCTCAGGGGTTAAACTATTATTCCATTTCTGAGCGAGATGCTCAATTTCAACGTTTTTTTCCGTCTGACCAGTATAACTAGCAAATAAAACCCTTATATCTGGATTCCTTCTTATTTCTTTACTCATCAATTCACTAATTGTATCTACCAATTCCCTATTGATATTATCAATATTCACCCATATATAATTTTCTTTTATCTCCTGACTTGCACCTAAGTTTAATCTGCTATCATATGGTGAAATAATTGTCATCGGCACTTGT
This sequence comes from Aerococcaceae bacterium 50-4, assembly GCA_041223225.1. GTDB lineage: Bacteria > Bacillota > Bacilli > Lactobacillales > Aerococcaceae > Aerococcus. The sequence continues at coordinate 129,472 of JBCLPQ010000006.1, forward strand.
ATATTAGCAGTATCTAATTGAGTAAAATGGCTATCTGAATCAACAACAATTAAATCAACATCCTGACTGTTACTTATTTCAACAAAACTATCATTCTTGTTTCGCTCTGAAAAAAATGAGAATACTTTTTTTACAGGCATTTCTCTATTTAAGAAGTATTTATTATGATGTTCATCAGTAGCGATTACGAGTGCATCAATATGATTCATTTCAACCATCTTCAGTTGTAATATAGTCTCAGTCAATAAATCTAGTGATTTAAACGTATGCTGATTTAATTTATGATAGATTTCTGCACTTTGAACTATTTCATAGCTATCATTTTCAATCCAGTGAATCATTTGAATCTCACTACTCATATTCATATAGGTTGTCTTTATATGTTTTCCTTCTTGATATATTTGTACACATGATACAAATCCACGATCATCTATCACAAATTTTTGATTTAATTGATTCGAATTAAACTGCTCAATCCAGAGTACTCCTCCGGCTTCATTAAAATATATTTTTGCATAAATTTCATGTTGTATCATCGCTACTGTAATGAATGGCGTAGTAATAAATGCTACATCACTTGGCCAATTAAGCTCTTTATAATTGAATGGTTGCCACTGCTTTTCTTGGTTTTGTTGTATCCCTTGAATTTCATCAAAAAGTGACCAAGAGGACACATCAAATATTTGTTGTCGATGCAGAAAACTTGCTAAATTTGGCATGTAATTCAAAATAATTAATTCCGTGTCCAAATTTTGTTGCTTAAACATTCGTACTTGATTTATGGTGTCGTCAAATTCAACTTCTTTAGAAATATACTGCCATGGCAAAGAAAACTTTTCTTGATACCAAGCTGGCACAAAATAATACATGCATTATCTCCTTTCTATAGTATCGATTTATATTGCTTTCTGATATATACAGTTTGAACTTCTTGGAGAATCGAAAAAGTAATAGATACTAGAATAACAACGTTTGAAACTAAAGAGCTCACCTGGCTCAAGCTGGGTTCAATCAAAGCCAATATCCACGGCACTACTGTTGCAATTGTCAACCAAGTAGCCCCGACAAAGGCCATTCTTCCAACTTTTCCATATAGATATTTGTATGTAGGTTGACCACTTGGAATATTGGGAATATAATCTCCCGACTTTTGAAGATTTTCTGTCAAACCTCTTGGATTTATATTCACGTAGGCAAACCCAATAGTTAATCCGAAGATTAATAAGGCATATATTGTAACACCTAGAGGGTCAGTCATTTGTAAATGTAGAATTAAATACTGTAGAACTTTATTTTCAGGAATAAACAAAGTAAGTCCCTGGAATAAATATTGAGGCAAACTCATAACTGTTAATGCGTACATGATAGGAAGTCCACCTGCAGCATTCAATTTAATGGGTAAGTAAGAATCATTTGCAAATTGACTACTTATAGTTATCCGATATAGTGGCAATCGTTGTTCCGAAAGTTCAACAAATAACGAACCAATAAATATAAAAATAATCCAGCAAAAAATAAATAAAAGTATAAAAAGTTGATTTTGGATTAACAAATTAGGGTTCAAATAACGTATTTCGCTAATCAAATCTAACCAACTCAAAATAATACCTGCTAGAATAATAATTGTTGTACTACCAAAACCATGCATAGCATTCTTCTGCCCTAACCATATTAGTAGAAAGGAAGCTGCCACTGAAATGAGGGTTACAATTGCTAACGATAGCCAGTAACCTTTTCCACCGCTCATACTTTGTTGATTAAAACGGACATTTGAAAGCATTCCTAGGCTCTGTATGCTCGCTATAACTAGTGTCAACAGATTTTTCCACCTATCTGACACTCGACTAGGCATCTTCTTCTCATTGATGAAATCACCCATAGTAATAAAGCGCCACAAAATCATTGTAGACATGTAAGGTCCTAATCCGATTGCGAATAACGAAAGATTGGCAATATCTCCCCCTGTTGCCATACTTATCGTATTAAAAAATTGAGATTCCTGCATTGACTGCTCAATATCCACTAATGGCAGTGGAATATTTCGTCCTATAATAAAAATAGCTAAAATAATTAAGGTAAAATAAATTCTATTATTAAGTACTTTTTCTTTGGTCACTTTTTGTTTCTTCTCCGCTCATCTTTTTACCTGTAAAACTATCTAAAATATATCAATAGTATTTTATTGAAATGGAAATTAAGCTCCATTCATTCAATATATATTTTAATGTATTTATAAACAACATCTATTTCATTATTTTGTTTCGAAATCTTTAAAATGAATTTCTATCTAAAATCTATAACTTTTTTAATTTCGCCTATTTCTATTTTCTTGTTGTCTATGAAATGAATATAACATAAAGCAAAAGGACTGCGATATAAATCACAGTCCTTTTGAGTAGTCGCTAGACTAGGAGTTGTTCAGCATTTCTAGAATAATTTATATTTTATTCTGGATTGATTATTTTCATAACAATCAGGTTATAAGTTTTAATTTGAAAGAAAAAATATTTTAGTTCACCTTTATTACTAGGTTTGAATCTAGTTTCTATTCATCATCTTTCTTTTTAGTGAATAAGCTTCCTAAACCTAATGCTGTCAACAACGCCCCTATTCCAGGGAAACCACTTAATGTAGAACCTGTATTAGGTAAGATGCTGCTAGCTTCAATATTTACTTGATCATCTGTACGTTGTATCTCAGACTCAATTGCGTCAGCTAGGGATTCTGAACGATCTACCGAGTTAGAATCAGAAGTATTATCAGATATAGACTCAGAAGTACTTTCAGACCCTTTGTCACTAACTGATGTTGAATCACTTGATGATATTGATTCAGACACGCTTGCTGAAATTGATTCAGATGTACTTACTGATGTTGATTCGGACATGCTAGTTGATACTGAATCTGATGCACTAGCCGATGTAGAATCACTTGGTGACATTGAATCTGATGCACTTACTGAAGTTGACTCAGATTGGCTTGCCGAAATCGATTCAGATGTACTCACTGAAGTAGAATCAGATTGACTCGCTGACACTGATTCAGATGTGCTGGCCGATGTTGAATCACTTGGTGACATTGAATCTGATGCACTTGCTGATGTCGATTCAGATTGACTCGCTGACACTGACTCAGAGGCACTCACTGAAGTTGACTCAGATTGGCTCGCTGATACTGAATCTGATGCACTCACTGAAGTTGATTCAGATTGGCTCGCTGATACTGAATCTGAAGCACTTACTGATGCTGACTCAGATTGGCTTGCTGATACTGAATCTGAAGCACTTACTGACGTTGACTCAGATACACTTACTGATGTCGATTCAGACTGGCTCGCTGACACTGACTCAGATCCACT
>JBCLPQ010000007.1:0-80581 GCA_041223225.1 Aerococcaceae bacterium 50-4
TGATTCCCTACACAATTTTGGTTCGTCTTCTTTGTTCAGTTTTCAAAGGTCTATCTCGTTGCCTTGCAGCAACTTTTGTATCATATCATCTTCATTCAAGAACTGTCAAGTAAAACTTTTAATTATTTTTGAAAAGTTTTTTTTCATCTTGTTCTCTTGAAGCGACTTGATTATCTTACCTTACAAGTTGATATTTTGTCAACAAGTATTTTTAAAATATTTTTGCTTGTCTTGAGAACTAAGTTAGCGCTCTTGACAACTACTTAACAATACCATGATACAAATCAGGATGTCAACAAGTATTTTTCAAAAATATTTAGCGGATACGTCTTCAAAAGAATCATTTCCGTAACAAGAATTATAGCAAGTATTTTATATCTATACAAGTGCAATTTGAATAATTTCTCAAAAAATATTTTCTCAATATAAAGAGGAACGTAAACCCCTTGATAGCTACACGTTCCTTGCTTTAATTTTCTATTTACGGCAATTGATTTCCTGCACTTTGATAAATCTCGTACCATTCTTGTCGTGTAAATTGTACCTCGCTCGCTTTAGCATAATTTAAAATGCGGTCAATATTTGTTGTCCCCAATACTACTTGCGTATTATCTGGAATTCTTAATAACCAAGCAATTGCTGCAGCTTCTTGATCCAGACCATAACGACCACCTATTTCAGCTAATTTGTTATTTAACTCTTGATAGGAAGGATCATTAAAGAATACACCATTTTCACCTTGGATTGGCGACCAAGTTTGAATAGCCATATCATGTAGCCTCGCATAATCTATTAGCTCACCACCACGGTTAATCCCTTCATCACCTTTTGTGTTCACACTAAAACCATAGTCAATGGCTAAGGTATGGGCAGGAGACAATTGAATTTGATTCGCCACTAATTCTTGTTTGACATATTTCTTCAATAATTCAACCTGCATTGGTGTATGATTGCTCACGCCAAAATGACGAACTTTACCACTCGTTTCTAAAATATCGAAGGCTTCAGCAATTTCTGCGGGCTCCCATAAAGCATCATTACGATGTAATAATAGGATATCTAGGTAGTCAGTCTGCAATCTTTCGAGAGATTCTTCTACTGATTGTAGAATGTGTTCTTTTGATAAGTCAAAAAAGTTTCGCTCATTATCATTATAGGTACCCGGTAAATAGATACCCACTTTTGATTGTAAGATAATATCTTCTCTGGGTATATCTAAACCAGCGAATGCTTCACCAAATAATTTCTCCGCGCCACCTCTTTCTTTTGCATAAATATCTGCATGATCAAAGAATGTGAGCCCTGCATTATAGGACTGTTGGATAAGATTTTGAACTTCAGCCACTGATTTACCTTCAATGCGCATACAACCTACAGCTAGGTTGGGTACTGTAAAGTCATTTTTCCCTAATGAAATATGTTTCATGTATATTCCTCCGAACTTTAGAAAACGTTTTCTATCAACTGATGAAAATTATACTTGTTTTCTATAGAAATGAAAATAAAAGCACTCGAATAGTTTGGAGTGCTCTTCTTCAACTTAAATGGTGTCAGTACGAATAAACTTCGTCTGGCGATAAGATAGATACAAGATAAGGATGGTACCCATCCACAAGATGGGTAGCAGGATTGTCACTGTTGGCACAAAAAAACCAATAATGGTAGAAAGTAATGCCGGGACACCCATAGCAGTCGCAACCATCCCTAAACAATATTGAAAAGAGAACAAGTCATGGAACCGGTGTTTTTGTAAAATGTTTAAGCGAGCAGTAATGATCAATAAACCACCTATGCCGAGGATAAAAATAGTTAGTTGTCGGGTCATCACTAAAATTTGTCGACTTTGTGTGTTTACTTCAGTTTGATAAGCCACCCGCAGACTTTCTATAAAGTGGTCATTACTCTCCAATTCTTGATCAATATCTAAAGGCAAGTTAGCTGTATACCGTGTATTTTTATCCGTTTGGTATACAAATTGGTCCGGTAAAATTAATAATAACTTGTCACTCCCTTTTAAATAGCCGTCTAGATTATCTGCACTCGGTAGTATGACCACCTGCATTTGGTCCCCTTTAATCACCACATCTGTTTGTTCAGATTCAAATACACCGTTGCGATAGGTAAAATCTGATAATTCTTCTACTGTTTCATCAGGAATTAGGGTATGTAGTTCCTCAAAGGCATTATTTACAGTGCCGTCTTCAACGGGCTCAAAATCATTAGCAAATGGCCAGACCATTACAACTGACCACACTACCATCACTAAAATAGATTTCCACCAAGTCATGAGGTGGCGGTGGTAGAAAATATTTGCTGGATGGAACATGTCTTTTAGATAGTGTATTGGAAACATTTAAATGATTCGCTCCTTTTTCGTGGTGACTCTATTATAACGAAAGATAGCTTCAAGCATAGGACCTTTTCCTTTGTCGAGTAATACCTGAAATTGTGCTAAAATGAAATTGTTTTAATGAACGGCTAATTCATTTATAGAAGGAAGGCACATTATATGAAACAAATTGATAAAAAAATAGCCATTATTGGCCTTGGCAATATGGGTACTGCCATAATGAATGGTTTAGTAAAGTCGGATGAAATTGATAACCAACAATTGGTTGGTTCACGTGCGAACCCAGAAAAGGCTGAAGCTGACTCAGCTAAATATAACTTAGCCATTTTGACAGATAATAAAGAGGCTGTTAAGAATGCAGACGTGATTATCCTAGCAGTTAAGCCTTATTTAATTAAGGAAGTTGTCGATGAAATTAAACCGGTAATCACTGATGAGACGATCATCATATCCGTCGCAACTGGCTACAGCTTAGCAGATGCAGCTGGACAATTAGGAGCTAATGCTAAATTCGCTCGGGTGATGCCGAACATACCGGCTCAAGTTGGTGAAGGTATTTCAGGTGTTGTTTACAATGAGCATTTAACTGTGCCGGACCAAACATTAATTATGCAGATTCTCCACACTTTCGGGTCAGCTGAACAATTAACAGAGAGTCAATTAGCTGCCTTTACTGGAATTGCCGGTTCTAGTCCAGCGATTATCTTCATGATTATCGAAGCAATGGCAGATGCTGGTGTGGCCAAAGGACTTACCCGCCCTCAAGCACTTGCCTTCGCTAAACAAGCAGTTAAAGGGGCAGCGCAGTTAGCAATCGAGTCAGATTTGCATCCGGGTGCTTTAAAAGATGCAGTATGTACACCAGGCGGTACAACGATTGAAGAAGTCCGTACTGCTGAAGCGATGAATCTACGTTCTACCATCATCGAAACAATGCTAGCCGGTATTGAAAAATCTGAAAGTTTATAATTTATGTAAATTGCCGAAAAAACAGCATTTATAACTAGCTTTCTCTACAATTGCCTAGTATTATGAGTAGTTGAAGATATACTAACAAATGGTTCAGAACATTAAAAAGGATTGGATTGAATAAAAATGAAACTTGGTGCAAGGATGTTTAAGACAGGCCTTGGGGTAATGCTTAGTATTTTAGTTGCTAATTGGTTGCCCTTCGTTGAACCTGTTATCCCAGCCTTTACTGCCATCATCGGTTTGCAGCAAACCGTTAGAGGGTCTATCGATACCTTCTTTAACCGGGTTATGGCGGCAATACTTGGAGGTGTTGTTGCTGTAGTCATGGTATACTTTTTCGGTAACTCACCAATTATTATTGGTGTCACAGTTACTATATTCATCGGTATCTTACGCGCCCTAAATATGGCTAATGTAATCACTTTAGCCACTATCACCCTAGTTGTTATTATGTTGCGCGATCAAGATATGATTGTCACTTCTGCAGTTGCACGTGTCGTTGAATCATTACTTGGAGTCACGGTTTCTTTACTAGTAAACGTATTTGTATTACCACCAAAATATGACGCCATCTTATATGAAGAAGTCAATAAAACTTCTAGTGAAATCCTAGTGCGGTTGAGAGCTATCTTGCGTAAAAATGGCGAGTATTCTACCCTAACTTCAGATATCATTTGGGCAGAAAATCGTATTAAGCAAGCTCGTAGCTTGTATGGCTTATTAAAAGATGAGAATGTTTGGTCTAAACGCAAGATACCCATGTTAAAAAGAAAACTCGTTGTTTTCCGGGCCTTTATCGTTTCTTTAGAAGAGGCCTTAGCGCTACTATCCGTCCTACATACACATACCAACGTGATGTTCCAACTACCAGAAGAGTTGCGTATTCAAATTCGTGAACGGATTGAAACTTTATGTTCGGCGCATGAGCAAATTTTCTTGAAATTTGATGGGCGAATTTCACCATTGGAAGTGAACTTCTTCCAGCCAACGCAAGTTTATCGTCAAGATTTAATGGATTCTATCTTTGAATATGCTGCGATTAAACAAACGGCTACGCCAGAAGAGTTCGAACGTTCAAACGCCTTAATGTTAATCACAGGGCAATTGGTGTCCTATGAAGAATCATTAATTAAATTAAATACCTTGATTCGTTCATACCGGATCCACCATGATGAAGATGAATACCAAGCAGATTCACTTGAAGGTATCGAAAACTAACTATTAGGATAAAACGCAAGAAGGAGAGGTGAAGACAAAAGTCTTCCCTCTCCTTTTACTTTATCTTTTGTTCCTACATTAGTTTACACGTTCTAAAATTAAGGTAGATAATATCGGCACTGTAACATCAGCGTTCCCTTTAATAACATCTACAAAGTCGTCGCCGACCATTTGGTTGTCTCGTGCAATTGGCCGCCAGCTACCTTCCGGAATCCAAACTGCAACGTCATTCAACTGGGCGTTAAAGATGACAACTAATTCATGACCTAAGCCATGATAATGGATGCCGATGATTTGATAATCAGACTTAATGACTGTGACATTATCAAAAAAAGTTTGCTGGTCTTTTTCAGTGAAAAATGGATACTTCTTTCTTAATGCTAAAAGTCCTTTAAAATAGGTGACCGCATCATAGTTGGCTGCCATCAGGTCCCAATCTATCCAATTAATTTCATCCCCTGCGTTATAAGAATCTCTAACCCCATGCTTGGTTCGGAAGAATTCTTGCCCACTATGGAAAAATGGAATCCCCGCCGACAAGGCGATAATGCTATTACCTAGTAACTGCCGTCTCTTACGCAGACTAACTGGTTCTTCACCATGAGACAAGGCAATTTTGTCACGTAAAGTATAGTTATCATGAACCTCGATATATTGAATCAACTGTTGAGCTTGTGTCACATTCGCATCTCTTTTTGACAAGTTGCCCCCACCCAAGAAAGAAGCGAGAACGGCTTGTTCTGTCATAAATTTGCCAGTAATAAAGCCAGGATCGGTCGCATCACCGTAGTCTGATCCACGTATTTGGTCACGCAATTGGTCATTAAAGTATGAAATACGAGGTGTTTTATAAGCATTACGTAAAATAGCTTTTTTATCAGAAGAAAGTAAGGTTTCCAAATCCCAACCTTCTCCGTATACCAGAATAGACGGGTCAATTTTATCTAAGGCTTCCCTAATTAGATTAAGGGTTTCAATATCATGTAAACCCATTAAGTCAAAACGGAAACCATCAATATGAAATTCTTTCGCCCAATAGGTCAGCGATTCAATCATATAACGGCGGAACATCAAACGAGTTGAATCTGTTTCATTCCCTACGCCTGATCCATTCGACAAATCACCGTTTTTGTTATAGCGGAAGTAATAATATGGGGCAGTTAGACCTAGCGGATGACGTTCATGTTCATAAACATGGTTGTATACAACATCCATCACAACTCGTATCCCTTTAGCATGGAGAGCTTGTATCATTTCCCGCATTTCTTTTAACCTAGCTACCGGATCTCTAGGTGATATTGAGTAAGAACCTTCTGGAACATTATAATGCATAGGGTCATAGCCCCAATTATAATTGTCTGGTCGGTCAGACAATTCATCAACTGTCACAAAGTCCGCCATAGGCATTAATTGCAGATGGGTAATCCCAAGACCAGCAATGTAGTCTAAGCCCGTTGCAAAATTATTAGCTGTTTTCGTTCCACTTAGGCTTAAACCAGCAAATTTTCCGCGTTTTTCTTTGGGCACACCAGAATTGATATTGGCAGTTAGGTCACGAACACTGGCTTCATAAATAATCGCATCGCTAGCATTGGCAAAGGGCGGACGTTGGTCACTTTCCCAGTTTTCCGGGTAACCTTCTTCTAAATCAACGATGACAGACCGCGCACCATTGACAGTTACAGCTTGGGCATATGGATCTTGGGTGATTTCTATCGTTGAATTTGGGAAGAAAATCCGGTACATGTAAGGTGTATTCTTGTAGTCACCCTCTAAACGGACAGCGTATGTACCCGTTTCAGCTTCTTCTACCATTTGAACGGCCTCATATTCATCCGATGTATCAGAGGTATATAAGAGTAATTCAACATCAATCGCTGTAGGTGTCCAAACACGTAACAGTGTACTCGTTTTTGAATAAGAGCAGCCGAGAAATCCGTCATAATAATAAGCCTGATCAAATTCATCCGACTCCATGGTTTCGCGCATACGCAGACTGATTAATTCCGGATCTGCTGTTTCAATTAAATCAAAAATCTCTTGGATAGTTGCAACTTCTTTTGCCATAAATGCCTCTTTTCTTCAAATCGAAAAATGACTATTCTACATATAGTTTATCACTTTTATTTTATCTATTTTCGCAGCAAAAAACTACAAAAAACACCCTAAAAGGAGAATTCCCTATCTTTCAGTACAATTTAACCATTTATTGGTCATATGCTAGATAGGCTCGCCTTTTAAGGTGTCATTTAAATATTATAATTTAATATTATTCAGAAAAAGTTGAGGCTTCACTTTCAAATCCATCAATTTCGCTTTCTGATGGTTCTTCGCTTACTTCACTTGAAGAAGACTCTTCTGTTGGTGCAGACCAACTATATTCAGGTTCTGGTTCAGAGTAGTAGTACTCTTCTTCAGCTGCTGCCGCTTCCTCGGCTGCAATGGACTCTGAAATAGCTGCGGCTTCTGCTGCTGCCGCTTCCTCAGCTGCGATAGATTCAGATTCTGCGATGGCTGCATTCTCGGCGTCGATAGACGCTTGTTCTTCCGCTGCAATAGATTCTGACTCTGCGTCAAGTGATGCTTGTTCTTCTGCTGCAATGGATTCAGATTCTGCTTGAGCATCAAGCTCTGCTTGCATTTCTTTCACATCTTCATTTTGACCATCATATCCATCAGTGGCATTGATTTGAGTTTCTTCGATTTGTGTCATCAAAGTATCTGCCATCAATTGACTCGCTTCTTCAGAGAACCCTTCATCCGTAAAACTATTTTCAAGATTCAAGTCTTCTGATTTATCACGTGCTTCACTATAAGCTGTGTTTACATCGTATACATTATAGCCTGCTTCTTGCATAGCTGATAAGCTGTTATCGTTATATGCTTGGTAGTCTTCATTTTCTGCGTTGTCTTGGTTAGAAGCTGGGTATTGTGCGAAAACAATTAATGCTGAAGGTAAGTCCATCCGAATTGTATTGAATAACTCTTCAATATTGGCTAGGTGATCTTCTTCAGAAATTTCTGCTTCAAAATCTTCCTCTACAAAAGTTGGAATAATGACTAATTGTGGATTCGCTTCAGTTAGGTTGCCTGAATATTGGTCAACTGCATCTGCACTCGTTGTGTTTGTCCAGTCAACTGAATTCACTGCCGCTTCTTCAAATCCAATTTCATTCAAACGGTCTGAAATAGTTGTCGTCCAAGCTTCTTGGTCTGCTTGGGTACGGGCAATTGAAATTGTTGGCACTTGGTCTACGCTTTGTAGGTAGTATAAGTAATTTAATGCTGTTGTTTCACCACGATTGTCAGCGAAGGCTTTTACCATATCTTCTGGATTATACTCTTCAGGTTCACTAGGCGCTGTTTGGTTCATATCTACTGACATAGATGAAAACGTGCTGGCTTGGTCCGCTAGCATATTTTGCTGGCGTGAGCGATAAACAAAATAGCTACCTCCCACTAATACCAATGAAATGACAATAAAGACTGCTGTCAAGATCATTTGATTTTTATTTGTTTTTCTATTCATGCTTGAGCTCCTTTATACAAACTTTTCCCATTGTTTATTCTATCATATAACAAAATGAAGCCAAACAGAATTAAATCTTTTAAGTTTTTTTAGATAATCCTAGTAGTTAATTAGCCTACTTTTTCAATTTTCATTATGCTATAATATTTTATGTTACAACCTAGCTAGGTGTAGAAAGTAGGTTTAGTGATGAGAAACCCTAAAGAAGGTGAATTCATCACAGTTAAAAGCTACAAGCACGATGGTTCCTTACATCGCACTTGGCGAGATTCTATGGTTTTAAAAACGAGTGACCAGAGTATCATTGCCTGCAATGATCATACCCTGGTTGTTGATTTTGACGGTAGACGATGGGTGACTAGAGAACCTGCGCTACTATATTTTCATAAACACTATTGGTTCAATATTATTACAATGATTCGTCCGAACGGTGTATCTTATTATTGTAATTTAGCATCTCCTTATGTACTAGATGAGGAAGCCTTGAAGTATATCGATTATGATTTAGATATCAAGATTTTCCCTGATGGTAAGCGAAAATTATTAGATGTCGATGAATATAAAGACCATCGTCAACTGATGGGATATTCATCTGATATTGATGCTATATTAAAAGATAACGTTCAAGAACTTGTACGTTGGATTAATGAAGAAAAAGGCCCTTTTTCTAAGGAATATGTAGATATTTGGTACGAACGCTATTGTCAATTAAGTCACAAACGTAAGAAATAAATCATAGTACAAGTCAATTTGTAGATAAAGACTGTGGTGACAAGCAAAAGATGGACATGTAATTAAAAGGTGATGGCCACAAACCAACACCATCATTCATTTTATCCATCTCGAATATTCACGACAATTCAACAAATGGCTACGACAGCAATCGTCGTAGCCATTTGTTTTTTTATTTGTCTGTATCTTTTTGGAAATCTTCGTAGGCTTGCCAAACTTTCATTTGTACAGTTGGAAAGGCGTAGTCTTCAAATTGATGTGGGGCAACCCAAGCATAATCAACGTCACCAGACTTAATCATCTCGTTGATTATTTGCTCATCTGTAGCTGTTAATTGACCATAGCTTAATTGGATATGCCAAATCAAATGCGTGAAAACATGCTTGACTTGGCCAATCTCCCTACGCATAAAAATCGGTGAAATATGATAGTTTTCCTGACTTTCAGCTAGTAAAAATGCTGATTTCTCGTTTGCTGGCAGGTCTTGATTGGCACTTGTCCCCAAATCAATTAGGGGTACTGTCCAAAGGTTATTCAGCAATTTATGTTGCGTCCTTTTCTCAATTAGGATCTGCCCTTTACTGTTTTGTAGAATTAAAGCCTGGTAATATACTGGCTTGGCTTTGGCTTTCTTACTTTTGATTGGGTAGGTGTCGGTGGTGCCGGTCAAGGTAGCCAATGTGTAGTCACGCAGGGGTGATAACTCTGGCATGGCTTTTTTCGGTGTTTCAAATGATGATCCCAGGTCCATAATGGCTTGGTTAAAATCACCTGGTCGATCAGGGTCAACTAGGTATTGGCCGATTGCTTCAAAGATTTTTCGATTGGCCGGTTTTTGGATATCAGCATTAATCATAAACAAGCGTGAGATGACCCGCATGGCGTTACCGTCGATAGCTGGCACTGGAATGCCAAAAGCAATTGACCCAATAGCACCCGCTGTATACGGCCCAATCCCTTTTAGCTTTTTGATCTCAGCTAATTCATCCGGAAAAACACCCTCATGGTCAGACATGATTTGTTGCGCTGCTGTCTGCATATTTCGGACTCTGGAATAATAGCCTAGCCCTTCCCAAACTTTTAACAATTGGTCTTCATCTGCTTCAGCAAGATCTTTAATGGTTGGAAAGGCAGCAAGAAAACGTGCATAGTAACCAATCACAGTGTCTACCCGAGTTTGCTGCAACATAATTTCTGACACCCAAATCCGGTAGGGGTCGGTTGACTCTCTCCATGGTAGTCGGCGACTTTCTTTGTCATACCAGTCGAGAAAAGTCTTGCGAAAAGCCTGGTTGGTTACTGGCCCCCATACTTGAACCCCTTCGATAACCGGTCCCAAGTCCTTTATAGCAGATTTGTCTAAATATAAAGCCAGGTCTATATCTTGATTTACTTCAGTCACGTATTTGCATCCTCTTCTATCTTATATTTTTATGCCACTTATCGGCAGTATTCGTATTTAACCCTCATCTTCTTCGTATAGCTCAATAGCTTGGTTAATCAAATCTGATGGGTAACCTTTGTTATACAGCATCCCTTTAACTTTAAAAATTAGCTCTTTACCCGAAAGCTTCTTATAGCGGCGCATATATTTGTCCAAGTCCTTTTGTAAGACGGCCAATTCCTGATCTTCGTCTTGGTAATGGTCTGCTAGTTGTTGCATCAACTCTTGGATTAAGTCGCTGTCAAAGCCTTTCTGTATTAAGTATTGCTTGGTTTTTTGACTGGCATTTCGGTGTGAAGCCTTTCTCAGTTGCTTTTGGAAGTATTTTTCCGCTATCGCATAAGCATTGTCCACTTCTGTATCACGGTCATATTCATTGAGCGATTGGTCAATTTCTTCCTCGGCAAGCCCCTTTTGCTTCAACTCACGAGCAATGACATTCGGTCCTTTTTTATTGATATTCATCGCTGTCCGCGTGTAAGCTTGACCAAACATCTTATCATCAATCAGCTTTACATCTTTCAATTTGGCGATTGCCTTTTCCATCACCGCAGGTTCAATTTCTTCCTCAGTTAATTTAGCCCGCACCTCTTTTTCAGACCGTAATTGATGGCTCAAATACCGAACAGCTAACTGGTAGGCATAATCTTCCTTATCAATTTGTTGGATATCCGCAACCAGTTCTTTGTCCAGCACCTGTCCCTTATGCAAGGCGAATTTAACTAAAGTATTCTCACTAATCCCAAAAGCAAATTCTCCTTTAATGTAGACATTAAACCGCTTCTTGTTCTTCTTTTGAACTTCAATTGCTGTAATCTCTCCAGCAACCACTTGTTTTTCTTCGTTTTCTTGCGGGATTGATTCTTCTTGAAAAAGGGATGTCGCTTTTTGAGCTCGCAACCCTTCAGCTTTGGCAAGCAAATCAGATGCTAAGTTATCAACACTTGTTTCAGTTTCGTCAAGCTTGATAGGACTTGGTCGTCGTCTTACATTTTGTTTATTTCTTTTTCTTGAATAGGCTTGTCTTTGACCAGGCTGGTCATAGCGTTTTTCTGAATTCTCTTGTTTAGGATAGGCTTGTCGATTACTTTTTTTATCAACTACTGGATTAGATGATGGTTTTGTATTGCCAATGTCAGACAACTTCATAGGTCCTCGTTTTTTTCCAGTCATGCATGCTTCCCTCCTTAAAAACCTTATAATCTTTATATATTTTAGCACAGGAAAAGTTTTGACAACAATTTCTGCCTTTAGCTTGTCACATTTTTAAGTTCGATCGTTCTTATTTGTGTAAGTCATCCGGAGGGCTTACAAAACAAACTTTGGAGGGAATACCTATGAAAAAATTTGAATCTGCGAAATTAGAATTTTCTTATACCAATTTAGCTACTGAAAAAGAAAGCCGTGTGACTTTAAACGGCTTAGTTGAAAACCCAGATACCACAAAATTAAATGACTTAGCGATTGCCTTATCCGACCTGATTGAAGACCCATTTACTGGCGCTGTGGCTATTGAGCGTTACATCATTACTGGCTAATCATATTAGCATTGACCCCGTCACTTGTGTCCCAAAGGAGGAATCTCATGATTGAAGAAACGAATGTATTTGAATTAAAGTTTAAAACTGCTGACAACAAAACACGTACCGTAACGATTAAAAATCCCAAAGCTGATTTAGACCCAGCAACCGTTGAAGCTGCTTTAAATGCCTTTATCGCTACCGATGCCTTTAAGAATGACGCATATCAAAACATCTTCCATTCTGCTGTATCAGGGCGTTATGTTAATCGCCAAGTACAAGAAATCTACACAACAGAAGAAGCTTAAAAAAGCATTTGAGGGTTGGACAAAACGTCCAACCCTCTTTTTGATGCATATTTAAATAAAAACAGTCGCATTCGTTCGTGGAACTTCAGGGCCACAAACGAATACGACTTTTCTCAGCTTATTTTATTCACCGTTTGGATTATAATTCAACTTTAACTACTAAATTTCCACCAACAGCGTCAACGATTTCTTGTAGTGTTGCTAAAGAAATGTTTTGTTGTCTTGATTCTACACGCGAAATGTAGCTTTGTTTACGTCCAGAAATTTCAGCTAGACGTGCTTGAGAAATACCACGTTTGCTACGGATTTCTAATAGGATCTCTGCTGCATTTTGTGTTGCTTTTTGACGAGCCGCTTCACGTGGCTGTGCATTTGCAATTTTCAATTCTTCCATGTTCAGCCCTCCTTACCTATATATATTATACTACAAAATATTCGATATTAGTTATAAATATGACTCATTTAAAAATTTACCTACATAAGAATACAACTTTTTCACGATAATTGCTAGTGAATTTGCTCAATTATTAAGTTTTTTACGAACAAATTTACACATAATTTACTTATTGTATACGAACTACCTCTCCAGGGGTCACCGAAGGCTCAGACTTTCCGTTTAATGCCAGAAATTCATCCAAGGTTAAACCATTGTTCATTGCAATTCGATAAGCATTGTCGCCTGATTGAACTGTATAGGTTCCAGCTGACGTCGTTGAACTACTTTCGCTAGTGCTTTCTTCTACTGTAGCTGTAGCAGAATCAGATTCTGACTCTGAAGTAGATGATGATGCACTATCACTTGAAGACGACGATGAGCTTGAACTAGATGATACATTTGGTGCTGTATATGATGGATTATTCGATCGAGATTGCGCCAACGATGCAGAGTTTGCTTCATACTCTGCCGTTAAACTTGCTAGATCAGTACTATAATCTGAATTTTTTGTCAATTCTACTGATGAAGCAACTGATGACGATTCACTCGATTCAACACTTGAATCACCTAAGGATACGCCAGTCCCGTTACCTTTGGTCGTTAATGGCTCAGCTGAATAATAATCTGAACCGCTTAATGGCTTTGAATCTACTTGTATACCTAAAGGATTGCCCTCCTCAGCAGAAGCTCTCCATGGAATAATCATCAATACTATCGCCGCAGTCACAATACCCACGACCGCAAGTTGCGTCGATCGAGATTGTGACTGCCATTTTTCAATAAACTCACCTAGCCATGCTGGCATAATATTACCCACCTTGTTAAAAAATTATATGGTGAGATGTCGTGAAAAAACCACAAACCTCTACCATCTATGGTATACCCTTAAATTCTAGTTGCTTCCAACTACTTTATTTATAACTAAAAAAATAAACGTCATAACTGAAACGACATTTGCTTCATATTATAGCATATAAACTTGCTGAAAAGATTCACACCGTTTAACTTATAGATTACCCTAACATTGCAATTGTGTTACAAATACAAGGTGTGAATTTTGGCGTTCATATAGAACTAACTATCAATAAAAACTGCAAGAATCCCACCTTGACCAACATAAAAGGTCCACGATTTTCATCGTGGACCTCCCTTTTAAAGTATGAATATTTAGTCTTGGTCATAGCCGTTTGGATTATTTGATTGCCATTTCCATGAGTCTCGGCACATGTCAGCTAGGTCATGTTCTGCTGTCCAACCTAATAAGGATTTGGCATATGATGCATCTGCGTAGTTAGCGGCAACGTCACCAGGTCGACGATCCACTAGCTCGTATGGTACTTCAACGCCGTTTTGCTCAATAAATGTATGAACTAAGTCTAAAACTGAATAGCCAATACCTGTACCTAAGTTAACTGTTTCAACACCTTCATGGTTTAAGGCATGTTTAATTGCCGCTACATGCCCTTTAGCTAAGTCAACCACGTGGATGTAGTCGCGGACACCTGTACCGTCATGCGTTGGATAGTCGCTACCAAATACAGATAGGTGGTCACGTTTACCAATTGCCACTTGAGTAATGTATGGCATCAAGTTGTTCGGGATATCTGTTGGGTCTTCACCAATCAGACCTGATTCATGCGCACCGATTGGGTTGAAGTAACGCAAGATCATCACTGACCACGATTCATCCGCAACTGCTAGGTCACGTAAGATTTGTTCATTCATGACTTTAGTATAACCATAAGGGTTTGTTGCACTAGTTGGTAAGTCTTCTGTTAGGGGTGACTCATTATCCATACCATATACCGTAGCTGATGAAGAGAATACAATCTTATTGACGTTAAATTCTTGCATCACTTCAAGGACTGAAACCAATCCGCCCAAATTGTTGCCATAATATTTAATCGGTTTAGCTACTGATTCGCCGACTGCTTTAAAGGCAGCGAAATGAATAACCGCTTCAATATTTTCAACTTCAAAAATATGCGTTAAGGCTTCTTTATCTAATACATTTGCTTCATAGAAGCGTGGACGCACGCCAGAAATTTCTTCAATACGTTCTAAAACAACCGGTTTACTATTTGAGTAATCATCCACAATCACGACATCATAGCCAGCTTGGATTAATTCGATTGTTGTATGGGAACCGATATAACCGGTACCCCCTGTAACTAGAATAGCCATCAAAATTCTCCTTTTATTTAGCAAATTATTTCTATCATTAATATTATTTATAACTATTGTATCATAGTGAAAAACAGAAAATACTTAACAATCTTATAATTTCTTCAATATGGCAGGGAAGTTTAAATGTAGGGTATCGAATAGAAAAGACATTTTTTGCAATGTTATTTCACTAATAAAAAGTATTTGAAATCCGCCAAAAACTTATTGCTAATTGACCTATATGCATATATAATCATAATGTCTTAGAAATAGATTTCACAAGCAAGAAAAATCCAATGGCTAAAAATGACATTTTTTTGCCACTGGTTTTTTTCTTGCTTTAATCTGGGTCTACATCAACTTTATAAAAATATAGGAGGAAGTAAATGAAAAGTAATAATATGTTTTACGGTTGGAAAATCGTGATTGGTGCAGTTTTAGTATTGGCGGTAACCGGACCAGCAGGTGTTTCTGTTGCGAATATTTATCAAAACTCTGTGACTGAAGCCTTAAATATTTCGAACAGCCAGTTCTCAATTTCAAATACTTTGATTTTGGGAATCTCAGTCCTTTTATCTTCATGGGTATCTGGTTTATTAGCAAAAAACTTTAAAAAAGTATTCTTAATTGGTTCACTTATTTACGGTTTAGCTTACATGGCCTTTGGATTAATCGCTAACGTGTGGATGTTCTACACCCTATCTATTATTGTCGGTTTTGGTTTCTTAATGACTTCTGCTATGGCAATGTCAATCTTAGTGTCAACTTGGTTTGTTGAAAAACGCGGTTTGGCACTTTCAATCGCCCTTGCTGGTCTAGGTATTGGTGGTATTATCTGGAGTCCAATTATTACCAGCTTAATTAGTGCAATTGGATGGCGCGCAACTTACATGACTTATGGTGCTATCATGTTAGCCATTACCTTAATCATTGGCCAATTCATTTTTGTTTCAAAACCTGAAGATAAAGGTTTACAAGCCTTAGGGGCTGATGATGCGTCAGAAGAAGAAAATACTAATCACACTGATGAAGCAAATGCTCGCGTACCATATAGTTTGCAAGAATCATTCACTAAACCTTTCTTTATTTTATTATTAGTTGGCGCTGCTTTAGTTGGCCTATCTAATAATGGTGGTTTAGGACAATTCCCACCATTTATGCAAGGTTTACATGGTGCACAACAAGGTGCAGCAATCATTTCTATATACTCTGCTATTGGTATTTTAGGTAAATTAGTTTTAGGTGTAGTAGCCGATAAATTTGGTACGATTGCTGCAACTATTTGGACATCAGTATTATTAGCCATTGCTTACTTCTTAGCAGCAAGCACAACTTCATATGGTTTTGCAATTCTTTTAGCCATCCTATTTGGTTTAGGTAACGCTAACGGTACTGTGCTTACACCATTGATTGTTTCGGCTATTTTCCCTGCTCAACATTATGCTCGCGTTTACGGTTTAGTAAACCAATTGCTATTCTTAGGTATGATGTTTGGTTCATTAATCGCTGCTTCTATCGCAGAAGCTGCTTCGTACTACATTGCTTGGTACGTTTTCGCTGGTATTTCTTTATTAATCATCGCTTTCTGGGGCGGCGCTTATCTACTAGCTAAAAAAGATTTCAAAGTTATCAAAAAATAGATTGACTTGAACTGGCAAAAAATGCAATAATATACTCAGAGTAGATATGTCGCGTACGTATTCATCTCAATTTATTTACGACTGCCAATGCATCCCACTGCATTGGCTTTTTTTGTATCATTAAAACGTACGCACTTAGCTTGAAGCCCACCATACCATTTTCCGCCCCATGCTAAACAATTAAATAATGCAATAGTTTACCCGACTGTTTCAGAGAAAACCTAACAATTTTGGTGACCTACATGTTATCATGGAATAATAAAATATGAGAAAACAGTTAGGAGTATCAAGATGAAGATTGGGATAGTAGGATTAGGAGTAATCGGTGGTTCATTTGCGGAGGCATTACAAACTGCAGGTTATCAAGACATCTATGGGATTGATAATAACCAAGAGACCCTTGATACCGCAGTCAATATGGGTATTATCAAGGAAGGTTTCTTAACTGGTGAAGATATCTTGCCAGAAATAGATTTAACTATCATGGCTTTATATCCAAAAACAGCAGTGAAGTTTACTGAAGCGAATCGAGACTTCTTTAAAGATGGTAGCATCTTAATGGATACTACTGGGATTAAAGAAACCTTCATGGCAGAAATGGATAAGGTCAAACCACATAATATTGAAGTTGTCTACACTCATCCAATGGCTGGTCGTGAAAATAGAGGCATCGCCTACGCTCAAGGTTCTGTATTTCAAGGGGCAAATTTCTTAGTAACACCAACCCCTGCCAATAATGAAGAGACTTTGAGTCAAATAGAATCCTTAGCTACAGAAATTGGTTTCGGTAAAATCAACCGCGTATCAGCTAGCTTTCATGATCAAATGATTTCGTTCACCTCGCAATTACCACATGCTATTGCGATTTCATTGATGAACTCAGACCATGAGAAACGCGAAACCGGAAAATTCACGGGTGATTCCTATCCAGAACTAACCCGCATTGCCAAGATTAACGAAGACCTGTGGAGCGAACTCTTTATCGATAATAAAAACTATTTATTGCAATCGATTCAAGACTTTGAAGCGCAATTAGACTTGATTAAAGATGCAATTAAAACAGACGACAGTGAGCAACTAAAAGCCTTATTTAGAAATTCAACCGCTAACCGTTTGAGACTAGAATCAGAAATGGACGAACGAAAGAAAAGGATGTGATACAGGGCGTTCAGGCAGGAGACGATGGAAAACTAGTGCCGGATCATACAAAGTATGATGCAAACTAGTTTGAAGCGGACACCTGTCTGCCCTGTAGAACTCAACTAAAAAAGGGTGAGAGCGAGACCGCTAAGCTCAATAACATTGGAGTAAATAGGCGTAGTGATGGCACATCACGCAGACTATTTGCGAAATGGACTTGAGCTGGTCACGCGAACCCGACTATAGGATGTGATACAGGGCGTTCAGGCAGGAGACGATGGAAAACTAGTGCCGGATCATACAAAGTATGATGCAAACTAGTTTGAAGCGGACACCTGTCTGCCCTGTAGAACTCAACTAAAAAAGGCTGAGAGTGAGACCACTAATTTTCAAATAGAATATTGATCAAGAGACGTGACCTGTATGCGTCTCTTTTTTGTATCAAGCGTGATTGTCTTTTAATACCTCATCTTATAGGCAAGATATTCCTTTTTTCAAAATGTATAAGTTATAATATGATGGATATAAAGTGAAATTGAAAAGAGGTTAAGATTTATGAATAAGAAATTGGGTATACTTTCATTAACAGCCCTCACCTTGCTACTAGCAGCATGTGGGAATGGTGCTAGTACAGGGGAAAATAGCGAAGATTCAAAGAGCATTATGGTAACCGTTAATGGTGAACTGGCTTCACTTGATAGTGTTTCTTCAACTGATACACCTAGTCAAAATACGATTGCCAATGTGATGGAAGGATTATACCGCCCTTCAATCAATGGTGGTAACGAATTGGGCGTTGCAGCTGAGGAACCTACAATTTCAGAGGATGGTTTAACTTATACCTTCAAAATTCGCGATGACGCAGAATGGTCCAATGGCGACCCGGTCACCGCTGAAGATTTTGTGTACACCTATCAAAAAACAGTGACACCTGAAACTATTGGCGGTAATGCCAATAAATTTTATGTGATTGAAAATGCAGAGGCTATTGCAAATGGTGAAGCTGAACCAGACACTTTAGGGGTTAAAGCAATTGATGAGAAAACCTTGGAAATCACCCTTGCTTCTCCAACAACTTACTTGCCTGACCTATTAGCCACACCTTATGCCCTACCAGTCAACCACAAGGTAGCGAGTGAACTAGGTTCTAAATACGGTACTTCTGCTGAAAACACGGTTTACAACGGACCTTTTGAAGTAAGTGATTGGAATTCAACTGAAATTGAATGGACTTTAACTAAAAATGATAGCTACTGGGATGCTGAAAACGTTGATTTAGACCAAATCGAGTGGATCATGTCTAAAGAAAATTCAACAAATGTAAACTTATTTGAAGGTGGCGAATTACAATACACTGAAATCACCACCCCGTATGTACAAGAATATCAAGATTCTGAATACTTACATATTGAACCTAAGGGAATGATTGGTTATTTGGAGTTCAATACCCAATCTAGCCCTACCGATAACGTTCACTTCCGTCGCGCTATAAGCCAAGCTTATGATAGAGAAGGTTTTGTTAGCGCAATTCTTGACGATGGTTCACAAGCAGCTGGTGGGTGGATTCCAGCAGAATTCGGTGCTGATCCAGAATCAGGTATTGACTTCCGCGAAGAAAACGGTGATTTAATGGCCTTTGATTTGGAGGCCGCCCAAGAAGAATGGGCTTTAGCTTTAGAGGAATTAGGTACTGATACACTTGAAATCGAACTACTTACATCTGATACCGAGACTTCAAAAGCTACGTCCGAATACTTACAAGCACAACTGCAAACTAACTTGCCAGGTTTAACAGTAACAGTTCGTAATGTACCTTTGAAATCTCGTCAAGCCATCACGGGTACAGGTGAATTTGATATCGTATACGGTACTTACAACCCATCATATGCCGACCCTACAGCCTTCCTAGATTACTTTTTGACAGGTTCATCCTTATCATCCGGTGACTTCTCAGATCCTACTTATGATGAATTGATGAATGAAGGTAAAATAACAAACGCACTAGACCCAGCAGCGCGTTGGGACAACTTCCTAGCTGCTGAAAAATATTTAGTTGAAGAAGCAGCAGCTGTTAGTCCAATTTATCAAGGTGCCTATGCAAACTTAATTGATCCGAACTTAGAGAACGTCATTAACCAACCAAATGGGGTTGCTCAATACTATCGTGCGGCCACTTATAATGTATCTGAATAACAAGTAGAAAGACAAAATCCCTAGACTTTATCCATTTTAAGTCTAGGGATTTTCTATTTATAACGCAAAAGTCGCCTCAATAATTTTTTAATTATAGCTTTTCATATATAATATAACATATCGTATAATTAGGAGAGTTAATCTATAAAGTAGGTGAAATATATGGTACATCATAGTGACCAACAGATATTACAAGTCATTTCTAAACTTATCTTAGAGATAAATAAACGAGATCGGCATACTAATGGCGTTCAAGAAGCTGTAAAATTATTAAACACTTCAATCAATAGAATTGAAAAGAAACAAGAAACGGCAGAGAATGAAGCCAGGGCGCTCTATCAAACCCTATCGTCCATCTTTTTATTTGAAGACCTACAGTTTACAGATATTGAATATTCGCTACTACAAGACATTAAAAAATTCTGTCATAGGCCCGGTGCAAAGGCAGGTTTCGACACTCTATTTACAAGCAACGCCTGGAGAAAACCATTTTAATAGGCTTGAATATTAAAAATCCCTAGACCTTATCCATTTTAAGTCTAGGGATTTTAACTAGTCTATTTTACTGAGGTGAAGCGATTAAAAATAGGAAACGAATTGATTTAAGGACAGTCGCATACTTTCTATTCTGCTGCCTTGTTGACGCTTTTAGCCACTGCTTTTGCAACATTTGGATTAAAGGCATTAGGAATAATATTTTCAACAGATAATTCCTCATCAGGAATAATTGAGGCAATACCTTCGGCCGCTGCAATTTGCATATCTTCTGTAATATCACTTGCACGCGCATCCAAGGCACCACGGAAAATACCAGGGAATGCTAATACATTATTGATTTGGTTAGGGAAGTCACTACGTCCAGTCGCAACAATAAACGCACCGCCCGCTTTAGCTTCATCCGGCATAATTTCCGGAGTTGGGTTAGCCATAGCGAAGATAATCGCTTTTTCGTTCATTGTTTGAATCCATTCTTTTTTGAAGACATTTGGTGCAGAAACCCCTATGAATACATCAGCATCTTTGACAACTTCTTCTAATGAACCTTTTAAGTGGTCTGGGTTAGAAATGGATGCCAATTCTTGATGACGTTCTTGTAATTCAGGGTCATCTTCAGAAATCGCACCATCAATATCACAGACAACTACATTCGTCGCGCCGGCATGGATCATCTTTTTCGCAATCGCAGTACCTGCTGAACCACCACCATTGATCACAATTTTAACATCTTCAATTGATTTTTCAGCTACTTTTAAGGCGTTAATTAAACCTGCTAAAACAACAATTGCTGTCCCGTGTTGGTCATCATGGAAAACAGGAATATCCAATTCTTCTTTTAGACGGCGTTCAATTTCAAAACAACGTGGTGCAGAAATATCTTCTAAGTTGATGCCACCAAATGAAGGCGCAATCGCTTTAACGTGAGAAATAATTTCTTCAACATCCTGAGTATCTAATGAAATTGGTACAGCATCTACATCAGCAAAAGCTTTGAATAAAGTTGCTTTCCCTTCCATAACAGGAATAGCTGCTTCAGGTCCGATATTTCCTAAACCTAAAACGGCAGACCCATCTGTCACAACTGCCACTAAATTTTTCTTACTAGTATAACGGTAAACATCTTCTTTATTTTCAGCAATCGCAGAACTGACTGCTGCAACACCTGGTGTATAAGCTACAGCCAATTCATCCATATTTGTAATCGGCACTTTTGAGATGACCTCAATTTTTCCGCCTTTTTCCTCGCTCAATTGCAATGCTGCTTGTTTTACATCTGTCATATTTATACATCCTTTCTAAAACTTCAGTTACATAAATAATTTCATTAAAGTAATCATTAGGCTAATTGTAATGGCGCCACCGATACGCGTTGCTACTTGAGCAAACGGCATTAAACTATTACGATCGGTTGTTGCTAAAATAGCCACATTCCCTGTACCACCCATAGCTGATTGGTTTAAGGAAAGAATCGACGCTTCAATTGGATACATATTCAAGAATCTACTCATGGTAAATCCTGTTAATCCTAGAACAGCGACAATAGAAATCACCACAATCACATATTGCCAAGTTAACACATTTAAGACGGCTTCTAAGTCTAAATAAATGATACCTAAACCGACCATCAAGGGTGCTGTAAAGTTACTGGAAATAAACCCGTTTAATTGTCTAGCCCCTTCTTCAACATCATCTGGTAAGGCTTGAAAATATTTTAATAAAGTAGAAGCAAAAATAACGATGACCGCTGCTGGTAAACCAATCATCCCTTGAACCAAGTTACCAAATAGATAAACAGTGACTAATAAGAATAATCCGATACCAATACTTTGATAATTAATGGGTGTTTTCTTCTTATCTGTAACCACTTCTTCTTTAGTCTCTTGTTTCACTAAAGTACCATTACCTGATAATTCTGCTTTTCTTTCGCCCAATCGACCAACTATTGCAGCTGCTCCAATCGAGAAGAAGTTAGCCAAGATAGATGCTGGTGCTAAGGTTGCCACCATAGATCCATAGTCGATTCCTTGGATGTCACTGTAGCCTTGAGCTAGGGGTAAGACACCCCCACCAATACCACCTGCCATAGCTGGTGTCACAATATTAAATAGGGTCTCTTGAAAACCAATCCCGACTACTTGACCAATCGCTGCTGGGATCAGCATTGCTAATACTAAACCTACCCCCATTGGTATCACCATTCGGGCAAACCCTTGTACTAAGACTTGACGATTCATCCCAAGAATTGATCCAGTTACCAAGGCAAAAACGTATAAGTCTAAGAAGTTTGCATCACTCATCAACATGGTGACAGCTTCAATCGCATTATCTGGCAACAAGCCATAAAATACTAAAACTGCTGGTATCAACATTGAAAGAATTGTTGATCCACCAAATTTCTTCAAGCCTGGGATTGAACCCCCTATTTTACCGAGTGCCCAACCTAAACTTAAAATCACCCCAAAACCACTCAACATATCAACTGGTAACGTTTCAGTCACTACGGCTACCAGAATGATGGCCGAGAAAATCAGAAACCATGGAAGTGTCAATGGACCAACTTTAATTTTGCTGATGCCAGCCCATGCAGATGACTTCTCATGTGTGATATCTGCCATAAAATTTCCTCCTCATTCCTAAATCTATGCTTTTAGTATAAGCCCGATTTTGAGGATTTTGGCTTTCTTTAAGTTTTTTAAGTCTTATTTGAAGTTTATAAATTAAAGGGATATACTGAAAATTAATGACACAATCGAGAAAAAGGAGGAGAGCCTAGTTGATCAAATGGCACAATTTACGTCTCCTAACCAAACTCATGTTAATGATTATTTCAACGGTAGCCATCACAGTTGGCTGCCTTTATTTAATGACCCGACATTTAAATAAGGAGGCCATTATTGAAACAGAATCGAGCTATCTTTTAAATATGGGGGAAGACCTAGCGGATGAAAGTGAAATCATCCATGCCCTTGAAAACAACCAATCCTCCAAGGCATTGACTGATTTTACACACCAATATGAAAGCCAATATAAGTTGGATTATGTCGTTGTGATCAACAGAGACGCTATCCGATTGAGCCACCCCGACCCTTCTCTTATCAACCAGCCCTTTGCGGGTGGTGACGAGAAAAAAGTCTTCACCGGCCAATCCTATGTCTCAACTGGTATCGGTACATTGGGGAATTCACTCCGGTCATTTGCGCCAGTCATCAAAAATGGTGATGTGATTGGCGCAGTAGTCGTTGGAAAAACCAACCATGCTATAGACGTCTTCTCCGCAAAATATGGTCGTCAAACAACTAGTGCGCTAATTGTCAGCATTGTGATTGGTGTGACGGTCGCCATCTTTGTTTCCTATACGATTAAAAAAGAGCTCTTTAATATGGAGCCTAAGGAAATTGCGAAAGCTTTCGAGGAACGGTCTGCTATGATTACCTATAGTCACGATGCCATTATTGTCACCAACCAATATGGTGAAATTACCCTAGCCAACAAGGAAGCGTTACGCCATTTTCCCATTCCTGAAAAAGATGAAAAATTACCATTAGCCAATGTGATCCCCCTACCAAGCATGAATGGTGACAATAGCGCGGTCTTCCACTATCATGACAAGGAGTACTTGATTTCTCAGGCGGAAATTTTAGTCCAAGAAAGTCTGGTCGGTCACATTTATATTATCCGCGACACTAGCGAGCTTTATGCCTTATTAGACCAATTACAATCCACATCTGAATATGCCCAATTGCTACAAGTTCAAGCCCATGAATTCTTGAACAGGCTTCATGTTATTTATGGGTTAAATGACTTAGAAGAATACGATGCGCTCGACCAGTATTTAGCTTCATTGATTAAGGACGAGGAAGATTTAACGATTCGCCTTTCTATGTTGGTTAAAAATCCGACTATTGCTGGCTATCTAATTGGGGAACATCGCATTCTAAATCAGAGTCTTAAGGATCTACGGGTTGAAATTCACCGTGAAATTCCCAATACTGCTAATGCAGCAACCAACCAGTTATGGATGGAAACAGTTGCTGTCATTGATAAAGAATTACGGCAATTGGGTCAAGATAGTCGCTTATGGCTATCACTTGATTTTGATACTGAGGATTGCCAACTCATCACCCATTACCGCCTACAGGGAGATATTCAAAGCCTATACCAATGGCTTTTAGATTACCCTTGGCCTGTAGCAACTGAACTTAACATGCATGATCAAAAATTAGATTTTACCTTCAGCATTGATTACCAGCAAGGAGATGCCCATGATGTATAAGACATTACTTGTCGAAGACGATCCAATGGTTGTCATGATTAATCAGCGATTCGTTGAAAGCTTGGATGACTTCCAAGTCACTGCCTCAGCAGAAAACTTAGACCAAGCTAAGGAACTACTGATTACTCAACCCTTTGACTTAGTCTTAATAGACATTAACTTGAAAAATGAATCAGGTCTCGATTTGGTGAAATGGATTCGGAACCAGGCACTTCCTGTCGAATTCATTATCATTTCAGCTGCTAACCAAGCAGCTACAGTCGAAACTGCATCTGCTTATGGCGCAGTAGATTACCTACTTAAGCCATTTAATGCAGAGCGATTACACCAAAGCCTGCACCACTTTAAGCAAAGACACCAGGTCTTACATAACAAAGAGCATTTGGACCAAGCTAGCCTAGACGCACTCTATGGTCAAGGCAACCAGGTTATTGATCTAGACAATGAACCCTTGCAGAAGGGCATTTCCAGAAAAACCTTACAGCATCTAATGGCTGTCATAAAGGAATTTAAGGACCCCTTCGACGTTGAAGATTTAGTCAGTAAAACATCACTATCGCACGTGACTATCCGCAAGTATATCCAATACCTAGTCGAACACCAGATACTAAAAGAAGAAAGCAAATATGGGGCTATAGGACGACCAACCACCGTATACTGGTTGGAAGTATAGTCAAGATTCATACCCGATTAGAAGGGAAAAGACCAATCATTTAATATGAAGTTTTTGGCATAAAAGCTTAAAGAGGTAGGCATCGTTTAGCTTCGATTCCTACCTCTTTCTTTATGTATTCTCTATAATATTTTTAATCATCTAGATAGTTGACGAGTACTTGACCAAATATGTAGATGATTAGCAATCCAATTAAAAATGATTGCAAGGCTAGGTGAGTTATTTATTACTGCAATAAGGCCATTAAAAATCAGAAAAAAATAAAATACCTACGATTAATTTGGACCTTTTAGCTGGTGTTACAAATTGCCATATATTTTTAAAAGCAATGATTAAACCAACTAGTATGACAAACAGCAATATGCCTCTATATAAAAGTTGATTGCCTGAAACATTAACGGTCCATAACCACAAGTTTCCGAAAAGACTTACCGCTATAGGTAAAAAATACTTCATAACAATATTTTCAGCTGAGTCGATAATAAGCCCTCCTCTACCAAAAAAACTCACCTTTATTCAATAAATTTTATCTTCTTTTATTCTTTAATATTTTATCGCCGAACCACATCCATAATAATATTGCTACTAACAGTAATATCTTTAACCAACCATACCCATCTGGTAAATTCGTTAGCAAATAAACAAATCCAATTACTATCAATGCTTTTAAAAGTCTACCATTCATATACTTTTCTCCTATTTGTTAAAACTTTTTTCATTGTTAAATTTACTCTACCAAAAAAATACACTTTTGTGAAAAAATATCATATATGCAAAAAAGAGATCGATCATTTTTGTGATCAATCTCCTGAATATAAGTAGCAAGTCATTTTTATTTTCTTATTCCCTTTAAATCAAGGCTTATTTGGCGTAACGACTTTCTTTGAAGTCTAATCCTAAGTGGTCCCGCAAGGTATCTCCTTCATATTCATATGAATAGTAGCCACGTTCCGCAATCTTAGATAAAACATGGTCAAAGAATTCATCATAAGCATTACCAAATACTTGTTCATTTAACATGAAGCCGTCCGCGGCATCATTTTCTAACCAATAGATTAATTTGTCCGCTAATTCTTCATAGGTACCGTAGAAATTCCCTTTAGGTGTCGCCGTTTGTAGGGCAACTTCACGTAAGGTTAAGTTTTCTTCCTTGGCACGCGCTTTAATCGCATCACTAGTTGACCGGAAACCATCAGAACCTACCTCACCTAATTCTGGGAACGGCGCATCCGGGTCATATTGTTTGAAGTCGTGGTGGTCGAAGAATCTTGCCAAATAATCTAAAGCTTCATCCAAGGAAATCAATTGTTGTAGTTTCTCATAGTTAGCTTCAACCTCTTCAGCAGTTGCCCCAGTAATTGGTGATAGTGATGGTAAAATAACCACTTTTTCAGGGTCACGGCCATTCGCTTTCACACCATCTTTTACAGCTTTGTAGTACTCTTGCGCCTTTTCCAGCGTGCTAGCTGCATTAAAGATTACTTCACCATGCTTAGCAGCAAATTCAATCCCCTTAGGACTAGCACCAGCTTGGAAAATTACGGGCTGACCTTGCGGTGTCCGTTGAATATTTAAAGGTCCTTTGGAATTGAAGAACTGTCCTTTATGATTCAATACATGGACCTTGTCTTTGTCATAGAATACCCCCGTGTCGCGGTCACGCACAAAGGCATCATCATCAAATGAATCCCATAAACCTTTTGTCACTTCTAAGTACTCATCAGCCATATCATAACGCAAGTCATGTTCTGGGTGGTTCCCCTTGTTATAGTTACCAGCAGACCCTTGTAATGGTGAGGTTACGACGTTCCACCCCGCGCGCCCTTTTGAAATGATATCTAATGAAGCAAATTGACGGGCTACGTTATAAGGTTCAGAATAAGTCGTTGATAAAGTACCTACTAGACCAATTTTCGACGTAATCGGTGCCAGAGCTGATAATAAGGTTAAGGGTTCAAAGCGGTTAACAAAGTGGGGAATCGATTTTTCGTCTATATATAAACCGTCAGCAATGAAGATAAAATCTGCCCCATTTTTTTCTGCTTTCTTGGTTAAATTTACATAGTGGTCGAAGTCAATTGACGCATCTGGTGCAACATCTTCAGCCTTCCAAGAGTTCATATGTGCCCCTGCACCAAATAATAAGACACCTAGTTTTAATTGTTTTTTAGTCATATCAATCTTCCTTTCTATTGATCAAATTATCTTGTTCACTCAACTTATTTTATTCAGTTTCTTTAGATTGGGTGATATCTACGCCAAAATATGCATTCGAGATATCCGTCAAAGTCCCTTCCTCACTTAATGTTTGAAGAGCAGCATTGAAGTCTTCAATGATCTGTTGGTTTTCTTCCGTATCTTTGAATGGGAAGCCAACTGGTTTTTCACCGAAAGTTTCGTCAATCATACGTAAATCTAGTCCACGGTTTTTAATTTGCGCAGTCAGTTCCTCATAACCATTCACATAGCCAGTGACTTTATCCGATTGAATATTAGCAACTGCTACATCCATACTTTCAACAAATTCGAGGTTAATCTGGTCTTCGCTATCATACTCTTTTAATACCTCTGCATAGTTAGAACCCACAACCCCATTCACTGATTCTCCATATAAATCTTCTAGGGAATTCGTTTCAGTATTGTTTGGATTTACAGCAATCCCTGTTGACGCATAGAAATAATTGTCTGTAAAAACATAGGCTTCTCGTCTTTCTGGCGTGTTTGCAAAGTTCACAGCAGTATCTGCTTTTCCAGCTTGTAAGGCAGCTACAACACCAGACCAATCTGAAAGGGCCCAATCAATTTCATAGCCAGCTTCTTCAGCTACCGCCTCTGCAACTTCAACAGAAAATCCTTTCATCTCATCTCCTTCCTGATAATGTTGCGGATACCCGTCAGGTGATGCAGCGATCGTCACCACTTTATCTCCATCACTACTTTCTGAGCCCGTGGCCTCGTCACCAGACGCTGTCCCACAAGCAGCCAAGAATGCAGCCGAAGCCAAAACTGAATATTTTAAACTTTTTCATTATTTTTCCTCCTCTTATCTGGTATAAGGAACAGCAAGGCGTTTCTCGTACCAATTTTGCAATAGTGAATATAGAATGGTTAGTGCCCAATAAATCAGCGCCACCGCGAAATAGGCTTCAAAGAACTTCAGTGAGTTAGAAGCAAATAATTTCCCCTGGGCCAGCAACTCCACAACCCCAATAGTGAAAGCTAATGAAGAATTTTTCAGCAATCCAACGAAGGTATTACCTGTACCCGGTATGGCGTTACGAATGGCTTGCGGTAGTACAATCCCTCGCAAGGTTTGCCCGTAATTTAAACCAACCGTCATAGCAGCCTCCACTTGGCCATCATCTACTGAAACTAAGGCTGCCCGGAACACTTCAGCTAAGTAAGCCGCAGTATTCAAAGAAAAGGTGAGTATGGACGCCGATTCAGCGGACATCCCTGTTGCCATAGGTAGAATTTGGGGTAGCCCAAAATAAATTAATAACAACTGAACCACTGGTGGTGTCCCCCGAAAAAAAGAGATAATCACTTGAATAAACTGAGTAAGTACTGGCACTTTATTCACGAGCACTACTGCGAATATGCCAGCTATGACTATGGCAATTGCCATAGAAGCTAAAGTCAGATACAAAGTGATGGGTAAATAGGTAATAAGTTGTGGTAATATCTCAAAAATGTATGCAAAGTCTAAAGTCATATTAACCTCCTAGCCTAACAGCTTTACCTTGTAAGAACTGTTTGGTTCGTTCATGTTGTGGGTTGCCTAAAACAGCTTCCGGTTCGCCCGATTCGACGATATAGCCATCCGACATAAACACCACCTTATCCGCAACTTCCTTAGCAAAATTCATTTCGTGGGTCACGATAACCATAGTGGCTTCTTCATCTCGGGCTATATCAGAAATGACCTGCAAAACCTCAGTTACCCATTCAGGGTCAAGTGATGACGTTGGTTCGTCGAATAGAATCACTTTGGGATTGACCGCGACCGCTCTTGCAATCCCGACCCGTTGCTTTTGTCCACCTGACAAAGTGACCGGATATTTGTCTGCTTTATCTGCCAAGCCCACTTTTTCTAGCAAGGCTATCCCTTTTTCTTTAGCTGCTTCCTTAGAGAATCCCTGAACCACTTCAAGTGCGTAAGTCACATTTTCTAGCACAGACTTATTGTTAAATAAGTTGTAGTGTTGGAAGACCATAGACGTTTGTTTTCTTAGATCGGCCACCGATTTTTTGGTGGTTTGCTTGGTATCTACTGACACATCGCCAATACGGATAACCCCACCGTTAGGTTCTTCTAAATAATTTAAACATCTTAGAAGGGTAGATTTCCCAGACCCTGATGGCCCAATGATCGCGACCACTTCACCAGCTGCCACTTCAAAGGAAATATCTTTCAAGACTTTCGTCCCTGAAAAATCCTTTTGTAAATGTTCAATTTCAATCATATTTTTATTCATCATTCATCCTCATTACTGCTTACTGCTTACTGCTTACTGCTTATTCCTTCTACTTCAACATCCATTTTTGGGTAAAATAAAAATCCCCTCTTAATAGAAAATAGTCCTATTAAGAAGGGATGACTGATCAACAATCATGGTTCCACCCTTTTTCATATTGCCCTCGCAGACAATATCTCCGTCAGTAAATACTGACAGGGTTAACGGCCCCACCCGTCTAACCAGCTTTCACTAGCTAGATGCTCCAAGCGCATTTTCATTACCTGTATCCATCTGCTCTCATCAACGCAGACTTTCTGTAGCATACCAAGATAATTACTCTTCTCTTCATCGCATTTGATATTTTATGGCTGTTACTTTTTAAAAGTGCCTTTTGCTTGAAGTCAATTTAGCAAACCTTTCATACCTTGCTCAATATTATTGCTTAGGAAAAATAAGAAACAATTTTCATTTTCCCAACTAATCATAAAAACTAAAATGTACCGAAAACGCTTGAAACTAAAGGTTTTATCATTACTATTTAATCTCCCCTTAATCGTTAACCGCTATCATAAATGGACGATATCTAACAAATATCACTGAATATTTAACGTCAAAAAAGTACATTAATTGTATTTTAAAATCTTATTTTGATTTTTTGTTATTCATCTACTTATCAGCTACTATCATTTTTCCCGATGACCCGTGATTGAAAACTCCTTGAGCAATTTTTCCCACAAAGCTATCCGGTTGACTTACAATTTGCTTTAATCATTCGGCCAATATTTGATTCATAGGCCAAACACACAGTTATAAATATTTAGAAAAGAGGACAAGAGATGCAAGTTGCCATAGTAGGTTTCGGGATTGCAGGTGCTAGTACCCTGATTCAATTAAGTAAACAATTTGATTTTAAGACGGGAACTGACCAGGTTGACGTCTACGAAACACGGACACGCTTAGGTGCCGGTGCCCCGTACGCTGAAGATGACGACGCGACTGTAATCAATTCCTTTCCATGTTCACTTTCTTTAGATGACGATAATCAAGAAGATTTTATCGAATGGACAAAAACCCACTACCCAACCATTAACCTTGAAAATACTTTTGTCGCAAGGACTATATACGGTGAATATGTAGAAGCCTATCTCAAGCCATATTTGGCACAAGATTTTGTCCGCCATATTTCAGCTAGGGTAACGGACTTTCAAGTTGTAGATGCAGATGGTAAGCCTGTGTACCAACGCCCCTTAACTGACGAGTTACTTTATCGAGTTTTTACCGGGGAAAATGGCTGGTCTAAGATTTACGATGCGGTCTTTTTTGCCATCGGCCACCCACCCTACCAAGACCCTTACCAACTAGATGGACAAGCAAATTACATCCAAGACCCCTACCCTTTAAAAGATAAGTTACAAGTAACAAAAGGGAAAGCGAAGATTGGTATAGTGGGTTCTGGACTTACGACGATTGACTTGATCAACTACTGCAACAAGTACAAGCTCTTCGAGGAACAAGCAGTCACCATTTATTTCCGTAACGAACCCTTCCGTTCAGTCATTCAACCCAATACCAAAGAAAACTTTAGCCAGTCAATTGACGACGCATGGATTGACAGGCAACGGGCAGACAATGGTGGCGCTATTCCTATCCAATTGGTGATCAACCAAGTCAAAGCGGACCTAAAAGCAAACGGCATCAACTATAGCCGTGTTTGGGCAAACTTTAATACTGGTTCACTTGCCACCGTCAGCAAAGCCATCCGCCATGATGATGAGGACTATCGCCGGTTCCAGGGCTTTTTCCGAGCTTTCTATCCAACTCTTCATCGTTTAATGGGAGCTTTGGATGCCGTGGGGAAAGACTATTTTTACCACAATCTTGGCCCCTTCTTTCGCATGCTTTACACACAAGCCCCTGCCACTTCCATCCGCATGATTTTAGACCTAGTAAGCCAGGGGAAATTAAAACTAGTCTCTGGTTTAACTGATATTACTAGTTTGGAAAATGGCCAGTTCCACCTCTACGCTAACGGGATTCGCCACAAGGCAGATTTATTGATCAATGCCACTGGTTTCAACAGCCGGTTAAGCCAAGCACAAGCAACTGATCCCTTATTGGCTAACCTCATCCGTCGAAATGTCATCTTGTCTGACAAACGGGATAACATTCTAGCCAGCTATCCAAGTGCGACACCCTTGAACCCCAATTATCAGGTCTTAGACAAGGTTTATTTCCTTGGGAGCTGGATTGCTTCAACACAAGGGCCAAATACTTCTGTTGCGCTGACTAAAAAGCAAGCGAACATTGCGGTCGTTGACTTCCAACACCAAGTCAGGAGAATCAAATAAATAATCAGTTTTCTATGGTAAAGTCAGTAAAAAAGGACCTGCCCCCTCAAGCTAAATGAGTGGACAGGTCCTTTTATATTATTTGATTCTCTGATCTAATTAGTCAATCATACCGAAAAGATCATTCAAACCTTCTGCTAATGTTGGGTGTGTATAAATTTGGTCACGTAAGCTAGTGTAAGGTAAGTGAGCATTCATCGCTACGGTAATGATATTGATGATTTCATGGGCACCTTCACCGAATAAACGAACACCTAAAATTTCATTGGTTTTCGTATCAATGACTGCCTTGTATACACCAGTTGTTCTGCTAATCACTTTTGCCTTTGGAATATTCACTACTGGTAGCGTTGCTACCTTCACATCATAACCAGCTTCTTTAGCTGCAGTTTCAGTTAAACCGACTGAAGCAAATGAAGGCTCGATAAAGGTCGCAGTCGGTACCGCTGAACGACTTTCTAAGTTATAACTACCGTCTCCAAAGATAAAGTCTTTTAGGATACGGTTGTCATCAAGTGAAATATAAGTAAATTGCGGACCACCTTTTACATCACCGACCGCAAAGATATGGTCTTGGCTAGTTTGTAGGTGTTTGTTAACTTGGATTTCACCACGGTCATTCACCTCTACGCCAGCTTTGTCTAATTGGAGACTTTGCGTATTGGCATGACGGCCAACTGACAATAGGACTGCATCAGACTCCATAGTTTCTTCTTTGCCTTCGCGTTCAACAGTTAAAACTGCTTGCCCATCTTTAACTTGGGCTGCTTTCGTATTGGCATTAAAGATAAATTCAATCCCTTGATTTTGTAGTGCTTCTAAGACAACTTTAGCTACGTCACGGTCTTCAGATTTTAAGAATGTTTCTGCAGTCCCATTAGATAACACTTGAACTTTTGCACCAAATTGATTAAACATTGAGGCAAATTCTAGGCCAATAAAACCATCACCAATAATGGTTAAACTTGCAGGATAGTTTTCCTCATCCATTAAGGTTTCAGAAGTGTAGAATGGTGCACCAGCTGCTAACAAGTCCGCTAGTCCATCAATATTTGACGGTACATTTGGGCGTGCGCCTGTATTTACAATAATACGGTCAGCTGTCATTTGTACTGTTTGACCATCTTCACCTTTAATTTCAACAGTATGTTCATCAACAAAATAAGCCGTACCATCAATTACTTGACCATTTTCTAAGTCAGCCACCTTATGGTAGTTAGCCTTATTCAACTTGCTGATTAAACCTTTTTTCGCTTGTACCGCATCTGCGTAGTAGGCACTATTATCAGCATCTTTGGGCTTACGTTCAGCAGAAGTAATTAGATTTTTAGACGGTAAACAAGCAACATTTATACAAGTTCCCCCGTACATTTTGGGTGAGGCCTCGATCAAGGCAAGGGTTTCTCCCGCATTAGCTAAAGTACCTGCAATTGTTTTACCTGCTTTCCCAAAACCAATAATAATATTATCAAATTTTTCCATCTTCAAATCTTCCTTTCGCATTTAGTGTTTTATCATCTTTAGTATATGCCCAAAGGCTTTTATAACAAAACGATAAGCACTCGGCTAAAGCTATCACCCAAAAATAATTTTACTTTTTTTCGACATATCGTTATCATTAAGTTACTTGATACACATAGGGCCCGCATATAGAGAACGGGCGTCAAACAACGAAATAAGGGAGTGATACAATGACATTATTACTGAATGTTAAAGACATCCGAGGGTTGATTAGTATGGGGGAAACCGTAGACATTGTCGAAAAAACCTATCACAGTATGGGCGAAGGCAAGGTAATCAATCCTAGTAAGGTGAATCTAGACTTAGGTGAAACGGGTAACTATCCTTATTACGATGGTTTTATGAATGCCATGCCTGCTTATATTGATTGGCTACATATGGCCGGTATGAAATGGATTGGTGGCTTTTATGGCGGCCGTCGCGAGGCAGGATTCCCTTATATGACCGGAATGATTTTACTACTAGACCCACAAGTAGGAAACTTCCTGTCTGCAATGGATGGTGCATACATTACAAACCTTAGAACAGGTGCGCAAACTGCTGTCGCTTTATCTTACTTTAACCTTGGCGAATCCATCTCAGTTGGTATGTTTGGGGCAGGTGTCCAAGCTAGAACGCAAGTATTAGCGATTACCAAACGCTATAAAATTAACCGTCTAGTCGTTTGGAACCACCGTCGTTCAACGGCTGAAGCTTTTAAAGAAGACGTTGCCCACTTAATTGATGGTGAAATCATCATTGTAGACAAACCAGAAGATGCCACAGATAATGACGTATTAATCACTGTAACAGGGGCAACCGCGCCCTTTATCACAGGTGATATGATTAAGCCAGGCACCATCATCATGCCAATGGGTTCACGCGGCGAAATTACAGATAATATTATCTTAACCGCTGACAATATTTACGTAGACCACCGGGCCCAAGCCCTTCACCGAGGCGCCTTGAAAAATCTAACTGACGAGGGTCATCTATCTGAAAAAGATATCACTGCAGATTTTGGTCAATTAGCTACCGGTGAAGTTACGCCAATGCACAATGACAAAACAACCACCATTGTCATTCCAATCGGTATCGGTGCTTTAGACGTTGCTGTTGCAGGTGAAGTCTATCATAAAGCCATGGCACAAGGTTTAGGCCAAGAATTCGACTTTGACCTATTGGGCGGAGACAATACAGAAAATTACATGGATCCAGACATGGAAAAAGAATAATCATTGCCTAACTGATGGCAAGGAAAAGAGGGAGTGACGATCGGTCACTCCCTCTTTCTCTTACCCTATTTATCTATTTCTTCCAGCTAGTAACCTTAAGCCATTTAGAATGACTAAAATTGTTGACCCTTCATGGAAAAGAACGCCTAAGGCAATATCTGAAATCCCCATGAAATTTAAGACTACCAAGACCAACACGACCAACATCGAGAAGGCCATATTCTGCCAAGTAATTCGGTTTAAAGCTTTGGATTTTTGATGGGCATAAGTCAGTTTCTCCAAGTCATTCGCCATAATCACAACATCAGCCACATCGATAGCGACATCTGTCCCGTCTCCCATGGCGAAACCAACATCCGCTTGGACTAAGGCTGGCGCATCATTCACCCCGTCACCAGTCATCCCTACTTGGCCGTAGGTTTCTTGTAAATCTTTTACAATCTGTGCTTTTTCTTCTGGCATCACGTTGGCTACAACTTGGTCAATACCGACTTGGTCAGCA
Source organism: Aerococcaceae bacterium 50-4 (assembly GCA_041223225.1). Taxonomy (GTDB): domain Bacteria; phylum Bacillota; class Bacilli; order Lactobacillales; family Aerococcaceae; genus Aerococcus. Next base: position 35,138 of record JBCLPQ010000007.1, read on the forward strand.
ACAGCTTGTCCAGTCACTTCGTTGTCACCGGTAATCATCACAGTATGGACGCCCTCAGCATGCAGGTAATGAATTGCTTCCTTAGCGGCTTGGTTAGGTGTGTCCATCATGGCGATATAGCCGATTACCTCTGCATTTTCCGCAATATAAACGACGGTCTTACCTTCTCTAGACAATTCTGTATTATCATTGGCGATAATCTCAGGCACATTTGCAAAAGCAGATGGTTTACCAATTCGATACTCACGTCCGCCGTAGTGACCACTTAGCCCTTTTCCTAATTCATTGGTCACTTCAATATGCCCTGGTAAACTTTTCGTATAGTCTTTAAATTCTTGCAAAATGGCATTCGCCAACGGATGGTTGGATTGACCTTCCATGGCTACAACCACAGGTAAGATTTCCGCATCTTGAACCCCTTCTACAAAATAGTAGTCAGTCACTTCTGGTTCACCCTTGGTTAAGGTACCTGTCTTATCAAAAGCAATGGCTTTTAAGTCAATTAGATTGGATAGGTAAACACCACCCTTAAACAAGACACCGTGTCGCGCTAGATTGGAAATCGCTGATAAGGTTGCCGGGACTGCTGAAGCTGCCAAGGCACATGGTGAGGCTGAAATTAAAAATACCAGTCCCCGATACCAAGCTTGTCCCCATTCCCAGCCAAAGATCCAGGGACCCAAGAGTACAACCAAGGGGAACAAAATCAATACAGAGGTCACATAAACAGGCTCAATCTTCTTAATTTTTGAAGCCGCTGGCGTCAAATTCTCTTGTGACGCTTCAACCATTTTAAGGATTTTCGCAAAGACTGTTTCATCCGGATTCTTCGTCACTTCAACCACAATCGTATGGTCGCCATTAATGGTCGATCCAAATACATCATCGCCAACATTCTTTTCCTTGGGCATGGACTCCCCATTAATAGAAGCTTCATTGATCACCGTTGACCCTTGGACAATCCGACCATCAGTTGGGACTTGGCCGCCGTTTAGTACTTTAACACGGTCACCAATTTTTAAATCATCAACAGCAACCTTGATTGTAGTGCCATCTTCTTGGATTAAATTGGCTTCTGTTGGATTCAAATTCATTAAGTTGGTAATCTCACGACGAGATCTTCCTTCAGCATAATCTTCCAGAAAGTGGGCACCTGCAAAAATTAAAATCAGTAGCGCCGCTTCGTGGAAGGATCCAATGATGATTGCACCTAATGCCGCTAAGCCCATTAACAGATGAATATTGGGTTTAAATTTTCCTGCTTGGCGACTGTCTCTGATTGTATCTCCAAAACCTTCACCTAACACATGATAACCAGATAAAAATACTGCAGCTATCATGAGTATATTTTCTAGCCAAACTTGCCAATTGCCGACTATCAAACCTAGTACAAAAGCAATTAAACCAAGTAGATACATACGGGCAGCCAATTTGGTGTCATGCGCACTATGATTGTGGCCGTGGTGGTCGTGGTTATGTTCATGTTTTTGTTTATTGTGGTGATGGATCTCTTTTTCGGTCATCATGTCCACTCCTTTAAATCAATTTACTTACTATATATAAGCGTATATGAATACTTATTCATATACTTCACCATTATTATACAACATGTATATGAAAAATCAATCATATTCAATAAAAATATAGTTTTGAACAAAAGCTATAACAAAAAAATCCCACCGCTAGAAAACGATGGGATTTCTTCTTAACTTGCATATTATTTTACCAATATTGATTCTAAAATAAGACTAACATTGGCAATACTTAGAAAATAGAATTCATTGGATCATATGTAGTCTAGCTACTTTTTATTTATAACCAGCTAGGTCTGTCTCCGTCTGTATTAGGTTTATTTAACCCAACATTTTCTTTGGAATGAAGTGTTGGATCTTGGGAAATTTTAACGGCTAAATCTGCCACACTTTTACGGGATACTTCAGTTCCTTTAAAAGGTTCGTCTCTTTGAGTGATTTCATAATCAATCTCATCATAGTTAGTTAACCAAGCTGGTCTGAAAATTGTATAGTCTAAATCTGAACTCTCAATCGCTTCAGTAGCTTCTCTAAATGGACCAAGATAAGGGCCGATGTTTTCATCGTTCCATTCACCAAATTTACCAGGCACTTCATGAAGTGTATTCAAGGATGTGACAAAGATTAAACGTTCCGTACCTTTCTCATTCATAGCCTCAATAATTGTTTTAGCCTGATCACCTAAAGTGTCACCCGTTGAAGAAACAAAAACAAGATCAACATTATCCAAGGCATTTAAGACGGCATTTTTATCTGTCGCATCACCTTGAACAATAGTCACCTGATTTGAATCATACGAAGGTAACTTCTCTACATTTCTTGCAAACAATGATAATTCAAAATCTGTATTTTGTAAGTATAAGTCAATTGCTTCTTGTGAAATTTGACCACTTGCACCGATTATTAAAATTTTAGTCATTTTTATACCACCTTTTAAAATTTATAACGTTTCTTGATAAAATGATTCTAATTTTGGTAAAACTTGCGTCACATATTCCGGTATATCGTATAAATCAACGTGTGATGCACCTTCAATTTTATACAACTCATTGTTACTGCCTGCAGCTTTTTCAACTGCCTCAACACTATATTCTAGCGTATCTGCGTTTGTACCAGCGATAGCTAAGAAAGGTTGTATTAACAACTCATCAATATAAGTGAAGGGCGCAAAGGTTAATACTTCAGAAAAGCTTCTTAATAGTATTTTGTTAGGTGCATTTTTATGCTGACCTCGTTCAGTTAAATAATAATCATGCCCTTGTACCATTGTAGAGTTTTCAGGCATAGAATTATCAATTTCTTCTGGTACATAAACTGTATATTCAGCTTCAGCACCTTTCGCTTCTTCTGTGCGTTGGTCAGCAACTTGGCTCATGAAGGCTAATTGGTCTTCGATAGCAATCGCATCACCAGGGCCTTTACGGAATAATGCGCCAATATCAACCATACTTACAGTTGCTAATGTTTTAATACGACGTTCCGTTCTTGCCGCACTAACTGTATAACCGCCACCTGCACAAATACCAAGGGCACCAATTCTATCATTATCTACGAAATCTAAGGTTGTCAGATAATCCACTGAAGCTCTCACGTCTTCTGTTCTAGCAAATGGATCTTCTAAGTATTTAGGGGACCCTTCACTTTCACCTTGGTGAGAAGCATCATAGACTACTGTTACATAGCCAAATTCAGCGAGTTTCTCAGCATACATCCCTGCCGTTTGTTCTTTCACACCACCGCCTGGATGACACACTGTGATTGCCGGATATTTCTTACTTTCATCGAATTGCTTCGGTGTAAATAGATTTGCTGCTAGTTGATTTGTCTTACTTTTAAAATTTACTGATTGTTTCATAGGATTTATCCTCCGATTTTTCAAAATCAAATTAATTCTCTCTAGCCCTTTATTACATCCGTGTGTATAATGTCATCATAAATCACTTAAAAGAGATATTCAAATATCAACCAGTCATAACTGTGTGTTAATATACACATTAAAAAAATTGGGTTATAAACGGAGGGAAATATGGTGAATTCAACAGATTTGCGGGTCGTTAAAACTAGAGCAAACATACATCGTGCCTTTGCCACTTTATTTTTTGAAAAGGAATTTGATACAATTTCTGTTAAAGAAATTGCGGAAGCCGCGCAAATAGGAAGAAAAACTTTTTATCTACATTATGTTGATAAATATGACTTACTCGATCAAGTTGTAGCAGAAAAATTAATTGCTCTCGAACAAATTGGGGAAATGAAAAAAAGGCTTGGTGTGCAAGAAGGCACAAAATTATGGTTTGATTTTTTTGATGATAATAGAAGCTTTTTCATGAAACTATTTAATATTCATACGGCATCAAATTATAAGAAACAGCTTTTATATTTTATTGAAGAAGAATTTAAGAAGAAGGTCCCCACCGAAGTGGCCACTGAAAAAGGATTAGACTATGCCCTATTCATTAACTTCATCAGCAATGGCATTATCGGTTTACTCGATACTTATTTGAATCCGAGTAATAACGATAGTCAAGAGAAAGTAGTCGATCAAGTAGCGCGTTTGTTGGCATACTATGGCTTAGCATAATCATACAAAGCAACAACATAAAGCACTAAGTTTGCTATAATGACTGTTGATGAAATTCAAGGAGGTGACAAGATGACATTTGAAGAAATCTTACCTAAATTACGGCAAGGTGCCCATATTATCCGTGACGGTTGGGCCGGTGCCGAGGAATATGTGAAACTGGTTGACCCCAAAGAGTTTGACGGACAACCCATCACGCCCTACTTCTTGATTTCAGTAGCAGGTGAAGGCTATTCTATGTTCCAACCAACTGTTTGTGACATTCTAGCGGACGATTGGTCCATTGTTTCAGATAAGTAGCAAAAGTTCTAAATGCATTGAACTTACTATAGAAAGGAAACAAATCCATGGACAAATCCTACACCGACTACCCCAAACTACCCGACCAATTAAAAGTCGTGGTCACAGGCGGCATGTCAGGTATTGGCAGAAGTCAGGTTCAAAAATTTTTGGAAAAGGGCCATCGCGTTTTGGCTGTCGACCTAAATGAAGATGCAGTTCTGGTCAATCAATGGGCCGCTAGCCACCCGACGAACTTTCACTTCCGCCAAGCGGATTGTAGCGACCTAATGGCAGTGACTGCCCTTTTTCAAGAGATCAAAGAGGCCTGGGGAAGGGTTGACGTACTCTGTAACACGGCTGGTGTTTTAGATGATTACAAGTCTTTAGACCAAACGGATCCAGCTAGTTGGCAGGCTATTCTGAATAATAATCTGCAAGTGGTGTTTAATGTGACCTATTCAGCCTTACCATTATTACTGGCTAACCCTACTTCGCGTTTGATTAATATGGCCTCAATTGCGGGCTTAACTGCTGGTGGCGGCGGGATTGCTTATACAAGTGCTAAGCATGCCATTGTGGGCTTTACGAAACAAATGGCTTATGACTACGCAAATCAAGGGCTGGTGGCCAATGCGATTGCTCCGGGTGCTATTATGACGCCTATGAATCAAGCTGATTTTGTTGGTACCCATCCCATGGCCGACCAAGTCATGACACAAACGCCAGCTAAACGCTGGGCAAGTCCTGATGAGGTCGCCGATTTAACCCTATTTCTGGCTAGTGACCAGGCAGCCTATATGCAGGGAAATACCATTCCTGTTGATGGTGGTTGGCTCATTCGGTAATTTTTTGAAACCTATCACTAGCTATCATTCAATATAACTTTAAAATTGCGACACTTCGGTAGAGTACTACTCACTGGTGACAGTGTCCTTTGGTCGCGATAAACACACTAGGCATAGCCTATAAAGGAGAACGATATGCATAACGCAAACGATACAATTACCCCTTCACGCTTTTCAACCCTTGATATGACCAAGATTGCCGTCGTGGCAGCCTTATATGTGGTCATCACCCTACTAATAGCACCGATTGCCTTCGGTCCCATTCAATTTCGGATTTCGGAATCGCTAAACTTTTTAGCCTTACATAATAAACGCTATATCTGGGCAGTTTCTATTGGCGTCTTCATTGCTAATTTCATGACTTACGGTCCGATTGATATGATTGTAGGTTCAGTTTCTACTTTTATTTTCTTATATCTGGGCCGTTGGTTAGGTGACCAACTCGTTAAAATGGTGAAACAAACCCACTTTACCTTATTTTCTGACCAATGGATTCGTTATATCACTTTAACAGTGGTCTTTGCATTATCCATGTTTACAACAACCACTACCATCATCCTAGTAGGTGCTGAAGCAGCCTTTTGGCCAACTTATATTTCATTAGCGCTTTCTGAGTTTGCTGCAATGACCCTGGGCATGTTTATCATGTATCCATTAAGTAAACGGATTGATTTCGACCGCTAGTAAGCGGATTCTTTGAATTGTCTTTTTTTGACCCTTATACTGATAGATGAGTAATGATATTAGTTAAGGAATAGAAGGGAGCTTTTCATAAATGAGAGTATTAGTAATTGGTGCCCACGGTGGTGTATCTCGTCATTTCGCAGACTTTGTAAAAGACTCAGAAACTGTTGAGGAAGTAGCAGCCATCCGGAATATGGATCAAACGCCATTCTTTGAAGAACGCGGTATCGAAACCGTTTATTTAGACTTAACCAAACATACTCAAGGCGATATTGAAAAAATCCTTACTGACCATAAAATCGACGCAGTGATCTTCTCAGCCGGTGCCGGTGGTTCTGGTGACGATATCATTATGATGGTTGACCTTGATGGGGCAATTAAATCTATGCAAGCAGCAGAAGCTGTTGGCATCAAACGTTTCGTGATTGTATCAACATTTAGAACTGGTCGCGAAGAAATCGAGAAAAATAATATCCGGGTTTATACCACAGCTAAGACTTATGCTGACGAATGGTTGAAGTCACGAACTAATCTAGACTGGACCATTGTCCACCCAGGTGTCCTACGTGATGAACCAGGCTCTGGTAAAATTACCACTGAACCTCAAGCTGAAATTGTTGATGTAGCTCGTCAAAATGTAGCTCAAACTTTATTAGCTGTATTGGAAAATGACAATACAATCGGTAAAGAATTTGAAGTCGTAGACGGTGATACATCAGTTGAAGATGCCGTAAAAAATCTATAAACTCAACTAAAAAAAGGTGCTCGGGCAATTCCGCGAGCACCTTTTTGCATTCCTAACATCTGACATATTTACGTTTGAAACCGATACGGTCTCTTTCGATTTCCTTTTGGATTGACGCATAAGCATTTAATACCTGTGGTTTTTTATGTTCACGTTCAATCGTAATTTCACCAATTTCATCTGCGATTTCAAGTGCTTTTTCTGATAACGGAATATAAGATAAACCAACTGTATACACAAAGTTATTCATCGAATGCTTTGTTCTGGTTGGTTGATCATGAATGGTTTCTTTTACTTGATCCAACATCGCTGATAGTTTATCAGTATCAAAATTTTCGTCTTTCAAGCGACCCAAGAGCCAGCAGTATGTTGACCAACCAGCTGACATCCGTAACTCTTCACCAGATGCAATCCACTTGTCCGCTACTTGTTGGGCAATATCTGCTTCAGATAAAGTCACCGCAACCACCCAATCAGCCAACATGAAGCAGTAAGCTTGGTCCATCCAACGGTCATAATCCTCTTCAGTCATGGCATTAGCATCGGCAATCACACCCGCAAAGTACATGGCATCATAATTACCGGAAGCATATAATTCTTCTGCTAAGGCTTGGTCTTTTTTGATTTCTTTACGCATAGGCTTCATCGATCCAGTCGTTACCCCAAATAAGGGTTCAACTGCCCCATTTGATAAGTACATTTTCTTTGTTCGCTCTTTACCCAACGCTTCTAGCTCGGTCATTACTTCTGTATAGTTCATCTAATTGTCCTTTCCTTAGTCATGAATGCCTTCCACCGTCGATTATTTTACCAATCATGCAGTAAATTTTTCCTGTTATTGCGGTCCCGCTTCCGCAAATACAAAGTACAAGCCATCTGGGGTTGAGAAGTTGAAAGTTCGTGTATCGCCGTTGACAAAGATGTCTCCGCGAGTAGAAATACGCTCATAGTAGCCCTCGAAATCATCTACAAAAAACATTAAGGAAGGCACATTGTCTGCTACTTCCGGTGAATATTTTTCGATGAATGCTTTTGGAAAAAAGGCTAATTCATTTGAATCATTTAAACGCAGCACTTTACCTTCGAAGCCTTCTGGCAGTGGTAGCCTTTCAACGAATTTTGCCCCTACTTCTTCTAGCCAAAAGTTAATTGTTTCGGCCATTTTGTCTGTATAGATCATGACACGTGTTTTTTGAATCATTGGGAAATCGCCCTTTCTTTCCAGTGGTGCTTACATGAAATTCGCTAATTCTTCAAATGATAGTGGTTCAAGGTGACCGTGTAGATAGAAGTCGGCATCCAGTTCACTCAAAGTTTGGCGTAAGGCAGCCATTTTTTCAGGATCTAGATAGGAATTGTTATAGAAGTCTTCCGTGATCGTATCTCCAATGAAGGCCACTTTTTCAGATGGGATATAGATGATCATCCCATCTTCAGAATGAGGATTGACTACTGGGAAAACTTTTACTTCAATATTACCTAAATCAATTGTTAAGTCACCCTCAAATTCAATGTCAGCTGGCTTCACCTTAATTTGACTTGCTGGATTATCGTATTCAACCCGCAAATACTGGTCGCAAAAGGCACATTCTTCACCCGTTTCAAGGCGTTCTTGCATGTCTTCTTCCGTCCATTTCCATTCAGCCATCACAGCTAATTGCGCATTGGTTTTCTTATTGGCTAGAACTGGTGTATCTACCGCATGGATACCATAAGTATGGTCCCAATGCCAATGGCTAATTAATGTCATAGATTCTTTAGTTAAACCTAATCGTTCTACTTCCTGGTTAAAATTCTCTACATGGCTAGCAGAATTCCCCGCATCAATCCGTAATGAAAATTTATCCCCTTTAATATAACCTAATACCGGTCGGTCCAAATCGCCATCTGCCGGCATATAATACACGCGTTCTGTTAATTGTTTTAATTGTCTCATGGTTTAACTCGTCTCCTTTTTAGTCAATTCATTATAGCAAATTTGACAATTATCCAACAGTCCCAAGAAATTTTGCTTAAAAAAAGGCTGCAACGAACTTGCTACAACCTTTTCAAAAACATGATTCAATTATAAATTAGCAATTTTTTCTTTATCCGCATCACTTAATGCAAAATCGAATACATTGAAATTATCCGCTTGATGGTCGGCATTATGTGACTTAGGAATCACCACTACGCCCCGTTCAATTTGGTAGCGTAATAAAACTTGTCCCCAAGTTTTTCCGTATTGGTCCCCAATTTCTGTTAGGGTTGCGCGAGAAGATTCATCAGTCCCCTTCATCGGAGCCCAAGCGGTAACCACTACGTCGTTTTCTACCGAATAGTCAATAATGTCATTATTCCAAACCTCTGGATTTGATTTCACTTGATTCACCATTGGTTGAATACGAGCATTATCCATAATTATATCTAATTGATCTTGATCAAAATTAGACACGCCGATTGCTTTTACCTTGCCGTCGTTGTAGGCATTTTCTAATGCATACCAAGTTTGTAACATTTCATTCTCATTGTCCCATGGGTGGTGGATTAAATATAGGTCAATGTAGTCCGTTTGCAAGGCTTCTAAAGAAGCATTTAAGGTCGCTTCCACTTTCTCAGCAGAACCTGCATGGTCTAAATCACCAGGCACTTTTGATGTAATAAAGAAATCCTCACGTGGTAAACCAGATTCCTTCATTGCCTTACCAACAGTTGATTCATTACGGTAGGAAACAGCGGTATCAATTAACCGGTAACCTGCCTTAATTGCTGACATTAATTCAGTTGTATCATCCGTTACCTCGGCAGAATAATCGCCACCGGCTTTACCAAAAGTATTGGTACCAGTCCCTAAAATTGGCATCTCTAGCCCATTATTTAATGTTACAAATTCCATGCTAAAACACTCCTTTTATACACTATTGAAAAATGACTCTTTCAGTTACTTGAATATTTGGATCGATACTTTGCACTACTGGACAATACTTATGGATCATTTTTGTAGCGCGCTCAGCTCGACCTTGATGCTCTTCATCTACAGTCACGTACATGGTAATCGTGATAGCAGTGACTGGCTTCGCACCTTCCTCAGAGCGATCATAATCAATCGCCACATCATGGAAAGTATGGTCTATCTTGGAATTATTTAAGATATTTCGGTAGACACCTGCTGAACAACCCGCAACCGAAAGAACAAAGGTATTTAATGGTGAAAAACCTGTCTCTTTATTCAAAGGCCAGTTGTCTCCATTGGCATTCACAGCCTCTGGTCCCAAATCAGGCATATTTAAATGTAATGTCATCCTTTCACTCCTCACTCAGTTATCGGTTATTCACTCGCTAACTAGATTATAATTTCATTATAGATAAGAAAATATGAACTACAACGCCATTAAAATGGCGTGTTTCTAGGAACACTCATGACTTGTTTTACTTATTTCAAAGCAAAACAGCGGTCTAAGCTATTTGACTAAGGCCTGTTCCAGGCCAATATTTAATATGTTTTTAGCAGCGTTGATATCTCTATCGTGGTGCATATTACAATTCATACAAGTCCAATGACGTATATCTAACGTCTTTTTACCACTGTCATGCCCACAATTGGAACACTTTTGGGATGTTTTGTACGGATTAACAGCCACAAATGTCTTATCGTACATTTCGCACTTTGCCTCTAGGGTTGTTCTAAACATCCGCCAGGATTGACTAGCGACTGAACGGGCTAATTGATGATTTTTCATCATATTAGTCGGCTTTAGATCTTCTAATACTATGGTGTCATATCTTTTTACCATATCGGTTGTGATTTTATGAATGTAATCCTTACGGATGTTTTTGATGCGTTGATGAATACGAGCCACTTGGCGTTTGGCTTGTTGGTAGTTTTTAGCATCAATTAAAGCCACACCGTTCTTTTTGGCTTGTAAACGTCTACGGGCCATTCGCTTTTCCCAGTAATGTAATTGCTTCTTATAACGTAAGTGCAATCGTTGGCTTGGATATTTTTGGTCGTCAGATGTAATGGCAAGATCGTTTACACCTAAATCGACACCGACTACATTTCCTGTTTTGGGCAGAGCTTGATTATCGCTTGTTACCAAAAGAGAGATATAGTAGTCGCCACTAGGTGTATATTTAACGGTGACAGATTTTATGCGTTCATTCTCAATATGAAACACACTCGATTTACATTTTATCCAACCTAATTTGGGTAATTTGATATACCGTTGATTGACATTAAAGCGAATATTGTTGCCACGTATGGTACTTAAATACGACTGTCTGGTGTTCTTCTTTGATTTGAATTTTGGGTATTTTGAATAACCTTTAAAAAAGCGTACAAAAGTTTCAGATAAGCGTTTGACGCTACATTGAATAGCGACACTATCTACTTCACGCAACCAAGGATATTCCTTCTTCATTTGCGGGATAAGCGATGATAATGTGTTATAAGACAGCATTTGAAGGTCTGGATTGTTTTCATACCGTGCATTCAACATGGCCAACATTTCGTTCCAGATGAATCGGGTATGACCAAAGGTCATATGAATTAACTGCCGCTGTTTTTCGTTGGGATAGATCTTACACTCAACTCCTTGATACATGTTTTCACCTCCTTTTATTTATAGGTTTATTATACCACGAATATGACTGTTGTTAGTAACGATAAGAACAGCTACAATATAGAAAAAGGGGTGTATACATATGATTGTAAAATCAAGAACTAATGTCTATGATTTTAACTTCCATTTAGTTTGGGTAACAAAGTATCGTAAAGAAATATTTACAACCATTGAAAAACAAGAGGCCATGAAAGAAATGTTGGTGTACATTTGTGATGAACACGATATTGTCATCCAATCACTGCAAGTTATGCCTGACCATATCCAACTGTTGATTTCGTTCAATCCTAAACATGCAGCAAGTAGTATCGTCAAAACACTTAAAGGGAAATCTGCTCGTCAATGGTTCAAAGCTTACCCTGAAACAAAGACAATGTTATGGGGTGGTCATTTATGGACACCTAGCTATTTCATGTCAACTGTTGGTAGTATGTCTAAAGAAACTGTTAAAAAATATATAGAAAATCAATTAACGGAATACAATGACGGTCGCCCTAGGACTTGATTCATCCATGTAATGAATTACACGGTTTTCTCAAGGGACGACTTTAAATAAAAATACTAGCAAATAGGATCTAAGTTAATGGAAGCTAGTCGATGGTTAAGTGATGAAGACTATTGTTCTGAAATGTCTGATACGCAAAAAAACGGGTGGCACTTTTCAGCACCACCCATCGTAAATTTAATTCACCTAATTAAGAATCTTTTTCAGCGTTTAAGATATCACCAGTTGTTGCGTCGATATCATATTCAAATTCACGGTTATCGTCTAAAGTAAATTCAATTTCGTAATGTGCGACATCATCGTAATCATCATCGTCGTCATCAACATCATCTAATTCAATTTCACGCTCAGCTAAGGCATCTTCGCTTGTGCCTGCATCATCTAAAGCTATTTGCCATGCTTCATCTTCAGAAATAAATTCACCAGAAGCAGCTTGGTTAGCTTCACTAGTGTTTTCACTCTCATTTGTGTCATCGGCGTCATCGTTTGTATCATCAGCATCGTCGCCATCTGCTTGAGTAGCTGAAGTCGATTCTGAACTTGTTTCAGAGCTCACTTCTTCAGAAGGAACTTGCTCACTGGTACTTTCAACTTGATCATTTGTATTGGAGTCTTCTTGATTACTGTTGCCACATGCAGCCAGTAATAATACTGAAGCGAATAACGTTAGCGCACCTGTTTTTAATTTCATGGAATCTCCCTTTCATTAAGCATTGTGTCGACTACTACAGTTAGCCTCATAGCTAACCTTTTATACATTATAACATATATTATAACATATAAGAAAACACTTTCAATTATTTATATTTTATCTATTATAAATCGTAAATTTCTGGTCTTCGGTCATTAAAAACGTTAATAGAATTGCGGATGCCCTCAATCACACTAAGGTCGATATTGCCGTATTTTATCCCCACTTCTAGATCAGGTGTTACCACATACTCGCCCCATGGATCGATAATGGCAGAATGTCCGCCATATAGGGCGCCTTCATCATTAATTGGCCCTCTTGAATTTGCAGAAACAAGAAAGAATTGATTTTCGATTGCTCGTGCACGCCCTAAGGTATCCCAGTGTAAGTTACGAATTTCTGGCCAAGCTGCTGGTGCAAAAATAATTTGTGCATCTGCTAAAGCCAATGCCCGTACCCATTCAGGAAAGCGTAAATCATAACAAGTGACAATACCACATTTTACCCCGTCTAATTCAAAAGTTACACTAGTCTCTCCAGCTTTAAAATAAGTATGCTCTTTGGCCGGTGAGAATAAGTGTGCTTTGTCATAAGCAGCAATTTCTTGCCCCTTCCGATCATATACATAAGCCGTATTAAATAAGTCATTTCCACGGATATTGGCCACTGACCCACCAACCACATTGACTTGATATTCTTTTGCGAACTGACTTAAAAATTGACGACTGACTTTTCCATCATGGTCCGCATGGTCTTTGACATCTGTTGGTAAGAAGGAAGTATTCCACAACTCTGGTAGGACAATCACATCAGGTTGATTGAAAGCCGCTTCTTCCATTAACGCTTGAATCATTTGAAAGTTTTCTTGGACCTGGCTTTGTTGTAAGGCTGGCTGTACTATGGCAATTTTCATATTATTCCTCCTATAAACCCTTTTCTTAATTATATACAAGTCACTTTAGAAAGTAATTTAAAGTCTATTATTTCCCGTAAAAACGCGTATCCCGCCTTATATGAAAGACTTTTCATGTAAGTTTTTGTTGACGGTTAGATTCTGCTTGTGATAAATTAGCCAATATCAAATCGTAATTATTACGATTTATAAAATTTGCCATTAGCTACGGCAAATCAAATTGGGTACCCAAATACATGTGATTGGATATTGTTTTGGAAGAGAGGATATATGGATGAACAAAAGTTTAAAATTAGCTTTACTTAGCTTAACAGGGGCTGCCCTTTTAGCGGCATGTGGACAGGAAAATTCCGAGGCGGATGCTGGAAAAGATGGGGATAAATTGGAAATTGCAACCACAATCTATCCCGTTTATGCCTTCACTAAAGAGATCGTTGGCGACACGGCGAATGTTAGTTTAATGGTACCTGCAGGAACTGAAGCCCATGATTATGAACCTTCAGCAAAACAAATTGCTGAATTAAATGAATCTGATGCACTCGTTTACCATAATGAAAATATGGAAACTTGGATTCCTACTGCAGAATCCAGTATTAATGAAGAAGTTAATATCGTTAAAGGGACAGAAAATATGGTCCTGTTACCTGGATCTGACCATGAGCATGACCATAGCCACAGTGAGGGTCACGAAGGGCATTCCCACGACTATGATCCACATACCTGGGTATCTCCTCATCGTGCAAAGATGGAAGTCGCATCAATCACCGAGCAATTAAGTGAATTATATCCAGATATGGCTGACGAATTTAAAGCTAATGCAGATGCTTATATCGAAGAATTAACTGAATTAGACCACTTATATACGGAGGCTTTTGAACACGCTAGCCGTCAAGATTTCGTCACATCTCATACTGCCTTCACATACCTGGCTGTCGATTATGGTCTAAATCAAATCGGTATTGCTGGCTTAACACCTGAGGAAGAACCCTCTGCAGCTCGTTTGGCTGAACTTGCTAATTATGTAAAAGAAAATGACATTCAATATATTTACTATGAAGAGACTGGTTCAGACAGTATGGCAAAAACTTTGGCAGAAGAAGCAGGGGTAGAAATGGCTGTATTGAATCCACTAGAAAGCCTATCTCAAGAAGCTATGGATGAAGGTGCTGACTATATTTCTGTTATGAAAGAAAATCTAACTGCTTTGCAAAAAACGACAGATTTGCCAGCCACTGACAAGGAAATGGCAGAAGAGGAAACCGAAAAAACTGTCTACAATGGCTACTTTGAGGATAGTGATGTCGCTGACCGTAGCTTGTCTGACTATGCTGGCGAATGGCAGTCGGTCTACCCCTTCTTAGAAGACGGGACTTTAGATCAAGTGTTTGATTATAAAGCGAAATTAAATGACGGCATGACCGCTGAAGAATATAAAGATTACTACACTACTGGTTATCAAACAGATGTGGATAACATCAATATTACTGACAATACTATCGAGTATGTTGTCGATGGTGAAAGTAAAACATTCGAATACGACTATGTTGGCTATGAAATATTGACCTACGAAAAAGGCAATCGTGGCGTAAGATTCTTATTTGAAACCAAGGATCCAGAAGCTGGTGAATTCAAATACGTCCAATTCTCAGACCACAATATTGCACCTGTTAAAACAGGACATTACCATATTTACTGGGGCGGCGAATCACAAGAAGCTCTGTTTGAAGAAGTAGACCATTGGCCAACCTACTACCCAGCAAATATGAATGGAATAGACATCGCACAAGAAATGATCGCGCACTAATAGGGTGCGAGAGCCGACGTTCAGAAAGGAAACGTTGGAAGATTAGAGCAGTAGATGATGCAATCAGCTACAATCTAATCTGAAACGCAGTCCTTTCTGGAGGCTCGAACCCGACTAAACAGGGTGTGACACAAACCGTTCAGAAATGAACTTCTAAGGCATTTAAATTCCAGTTAGGAGTTGATGATCAAAAAAAAATCTACTTATTTTACCCATACACAAAAAGGAAGAGCAGCTTCAAGTCGCCCTTCCTTTTTGCTTGTTATTTTTTACAGATTTGCTTTAATATCTGCTTCGATATCTTCTGGTAAAGTTGTTGGGGCGTAACGCTTGATAAAGTTACCCTGACGGTCAACTAAAAACTTCGTATAGTTCCATTTGACTAAACCATTACCGGATTCTTTTTTCAGATATGCAAATAAGGGTGCCGTCTTTGGCCCATTAACCGAAACTTTATCGAACATGGGGAAGCTAGTGCCGAAGTTTAAAGCGCAAGCTTCAGCAGCGCCTTTGCCGTCTTCAGGTTCTTGCATAAAAGAATTTGACGGGAAGCCCAATACTTTAAAACCCTCATTTTGATATTTCTGGTACAAGGACTCAAGTCCCTCTAATTGTGGCGCTAACCCGCACTTGGTTGCTGTATTGACAATGAGTAGTAAATCCCCTTCATACTCAGCTAACGGCTTGTCTTGACCATCTGCATCTTTTACATGGTAATCATAAATAGTCATCTTTCTTCTCCTTTATATAGTAGAAACTGGTCATTTATGCTTATATTTTCTTGCCTAAATGATACGCCTTTTAGCCGTTAAAAGCGAATAATCAACTCAAGTACACATGAGATACTTAAATTATATGGTGGTATATATTTTTATACCCAAACCCTTTGCATATGTAAGAGCTTACATGATATAATGAATCAAATATCTTATAGAGAGGTTCTTAATATAAATGGCTAAATACGAAGAAGTAGCAGGTGCTTTAGTCCGCTACATTAATGAGAATAATTTAAACGCAGATGATAAATTACCCAGTATCCAAGAAATGGTAGACCACTATCAAGTGAGTAAGAACACTATTTTATCGGCATTAAATGATTTAGAAAAGCAAGGTTTAATCTACCAAGTTCGCGGTTCGGGTGTATACGTCCGTGGCAATCAACGAAAGGGATATATCAATCTATTAAATCTAGGTGGCTTTAACTCGACCTTAAGCCAATTTGAATTAGCTTCCAAAGTCTTGTCTATCAATCTAATGGCCCCGCCGGAAGAAGCAGTGGAGAACTTAAAAATTGAAGATCCGTCAAAAACGAAAGTGTACCACGTTAAGCGTATTCGCTATATTGAAGGTCGCCCTTTCTGCATTGAGGAATCTTATTATGACAAAGACATTATTCCTTATCTAAGTGAAGAAATTGCTTCAAGTTCTATCTTTGACTACATTACTGAAGACCTAGAAATCCCGATTGGGTACGGTGATCATTTCCTAAGAGTTGGTAAATTAAAAGCAGATCAAGCTGAACATTTAAACTTAAAAACAGGAGATCCTTGTTTAAAAACAGAATCTATTTTCCATCTAAATAACGGTAAACCGTTCGACTATTCTAAAGTCATTTACCACTTTGAAGAAACACAATTCTTTGTGCAGGGTGCAAGCACACAATACCGTTATTAATCGAATAACTAAAGAAAGGACGCGACAAGTATCGCGTCCTTTCTTTGGTTTTAAATACTATAAATAATCGATAAAGTTAAGGCAGTTAGTGCTGCAGACCCTACTGTAAAAGGTGTCACTTTAAACAGTAAAGTGTTATACAAGTCTTTTTGGTCTTTTCCTAAGTAGCCTGAAGATGCTAGTAACAAGCTACCACCATCTGAGAATGGTGTAACTGTCGCTGCGAAACCACCAATAATAATACATACCGCCATGATCGCTGGACTCCAACCTGTTGCTGCATATAGGGCCGGTAAGGTGGTAAAGAATAATGGTGCAATTACCCCAATTGTTGAAGAGAAAATAGACATACAACCACATAGTAAAGCGATGGTTACCGGAATAATCGGCCATGGTACATAGGAGATTAAGGCTGCTAGTGATTCAGTAATTCCTACTTGAACCCCTACCCCAATTAATAGGGAAATCCCACAAGTCATCCAAATTACTGACCAGGGTGTACGATTCAATACTTTTTGCCCGTCAGCTAATTCAAACATATAGGCGATTACCCCAAATACGATACCCATTAATCCTAGATTTAATGACCCACTAATTGAAGTGATGAATGGAATTGAACCATCTGTAAAGTTGTCAATGATCGGGAAGATTAGCATAATCCCAATGAAAAGCGCCATTAAGGTCAGTGTCTGTTTTTGTTTCCCATTAAAAGCTTCTGGTTCCTTTAACTCAACTTGCTTGTAAGCTTCATTTTTCCGGTCTCTAAACATTAAAAATAAGAGCAAAATAATCGGATAAATCGTAGAAGCAGCAAATAATTGCCATGATATTTCAGGTGCCATATCAGCGAATCCTGTAGATGATATCAACCCTTGAACGATAGCACCTAATGGACCGAATGGGAATAGTCCTCCTGCAAGTGCGCCTTCGATTACGGCAATAGCGATAATCCGTGTATCCAAGTTATTTTCTTTGGCGATATTCAGTGCAAGGAAGCCTACAATTGGTACTGATCCCCAGATTGACCCACCTAATCCCGATATTAAGGCTGCAGCAAAGAAGAAACCAAAGGGTAACCAGAATAGGTGATTTTTAAAGGCGTAGATTAAATGGTGGCCAATAATCTCCAAAGTACCGTTCTCATTTGCGAAGTTAAAGAAGAAGGATACCCCGAAAATCATCATGAATAACTCAACTGGCCATAATGCGAATATTTCATCCGGACTCAGACCAATCATGAAAGAACCGAGTAAGTATGCAAAGACGACCCCAACTATCCCTGCATTCACATCAAATTTTTCCCCTAAAAAGATAGCTAGTATAATGGCGCCTACAATAAGCAACATATAAGTCATTCGATTCCCTCATTTCATTTATTTTTTCTTGGATTATTAACAGATATCGCCCATCCCCGTGAATTTCTTGTACGTCGGGACTCACATCTTACTAATCGAGCTTGCCCCTCCAGATTATGGGCGAGTTAGCGCTTTAGCGCCTAGTCGCCTAAATACGTAAGAAAAGGACTGCGTTTCAGTTTAGGTTGGACTGACTTTGTCAGCCTCTGCCCTAAACTTCCAACGTTATGAGCGAGTTTACGCTTTAGCGTTTACTCGCTTAAATGCGTTAGAATTTCCTTTCTGAACGTCGGGGCTCACATCTTACATATATTTCAACATTTTTTCTGGTGCATAAGCACTGTCTCTTTGGTTTACTTCATCTAAACCAATAAAGTCATTAAATTCATCAAAAGTAATCATCTTGTCCTGGTAGTTTTCAGTCGTTCCTTCATCTAATAGCGTTTGAAGTAAGTTTTTCTCAGTATAGGCTTGAGCATATGTTAAAGCGGTAGGATATACAATAATATTGAAACCTAATTTTTCTAGTTCAGCTGTCTTCGTTAAAGGTGTTAAACCACCTTCAATCATGTTGGCCATCATAAAGGTATCTGGAAAGGCTTCATGGATGGCTTCAAATTCTTCAAAGCTTCTTGGTGATTCAATAAAGATTAAATCTGCCCCTGCCGCTTTATAGCGACGGCTACGTTCAATTGCTTCTTCTAAATCGTATACTGTACGTGCATCTGTTCGTGACATGATTAGGAAGTCATCGTTCTTACGAGCTGCTACAGCAACCTTAATTTTTTCTTCCAAAGTTTCTGTTGGTTCTACTTGTTTACCTGACATGTGTCCGCAACGCTTTGGCCAAACCTGGTCTTCAATGAATATCCCTGCAGCACCAATGGCTTCATAATTTTCAACAGTACGGCGTACATTTTCTAAATCTCCGTAACCTGTATCAGAATCTGCAAACACTGGAATATTCACTGCATTAATGATGTCCCGCGTACGCTCTAACGATTTACCAAAGTCTGTTACCCCGCGGTCTGGCATCGCAAATGCTGAAGCACTGGTTGCATAACCAGCTGAGAATACCGCATCAAAGCCTAATTTTTCTGCAATTTTTGCAGCTAAGGCATCGGGTGCTACGGGTAGTTGAATGGCTTTACCTGAATAAATATGATCTTTAAATTGCTTACGCATTCTTTCGTTTTTTAACATAACTACCTTCCTTTACTTCAATAAATCTGCAATGGCGGTTTCAAGTGCTTGGTGAGCGGCAAAATCTAATTGACCTAAATCTAGGTAACCGTAGAAATTATCGCTATCAATCGACTTCGCTTCTTGTCCTGCTTTTAAAGTGGCTAAGAGTGGCAATGGCAAATCAGCTGTGGCTAACGCTTCCAAATCTGCTTCATTATAGTGGTCTAAAATAATCGCTTTTGCACCAGCGTTATAGGCATAACGTGCACGCTGTTTAAATCCTTCTACCCCATACTCATGTAAGCCTTCTAAACGGGTCCAAATTTCAATTGCTGGATTTTCAATGCCATCAAGAGCCGCACGAATTTTCCCAATAAAGTCTTCTGCAGTCGTTGTGGCTGGCTGGTCTGTATTATGGGCAGGATATTTTTGGTCAGATAAAATCATAATATCCGCACCTGAACGCTCTAATTCTTTAGCTGCATAGTAGGTATTAAGGGGATTTCCAAATCCTGATTGTAAATCTAACAACAGGGGTTGCCCCTTCTTTAATCCCAAACTGAATGCATAATTTTTATACTCAGTGATTGACAACAATCCCTGGTCACCCTCCGCAATTAAATGGTCAGTGGTTAATTGACCAGATAGAAAAATAGCTGGTGCCTGGCTGTTGGCTAACATTTGAAAGGTGTGCCCGTCACCACAAGCAGGAATAATCGCTGTGGTTTTTTGCTTTAAATCTGCTAATAATGTCATTAAAAATCCTCCTAATCACTACTACGGTTTACAATATGCGCTACTAGTGACAACTTGATTCGTCTTATCTTTATTGTGCCTAGTTTTTACATATATTTTTTAGTTTAGTAAATAAAAAAGCGCCCTTTGACTGGTTAAGTCAAAGGGCGCTTTCGCACGGTACCACCTTTAAATTTTCTAATTGTTGGTTAGACAATTAGACTCGGGTTGACGGGAATTTCTTCCGATCAACTGGCATTTTAACGGCAGCACCCGGTAAACACTCAACCACCCTTCAATCGGGTTCGAGTCTCCAGAAAGCACTGCGTTTCAGATTATTTTGCACCACACTTCGTGTGATACTGCTATAATCTTCCAACGTTTGCTCTCTTCACGTCGACTCTCACACCTTTAGGCGGATCGCATCTACAGCTCAAAGTCTACTTTTCAATTAGGACTTGTCATACCTTCTCAACATTCGGTACTTTCTGTGCACAAGTGGCTAACTTACTTCTACTTCTCAACGCATCAACTTGTTTTATTTACTGACATAAGTATATAAAGTTTTATGATAAGTGTCAACAAGAATTTTAATAAAAATCTAATTTAATTCATTTCATCCTAATACAATTCCTAATAATCCTTAATTTCTTTCCGCTCAGAATAGGTATGTGCTTGGCCGTGACGAGCCTTTAAAGCTGCTTCAATATCTGATAATGACAGGCCTCTTTCAGCCAATAAAACCAAGAAATGATACAGCAAATCACTAGATTCATTGATTAACTCATCATTACCCTGACCTGCTTCTGCGTTTTTAGCAGCAATCACCACTTCTGTCATCTCTTCACCACATTTTTTGAGTATCTTATCCAAACCTTTTTCCATTAAGTAGGTCGTATAAGACCCTTCTTTTGGCTGGGCGATTTTTTCGACCACAGTTTTCTCTAGGATATTGAGGTTAAAATATTCATCCCCAAAACAAGATAAGCTACCCGTATGGCAAGTAGGCCCCATAGGTTGAACTTGCACCAGTACAGTATCTTGATCACAGTCTAAGTCGATTTTTACTACTTTTTGGATGTTTCCGGAAGATTCGCCTTTTTTCCAAAGACGTTCTTTGGACCGTGAATAAAACCAAGCAATGTCTTCTTTAACAGTTAATTCGTAGGCTTCTTTATTCATATACCCCAACATGAGTACTTGCTTGGTCTGGTAATCTTGTAAAATCGCTGGCACAAGCCCATTATTTTTTTCAAAATCAATTCCTGTCATGCCTATTCAATCCCTTCTGCCTTGAGTGCTGCTTTTAAGTCTCCAATTGCCACTTGCCTCTTATGGAAAATGGAAGCTGCTAGCCCTGCCGCAACCCTTGTTTTTTGGAATAATGCAATAAAATCATCTATTCCACTCGCTCCTCCAGACGCAATTATCGGAATAGAAACTGCCTCAGCAGCCAATTTTAAGAATGGGATATCAAAGCCAGTGTATGCACCATCCGTGTCAATCGAGGTAATGAGTAGGGCTCCTGCCCCACGTTTTTCGCATTCCCTACACCATTCAAGGGCATTCAGATTGATTTGACGTTGCCCCGCATTGGTATATACAAAGTAGTCACCGTTGTCTTCATCATAAGCCATATCGACTGCAATTGTGACGACTTCAGAGCCAAATTTAGCAACTGCTTCATTGATAAAATCTGGATTTTTTACCGCTGCAGAATTGATACCTACCTTACTAGCACCAGCATCAAGGGCGTCTTGAATATCTTCAACGGAGGCAATACCGCCACCAACAGTGAGAGGAATCTCAATGACGTCCGACAATTCCTTGATCATTTGTGTACGCAATTGGTGGCCATCAGTTGTTTTGGTAATATCCAATATCACCAATTCATCTGCACCCGCTTCTGAATATTGTTTAGCAAACTCAACTGGATCGCCCAACTCTTTCACATCTACGAAGTGAACACCCTTTACTAATTTACCGTCTCGTGTATCTAAACATGGTATGATTTTTTTCATGTTTTATAGTCCTTCCCAAAAACTTGGATTCTGTGCAGCTTTTCCAACAATCGCTTGGCTCACGCCTTCAGCCTCAAGAGCATCTAAATCATCCCGATTTCTCACGCCGCCGGAAGCAACAACTCGATGTTTCGTCATGCGCTGTATTTGACCTGTTTTTTCTACATTCGGACCAGCTTCCATACCATCTTTAAAAATATCTGTATAGATAATGCCAGCTAAGTCAAAATTGGCTATCTCGTCCAGGTATTCTTGAATATAGCGACCGGATGCTTCCTTCCAACCATTGACGTAAATTTCATCGTCCTTACAATCTAATCCCAAGTAAATTCGTCCAGGATATCGACTAACGACTGCCTTCAACCATGGCACATCCATAATAGCCCTAGTCCCTAAAATGAAGTAATCAATGCCTAATTTATCGTATAATTCAAGCGTTTCTAAATTACGGATGCCACCACCAATTTCTAAAGGAATATCCGTCAGTGTCTTTAATATTTCAATAGTTTCGCCTTCAACTGCAGCTTGTCTTGTTGCGCCAATCAAATCCACTACATGAATTCTAGTTACTTGTGGAAATTGACTGTAGTAAGTAACTGCTTCGGCTGCCGACATTGGCATAACGACTTGCTTATCATAGTCACCTTGCTGTAGACGGACGCTTTTGCCATCGATTAAATCAATTGCTGGAATAATTTCCATGAATGATTGCCTCCTTTGTGAGTGGATATTTTCTTCAAGAAACTTAACTTTCATTTGCTACAATTATTGGATCAATCCTTTTGAGGATGGCAGGCCACCTTCTGTTTCTTTCAATGCAATTTTTAAGGCCCTAGCAAATGCTTTAAAAATACCTTCAATTTCATGGTGGGTGTTGCCATTTTTCAGTAGGTCAATATGTAGGGTCATACGCGCACTCATGGCGACAGCATAGAAGAATTCTTTGACGAGTTCTGTGTCAAAAGCCCCGACTTTTTCTGCTGAAAAGTTGGCATGATAAACGAGTACCGGTCTACCTGATAAGTCTAATACGACACGAGCCAAAGTTTCATCCATGGGTAAGAAATAAGACCCGTATCTTTCATATGATGGTAGATTTTGGTATAGGTCGCGGATGGCTTCGCCAAGTAAAATACCGATATCTTCTGTCACATGGTGGTCATCTACCCAGGTATCTCCCTTAGCTTCGACATATAAATCTAAGCCTGAATGGAAGGTAAATAGGGTTAACATGTGGTCTAGAAAACCTACGCCTGTATTGATAGCAGTTTGACTGCCACTATCAGCCTTAGCAAGGCCTAGTTTAATTTGCGTTTCTAAGGTATTACGTTCAATTATTTTCAACTTGATCCCTCCAGGCCTTGATCGTTGCCTTCAATTTTGGATAGTCTGCTGTATCGATGATTGAATAACGGGCAGCTTTTGCCATTTTGCCCCCAGCATATTTACGGCCAATAAAACCATTATCCGCTAGATATTGATCTAAATCTGGCACCAGGTCCCCGAAGATAAAGACAAAATTAGTTGCGGACGGGATAACAGTTACCAAGTCCCCTACTTGATCAAAAGCCGATTGTAATGCTTGCTGAATTGTTCGCTGATACGCTACCCATTCATCCAATTGGCTAGTATCTTCAAATAACTTGCGGGCTAAATTTAAAGACACACTGTTCATTGGGTAGGGGTGGTTGATTTCCTTCAATTTTTCAAAACGTGGCCCTTGCCCAATGGCTAAGCCTACTCTCAATCCCGCTACACCATAAATTTTCGAAAGGGTCCGAATATAAAGCACATTAGCATTATCTGGACGTTGATAGTCTTGCCCGAATTCGATGTATGCTTCATCAATGACAAAGGTAATCGCACGTTTTTCAGTCTCATCTGCCAACATTTGTAAGAATCTTGCTGGAAACTGCTGGCCTGTTGGATTTTGCGGATTTGAAATAAAGAATAAGGATGGTTGATACTGGTCCAACGCTTTGATAATAGTGTCTATATCGAAGCTAAAGTCTACCTCACTTGCCACCTGGAAAAAGGGGTAACCCAACTGGTGCGTGTAATCTTGATACATAAAGAAGTCTGGGTCTAAGGCTAAGACGCCACCTTGTCCAAATTGAATAACCAATTTTTGAATCCATTCATCCGAACCATTGGCTACGGCCACATTTTTTGGGTTAAGACCGGTATAGTTCGCATAGGCATTGATAAATTGCACTTCTTCATTTTCCGGATATTGGTTAAACGGTGTTGCTAAGACAGCTTCCACAATATCTTGGTCTGATAATGGTCGCTTGGGTGAGGTATTACGGTTCATAATAAGGTTATCTTCAGTTTGAGACACCTCAACCGTTTTTAAATAGTTTTCTGTTTTCATCAGTCTATCCTTCCTTTCGTATCGCAATGGACTGGGCATGACAATCTAGTCCTTCTGCTTGCGCAATCGCTTGACCGGCTAGTCCAATCGCTTCATAAGTTTCTCTTGAAGTATGAATGACGGCATGTGACGTCCGGAAATCGTTCGCCGTTAGACCATGCGAAAATCGCGCAGTTTGACCTGTTGGTAATACATGAGATGGTCCAGCCACATAATCACCAATCGCTTCCATAGCATAGAATCCTTTAAAGACAGCACCAGCGTATTTAATACCTTGAACAATTTCGTCTTGGTCCCGGTGTTGAATGGACACATGTTCTGCTGCAATATCATTCAGTACCGCAAGCAATTCTTGCCTAGAGCCTGTGATTGGGTAGTGATTATGCGCAATGGAGGCTTGAATAATATCCGCACGCTTTTGACTTGGCAATAATTCTTGCATACGGTCGGCTATTTTGCCTAAAAAGCTTTCTGACTCACATAATAAAAAGGTACGTGCGTCTTGATCATGTTCTGCTTGAGCAAAAATATCATAGACAATGGCATCAAGAGGAATTGTTTCGTCTACATAGAGTAGAATTTCACTAGGACCAGCAATGGCATCAATCGACACATCCCCATTGACCAACCGTTTCGCCGTTGCCACATAGGCATTTCCCGGCCCACAAATCTTATCGACTTGAGGGATTGTTTCTGTCCCGTAAGCCATGGCTGCAATGGCTTGCGCTCCACCAACAGCGTAAACGTTGTCTCGGATACCGCATAAGTACAAGGCTGCAAAGGTCACAGATGCTTCTGTGAAAACGGGTGTTGTAATGACTAAATTTTCAACGCCCGCTACAAGAGCTGGAACGACTGTCATCAAAACTGTCGAAGGATAGAGTGCCTTCCCACCTGGTATATAAAATCCAGCGCTTTGTAGGGCATTGTAAACATAGGAAATTTCTTCCCCCAGCCGGTCTTCGTATAGTAAAGCATGCTCATAGTCTTCAATACGGTTTTTAGCAGTTTGAAGGGCTCTTTGTAGTTCCGGGTCTAAATTCTCCCACGAGGCTTTCAACCGTTCAGCTGATACCTTGAAATTTTCTGCTTCAGTGTAATCTTGACCATCAAATTGATTGGTATAGTCAATCACTGCTTGGTCCCCTTCTTGTCTAACTTTTTGAATCATTTTTTGGACGGCTAACAACCGGTCGACAGCCACTTGTTCTTGGTTTATTTCTTTCAATATGGTTCGAAATTCTGCAACCTTCATTTATACCACCTCAATTTCTTGCATGAACTGATAAATTGCCATTTCTTTGGTATAAAATGACTGCTTATTGGCAATCAGTCGTGCTTGAACGGGCAAAATAGTTTTGTACTCTTCAAGGTTATTTTCTTTTAAAGTTGTCCCCGTTTGAACAATATCCACTATGGCATCAGCTAAACCTAAGATTGGGGCTAATTCTACTGATCCGTTTAAAAAGATTAGGGAGACATCCTGTTTTTCTTGATTAAAATACTTGCGGGTAATATTTGGAAATGATGTAGCGACTACTTGAATACCTGACTGGTCTAAATTTTTCGGACCAGCAATGGCTAAGCGGCATTGACCAAAAGGTAATTCAGAAACGTTTAAAACATTAAACGTTTTTTCTGCAATTGTGTCTGACCCCACAACCCCTAGGTCTGC
This sequence comes from Aerococcaceae bacterium 50-4, assembly GCA_041223225.1. Classification (GTDB taxonomy): domain Bacteria; phylum Bacillota; class Bacilli; order Lactobacillales; family Aerococcaceae; genus Aerococcus. The sequence continues at coordinate 61,340 of JBCLPQ010000007.1, forward strand.
AACACCCTGTTCGACATAAGTCGGCACATCTTTTCCTTTTGCAAAAATAAATTTTATGCCATCTACCTCACGGAAAAGATCGCGACCGCTATCCGTCAATGCATCCGCATATTGGTCTAAATTTTTATCTGCTAGAAATTCATTAAAGGCCCGGTAAACCCGCCCTTTAGCTAAAGCGACTGTAATCATAGAAACCCTCCCTTAGATAAGTTCAAACCAATACCAAAGCAACCATTCGCATACTGTCCTCCTGAAAAAATAGGTTTAGAATTACCTTGGAGGAAAGCTTGGAAATAAAAGCCATTGTAGTATTTTTGTGGCGACCTGAAGGACAAGTCGACCACCATTTTCGTATCTCTTTTGGCTAAAGTATTTTTGAGTAAATGAATTACAGCCATTTCTTCTGTATCGCCAAAATCCTTTTTGATTAAATCAAATTGTGCGGATACCGGTTTCGCCATTAATTGATAAAAATAGTGGTCTTTACCAATGGCATTACCCAACGCCGATAAATTTTTTTCAATTACATAGCCTTTAATTTCAGGACCAAAGGCGAATTTTGCCATGTATTTATCTAAAATTTCTTCATTATTTACAACAATCATGTTGAAGGCGACCTGACTCATCTGTTCAACAAAATTTAAATGTAATTCAATAGTATTGGCCATTTGATCTGGACTAGGTGCTACCAATTCTACACCGGCTTGGTAAGTAGATTGGTGGTCTCTAATCATGGGGCCATAATAGGCGAAGTTGTCCTGTTTTAAGTCATAGGCCTGCATATAATTTAAAATCGACCGGGTCCAATCACTACGAATAGCATATAAATGGCCATCCTTCTCAAATACAATATTACTTGGATATTCTTCCTTACCGTTCCCGTCAAAAGGTTCTACCATATTTAAATCAATCAACTGGAAACCTGCATTTGTCACCATTTCAAGATAGTCTTTTGCTAGTGTAATACGTTGTAATACATAAGATGTTGCCATAGGGTCCCTCCTTCAAAAATGCCTGCAATAAAAAAACGCCCTCAATCCATTGCTGGATTAAGGACGTCGAAACGTGTTCCCACCTTAATTCGTTATCAACTCACATTGATAACCTCATTGACTAGTCAATATAGACAAGTTTAGCGATAACGGTGCCACCGGACAAAGTGTCATTTGAGTAAAGGTGTGTCTTCATAGGAGACATTATCTGTTTACAACTACCACAGACTTTCTGAAAATGCTGGTCCTATCTCTTATTCTTTACTATCTCTCACTTGATTATCCCCATATTAATTTGTTTAAATTAAAATGTCAAGTGAATTCTAATGTTATTTTAATTTAACGTTCAGAATATTTTTCAATAAAAACACCGCTAACAGCCTAATGACATTAGCGGTATTTTGGTTTGTTTAAGAATGACCTGGTACGCTTACCCTCTTCTTGCCGCAATTTGTGCTTGAATTTCTGCCATTTTAGCTTTATTCAATGGATAGCGGGTAATTAAGAACAATGAGATAGCACCGATAACTGCGGGCACAATAATTAATAAGGTTGTACCAGCTGTAAATAATGCTGGAGATAAGGCTTCATCTGGACCTGGATATGCATCTGTATAACCGATAGCAATCATTAACCAACCAATAACAATTGGTGCTAATGAAGTTGAGATAGAGTCAGTTAAAGAGAATACAGTACCAATTAACCCAGACACGAAACGACCTGAACGTGCGGTTTCATAGTCAGAGATATCTGCTGCCATAGTCAACACTACTGATGATGGGTATGTACCTGCAATCTTGAAGCCGATAAATCCAATCGAGAATAGAATCATTGCGAATCCACCATTTGAGAAGATTGCGCGAGTATCAGGTGATGTGAATAAGATTACACCCATCAAGGCTACAGAAGTTAACATGGTAATTAAAGATAAAATATAGGCATTTTTCAATGATGTACGTGATGCTACTGTCGTAAAGGCTGCAACAATCAATAAGTTAGGAATAATTTGAATTAAGCCTAATGTACCAGAAATACCGTAGTTACCTAGAATAATACCGAATACTAACACGACAAATACTTGGTCCCCAATTAAAGTCGTTAAGAATTTTACCAAGGCTGAAGTTAATGCAAGAATTTGTAGCGGGCCGTTACCTTTAATTACTGACCAATAATCTTTGATCGATTTTGTTTCTACAGTTGATTCACCTAGACCAAAGAAAGCTTGATTATCTTTACGAGAAATACCAATCATGGCTAAGACTGTTAACACTAGGGAAATAATACAAATACCCACGATAAATTCAGTAAAGAAGGCAAGGTTAAATTCGCCACCATGACGAGGTGATAACCAATTTGCTACTACCATCTGACCGATTGAGAAGATCCCAATTGATGAAAAAATGGTGTCATAAACCGAGAATAATGGCCGTTGCTTCGGATTATTTGTTAAAACAGGTTGTGCCGCTTTCGTCACAGTTTGTTGGAATGAATACACAATCTTATGGAAGATTAGGGCGATAAAGTAAATCGCATATTTCATCGTCCCATCAAATTGATGTGTTGAGAAAAGCAATGCAAATGACAATAGTAAACCAATATTAGCTACAATCATGATTGGACGGAACCGTCCCCATTTTGTATCCACGTGGTCCATGATTACCCCAATCATTGGGTCAATCAAACCATCAAATAAACGAGCAGCCCCTAGTAAAGATGATACTGTCAGGGTAGCAAATCCAGCAACACCAGTTGCATAGTATGTTAAGAAACCAAATGCGAATAAGTATAAGTTTGACGCAGAGTTATTCAATGAAAATAGTGCAATCTCCCATTGCTTTGCGTTATGGTACTGCTCTTGTGGAGCATTTACATTTTGAGCCATATTCTTTCTCCCTCTGTTGAACATCGACAAGTAACTGACAATATTTGCTTCGCGAAAGCTAGAAGTTTGAATTGGTCGCAATGTAAACGATTGCATAATTGTCCAAAAAAATTTATTTGCAACCTTCAAACTTTTAATATCGTTATTATACGGTTGGAAGAAACCGTTTACAACACTATTTTTTAAAGGATCGTGAAATACTTCACCAGAACTTTATTATGCAACATGTCATTGCGTTTTTTGAACAATTTTTCTATCGCAATAAAAAACATTGTGCTTAAAAAAGAGTGATATAATTGGGAATTTTCATTATTTTCACTTATTCCATGAGTTTGGTTGGCAAAATACCTGTACCATTAGTAAATACACAATTTGTATTCCTCCCTATCTCTCCTAACTAAAAACACTGAATTTACCCTAATATCCCCCCGCTTGTATCTACTAAGTTACTTTTTTACCAATAAAAATAGATTTATTCTTATTGTTATCCAACTTATTGACAAGCAAAGTGTATTAACAATATAATACAGATAATGAGAGTGTATTATTTTATTAATACACTTTTAACAAACAAATTTGAAAGGAGGATCCACATGGTTGTGTTCGATAAACAAGCACCAATTTATATACAACTAGCCGACCACTACAAGGGGGAAATCGTCGCCAGTCGATTAAAAGCAGGAGACAAGTTACCCTCCCGTCGTGATATTGCTAAGGCGTTTAAAATCAACCCTAATACTGTCCAGCGAGCATTTAAATCATTAGAGGAAGAAGGGATTATTGTGTCTGAAGCCAACGTGCCAAGTAAAGTGACCGAAAATCAAACGATTATCCAACAACTAAAAAGAGAGACTTTGGAACAGGCCATGGCCGTCTTCTATGATACGACTCAGGTTTTAAACATGGATCCCCATGAAATAGCTACTTACATGACAGAATATTTCCAAAAACGAGGTGAACAGAATGATTGAGGTTCAACAAATCAGTAAATTCTATGGTAGAAAACAGATACTTGAAGATGTGTCATTTTCTATAAAACCAGGCGAGATCACAGCATTAATCGGAGAGAATGGTTCTGGAAAAACTAGTATTATGAATGCTTTGATGCAGCTAACCCCTATTAAGAGTGGTCAATTTTTGCTTGATGGAAAAGTCATTGATTTCGATGATTTCAACCGTATTTCCTATATTCCTGATACGATCATCGTTGTAAAAAGCATGACTATCAGAGAGGCACTAACTTATATGGAAACTTACTATAATAGTTACGACTCTGCATTAGCTAAAGACTTAGTAACTTTTTTCAATTTAAATCTAGATGAAAAAATTAGTCACCTATCCAAAGGTAATACTGCCAAAGTGAATTTACTCTTGGGTTTAACATTAAATTCTGACTATCTAATTATGGATGAACCTTTTTCAGGGATTGATATCTTTACAAGAGAAGAAATCGCGAATGTTTTTACCAGCAAATTGATGGCTGGACGTGGTGTTTTAATTTCTACCCATGAAATTAATGAAATCGAAACCTTAGTAGATCGTGTAGTGATGCTGAAGGATCGACGTATTATCCAAGACTTCTATACCGAAGATTTACGTTTAACAGAAGGCAAATCTATCACCGATAAAATGTGGGAGGTATATCGCTAATGACGAAACTACTTAACTTAGTCACAGATGAATTAAGACGAGCTAGAGGGTTTTATTTACTACTTGTTGCTTTTGTCCTGATTACTGAAAGTCTAATGATTTCTTCTAGTATACGATCCAACTTTAGAATTTTATCAGGGTCAGGTAATACAGATTATTCTCAACTTATCACCAACCTATCGGCTGCCTTCGATGGCAACATGATTTATATTTTGATTATTGGTGCAACTGGATTCGCCCTATTGGCTTATGCTGTTTTCTCATGGATTCGTGACTGGTACTTTCAAGGAAACTTTATCTACCGTTTATTAACTCTACCTGGAAACCGTGCGTCAGTTGCCTACGCCAAATTGATTAGCATCCTTATCATGATGGCTGGAATCCTTATCCTACAATTGATTTTGTTCTATATTACCAATACCGCTTTGTCTATCATGTTTAAAGAGCAATACACGAGTATACCCGTGTTGCTTCAATTAGCGACGAGGATGGATACTAGCATAATCCTATTGCCAGTTAACCCTCTCCACGCTTTTGAAATTTACGGTATAGGTTTATGGTTCCTATTCAGCTTAATGAATAGTTTGATTATCTTACTTAGCACTAAAGGTCATACTTGGATAAAAACGATCACTACAACCATTATCTACTGGTTTATTTCATTTGTATTAATAAGCTTAATGGTATGGGCCACGTTTTTCTTACCCCTTACTAGCACAGAAATGACCATACTCGCACTCGGATTAATCTATTCAGCAAATATCATTAATGGCTACTTGATGTCATGGTTAATGAACCATTATGTCAGCGTCTAAGAAAGGAGGTATTTTCATGAAATTACGTAAACAAAATTGGCTAACACTTCTATTCTTAGCAATTATTACGGCAGTAAGTTTATATGTATGGATTAGCATAGCTACTTTTAAACCTGTGGAAGTGACAAGAGAAAACAATCATACAGTGAGTGATAGTACAGGTATTCCAAGTTTATATCTAACTGCCAATGACAATCAAGAGAGTGCCAATTGGATTCCCTTATCAAGAAATGATGGCAACCTCACTCTTACTCCACTATCTAGTTACACCATGGTTAGCCCTCAAGTTCAAGATGAAGTATATAAACACTTTTCTTTATTTGATCGGCCAAATTTACTCGGTTCACACTTAGTATTGGAAAATGACGAATTGCAATTATGGCAGGCAGACTCACCATTTGGTGATAAAAAAGCCCAATTAAATTTAACCTTGATTCATAAAAATAAGGACGGAAATTGGACCTATACCATACCAAACCATCAATTAGACCAGGGCGACCGAACTGGTAATCAACTCATTTCCCTAGCGGAAGACGACGAAAGCATTTACCTTGTATATGCCTTCTTACAAGGCGATAACCAAGCTAACTATTTAAAAACTTTTGAATTAACTAAGGAAAACGGCGAAATAAGACCAGGAAATACCAAGGAAAATCCGGGTTATGATTTATTCTCTTTTAATGCGGAGAATGTGAACAGGCATCCTAAACTTCAGCTCATGTCTCTTGTCGATACTGAATATGACGATAATGCAAACGAAAATAGCAGGAATATATACGAAATCATAGATCCTAAAACTGGTGAAAGCCAACAAATGGATACCAGCTCATTGGAAAGTCAATCAAACGACCAAACTATCCATACCGATATCCTTCCTGTTGTTATTGGCGAAAAGACTTTTGTAGTCACTTATGATTATACTGATTATCCCGAGGGTGGCCGACCTAAACAGTTAAAAACCTATCTTTACAATAGTGATAATCAAGACTTCAAAGAGATATGGCAGTTAGACATTGAAGATAATCCGGATTATTATATTGAGAATGGTTTTCTGTACCATACTGTGACAAATGGTAAAAATGGCTACTTAGAATGCATTGATATTGCAACTGGCCAAACAACAACTATAGAGAAATATACTATAGAAGAAAACAGTCCATATACTTTTGCTAAAACGTCAAATGCCATGCAATAAACCTGCCTTCATTATGAAATCACTAGTTAAAAAGGGTGACCTGAAAAAATTCCAGGTCACCCTTTTTGTTCATTAAACTAATGCCAATGCAGATTTTACTTGTGCTTGATACTTATCCACTTCACTTGGATGACAATAGACAAAGTGGTCTGGGGCTACTTCAACCAAGTGACATTCAGCCCACTCATCTCTACTATAATTTAGGCCTTCAAAATGAATACGTTGACGAATGCTTTCAGATTCTGGGTCAGCAGTTGGAATAGCAGACAATAAAGACTTAGTGTAGTCATGAAGCGGATTGTTATAGATATCATCGGCTGTACCAATTTCAACTAGTCGTCCTTGACACATGACACCAATGCGGTCAGATATGTATTTGACCATCGACAAGTCATGGGTAATAAATAGATAGGTCAAATCATTGGTGATTTTTAATTCCTTCAATAAGTTTACAATCTGGGCTTGGATAGACACATCCAAGGCCGATATTGCCTCGTCTGCAATAATCAACTTAGGCTGCAACGCCAAAGCTCTCGCAATGCCCACCCGTTGACATTGGCCACCAGAGAACTCACGTGGGTAACGGTTGGCATAAGTAGGATCTAAACCTACTTGGACCATTAATTCAGCAACTGCAGCTTCTTGTGCTGCTCTATTTTTAACGAGCCCATGGACACGCAAAGGACCACCAATAATCTCCCCAACTGTCATCCGGGGATTCAATGAAGCAAAGGGGTCTTGAAATATCATTTGAATATTCTTTCTAAAGGCTAACAAATCATGTCGTCCTTTAATTTGAGCGATATCTTGCCCTAAGAAAGTGATCTCACCATCACTAGCTTCTTCTAATTTCATCAATAGCTTACCAGTAGTCGATTTCCCTGACCCCGATTCCCCTACAAGACCAAAAGTTTCGCCCGCTTTAATAGTAAATGATACGTCATTTACAGCGACAACTTCCTCTGGTCGACCTTCGGCATAAGTTTTTTTCACATGATTTACGCTTACAATATCCGTCATCTAATCCCTCCTAACCTTCATACATAGACGTCGTATCTCCCAATTCGTCATACAAATACGGCCCATATATTGGACGCGCATGTTCAAAGGCCGCTAAATCATATCCCCTACCGTCTAGACTTTGCGCTTTTTGTTTAGCATCTCTATCTAAGATGCTTTGGTAGACCACATAACGGGCTTGAATATCCACTGGCAGCGTCACTTTGGGTGCCCGTTCATCTAGTAACCAAGTGGCTGCTTGATGCGTAGCTGACACTTGAAACATAGGTGGATCTTTGACGAAATCTATATCCAATGCGTAAGGATTTCGTGGGGCAAAAGGGTCCCCTGCCGCCAACTTGGCCATATTCGGTGGGTTACCGGGAATGGTATACAAGTTATCATCTTCCGTGGAAAGAGTTGGCGTCGCTTCGAGTAAGCCCCATGTGTAAGGATGTTGCGGATGATAAAAAATTTCATTTGTCGTCCCTGTTTCTACCACACGTCCGGCATACATCACAGCTACCCGGTCGGCAACATTGGCAACTACGCCTAAATCATGGGTAATAAAGATGACTGAGGTATCAAATTCATCTTTTAATTGATTGATTAACTCAATTATGCGGGCTTGAACTGATACATCAAGGGCTGTTGTTGGTTCATCCGCAATCAAAATTTTAGGTTTGCAGGCTAAGGCCATGGCAATCATAATCCGTTGGCGCATCCCCCCAGAAAACTGGTGGGGATAGTGGTAAGCCTTTGTTTCTGGGTCTTTAATTTCTACTTTGCCCATCAAGTCAACCGCACGGCGCATAGCTGTCGCTTTATCCACCTTGGTATGGGCCATAACCGCTTCGGCAATTTGCATGCCAACTGTCATGACTGGGTTTAGCGAAGTCATTGGGTCTTGGAAAATCATAGCGATTTCTGACCCACGAATCTTGGTTAATTCAGCATTACTCGCTTTTAAAAGGTCTTTACCTTTAAAGTAAATTTCCCCGTCTTCAATATTGGTCACATTCTTAGCTAGTAAACCGGTGATGGCCTTAGTGGATACAGACTTACCTGAGCCGGACTCGCCAACAATCGCCAGTGTCTCCCCTTTTTTCAGGGAGAAGGACACATCACGAATAGCTGGTACAATGCCGTTTAAGGTTTTAAAGGAAATTTTGAGGTTTTTGACTTCAAGTATCTTATCGGTTTGCATTTAAATCAAATCCTTTCTGAAACCTAATTAAAGGTCCAATCCTGAATATCTGTCAGTGAACCAAACCAGAATGGCTGGATACCACCAGTAAGATCTGTTGATTGAATGGTAAATTGATAATCTGAATATAGAGGCACCAGATAGGCTTGGTCTTGGAACCGCGCTTGAATTTCTTGATAGGTTTCATACCGGTCTTCAAAGTTGGTTTGCCCTGCCCCTTGACTAATTAATTGGTCTAGTTCGGGGTCGTTAATGTTCACTTGGTTAGATCCTGATGATGACCAATAAGAGGCCTGGTCTGGGTCAACGTTTAAGGCTAGTCCCATCATGGCGAAGTCGTAGTCTCCGGCAGTTACATTGGCTGCATGAGTGGTGAAATCGGCTGAAGTTTGAACAACATCTAAACCAATGGCTTCCAAATCTTGTTCAATCAAATTGGCCGCATTCATCCGGGTAACATTTCCAGTTGGTACCGCTAATTTAATGGTTTGACTGGTATCAAAACCAGATTCTGCTAGCAATTCTTTGGCTCGATCTGGATCATAGGCCACTGGGTCTAAATCTGGATCTTTATATGCAGAAATTGAGGTATAGGTTGTTGGGATCACTTCCCCTTCGCCCTGCAACAAACCATCTGCCATCCGGTCACGGTCAACAGCTGCTAGAAGCGCTTGTCTGAAGGTTGCATTATCAAATTTTTCATTATTGATATACATAAACTGGACTGAGGTACCATAATTTGATGCCACATGGATGTCTTCATTCTGTTCTAAGAATTTGATATCTGAAATTGGAATTAAAGCAATCCCGCCCCCAGCGGTCATGTCTAATTCACCGGCTTGAAGGGCAATCACCATACCAGTTGAATCCATAATGTGAACAATAGCATTTTCGATAGCTGGTTTCCCTTTGTGGTAACTTTCATTAGCCACCATCTTGACATATGAACCTGACTCATACTTGACGAATTTATATGGTCCAGCAAAAACACTGGGATTCGTGGCAAATTCAGAAGAACCCAGGTTATAAATGTCTTCTTTTTCCACGACATGTTTAGGGGCAATTAAGACTTTAAAGCCAATATTTTCATATACATAAGCTGGGTCAGTGGGTGTTTTTAAAGTAATCGTCAAGGTTTGATCGTCTATGACTTGAACCCCCGAGATACTGTCTGTTCCCACTGCCAATTTACCAGCATCATCAACCCCATCAATGGATTTTATATTGGCTGATCCAGATGTTTCTATATCAGGATTAGCAATCAGGCTGAGGTTGTATGCTACATCATCAGCTGTAAAAGGCGTGCCATCTGACCAGACAACACCATCTTTAATGGTGACGGTATATACCAGGTTATCCTCAGTGTTGATTTGGGCCACATTGGGTTCAAAGACCCCTGCTTCCGGTTGGTCTAAAAGGGATGGGTACATAAACCGTTGAATCCATTGGCCAGCAACATCTGTGGTATTTAAAACGTTTAAACCTGAAATGGTATTCGTTGTCCCAATATCGAGTGTATTATCTACCTTAGCATTCTCTTGTGCCTGGACCTCATTGATACCGACATTATTCTCTGCTTTTGATCCGCAAGCCGCTAATAAACAAGCAGCTAGACTTACTAATGTTAAAAGTTTTACTTTCATCGTCTTGCCCTCCTCTCTTACTTAAATTTCACCTTCAACTGCACTACGCAAACCTTCACCAATAAAGTTGATCGATAATACCGCTAAAAATACAGCTACTCCAACAGGGACCCATCGCCAGGCTTGCATGGTTAAAACGGAAAGCGACTGAGCTGCAGTTAATAAGTTCCCCCAAGACGCAGTTGGTGGTACAACCCCTACGCCTAGAAAAGAAAGCGATGCTTCTGTGATGATGGCAGTTGAAATCCCGAAGGTCATATTCACTAAGATCGGCGATAGAATATTAGGGACAATTTGTTTAAAGACAATATTGCCAGTTGAGTAGCCGGATGCAATCGCCGCTTGAATATAATCCGCTTCTCTCAGTTTCATCACCTCTGCTCGAACTAATCGACAAAGGGGTGCCCAACCAAATAAACCAATTACAATGGTGACATTCCAAATAGATGGGCCAAGAATACCTACAGCAACCAATACGACTAAGAAGTAAGGAAAGGACATAATCACTTCTGTTAACCGCATGATGACAAAATCCCAAATGCCACCAAGAAATCCAGCTAGTAAGCCTAAACTGGTTCCAATCGCTGCATAAATAAGGACTGAAACAAGTCCTACAAACATAGATACTTGCCCACCATATAGCAATCTAGAGAATACATCCCGACCAATTTCATCAGTCCCTAGCCAATGCGCACTTGTTGGTGATTGTAAGAAGCCACCGACAATTTCATCTGGCTGATAAGGTGCGATAAAACCTGCAAATAAAGTAACAACTAAGATAAATAAAAAACAAATTAAACCAAATACTGCTGCCTTATTGCGGGCAAACCGTTGCCAGATGATTGTCCAATAACCGCTTTGTTTGACTGCAGTCTCCCTTTCCTTCACTAATATTTCTTGGACCTTTATATGTTGGTCCATAAACGCTTCTGGACTTGCGTAAGTCGTTTTAAACAAATGCTCTTCAGCCATATCTTTCCCTCCTATTTATGCAAGGTGCGAGAGCCGACGTCAAGAAGTGCGTCTTCTCGCACAAGTATTCTTACTCGTAGCGTATCCGTGGATCCGCATAAGCGTAAGACACATCGACCAATAAGTTACATGCCAATACAGCAAAAGCTGAAATCAAGGTGATGGTCATGATGACAGGATAGTCACGCGAATTAATCGATGCCATCATCAATGACCCAATTCCTGGCCAGCGGAAGACTTGCTCCGTCACCACTGCCCCACCAATTAATCGTGGGATATCTGATCCAATCACGGTTAATATCGGTACCAAAGCATTTGGTAGGGTATGACCTTTGACAATCTTTTCTTCGCTCAATCCTTTAGCAACAGCCGTTCGCATAAAATTTTGCTCATTAATCCCAATCACTGTCGACCGAACATATCGTGTCATATTGGCACAATAAGAAGCGCCCAAGACTAGGGTCGGTAGGACATAATAAGAAAGACTTTGCCAAAATGTCATCTCTCCTGATAAGTTTTCCCGTCCCCCAATAGGTAACCAATCCAATTCAACGGAAAAGAAATAGATCAACAACATACCCAAGAAGAAGTTAGGCATAGATACACCAGCAAAAGAGAAGGTCGTCAGTAAGTGGTCTATCCAAGTGTTTTTATGGTTGGCTGCATAAATACCCAAAGGAATCGCAACAATATAAGCTACAATCAAGGTGCCAAACATCAGCTGTAAAGTGGGCAAGAGGGCATCTCCGATTAAGCCGGTAACCGCCGTTCTAGTTCTAAAGGAGAAACCTAAATCTCCAGTAAATAAGTTGCTCAACCAGCGCCAATATTGGACAAATACTGAATCATTCAAACCTAAGTTTTCTCGTATCATTTCAATTTGTTCAGGCGTTGCATCCGGGGATTGGTAAAGGTCCGCTATGTCACCTGGTGCCATTTGAATCATGGCGAAGGCTAGAATTGAGATGATAAATAAAACCGGAATAATCAACAATAAACGTTTACGTAAGTACTTAATCATGAGGCACCGCCTTTAAATATTGACTTAAAATAACCAGAAATAGTGACATACCATTAAGAATGCAATCTTCGTTAGCGACAAATTTACTATTATGTAAAGGATAGCTAGCTTGGCCTTGCTTGTCCTTTTCCAAGAAGTCACAGCCGACTGTGAAATAAGCACCTGCTGTGTCCTCAAGGTAGTAGGCAAAATCTTCACCGTTCATCATAGCGCCGGTTGCCGCCGTATTTTCGATGATATCTGTGAAAACGGCAGCGTAATCGATGGCTGCGATTAACTCCTTTACGATACTAGTGGTATTTTGGATGGCTGGATAACCTTCGTCATAAGTCACACTCGCTGAGCCACCATGCATCGCTGCAGTCATTTCTGCAATTTGTAGGAAGTGCGCTTTAATCGTGGCCCGTCCTTCAGCTGAAGTAGACCGGATAGTGCCCACAATTTTCGCCTTATCCGCAATGATATTGGGTGCCCCCATACCAGCGTCAACACTAGCCACTGTCACAACTAGCGGGTCAACCGGATTAGCTACCCGTGAAACGAGGGTTTGTAAGTTGGCAATCGTTTCAGCAGCAATCACCACTGAATCAATGGCCTTATGAGGGGAAGATGCATGGCCGCCCTGTCCCTGAATGTTGATTTCAAAGGCATCTGAGGCAGCTGACCCATAATCTAGGGCATAACCTACTGTCCCAGCTGGTTTTGAGGGATCCACATGAAGACCAAACACAGCATCCACATCCTGCATGTATCCCGCATCCACAATGGCTTTAGCCCCGCCCGGTTTCTTCTCTTCCGCATGTTGGAAAATAAAGACAACAGTCCCCGAAAATTCATCGCGGTGGGCTTGAATCACTTTGGCCACACCCAGTAGTGTTGCTGTATGAATATCGTGACCACAAGCGTGCATGACCCCTGGATTTTCTGATTTAAATAATAGGTCTGTTTCTTCTGCAATCGGTAAGGCGTCCATATCCGCCCTTAAAGCAATAGTTGGCCCAGCTTTCGCCCCATGTATGCGTGCAATAATCCCGTGTCCATTCCCCACATTTCGCTCAATATCAAAAATTTTAGCCGATAACAATTCCATATAAACAAAGTTAGCCGTTTCCACTTCCTCAAAAGATAATTCTGGATGCCGGTGGAAATGGCGCCGTACTTGGATAACTTCTGATTCAATTGATGCCGCATACTTCAACCATTTAGCTAAAAGGGCTGCCGTGGCTTGGCTGACTTCACTTTCTACATGACTAGTACTCGTTAAATCTGCTTGCAACATATGCGCCAACCTCACTTTCAATAACATAATGATTGACAATCGTTAAGATTGTTTCTAGTCCTAACATGAGACACTTTTGGTCAATTTCAAATTTCGGATGATGGTGGGGGTAATTTTCCCCTTTCGGATGGGCGCCCGCTGGAATAAAGTAAAAGAGTCCTGGGATTTTTTGCACATAATAAGCAAAGTCTTCTCCACCCATACCCGCAGGTTTTTCACAAATCATTTCCGCACCAAACCGATCTTTAAAAATTTCAACCACCCTTTCTGTTTCCTTTGGATGGTTATAAAGCGCTGGGTAACCATCGATAAAATCTATCTTGACTGATCCGCCATGGGCTGCCGTAATATCTTCTGATAAAGAGAATAAATTCTTCTTGGCTAGAGCGCGTAATGCCGGGCTATAGGTACGAATTGTGCCGTTTAATGTAGCTACATCAGCCATTACATTAGCTACCCCATTACCTGCATGGAAGTTCCCTACCGTCACAACGCCAGGATCCATTGGGTTTTTGTTACGACTAACAATAGATTGTAATTGTTGGATCAAGTAAGCAGCAGTTAAGGTCACATCCACATTGTGGTGGGGACTGGCTGCGTGACCCCCTTTACCATGTACTTCAATGGCAAAGGTATCTGAATTGGCGGTGGCAAACCCCTCATGGTAGTTGATGGTGCCATCAAAAGGCTGGTCACCAGATACATGCAGACCAAAGATCTTGTCGACATCATCTAAGGCACCTGATGCCATAATCGACTTGGCCCCACCAGGTTTAACTTCTTCCGCATGTTGAAAGAGAAAAACAATCGTTCCTGCAATCTCTTCCTGCAAGTGAATGAGGTACTTAGCCGCCGTTAATAAGATAGTTGTGTGAGCATCATGACCACATGCATGCATGACACCGTCCACCGTAGATTTGTAAGGCAAGTCTGTTTCTTCCTGGATTTGTAGGGCATCCATATCTGCTCGGAAGGCTACGGTTAATCCTGGTTTAGCTCCCTTCAGGCGTGCAATTACACCACCGCCTCCAACTTCTGTTTCGATATCGGTATAGCCAAAGTTTTCTAATTCTTGACGGATAAACTGACGGGTTTGGTATTCATGGAAGGATATTTCCGGATGACGGTGTAAGTGTTGGAAAGTTTTACTGGCATACGCTTGATAATTCAAGGCATGATGATTGACTTCTTGGTTCATCTGCTTCACCCCTATTTTTCTTATCTATTGACATGACGTTTTATGTCACGATTTATAACATGGTTAGTGAGATATGTGACATTTATTAATTTGTGATTAGATTATAGTTTGGAAAATAATTATGTGCAAGCATTATTTTAACAGCATTTTCTCATTTTCATCCGTTTTCATAGGTATTTCAAGCTTTTGCCATGTAAAAATATTTTACGAATCCATTCAAAGATAAGGATAATTTCATCACAATTATGACAGGATATGTTATATAATATGACAATTTTAATAAAGTAGACTAGACAGGTAAGAGCGGGTTTTGCTTTTTTGACAATAAAAAAGCACCAAACAAGTTGCTTCATGTCAACTTGCTCGGTGCTATAAATGATGATTATTTTGTTAGTTTTGGTATACAGAAATGCCGTTTAAGAATGTCTCTTTTAAGTTCATATCCGCATCCACAACAATAAAGTCCGCTGCACGACCTGGTGCAATCACGCCAACTTCATCTGCTAAACCAATAGAAGCTGCTGGAACTTCTGAAGCCATTCGTAAGGCATGTTCACTGTCTACGATACCCCAATCCACCACGTTTTTGACTGCTTGGATCAAGGTCAATACAGACCCAGCTAAATTACCTGATTCAAGGCGAGCTGCCCCATCCTTCACAATTACAGGGAATTCGCCTAATTTGTATTCACCATCAGGCATACCCGCTGCTGCCATAGCATCTGTGATGAGTACTGTCTTATCCCAGCCTTTAGCTTTAACCAAAGCTTTTGTTGCGCCTGGGTGAACGTGTTTGCCATCACAAATCACTTCAGCAAATGTATCATCTGTTGCCATTGCTGCACCAACCATACCAGGATTACGGTGGTGTAAACCAGACATCCCATTGTATGTATGGATAAAAATGTTGGCACCTGCATCAACTAGCTCCGTAGCCTCTTCATAAGTTGCAGATGAGTGCGCTAAGGCAACCCGCACACCGGCTTTTGTAATTGTTTCAGTGAAAGCTTTCGCTGTTTGACGTTCTGGCGCCAAGGCAATTTTATTAATCAAACCTTTAGCAGCTGTTTGCCAGATTTCGAATTGGTCCAAGTCAGGATCGCCCATATAAGCTGGGTTTTGTGCACCCTTATGCTCCTCTGTGAACCAAGGTCCCTCAAAGAAAATCCCTAAGATTTTAGCACCTTCCGCCTCTTGGTAGTGGTCACCAATTTTACCCGCTACAGATGTTAATAAGTCAGCTGACGACGTAAGTGTTGTCGGTAAAAAGGCAGTCACTCCTGTAGATAACAAACCTTTTGACATTGTTTGGACAGCTTCAAAATCATCGTCCATCACATCTGCCCCATTAAATCCATGAATATGTGTATCTACTAAGCCAGCAGCAACAGTATGACCAGTAAAATCTTTGATTTCACCTTTTAAGGGTTTTTCCAAGGTTGCGTAGCCAAACTTACCATCACGAACCTCTAAATAAGCTTTCTCTACAACTTCATCCGCTAAGATAATACGGTCAGCATAAATATAATATTTATTGTTTTCTGCCATCATGTCTCACACTTTCTTTCTATATGTTAGGTTACTTTTTACAACTTTTAAATTGATTTATTTAATCCATTGTATATTATACGCTACTTGTTTCTTCTATCCTATAATTATCATTTGAATTTAGAAAATAATAAAAAATGCAATCTAAGTGGAAAGTGTACTTTTTACGACAACATTTTCTCATAAAACCCCTTACAATAAGCTTTCCCCTCATTTTTACCTTGATTAAATTAAAAGACAATTAGATAATGAAAGGTGACAATTCATTTTAGGAGGCAATATTTAATGACAAACCAATCTATCCACCAATTCATTAAAGATAATCAAGCTGATATGATTGCGGTACGTCGCTACTTACACGCACACCCAGAACAATCATTGCAAGAATTTGAAACGACAAAATATCTTGCCAAACAATTAGACCAACTTGGTTTAACATATACACTATTAAATCCTACAGGTTTATTCGGAGATATTAAAGGCGGTCAGCCTGGTAAAACGATACTACTGCGTGCAGATATCGATGCCTTATCTATTCAAGAATTAAACGATATT
The DNA here is from genome assembly GCA_041223225.1 of Aerococcaceae bacterium 50-4. Classification (GTDB taxonomy): domain Bacteria; phylum Bacillota; class Bacilli; order Lactobacillales; family Aerococcaceae; genus Aerococcus. Next base: position 78,296 of record JBCLPQ010000007.1, read on the forward strand.
GACTATAAATCCGTTAATGAAGGCTCCATGCATGCATGCGGTCACGATGCCCACGCAGCTATGTTGTTAACTGCTATTAAAGCCCTATTGCAGATTCAAGATGAGCTGCATGGTACTGTACGCTTCCTTTTCCAACCTGCAGAAGAAATTGCGAAAGGTGCTAAGCTCGCGACTGAACAAGGCGCTTTAGAGGGCGTTGACTCTGTTTTCGGTATTCACATTTGGACAGTAGATGACGTCGGACAAATTTCTTGCCAAGTTGGACCGTCTTTCGCTTCAACTGACCGATTCACCGTAAAGTTCACTGGTAAAGGTGGACATGGTGGTCAACCACATATGACGAATGATGCAATTATCATGGCATCAGAATATGTATCCAATATCCAAAATATTATCTCGCGCGTAACAGACCCACAACAATCTGCGGTACTGACAGTTGGTAAATTCCAAGCTGGGGACAGATGGAATATTATTGCTGAAAATGCAGAAATTGAGGGTACTGTACGAACTTATGACCAAGATACACGAGACAAAATCGAGCATGCTATGAAGGTTTACGCAGACAATATTGCCAACATGTATGGCGGTATAGCAGAAGTAGATTATGAACGATTGCTTGACCCTGTCTTTAATGAAGAAAACGCTGCTAAATTAGTTCAAGCAACGGCATCTGCCGCCTTTGGTTCTTCAAAAATTCAAGACAACATCCCTACAATGGGCGGTGAGGACTTTGGTTATTACCTAACCAAAGTACCAGGCGCCTTCGCAACTGTGGGGACTCGAAACCCAAATAAGGGTTCTGACTATCCGCACCATAGTGCACGTTTCAATGTCGATGAAGATTCTTTAGTCATCGGTGCTGAACTATACGCTCAGTACGCGCTAGCCTACTTAAACCAAAATGAATTTTAATAAATTACGAAAGTTGGACAAATAAAATGACACCACTATACGCCTTTGCCTTTATCATTTTCATCTTTTTCTTAGGTGACATGGTTGCCGTAAAATCACGAAGCGCCATCCCTAGTTTGTTTGCTGTATCTGTATTCTTCCTAATCGCCTTTTGGCTAGGCTTACCAGCTACTATTTTCGAAGATTCTACTTTGTTAGCCCTAGGTTCTATGGCTATTCCAATTATCTTGGTCAACATGGGTTCTCAAATTAACTTCCAACAGCTAATTGCCCAATGGAAAACCGTATTAATTGGTTTAATTTCGATGGTTGGGATTATTGTGATTGTCGTTGGCCTTGGTCAATTTATCATGGGACTACCTGCTGCAATGGTCGCAGCGCCATCAATCGCTGGTGGCGTGGTATCCGCCCTTCAAATGTCAGCTGCAGCTAGTCAAATTGGTATGGAGGAACTAACCATCTTGGCTTCACTACTTGTAATTGTAGATAGCTTCGTTGGTTTACCAATTGCCTCTTGGTGTTTACGTAAGTATTCAACTAAAGTCATCCAACAGCACCGTGCAGGTACTTTGAATGTGGATGAATTAGTCCACGCTGAAGAAGATGCCAAAAAAGAAACAGCTAAGAAAAAACGTTTCTCATTACCAAATAAATATATCTCTGAAAACTTCTTCTTAGCGCAAGCTGCAGTTGTAGCTGCAATTGCCATGTTCATTTCAAAAACACTGCAAGCATGGCTTGGTTTTAATCTCTTAGATGCAAACGTTCTAGCCTTAGTATTAGGTGTCATCTTTACAGCCCTTGGATTCTTATCTAAAGGTAGTTTGAAAAAATCTTCTTCAGAAGGTTTACTCATGGCAGGTTTAACTGTTGCGATTATTTCGTCACTTTCTGGTGCTTCATTCGAAGTTTTGATTTCACTCTTACCTGACCTATTGTTAACAGTTGCTTTGACTGTTCTAGGAATTATCCTATTCTCATTCATTGCTGGTAAAGTCCTAAAAGAAGATCCTTATATGGCCATTGCAATCGGTGCTTCAGCCCTATTTGGTTTCCCAGGTACTTATATTGTTGCTACTGAAGTATCTCAAGCAATTGGCGAAACAGAGGAAGAAGTTGCCCTACTTGAAAAAGTACTACAACCAAAAATGTTGGTTGCCGGCTTTACAATCGTATCCATCGGTTCAATTGTAATCGGTGGTATCATGTCAACTATGTTAATTCAAATGTTTGGTTAATCAGAGAATAACTTCATATACTAAAAACCACGATAGCCTTTGAACAATGGCTACCGTGGTTTTTGTTGTGCGCCCGGCATGGGCGCTAACTTGGTGGTGAAAGTCCACTACAGGCTTGGCAGTAGGAACTGTTAGC
>JBCLPQ010000008.1:0-68747 GCA_041223225.1 Aerococcaceae bacterium 50-4
TATTGAACCGCCGTGTACGGAACCGTACGCACGGTGGTGTGAGAGGACGGAATCGAAAGATTCCTCCTACTCGATTTGCCTTTGAGTGAAAATAGCTCGTGGTTGGATGTCAATATTTTGTATAATTTCACTTTCAAAAAGTATATTTCGCAAATATCAATGCTTATGTTACAAGGTTATTGCGTTTTGACATATCGTGAGAAAACTTTTGTATCAGCTTTTTTTGGCGTCTTTGTTTATTTAGATAGTAATAAATACTGAGTTTTTTCGATAATTATGACATAATTTGTGAAAAAAATCTTTTTTATCACTTTTTAGATAAGTGATGACAGATTTAATGTTACAAAACAATTACAAGTTTACACAGCGTTTTCAAAAAGCCCGGATTTAATGTCAAGTCAGTTAAGAGGCTTTAACAGATGCCTGATTTACATGACTTAAAATTTAACCCGTGATAGTATATTGCTTGTAGATGAGACAGGCAGTGTTCATCTAGAAGAAAATCCCAGTATGGAAATGTCATACTGTAGAGATGCGATAGGCATATGTCATCAATTGAGATGACAGTAGGCAACTTAAAAAATAAAATTAAAAATCAGTATTCTTAACAAGGAGAGTATTAATAAATGAAATTAAACAAAATTATCTTAGGTACATCATTTGCATTAGCAGGTTTATTCGCTGCTACAAACAACAATAACGTAGAAGCGGCTACTTGGTCTGCTCGTACAGTTGCTGAAGTATCAGCTGACTTAGAAACAACAGACGATTCAACTACTTCATACACTATTCAATTTGGTGATACTTTAGGCGTAATCGCTAAAGCTTCAGATGTTAACGTAGATGCATTAATGGCAATCAACGACATCAAAAACGCTAACTTAATCTTCCCAGGAACTAAACTTTCTTTCACTAAGGATGCAACTACTGGTGAAGTAAACGAAGTAACTGTTGAAGATTCTGCATCAGAAGAAGCAACTACTTACGATGTAGCTGAAGAAGTTGTAACTGAAACAGCTTATGAAGCGCCAGCAGAAGAAACTACATATGAAGCACCAGCTCAAGAAACAGCTGCACCAGCTGCGACAACCACTTCATATTCTTCTAACTCAGCTAAAGAAATCATTGCGCAACGTGAGTCAGGTGGATCTTACACTGCTTACAACGCTGCAGGTGGTTACTACGGTCGTTACCAATTAAACCCTACATTAGTAGCTTACGGTGCATCTCCAGCTGAACAAGAAGTTGCTGCAGATAAATACGTTGCTGAACGTTACGGTTCATGGGATGCTGCTTTATCATTCTGGAATGCTAACGGTTGGTACTAAGATAAAATAACTTCTATTAGAAGGCTTATTTAAAATACAAATTAACGAGTCAGGATTCTCCTGGCTCTTTTTTGCGTTATTTGTACTAACAGCAATCGTTTTTAAATATTTTTATAAGAAAGTGCCTAACAATAATTGTTTTCAGAAAATAGGTTGACAAAAAAACTTTGTATTTATAGAATGAATCTTAGCTATTACTTTTAATGAAATCTCAAAGCAAATTTATTTGAGATAGCGCCAGGCTTGCATCGCAAGTGACGAGGACTGAATTTATCGAAAGATTCGGCGGATGATTCAGGGGTTGTACAATCCACAGGTGAGAACAAAGTAAGGTAATCAATGATCTAGACCATCATTTTGCCTTATCAAATAACCACCACGTACGTAGTAGCCAAATAAAAATGCGATAAGACACCTATTTTGATAGGGTCTATTTTATGTCGCCAAATTAGGAGGAAACTGCAACATGTGTGGTATTGTAGGTTATATTGGAAATGGATCAGCTCAAGAGGTATTATTAAACGGTTTAGAGCGTTTGGAATATCGTGGATATGATTCAGCAGGTGTATACGTTGTCGATGAAAATGGTCAAAATGGTCATTTATTTAGAGAAGAAGGACGTATTGCCAAACTACAAAGTGAAGTAGATATGTCATTAGATGCTCATACAGGTATCGGACATACACGTTGGGCAACACACGGCGAACCAAGTGTACGTAATGCCCATCCACATCAATCATCAACAGGTCGTTTTACTTTAGTACATAACGGTGTTATCGAAAACTACCATGAAATGAAAAATGACTTCTTATCAGACGTAACTTTCCATTCAGATACGGATACAGAAGTTGCTGTAAACTTAATTGAATACTTTGCTTTAACTGAAGGATTAGATGCAGAAGCAGCGTTCTTAAAAGCCTTAAATGTAATCGAAGGTTCTTACGCATTTGCTTTAATCGATTCAGAACAACCAGGTGTTGTATTTGCAGCGAAAAATAAATCACCTTTATTAATTGGTAAAGGTACTGACTTCAATACAATCGTTTCAGATGCAATGGCATCAATCGATCTAACTGACCAATACGTTGAAATTCATGACGGTGAAATGGTTATCTTAACTGAAGAAAACGTCACAATTAAAAACTTAGCCGGTGAAACAGTTGAACGTGCACCATATACTGCACAACTTGACGCTAACGACCTAGATAAAGGGACTTACCCTTACTACATGATTAAAGAAATTGACGAACAACCAGCTGTAATGCGTCGTATTATCCAAGAGTATTCTGATGATAATAACAAATTAACTGTTGACCAAGAAATCATCGACGCAATTAAAGCAAGTGACCGTATCTACATCATTGGTGCTGGTACTTCAATGCATGCAGGTTTAGTGGGTAAAAATATCATCGAAAAAATGGTGAATATTCCAGTTGAAGTGCATGTAGCATCTGAATTTGCTTACAACATGCCCGTACTAAGTGAAAAACCATTCTTCATCTACTTAACACAATCTGGTGAGACTGCTGATAGCCGTCAAGTATTGGTTCAAACCAACAAATTAGGCTACAAATCATTAACAATCACTAACGTGAAAGGTTCAACTTTATCACGTGAAGCAGACTTCACTTTATTATTACATGCAGGTCCAGAAATCGCTGTAGCATCTACTAAAGCATATACTGGTCAAATCGCAGTAATGGCTGTTTTAGCAGAAGCTTTACGTCGTGACTTAGGATTTGAAGCACACTTTGACATGGAACATGAATTATCTATCATTGCTAATGCTATTCAAGTCATGATCGATGACAAAGATGAAATTCATGAATTAGCAACTGAACTATTTACTGATAAAGCGAGTGCTTTCTATATTGGGCGTGGCATCGACTATGAAGTAAGTCGTGAAGCTGCTTTGAAAGTAAAAGAAATTTCATATATTCAAGCTGAAGGTTTCGCTTCAGGTGAGTTAAAACACGGTACAATTTCTTTAATTGAAGATGGTACACCAGTAATCGGTGTAATCACTCAAGAAAATACTGCAGCACACTCACGTGGTAATATTGAAGAAGTGCGTTCTCGTGGTGCAAACACATTGATTATTTCAATGGAAGGATTAGACCGTGAAGGTGACGATATCGTGATTCCAGCAGTGGAACCATTATTATCTGCACTTGTATCAGTGATTCCTACACAATTATTAGCTTACTACGCATCATTAGATCGTGGCTTAGATGTGGATAAACCACGTAACTTAGCTAAATCAGTAACAGTAGAATAATATAATAAAAAATACCCTAAATTTAACTACAGAAAAAATGTTGGTAGAGATGTTTACATCTTTGCCAACTTTTTTGTTACTTTGAAGCTTATTGACTGACAAACTATTTATTCAATATTCAATTTTCATATTCATTTCGCAAATTTGATGGGCAAAAATTGAAATTTGCTGATCATTATTTTGTATAATTGAAATAAGGGGAGGTGCGTAACATGTGTGATTATAGTGATGAGCGCCTATCTAAACGGTCAGCTGCATTAAAAGCACATAAAATTTCAGCACAGGTTTTATTGAAAATACGGACCGAGAAAAACGTTTCGCAAAGTCAGTTAGCTAGTATGACAGGTTTTTCTCAGAGTTACATATCTCGAATAGAAGGGGAAAAGACGAACCTTTCTTTGGCTAGTCTCGTAAAATTTGTAAATGCAGTTGGCGGCAGATTGAAATTGGAGATCAAAGATTAAGGAGATGACAATTATGCGAGGAGATAAAGGCGACACTCGAACAAATGGTAAGTGTAAATTAGACAGAGAGCGAGCGCGAAAAGAGGCTTGCGAAATGAGTGCGGCACTACTAATTAAATTACGAGAACAAAAATCATTATCTCAAAATGAGTTGGGCCGGTTAACAGGGCGGAAACAAAGCTATATTTCTCGCATAGAGTCAAAGAATCATAATATTTCCTTGGTCAGTTTGGTAGAGATCGTAGAATCAACAGGTAGTGAGCTCTCAGTAGATGTAGAATTTTAGCGGTATTCGTTAATAGACCTTGTAGGCTGTCAACGCTTGTTTAGGCCTTGTCGTTGGTATGCTGAATTCTTTGACTTGAATGCGCTACCGGGCTATGATGGCATAAAGCCTATGGAAAGGAATTAGACTGCATACGATGAAAGAGATGGATACACAAACGTTACAAGACTTAATAGCATCAGGAGAAAAAGTGAATCTCGTTGACATTCGTGAGCCTTATGAGTTAGAAACAGGCAAAATACCTGGTGTAGTAAATATTCCTTTAGGAGACATTGAATTTAATCGTCACAATTTAGATAAAGGTACCCCATATATACTGGTTTGCCGATCAGGACGAAGAACTGCTTATGCGACAGAAATGTTGTCTGAGCAAGGGTATGATGTCACCAATCTTATTGGAGGCATGTTAGAGTGGCAAGGGGAAATTGAATAGCGCGTTATATGCATATAAAATTGACAAAAAAACAGCATGCGGCCGAATGTGACCACATGCTGTTTTTTATTAGGTTTTAAGTCTTATTATTTCGCTGATTCACTTAATTTGCTTGCAGCTCCAGCATCTAAGTAAACTGTTACGTTAGGGTGTTCTTGTAATAGACTGGCAGGAACATCTTTTGTTACAGGACCTTCAATCATGTCTTTTACAGCTTGAGCTTTAGATTCGCCGAAGGCTAATAAAAGAATATGTTTAGATTTCATGATAGATGCTAAGCCCATAGAAAATGCTTGTGTAGGTACATCTTCAATTGAATCGAAGAAACGAGCGTTCGCTTGAATTGTACTTTCTGCTAGGTCCACTAATTGTGTTTTAGTGTCACGTGATGAACCCGGTTCGTTAAAGCCAATATGAGCATTTTGTCCAATACCTAAAATTTGTAAGTCAATTGGATGTTCATCCAATAATTGGTTGTAGCGGTCAAGTTCAGCTTCTACATCTTCAGCTAAACCATTTGGAATAAATGTTTCTTTGAATGGTTTTTTGCTGAAAAGATTTTTATCCATAAAAGTGGCATAGCTTTCTGGATGATCAGCTGGTAAACCATAATATTCATCTAAGTTTAAAGCTGTTGCATTGCTAAAGTCTAAGTCAGACGCTGTGATAAATTCATATAACTCTTCCGGTGTAGAACCAGTGGCTAAACCAAAAGTAGTCGCACCATTTTCTAAAGCTTTTTCGAATTCATGGTAAACCTCTTTAGAAGCTTCTTTTGAAGTGTCAAAAATTTTAATATTCATCAATAATCCTCCTAAAATAATTTTTTTTCGTTAATAAAAGATAATCCTTAGTGTCAGTTTATCACAGAAAGATTGAAATTTACACAAAGAAAAAGTGTCATATTGAAGTGTGCCAAAGTTACATGGCGAGACAATTGTAACCTGTTTCAAATGAGGCTATGATAGAGGTGTATTAAACAAAGGAGGAGAACACTTATGTCGGAGAAAACCAAAGATTCAGGTTTAAAGGCGTCGGTTCAAAAGTTAGGTTCTTATTTATCTAGTATGGTTATGCCCAATATTGGGTCGTTTATTGCTTGGGGGATTATTACAGCCCTCTTCATTCCAGATGGCTGGATCCCAAATGAAGCATTAGCAAACTTAGTTGGTCCTATGCGTGACTACCTACTACCAATCTTAATTGGTTATACTGGTGGTTCCATGGTATATGGCCAACGTGGGGCAGTTACAGGGGCCATTGCCACAATGGGTGCGGTTGTTGGTGCCTCAGAAGCTTTAACAGGACAACCTACAGTGCCAATGTTTATTGGTGCGATGGTTTTAGGTCCTTTAGGCGGTTGGGTCATTAAGAAATTTGATGAGAAATTCCAAGATAAAATCCCATCAGGCTTTGAAATGTTGGTGAATAACTTCTCAGTTGGGATTATCGGATTTTTATTAGTATTATTAGGATTCTATGCTGTTGGGCCATTTGTTTCAGGTATGACAACATTATTTGCAACAGGTGTAGATTGGATTATTCAAAGACGATTACTACCATTAGCCAATGTCTTTATCGAGCCAGCTAAAATTTTATTCCTTAACAATGCCTTGAACCATGGTATTTTAACCCCATTAGGTTCACAACAAGTGGCAGAAACTGGTCGTTCAATTCTTTATCTATTAGAAGCAAACCCAGGACCTGGTTTAGGTATTTTACTAGCCTTTACAGTATTTGGAAAAGGGTCAGCGAAATCTTCAGCACCAGGTGCGATTATCATTCACTTCCTAGGTGGGATTCATGAAATCTACTTCCCATATGTCATGATGAAACCATTGTTATTCTTAGCAGTCATTGCAGGTGGGGTATCTGGTACCTTAACTTTCCAACTATTAAATGCAGCCTTAACTGGTCCTGCATCACCAGGTTCCATCATTGCTATCCTTGGTATGACAGCACCAGGTGCCTATATCGGCGTTATCGGTGGTGTGTTAGTTGCAACGATTGTTTCTTTCTTAGTAGCAGCGCCAATCATTAAAATGGATCGGGCACAAGATGAAGACGATTTTGAAGCAAACCAAGCAGCAGCTAAGGCAGCTAAAGCAGATTCAAAAGGGCAATCTGTTGGAGAAGAAAGTACAGGTTCAACGTCGTTTGAAGGCGAGATTCCAGCGCCAGAAGATATCAATAGAATTATTTTCGCATGTGATGCCGGTATGGGGTCAAGTGCCATGGGTGCTTCCTTACTACGTAAAAAAGCCAAGAATTTAGGTTATGACATGTCGATCACCAATACAGCAATTTCTAAATTAGAAAACCAAGCAGGTACGCTAGTTATTACACAAGAAGAATTAACTGATCGGGCGAAGAGACAAGCGCCTTTAGCGTCTCACGTATCTGTAGGTAACTTCTTAGATGGCGACCGTTACGATGAAATTTTAGGTGAGATGCAGGCTGCTTCGAATGAATTAGATCAAGCGGAAACGCAAGCAGCGACTGCAAGTGAAGTTAATGAAACACATGATGATATTCAATTAATCCAAGTGCCTTTCCATGAAGATAAACCATCTGCATCAGTTATGGCAGCTTCAAACTTAAGAAATGAATTGAAAAAATTAGATTTAGAACTTGTAGCTGAAGCAGTACCATTTGCACAATTACAAAATAGTCCACAAACCTTAATTATCGTTGATGCAGACACTATTCAGACAGCAAAAGAAGTTGCCCCAAATGCACAATTTGAAGAAGTTTCTAAACTTTATGAGCAAAACCAATACAGTAAGCTGTTAGATAAGGTAAATTAGTCATATCGAAACAAGTAGATTTTGACTAAGGAGCGATTGAAGTGTATTTTACAGACCGGGAAAAGATAATTTTGAATTTACTGCTGACCTATCCTAAAGGCGTGACGCAGCAAGATATTCAAGATGAACTCGAAATAAGCAAACGCACAGTGTATCGTGAAATTAGCCATATTGAAGAATCCCTTAGGCCATTTAACTTACGGTTAGATAAACCAAGAAATGAAGGTTATTACCTTATAGGGAATGATAAAGATAAGGAGGCGTTGAGGGATAAACTCAATGCCCGTCCTTATGGTGAATTGTCTAAAGCTCAGCGACAAAATGCGATTGCCTTAATGATCTTAACAGGTCAGTACTTGGGTACTGTTGAGGCAATGGCTAATGATTTTTCCGTGAGTGTACGGACTCTGAATACAGACATGGTCAGTGTGAAGTCAATCCTTAGTGAATACGAACTTCAAGTGGAGACATCTAGTCATGCTAGTTTAAAGGTCAAGGGCGAAGAGACGGTTATCCGTCAACTCATCGTCAATTTATTGGATTACAATATCAAAGAAGTAGACTTCTTTCTTTATTTCAATCAAATGACTGAAAGTGGGCAAGTGCCTCATTCTGAGGACGCCTTTTTTCTCCAGTTGATACCACAGGAGATTTATGCAATTGCCTATAAGGTCTTCAAGTCTGAATTGATTCATCATAAACTGTCTAACTTACCAGATAACCAGTTAAAAACGATTATCATTAGTTTTGTGGTCAATATATTCCGTATCCAACAAGGGCGGAGTATTCAGAGTGAAATTCTAGCCAAGGATCAATCGAGTCATTTTATCCGTATGTCTCATCAAATGTATGAGATTATTGCAAAAGAGATGAAATTGGCGATTGATTTCAATGAACGTCATATGTTTGCTAGGCAATTGGAAGGAATGAATTTCAATCGGCCACAAAATATTTTCTCTCATAACTTTGATACGGAATTGTCTTATCGTGTAGCTGAACTAACGAGGAAAGTTTCAAACAAAACGAGCTATGATTTTAGGCAAGACAACCGCTTGTTTGAAGATCTACTGACACATTTAAATGCCGCTTTAAAACGATTAGACCAAGCGATTACTAGTGACGACATGATCTTGGATAAGATGATTGCAGGCTATCCTAATTTGCATGAGGCAGTAGATTTGTCGTTGAAAGAAGTGTTTCCGGATGCGGCATTTACCAAAGAGGAAACGGCTTATATCATCATTCATTATGCTTCATCAATTGAACGCCAGCCCATTTCACGTAATTTGAAAATTGTCATTTTGAGTGCAGGCGGATTTGGGACTAGCAAAATCCTAGAGAGTCGTTTTTCAAATAAGATTCCTGAAGTGAAGCAGGTGGATATTGTGAAGGTTTCGCAGATGTCCAAGGTGGATTATGACCAATATGACTTGATTTTATCGACTAGTTTTTTGGCAGGATTCAATTATCCATATCAAGTGATTTCGCCCTTACTGTTAGATGATGAAATTATGGCGATCCGGCAAGAAATTAAACACTTATCTCAAGCAAAAGAGCGAACCCAGGCGAACCAACAGACAAATAGGTCAGCTAACCAGCAATTTGAACGACTTTATCAGTTAGTGAATACGGCCAATAAAATTCTAGAAAAATTTGATATCCACCAAGTACAGGCGAAGGAGACCATAGAAATTACTTTGCTTGAAATCATCCGAGATTTATCAAAACAAGTGGTGGATAATCCTGACCAGGTAACTAAAAGGGTCATTGACAGGTATTTGGAAGCCCCCATCGGCATCCCACATTCAAATATAGCCTTATTTCATTCGACCAATCCGCATGTAAAGGAAGCCTTCTTCTCTATTTATGAATTAGACCAACCCTTTAATATATTAGGGATGGACCGAACGACGATTGAATTGAAACGAATTTTATTATTATTGGCGCCCGAACCACTATCTCGGGAAAATGAATTGTTATTAGGTAAGATATCATCTTCCATTATTGATAATGATTTAAATACAGAAATTTATAAAAGTGGCACAAAGGCTATCGTATTACAATTGCTGAGTGCTTTGTTTGTTGAAGAAACCACAATGCAGGGCGTGACACAAACCGATTAGATAGACAGTCGTTTCTAGTCTGGCGCCCTAACAAGGACACAAAAATAAAAAGGATGTGATCGAATGGAACTAAAAAAAGAGTTAGTTCAATTGAATAATACATTTACGTCGAAAGAGGAGGCCATTCGTGCCGCTGGCCAATTATTGGTTCAAGATGGTGCGGTGGACGTAGACTATGTAGAGGGCATGATCGAGCGTGAAGGTATTGTCTCTACTTACATGGGGAACTTTGTAGCCATTCCTCACGGTACCGATGAAAGTAAAAATCACGTGAACCATACGGCGATTTCTTTTGTACAAGTGCCTAAAGGGATTGATTTCTCAGATGATGGTAAAGAAGAAAAATTAGCCATGGCAGTTTTTGGTATTGCTGGTGTAGGTGATGACCATTTAGACTTATTATCTAAGATTGCAGTATTCTGTTCAGATGTAGCCAATGTGGTGCGTCTATCAGATGCTAAAACGGCTGAAGAAGTAATGGATATGTTGAAGGAGGTAGAAGCGTAGATGAAAGCTGTACATTTTGGTGCTGGTAATATTGGTCGTGGATTTATAGGTGAAATTTTACATAAGAATGGTTTTGACATTACTTTTGTAGATATTAATGAAACATTAATTGATGCCTTAAACGACCGTGATAGCTACGAAATTGAATACGCTGATGACGCTCACCAACGTTTGACGGTTTCTGGTTTCAACGGCATTAATAACGGGAAAGATCCTGAAGCGGTATCTCAAGCAGTTGCAGAAGCAGATATTGTGACCACTGCCATCGGACCAAATATCCTACCATATATTGCTGAACTAATTGCCAATGGGCTTAAATTACGTCGGGAAAATGGCGACACACGTCCAATGGACATTATCGCTTGCGAGAACATGATTGGCGGGACAGATTTCCTTAATGAAAAAGTATCTGCTTACTTTGATGACGCTGACCGTGAATATGTTGAATCTTACATCGGTTTCCCAAACGCAGCAGTTGACCGTATTGTCCCCATGCAAAGTCACGAAGATCCTTTATTTGTGTCAGTTGAACCATTTTCTGAATGGGTTATCGACCAAACAGATGTAAAAGGCACACATATCAAATTAGATGACGTATTATACGTAGAAGACTTACTACCATATATCGAACGTAAATTATTCTCAGTAAATACTGGTCACGCGACAACAGCCTATACAGGTAAACATTTTGGTTACGAAACAATTGACCAAGCTTTAGAGGATGAAAAAGTTTTAGCACAACTAAAAGCAGTTTTAGCTGAAACAGGTGCTTTATTAGTCGAAAAATGGGGCTTCGATCCTGAAGTGCATGCAGCATATGCCAATAAAATTGTCGGTCGTTTCCAAAACAGCCATATTTCGGATGCGATTACCCGTGTAGCCCGTACACCAATCCGTAAATTAGGTTTCGACGAACGCTTTATTCGTCCAATCCGTGAGGCAAATGAACGTGGTTTAGCTTACGATGCTTTACTTGCAACAGTCGCATACATCTTTGAATACAATGATGCAGACGACGAACAGAGCCAAGAACTACAAAAAATGTTAGCAGACCAACCACTTGACCAAGTTATTCAAATGGTTACTGGTCTTGAAGATGCTGGCTTAATTGCTGAAATTAAAGCTAAAGTTGAAGCAACAAAATAATCGTTAACTAAAAATAACAATAGTCAATGAAGAGGATTGCAAGATAAATTGCAGTCCTTTTTTTATGCCTTTTGATAGGTAAAATCGTTCAAAGTTACACGGAAATCGATATGGTCGTTTTATTGATATGTCAGAGAATAAAAGGTAAAGTTGCTTTAACGCATATGAAAAAAGACAAATGGTCACATTTTTAGAAAGAGGGCGGCAGACTAATGGCTAATTTTCAACCTTCGAAAAGCTTTCAGGCATTACCTAAACAATATTTCTCAAGTTTATCGGCTAAAACTGGCAACTTAAAAAGACGGTATGATGATGTTATTGACTTGGCTGTCGGCACGCCTGATTTACCGGCACCACAAGCCTTGAAAGCTGCTTTAAAGACGGCCATCGACAAACCACAATATGATCGGTACGGCCCATATCGGGGAGAGTCGCTACTGAAAGAAGCGGTTGCCCAATTTTATCAAAATCAATTTGGTGTAACTATTGATCCGGTGACTGAAGTGGCGCTTTTCCATGGATCTAAAGAGGCAATTATGAAGGTAAGCCAGGTTCTAGTCAACCCAGATGATGGGCTATTGTTACCCAACCCTACTTATCCTGACTATTTGTCTGCAGTTGGATTAACACAGGCAGACCCCATATATATGGATTTACTAGCGGAAAATGATTATCTGGTTGATTATAGCCAAATTAACCAAGTAGACCGTGACCGAGCAAAAGTCATGTATTTGAATTACCCAAATAATCCGACCGGTGCTTTGGCAACTACTACTTTCTTTGAAGAAACGGTCAATTTTGCCGAAGCAAATAACATTTTTGTGGTCCACGATTTTGCTTATGCACCATATGTTTTTGACCAGTCAGCACCCCTATCATTTCTAAAAACACCGGGTGCTAAGGCAGTTGGCCTCGAGCTGTTTTCCCTATCGAAACTCTATAATATTCCAGGCTGGCGGGTCGGTTTTGCGGTAGGGAACCCGCAAGTGATTGAGTATTTGAATACAATGCAAGACCACACCACAGTTGGCATGTATGGTGCTATTCAAGAAGCCATCGCAACTTTGTTAGTGGAAGAAGACCAGGATTTTATTGGCAAAATGAAAACTACTTACCAAGCTAGACGTGACATGATAATTGAAGAATTTCAAAAAGCCGGTATCGAGGTCCTACCAACTAGGGGGACTATCTATCAATGGATGCAGACACCTAAAGGGATAGATTCTGAGACATTCGCAGATGTTCTTGCCGAGGAAGGGCATATCGGTGTAGCGCCTGGTAATGGTTTTGGGACTGCTGGTCAAGGCTATATCCGAATTGGCTTAATTGCAGAAACAGCCGTTTTACAGGAAGCAGCTAAACGAATCGCGCGTATTTACAATCAATTAAATTAATAGGTGAAAACCTAAATCAAGAGGAGAATGAACGATGAAGAAATGGACTAAAGGGTTATTCACGGTATTGGGTACAGCCACGTTACTATTGGCGGCCTGTGGCAACCAAGCAAGTGAATCGTCAGCAACTGCTGATGATGCTGGTGGATCAGGTTTATTGGAAGATGGCGTGTTAACCATTGGGGTAACGGCTGGTCCTCATGAGGAAATCTTTGAACTCATCAAAGATAAGGCTGCCGAAGATGGGTTAGAAATTGAATTAGTTGTTTTCAATGACTATGTAAAACCCAATACTGCTTTAGCTGAGGGAGAATTAGACTTGAATTCTATTCAAACAGGACCATATTTAGAGACTGTCATTGAAGATACGGGATACGATTTAACACGTGCTTTTGAAAATATCACCATTCCTATGGGGATTTACTCAGAGCAATATGAAACGGCTGATGAATTACAAAAAGGGGATACGATTGCGATTCCAAATACCCCATCCCAAGAAGGTCGTGCCCTGCTTGTATTAGAACGGGCGGGCGTCATTACTTTACCTGAAGGATTGGGCATTGATTCAACAGTAGCTGATATTGAGGAAAATCCATTGAATTTAAATTTTATTACAGGTGACCCTGCGCAATTTATCGCCCAATTACCGGATGTAGCCGCAGCTGGTATTAATTCAAATTATATTCTGGATGCAGGCTTGTCTGCAGAGGATATTGCAATCGCCATGGAAGATCCAGAAGACACCACTTGGGTGAACTGGGTTGTATCACGAACTGAAGACGCAGAAGATCCCGTTATTGCACAACTAGAAGAATACTACAAGACAGACGAAGTACGCAGCTTTATCGAAGACACCTTCAAAGGCGCAGTCGTTGCTTCTTGGTAAAGGCGACAGCCGTTTTTATTCGACATTCATGCTTTTTTAGCTTATTCTTAATTTATAAGTATTGGAAAAGAATCCAATGTTGAAGGAGTGTTAAATATGCGACAAATTGCTATTCAATTATGTTTCAATGACCAAGCTGATGAGGCTGTAAAATTCTATACTTCTGTATTTAATAATAGTGAGATTACACGTGAGATTCATTTACCATTGGAAAATGGCGAATCTGTAGCTTACGATTTTACAATTGAAAACCAAGCTTTTTCAGCCTTTAATGGTGGACCTAACTTTAAAATGAACCCATCATTTTCCTTGATGGTCTCTCTAGACACAGCTGCTGAAGTGGATGCTTTATATGAGAAATTAGCCGAAGGCGGTACAGACTTGATGCCTTTAGATACCTATCCATTTAGCGACCGTTATGCTTGGGTTCAAGACCAATTTGGCTTGTCTTGGCAAATCATGCTAGCGCCAGGTGTACCCGCTAATCATAAAGTACGCGTATCCTTATTGTTTGCTGGCCAATATTGTGGTCAAGCGGAACAAGCCTTACATGACTACGCTGAAATTTTCCAAATGGCAGAACCTGGTCATATCAATTATTACCAAGAAGGCGAGGCCCAAGATCACCGCGCTAAGGTAAATTATTCAGAATTAAATGTTGGCGACCAACAAATCGTCTTTATGGACCATGGTTTTGGTAGTGATGAGGAATTTTCAGAAGCGATTTCCTTCTTAATCGTTGCGGGTGCGCAATCTGAAGTGGATTACTATTGGGAAAAATTATCAGCCCATGAAGAATCTGAAGCGATGGGTTGGTTGAAAGATAGTCACGGTATTGCTTGGCAGGTAGTGCCACAAGCCTACTTCCAAATCATGGAAACAGCGACTGAAGACCAGAAGAAACGTGTCTTAGATGCTTTATTTAAAATGAAGAAAATGGATATTGCCCGATTAGAAAATGCTAAATTTGATATAGGTTAATGGGTATAAACAAAAGCGGGAGAGGCCGATGAAGGCTTCTCCCGCTTTTTTGCGTCAGCTAACTTAAGCTACGATATCCCTTTTTCCGTAAGTAGTAATACCAATTTGGGCTAGGATAAATGACAGCAATAAAGTTATCGTTAAGATTGATAAGTCGCCATCTTCAGGTACGTGTTGGAAGATGGATAGGTTATTTAGCCAATCTGGGAAGTTTAATAGTTCCCCCATATACATGACTAAAAATGTAAAACCTGTATATAACCAAATAAGAGGGAATAGTTTAGGTGCTAAACCAACTAGCGTGACGGCAATACCAACCATAAATAATAGACTGGGTAGATAGTGCCAAGCTGTTTCCATATAGCTGGAAAATGATGTTGGATCAAGCATATTTTGACTGGTAATGTACATGCCAAAGGCAAGTAAGGCTAAGAGTAGTATTAAAGTAAAGACAGCGACTAGATAATAGTTCAATAAGACTAACCAAGGCGCTACTGGACGAC
The DNA here is from genome assembly GCA_041223225.1 of Aerococcaceae bacterium 50-4. Classification (GTDB taxonomy): domain Bacteria; phylum Bacillota; class Bacilli; order Lactobacillales; family Aerococcaceae; genus Aerococcus. Next base: position 15,137 of record JBCLPQ010000008.1, read on the forward strand.
TGTAGAAGTGATCGATCCGCTCTTTGATTTCTTCTTGGCGAATACTATTGATGATACTGATGCCTGGTATTGCAATAAAGATTGTCATAATCCCGAACAATAATTGAATAAAGGCTTCCGTCATACTCTGGTTACTGGTATCTAAGAAGTATTGGAGAATTTCCATATCAGAAAAATAGGTATCTAATTCGCCAAGTATAGATCCGAATGCAGCGGCTAATAAAAATATGCCGGCTGCCCAAGAAAGTATGCGCATGCCTTCTTGTTTTAAAATAAATCCCGGTAGATATTTTACCAACCAAGAAGACTGAGGGCGTTTGCTGGATGCGGGTAATATACCGGCTTGAATATCTCTTTGACCAAGTAAAATATAAGCTAGGAGGACTAAAGCAAGCGTAGCGACACTTAGCCCAAGTATTGGCCACCAATTATCTTCCATAAAGGGTTTGATTTTGGTCAGCCAACCTAGTGGCGATAGCAGAGTCCAGTCGCTTTCGTTGACGTCGGCCAGAGCACGAATAATGTAGAAAATAAATAGCCTAGCAAAAGCAAACTGGTTGGTTGTTTGTTTATTGTCTGTCATTTGCGCGAAGACAAGGGTGAGTCCCACAAAGAACATACCTAGACTGGCTTGACCAAAACCATAGGCATAAGACCCGGAAAGTGTGAATGCCTCTGGGCCAAAATAACCCATACCAATAACAGAAGCTAAGGCTATACAAACATTTAGCGAAATGAGTATGATTAAAGACGCGGTGGGCGATGCTAAAGGCCCTATAGGTAGGGCGCGAACAATTTCTAATCGTCCATCTTCTTCATTTCCTCTTGTCATACTGGCCGTTAATAGGATATTCATTACCACGATAAGGATACTCATGAACATAAACATCTCACCGGTAAAGGCTAAAGGGATAGTATACTCTTCTGGTGGGTAGCTAGGACCTAACATGGCTACCATAGCCGGATTATCCATGGTGTAGCCAAATCCTATCAAATCTTCTTGAGTAGGATAGATGTCAGGATAGGCAAAGGCGACCGCGATGTTAAGGGCGATAATGATAGCCAACCAAATGCATATGGCCCACTTGTGCTGGCGGACTTGGAGCTTAATATTTGCCCAGGTTCCTTTAAATAATTGTGTACCCATAGCTACTCACCCCCAAGTCCATCTTCGTAATGGTGCAAGAAGAGGTCCTCTAAGGTAGGGGTATGACTTTCCAATTTTTGGATTTGGTAGTTAGCCAGATAAGTCATCATTTCTGCGAGATAATCGTTACTTATTGTAAAAGTATATTGGTGTCCTTTAGCGTCAATTGTTTCTTCAAGGTCCTGAATGCCGGCTTGGTCTGCTAGATTGGGTACAGGTTGACTGGTAACGACAGTAAGTTGGTTGCCAGTAATGTGTCGCATATCTTCTAGTCGACCTGATTCGATAATTTCACCTTTTCGAATAATGGAAATGGTATCACATAGTTCTTCTACTTCTGACAAAATATGACTGGATAAGAAGATGGTTTTACCCTTATCGCGTTCTTGGCGGACTAAATCTTGGAATTTTTTCTCCATTAAGGGGTCTAAACCTGATGTAGGTTCATCAAAAATCAAGAGTTCGGCATCTGCTGCAAAAGCTGCGACCAATAAAACTTTTTGCCTGTTCCCTTTGGAATATGAACGGTTTTTCTTACTAGGATCGAGTTCAAACGCTTTAATTAGGTCATCTCGTAAGTCCGTATTAATTTTTTGTGTGTGCATTTGTAGTAACATGTCGATGGTTTGTCCCCCGGTGAGGTTTGGCCATAGATTAGCATCACCAGGTACATAAGCCAATTTTTCATGAATGGTGACAGCTTTCTGCCATGCGTCTTGACCAAAAACTGTCGCCTCCCCTTGCTTTGCCTTTAACATACCTAAGATGATACGGATAGTCGTTGATTTTCCAGCGCCATTTGGCCCAATGAAACCATGAATTTCCCCCTTGTTGACGGTTAGGTTTATTTGATTCAATGCTTTAAATTTTCCAAAATTTTTACTGACATTATTTAAATGAATGATTTCGCTCATATGATAACCTCCCAATACAATATGTGACTGTATTATATCGCTCTTTACTAGGTTTTTCGAACATTAGGATGGAAGTGACTGTTTTAATGAAAGGGTTTTTATTTTGCTTTAAAAATCTTTCTATTATAATAAATATATAGAAAGTCGCTTTTAGGAAAGGGGATATTTGATGGAACTAGGATTAGCAGGAAAAGTCGCTATTATTACAGGAGCCAGCCGAGGCATTGGCTTTGAAACAGCAAAATCGTTAGCTAGTGAAGGGGCGGATGTAACAATTGTAGCCCGCCGAGAGGATAGATTAATTGAGGCGCAAACAGTGATCCAAGAAGTCACAGGTCGCAAGGTACATTATGTAGTCGGTGATGTGACAGTAGAAGCAGACGCGAAAAAAGTAGTCGCTGAAACTATCGATCAATTTGGTCGGGTGGATATCTTAATCAACAATGCGGGTGGTTCTTCTGCCCAATCATTTGATGCAGTGGATAATGCCGAATGGCAACGGGATTTAAACATTAAAATTTTTGGTGTAGTCAACTTTACCCGAGAAGTGTTGCCGTATTTTAAAGAACAAAATTCAGGTACCATTTTAAACTTAACAGCTATTGCAGGAAAAACACCCCCAGCAAATTCACTGCCAACTTCAACAAGTCGTGCGGCTGGTTTAGGTTTAACCAAAGAGTTGAGTAAGGAATTAGGTCAATACAATATTCGTGTCAATGCGGTGTCGATTGGTTTAGTCCGTAGTGAACAAATTGAAAAACGTTGGAAAGACAACCATCCAGAAATGACTTGGGAAGCCTTTTCTGAAAGCCAGTCAGCAAATACGCCATTAGGTCGTGTTGGTGAAACGGAGGAAGCAGCGAATGCCATTACCTTCTTAGTGTCAGATGCAGCGTCTTATATTTCTGGTGTGGCTTTAAATATCGATGGTGGTGCAGCTTCAGTGATGTAAGGTGATCTTGTAGTTAGCAGACTTTTTGGAAGAGGATGTTGAAACGAATGAAAAATATCTATAGTGTCAATATTGTTAAACAGGCGCATAATATGGATGACGGGAGTCCGCGGCACTCCTATGAAAATCAAATCCTACTCTATCATTTAGAGGAAGATATGCCTAAGGAAGATCTCATTCGCTTTATTAAAGAAGATAATCTGGAAGAACCTTATGAAGTAGTAGAAGGGACTTCAATTCAGTGGGCAGTTGTCAAAGTGGTAGATGTCTTTGAAGTACTAGGACTAGAAGGACAATTTGATGATGGTCAGGAAGTCTATAGCCGTTTCTTCCCGGATGACCACGATTTAGCAGTCATTTTAGAAAAATACTTTCCAGATTATGTCTATGAAGACGATGTGGAATAGAATTTTAACTAATAAAAAAGGAAGGAGCTCTAGGCCTCTTCCTTTTTGCGTCCAAATAAGATTTGTAAGTCGATAGTGATACCCTTTAAGGTCATAGCTTTTGCGATTTGATCGTCGTTTGCGTGCCACATTAAGGGTGTCATTTTGATTAAGTCAGCCATTTGATCTTTATTTAGTGGCCGGTAGTCTTGGTGGTGACTGCGACCAAAGTCACTAAAGGCGTCCTGGAATTTTTTGATTGAAGCAGAAGTGTCCTGCTTTTGGTCTTCTGGCGCTAACATGATTTGTCGCAGCTCTTTCAGATAGTCAGGCCCAGGTACAATTTTTAGTGACCAACCTTGGTCTGAAAGTGCACGATTGAGTTCGGCGTAATTAGAAGGCGATAAAATGGTAAAGGCACCGTCAACTTGGCCATCTTTAAAGGGTAGTTGACTTAGGTCAGCGACCACCCATAGGGCATTGGTATAGTGTTTAGCGGCAGACAGGATGCCGTCTTTGGCTAAGTCTAGTCCTAAAGCCTGCGGGGCACCTGTAGGGTTGGTACCTAAACGGCTGTGCCAGTTGGCGATGATCTGGTGAAGGTGAGTCCCTTCGCCAGTGCCAAGGTCAATGAGTTTGTTAGCTTGAGTGAGCGTTACCCCTTTTTCTATTAATAGGTCTAAAATCTGGTCGTAGATGCCTTGATAAAGCTCGGCGTCATGCATGATGCGTTGGCGGGCTTGGAATAGGTCGCTGTTGTAATGGGCTTCTTGGTGGTTTGGGGCCAGGTTGATGTAGCCTTGTTTGGCTAGGTCGAAGCTGTGGTTGTTGTTGCAGCGGACTTGGTTGTTGGCCCAAGTAAGGTCGCTTTGACAGATTGGGCAGGTCATGCTTGCTGCCCAATGGTTAAATTTTTGGATTGCTTGTGTTCGTTTTGATTCCATAGGTCACCTTTTTTAGATTTGTCATAGTTCTCTCTTTTATTATAGCATGTTAGAATAGACTTATTAATGATGACATGACTAGTATTAGAAGTGAGGGCAATATGCGTAATAGAAATAAAAGATGGCTATATAGTGGTTTTATAGCTAGTGTAATGAGCTTATTGCACGTGATGTTAGAAATGTGGTTTCCAAATCCTACCTTTCAAGCGATTCTTGGCGATGGCATGGTGGTCCAACAGGGTTTTTATTATCCGGCCTTGTTTGTGGTTTATTTAGTAATTTATACCTTTATGACTTATGCTTATTATTTGATTGATTTTCGCTTACCGGGGACGAAAGGGACAAAGGCGACGCTATTCGTCATTTCGGAGTTGATTATATTCTTAGTTTATCGGGCGGAACCTATGCCGCATTTGGTAGAAATGGATTGGGTAATCAATCCGATTAAAGCGATTTTGATATTTATGGTCCAAGGACAGCTTATTTATCGCTTACTTGCGCGTCAACGGCTAATGTTTCGACCGAAACCTTTCTTTTATACCCGTGGTTTACACGTTTATATCCTAGTATTTGCTATTATGCGGTTAGTGTCTTATGTTGGTTTGGACATCTACGGTCCGGATGACCAACAATTACCGATAGCCATTCTTTGGTCAGGTATTCAAGGTTTGGCGATTGGCTTATCTTTTGGTGCGATTCAGCGGTATATTATCCGTCAAAATCAAATTGGGAAGACCAACCAGTTCGCCTTGCAGTTTTTTGCTTGGATTTCGGTTGCCAATTACGCCATGCTCTACCTACGTTACGATATAGGTATCATGGATTTACTGATCCGTCTAGGCCTTGATATTGCAGCGGTTTGGATTGCGACCTTCATCGTTCTCCACTGGCAAATCAACGAACGAACCCCTGTTTATCCACTAGATACGAATTCGCAAGTATAAATATTCAATGGAGAAGGAGCTGTGATGCATTGATCACGGCTCTTTTTGTTGCAAAAAGAAAACCCGCTACTCAGCTAGCGGGCGATTAAAGCATATTAGGCTTCTTGTTCTTCTGCGTATACTTGGTCTAAAACTTGTTGGAATACTTCAACAGGTTGGGCACCTTGTACAGCATATTTATTATTAAAGACGAAGAATGGCACACCTTGGACCCCAACTTCACCAGCACGGAAAATATCTGCAGTGGCTTCAGCCTGGAATTCGTCTTCGCTTGCTAAGACTTCACGGACTTTATCCCCGTCTAATCCAACCGATTCAGATAAACGAACAATGGTATCTTCATCACTGATTAAAGCCCCTTCTTCAAAGTATGCTGTATAGAAAGCTTTGAAGTATTCATCGTCTTTACCTTGTGTTTTTGCGTATTGGAAAACACGGTGGGCAGGCATGGTATCTGCCATTTTCATGGTATCAAAGTTGAAGTTTAAACCAGTAGCAGCGGCCATTTGTGCAACTTGCGTATTCATTTGTTCAGCTTGCTCAGCAGTAGTGCCTTTTAATTCGGCAAATGTTTCGTTGAAGTTTTTACTTGGATCGTATTTTGCACCAGGCATCAATTCAAATGATTTATGCTCAATCGTAATTTCATCTGCGTGGTCAAAGTTTTCCATTGCGCGTTCCAAATGTGTTTGTCCGATATAACAGAATGGACAGACGAAGTCAGACCAAATAGTAATTTCCATGTAGTTCAATCGCTCCCTTATTTTTGCTTATTGTTTTCTTTATCTTTTTTATCTTTAACAGTTTCTTCTTGTAGATTTTCTTGCGCTTTATCGTCATCCCCATCACTGTCTAAGTTCACGATAGAAGCAAATAAGTCTTCTAATTCAGTAGATTTACGGTTTTCGATACCCATAGTAGCACTCCTCTCTACAAATTACTTATAGTAAGTATTATAAGTGTGGGGTAAAAAAATTGCAAAATTTAAGTTTGTGTATGTTTATTGGCCTTTATATTTGAAAAATGCATTCCTTTAATAAGCTAACGCTTCCTTTAGACTTTATAGAATATTTCTTGCATAGAACAGATTACAATAAAAAAGGTTATAGAAAATGCAAGCATTCTCTATAACCCAATTGTATTAATGAAATGGTTTAAAAGTTGATTAATTACGATTGCTAAGCCAAGGCTATAGCTTCCTAGCATGCCTTAGCAGTGAATATAGGATGGTCTGACGTATATCAGTCTGTGGGCGTCAGCCCTTACAGAATGAATAGTCAGCCAAGGAATTAGACCTTGGCTAATTCCGTTCCCACTGCATTTAAGGCAATGATAGGTAAAGCTCAAGCCGAAGGCTAACATATTATCAACATTAGTATTCGTATCCGTATGGGTTATCGAATAATTCTAAACCTTTCAAGTCGTTCACGTTTTGTGAACCAGTTAATTGCATTACACGTGTTAAGTCTTTTTGGAAGTAGTCAAGTACTGAGTAAGCACCTTTCCAACCACCTAAAGCTAAACCGAATAATACTGGACGACCTAATGCAACAACGTCTGCACCTGTTGCTAGGGCTTTAGCAATATGTTCACCACGGCGTACACCTGAGTCAAAGACGATTGGTACACGTTTGTTTACACGTTTCGCGATAGCTTCAAGTGTATCAAATGAACCTGGCGCTTCGTATAATTGACGCGCACCGTGGTTAGATACCCAAATACCTGATGCACCAGCTTTGATCGCCATATCTGCATCTTCAGGGTGTTGGATCCCTTTAACAAATACTGGTAAACCAGAGTAAGAAGCGATTTCTTCGATATCTTTAGGCGAAATTTTTTGTTTAGATGCGCCGTAGATGTTATTTAATGACATACCTTCAGCTGATCCACGTAAATAACGTTGAACAATTGGCATACCGAATGGGTAAACGAATTTATTTTTCACGTCACGGTCACGGTTACCAGAAACAGTTGAGTCAGCAGTTAAGATGATTGCAGTTGCACCATCTGCTTTTGCTTCATCTAAGATGTCACGGTTTTGTTGGTCATCTTTCGCCATGTAGATTTGGAACCAACGTGGTCCTCCGTTTAAACCTTCAGAAATTTCTTCGAAAGTAGCACCTGAATAAGCTGAAATAGACATAATAGTACCGAATTCAGAGACAGCTTTAGCTGTACCAGCTTCTTTAGAGGCATGTGCTAAACCATGCGCAGCAATAGGTGCCATAATGAAAGGCGCTTTAATTTTATGGCCTAAAATTTCTGTTGTTGTATCTGGCGACTCAACATCTTGTGCAAGACGTGGGTATAGTAATTTATGTTTCCAAGCGCGGTCATTTGCTTGTTTAGTCCATTCGTCACCAGAGGCACCTGCCATATAGTTGAACCCGCCATGAGGGACAACTTTACTTGCCTCTTCTTCCAAGTCATAAGTATTTACAACATCGATATATTTAACCTCGGTAGGTGCATTATATTCAACATTATTGTTATCCATTATATTCGTTCCTCCTAATTGATAAAAAAATAAAATTATTACAAGACAAATCTATCAACTATATCATTTTAGCGATTTTTTGAATAAAAAGAAAGGGGTTACACTTTATTTTAAAGTGATTTTTGTTTATGGTATTCAAAAACCTTTAAGTGATAGGGTTTTTCACGATAAAAGATAATTTTTTTGCGCAAGTTAGAAAGAAAAAATGATACAAAAATGTTTCGAATTAATAAAAAAAGACCAGGAAAACCTGGCCTTTATGGATAATTTATTTGCTTCTTTGTAAATTAAAGTACAGCCATAATCACAAAGTTTGCTAAGAATAGGAATGATGCAACCCATATGATTGGATGGATTTCTTTTGTTTTGCCTAGAGAAATTTTCACGATGCAGTAAGAGATGAAACCAGCTGCAATACCGTATGAGATTGAGTAGGCATAAGCCATGAATACTGAAGCGAAGAAGGCAGGGATTGCTACTTCTAAGCTTGACCAGTCGATTTCACGGATAGCTGACATCATCATGATACCTACGATGATCAAGGCAGGAGCAGTCGCCGCACCTGGTACTAAACCAACGAATGGTGAGATGAAAGCACATAATAAGAAAACGATAGCGGTAAATACAGATGTTAAACCAGTACGGCCTCCCAGTGAAATCCCCACTGTTGATTCAGCGAAAACAGTCGTGTTTGAAGTACCGAAAATGGCACCTAATGAAGTACCGACAACATCTCCGAATAAAGCCTTGTCTAATTTAGTCCCCATAACACTCGATTGGTTCATATTATCAATGTCTTCTTTAGTGAAGATACCTGATGCACGACCAGTACCGATGAATGTACCAATAGTATCGAATACGTCAGATAATGAGAAAGCAAAAATAGTCATGATCACTAATGGATAGCGAGCTGGATTAGAGAAAAGTGAAATTAATCCTTCTTGGCCAAAGGCAGCACCAAAGGTTACACCTAGGTCTTGGAAGGCAGCACCTAAACCAGATTGATCAAAGTTTACTGTTGCTAATGCTTCTGGATTTAAAATCACGTAAACTGCTGAAACAGCAATGATACCGATTAAAATTGCGCCTTTTACATTTTTCAATAATAGAATAATGGTTAAAATTAAACCGAATAAGGCTAATAATGATGTTTGATCTGTAAAGGTTGATATAGCTGGAAGTGTCGCACCAGTTGAATTGATTGTCGCTAAGCCACCTTCAAAAACAGATTGTGTTGCATCAAATGCTTGGCCGTTTACAGAAGTGATATTTGCTGCTTCAGTGGTGAAGTTGATGAAGCCAGCATTTTTAACCCCAATATAGGCAACGAATAAGCCAACACCGGCACCAATTGCATGTTGTAATGAATCAGGAATGGCTTTGATGATTAATTGACGGAATTTAGTTACTGTGATGAAAATATTGAATAAACCACAGATAAAGACCATTGCTAACGCTTCTTGCCAGGTAAAGCCTAATGAGAAGACTACTGTATAGGTAAAGAAGGCATTTAATCCCATCCCAGGGGCTAATGCGTAAGGTACGTTAGCGAATAAACCGATAAATAATGTCGCTAAAGCAGAAGAAATAATGGTTGCTAAGAACACACCTTGGTAAGGCATTCCCGTTTGAGATAAAATTGCTGGGTTAACAAAGATGATGTAACTCATCGCGAAGAAGGTTGATAAACCGGCAATCAACTCAGTTGATACGTTTGTCCCATTCTCCTTCAGTTGGAAAAATTCCTCTATTTTTTTCACTTTTCTTGCTCCTTTTATGAATTTAATTAACTACTTCTATCATTATAAAGACTCAATTGGAAAAATCAATACTAAACACGAATGTTTATATGGAATAATTTTCTATCGTTCGCAAAAACATTTCTAAAATTGTAATAGCTTTCATGGTTTGGTGAAAATTGGCATACTTTTGGGTTTTCATAACTAGTAAGTATCATTTTTGAATAGACAAACAATTATTATGGTGAGGAATTTGTATCACGTGTGCTAGAATGGAGATAGCAAAAAGAGTCGCATTTAACATAGGAGGTCAGCCATGGCTAAAGTAACGAATTTAACGTTACGTCACAAAACGCTGTATAAGTTATTTGTTCGCAATTTTACAGAGGAAGGCACGTTCAAGGCGATTATTCCGGAGCTTGAACGATTAAAAGATTTAGGGGTCGACATTATCTTGCTGCAGTCGATTTTTCCTACAACGGATCTAAGAGTAGCTGACAATCTTGAAGGTAATCCAATGGTGGTGAAAAATATTTCTGAAGTTTCACCCGAATATGGTAGCTTAGATGATTTTCAAGAGTTAGTCGATACTATCCACGATATGGGTATGCAGGTCATGTTGAATTTACAATTATTCCATTTGGCCAAAGACTCGGAGTTAGTAAAAGAACACCCTGAATATTTTATGCGTGACGATAAGGGGAATTTTATTTCTCGTTTAGATATTTATGATAGTTCTTATGATTTGGACTATACAAACCCTAAATTGTGGGATTACCTGATTGAAAACATGAAATATTGGGCTAAATTTGTAGATGGGTTTGCTGCTCACCATGCGCAGTTAGTGCGTCCAGAATTTTGGGAATCAGCAAGGGCTGAAGTGGAAGATGTTCACCCTTATTTCTATTGGGTGGCGGCTACCATGCCATTGACCATCTTAACGGATTTACAAAAGATGAACATGCCTTATTGGACTGAAGGGGAATTATATCCAAATTTCGATGTGGTCGACCAGATTCCAGATTTCTTCTATAGAAACCGCTTTTACCAGGGTAAGCTGAGCTTAGATAATTTTGTGGGTAATTTAAATTTCCAAGAGTTGATGTTGCCACATACCTATGTCAGCATGCGGTCTTTAGAGTTTGACGAATCCAAAAGATTTTCAGAGTATGTGAAGTCTGGCAATGAGTTAGAAAACTGGACGGCTTTTGCCTTTTTCCAAAAAGGGATGGCAAGTGTCTTTATGGGGCAAGAATATGGGGCCAGAGAACGGTTTAATTTCCGTAGTGGTCAAACGATTAATTGGCATATCCAACAAGATTTAACCCCATTAATCAGTCGTATGTCACAAATTAAGAAACGAGAAGTCTGTAAGAGTGGCTATTATTCGATCATGCCTGCGGGTGATTCGACGGTAGTACTTTCTTACCATTATTATAGTCAACATTTATTTGGTATTTTCAAATTAAAAGAAGAAGGGGCACCCTCAGAGGTTGAGTTGGGTATCCCGAATGGAAAATATAAAGATGAACTTTCTAAAGAAAGTTATCAAGTTGTAAATGGTCGTGTGACGTTTGGCGATAAGCCGGTGATTATTTCCTATGAAGGGGATATGAGGTTGCCAACTTATTTTGAAAAAGACGGAGGAAATACATAGATGTATAAATTAATCGCTTTTGATATTGATGGGACATTAGTAAATTCGAAAAAAGAGGTAACACCAGCTACCAAAGAGGCGCTTCATAAATTGCATGAAGCAGGAATTCATGTAGTCATCTCATCAGGACGCCCTTACAAAGGGGTGCTTTTAAACGCTGATTTGGTTGGTCGTGAAATCGTGCCTTTCGTTTCATGCTTTAACGGAGGATTAGTTAAAGAAGTAGCTACTGAGGATACTGTTTTTGCCCATACTCTAACGAATGATGAATTGCAAAGCTGGGTGAAGTTAGCAAAAGACAATGAACTTGATGTTCATGCCCATGATGATCAACATGTCCTAGTGCAGGAAACGCCGAGAGACCAATATGTAGACGTAGAATCTACCTTGAATGAAATGCCAATCAAAACAGTTGATTTCTTCGATGGGGAAATTACAGCACCAAAAGTAATGATTACCGCTGAACCAGGTAAATTGGATGCTTTTATTGCGACTTTGGACCCTGAATTGTTTGAAAAATATTCGATAATGAAATCAGAGCCATTTTTCTTAGAAATTATGCCAAAAGGCGTAGACAAGGGTGAAGCTTTAGCAAAATTGGCTGAAAGTTTAGGGATTGACCAAAGTGAAACGATGGCTTTTGGAGACCAAGCGAATGACTTGTCTATGATTAAATGGGCTGGTTGTGGTGTTGCTATGGGCAATGCAATTGATGAAATGAAAGAACATGCGCAATATGTCACTGCTTCGAATGATGAAGAAGGGATTGCAAAAGCATTAGAAGAATTAGTCTTTAACGCCAAATAAATTTTGGTGGAATCGTAAGTTCTAATGCCTATAAATAGTGATTTAATAGAAATTTTGTTATACTTATAATATGACAAGCTGTCAGCTTATAATGAGAAACTGAACAGATTTAAGGAGTGGAATGAATGTTTGACAACACGGATATTTTAGCAACAAACGCTATTCGTGCTTTAAGCACAGATATGGTGGATAAGGCGAATTCTGGACACCCAGGTTTACCTTTAGGTGCCGCACCAATGGCTTATGCCCTATGGTCTAAACACCTACGTCAAAACCCGCAACATAGTAAATGGACGAACCGCGACCGATTTGTATTATCGGCTGGTCATGGTTCTGCAATGCTTTATAGCTTACTTCACTTATCAGGATTTGATGTATCTCTAGAAGATACTAAAAACTTCCGTCAATTCGGTTCGAAAACGCCTGGACATCCAGAAGTACACGAAACAGACGGCGTAGAAGCAACAACAGGTCCATTAGGTCAAGGATTTGCTAATGCAGTTGGTATGGCAATGGCGGAAGCGCATGATGCAGCAATTTACAACAAAGATGGTTTCAATGTTGTGGATCATTTTACTTATACCTTAGTAGGTGATGGTGACTTGATGGAAGGTGTAACGCAAGAAGCCGCATCTTTAGCTGGTCACTTAAAATTAAACAAATTAATCGCTTTATATGATTCAAATGATATCTCTTTAGATGGTCCTACTTCTAAGGCCTTTACTGAAAATGTTGGTGACCGTTTTAAAGCTTACGGTTGGGAACACATTTTAGTAAAAGATGGTAACGATTTAGACGCGATTAATACAGCAATCGAGCAAGCAAAAGCAAATACAGACCAACCGACATTAATTGAAGTGAAAACAATTATCGGTTTCGGTGCTGAAAATCAAGGTACATCTGGCGTCCACGGTGCTCCATTAGGTGCTGAAGGTTCAAGCTTTGCCAAGAAAAACTTTGGTTGGTCACATGATGCATTTGAAATTCCACAAGAAGTTTATGACCGTTTCAACGAAGTAGTCGCAGCTCGTGGTCAAGCTGAAGAAGAAGCTTGGAACAAATTATTTGCAGATTATAAAGAAAAATATCCAGAATTAGCAGCACAATATGAACGTGCTTATGCTGGTAAATTACCAGAAGGCTGGGATGTAAATATCCCTGTTTATGAAGTAGGCGATGATGCAAAAGCTAGTCGTAAAACGTCACAAGCAGCTATCCAAGAAATTGGTAAAACATTACCAGAATTCTGGGGTGGTTCAGCTGACTTATCTTCATCAAACAATACAATGAATGATGCTGACGAAGAATTCCAACCAGGATCTTACCAAGGTCGTAATATCTGGTACGGTGTTCGTGAGTTCGCTATGGCAGCAGCAATGAACGGGATCGTTTTACATGGTGGTTCAAAAACATACGCAGGTACCTTCTTCGTATTCTCTGACTACCTACGTCCAGCAGTTCGTTTAGCAGCTATCTCTAAATTACCAGCAACTTACGTCTTTACACATGACTCAATCGGTGTTGGTGAAGATGGCCCAACGCATGAGCCGGTAGAACAGTTGGCTTCATTCCGTGCAATGCACAATGTAAACGTGATTCGTCCAGCAGACGGTAACGAAGTGGGCGTAGCGTGGAAATTAGCATTGGAATCAGAAGAAACACCAACAATGTTAGTCTTAACACGTCAAGACTTACCTGTTTTAGAAGGTACAAAAGAAAAAGCTGAAGCAGGCGTACGTAAAGGTGCTTACGTGATCTCACCAGCAGCTGGTGAGCAAGAAGGTATCTTAATCGCTACTGGTTCTGAAGTGAGCTTAGCTATTGAAGCACAAGCGAAATTAGCTGAAGAAGGCATCAACGTATCTGTTGTATCTATGCCATCTCAGGAAATTTTCGATGCCCAAGATGAAGCTTATAAAGAAGCTGTATTGCCAACAGCTATCACCAAACGTGTAGCAGTAGAAATGGGTTCTTCATTTGGATGGGCTAAATACACTGGCTTAAACGGTGCAATCGTAGGAATTGACCGCTTTGGTGCTTCAGGTAAAGGTGCCTTAATTCAAGAAGAATACGGCTTTACAGCTGAAAATGTTGCCAACACTTATAAAGGCTTAGCTGACTAATTTGTTAGCTAGTGCTTTTGTCTCAACGTCACTTACTAATTAGCTAACAGGAGGCTTTTGAAAAAAATGAAATTTTTCTTAGATACAGCAAACATTGATGAGATTAAACGTATTAATGACTTAGGTTTAGTTGATGGTGTCACAACTAACCCATCTCTAGTAGCTAAAGAAGGGCGCGACTTTGAAGAAGTCATCAAAGATATCGCTGGCACAATTGATGGACCAGTTTCAGCTGAGGTTACTGGCTTAACTTATGAAGAAATGGTTGAAGAAGCGCATGAAATTGCGAAATGGGCGGACAATGTTGTCGTTAAAATCCCAATGACTGAAGCAGGTCTGAAAGCTGTAAACACACTTTCAAAAGAAGGTATCAAAACAAACGTTACCTTGATTTTCTCAGTGTCTCAAGGTTTAATGGCAGCTAAAGCTGGTGCAACCTACATCTCACCATTTATCGGTCGTATTGATGATTTAGGCCAAGATGGCTTGAAATTAATCGCAGAATTACGTGAAGTGTTAGATATTTACGGTTACGACGCTGAAATTATTGCGGCTTCAATCCGTCATATCGCACACTTTGAAGGTTCTGCTTTAGCAGGTGCCCACATCGGTACGATCCCAGGTAGCCTATTCCCTAAATTATGGGGCCATGTCTTAACTGACAAAGGTATTGAAGGTTTCACAGCTGACTGGGAAGCTTACCAAAACCGTAATAAATAATCATCAATTAAGGGAAGGGCGATTGTGATGGATTCGGTTAAACGTATTTTCCAAACCTATGAGCCACGACCTTTAGATGTTGAAAAAGCGTATGCTGTCTTGATCCCTCTAGTTAAACTAGAGGGGGAATGGCATATTTTATTCGAACACAGGGCAAACGGCATTTCTCAAGCAGGAGATGCCGCTTTTCCTGGTGGTCGGGTAGAATCAGGTGAAGGGTTTGAAGCGGCAGCTATCCGCGAAACAACTGAAGAACTGGGTGTAAGCTCGGACAAGATCAATGTGATCGGTGAAATGGACTATGTTGTCATGGGTAAACGAATTATTGGTTGTTATGTTGGTGAATTGACAATCGAGCGTTTGGAAGAGTTGGACCTAAATCAATATGAAGTGGACCATGTCTTCACGATACCATTGCGCGAGTTGAAAACGATGGCACCTGAGGTACATTATGTTGCCCACCACCAGCAAGTAGCAGATGATTTTCCTTTTAACCTCATTCCAGGTGGGAGAGCTTATGATTTTGGTCGTCCAGAAAAGCGAGGCATCCCTTTTTATGATATTCAAGGGGAGCATTTATGGGGGATGACTGCTAAATTAACAGCCCGCTTTGTGGATATTTTAAATGGGAAACACCTCGCATTTAACCAGGACAATAGTGAAGGCTAACTTGAGGTTAGCCTTTTATTTATACTTGCATTCGTGGTATGATAGCGCCACATATATTACTAATTTAGATATCGAGGTTTATTATGGGTCATCAAAAAGAACGGACAGCCAGATTAACTGTGATGAGTTTGATGTTGGCAATTTTAATCATTCAAACTTTTGTTCCTGGTATCGGATATATTCCGATTGGACCAGTCCAAGCAACCATTATTCATTTAACGGTCATTATTGGTGCTAGTTTATTCGGCCCCCAAACAGGTCTTATTTTAGGGGCATCGTGGGGTGTCTTAAGGATGATTAAGGCTGCAATCGTGCCGGACATTATGTCAGTGGTTTTTTTAAATCCATTGGTATCTGTTATGCCACGCATGTTAGTTGGCCTTGTTTCAGGATGGTTAGCTATGTATCTTGATGGCAAGGTGAAAGACCGGTCAAAATTCATGATTACAGGCCTTATAGGTTCCATGATCAATACATTGACTGTTTTGGGTGCTATTTATTTATTTTCAGCGGAAGCCTACGCCAATGCATTGAATATCCCGAGTTCTGCCCTAATGGCTACTTTCTTAGTCACAATTGGTGGAAATGGCTTAATAGAGGCAATCACTTCAGGGGTCCTAACCCCTATTCTGGCATTGCCATTAAGTAAGTCACTTAAACGGTCAAGAACAGTCTAGTAAAACGGAGGTTAAATCATATGACACAAGTCACTTGTAAACGGACAAAAGCAGTGCAGTCGCACCGAATTATGCCGAACCAAACGAATTTTTATAAAAACCTGTATGGTGGTCAGTTATTGTACATTATGGACAATGTGGCCTCTATTTCAGCAGGGCGGTTGACAGCTTTCGGCACCATGACTGCAAACATGGATAATATTAATTTTTTAGCACCCTTACCTGAAGGGGATATTGCCCATGTTGAAACTTACGTAACAGGTGCAGGTAGACGGTCAATGGAAATTTTTGCCAAAGTCATCGGTGAAAATCATAAGGGCGAGCGTTATTTAGCTGCGACTGCCTTTCTAACCTATGTTGTCTTGAAGGACTACGTTGATGCAGACTATCACTTGCCAGCAGTTGTACCACATTCTGATGAGGAAATATACTTATGTAATGGCTACGAAGCACGCAAAACAGCACACGCTGATAATAGAAAGCAAACCAGCGAGATGATTCAACATCTAACAGTGGAATTGCTTGATTAGTGCCTACTGTCTTTTTTCAGGAAAAGCACTTGAGATATTGACTTTTAACGGGTAATCAAGCAAAATATAGGCTGTAAGCTATAAGAATAAATTTAAAACTTGTAGACTAGTAATGATGTCAAGGATTAAGCGAGATGTGATCAGGTGTAAGCACATTCCCACTGACTACATGAACCTACTACATGATAAAAGTCGCCTTGAAAAAGGCACGGTGGCGCCGTTACCGCATTTGAGAGAGCTAGGGAGGCATGATTTATCTACTTCTTTGGCTAAAAAAGGTGGCACCGCGAGCATTTCGTCCTTTATGGATGGAGTGCTCTTTTTCGTTATAGGTATTTAAAAAAAGGAGCATGAAAATGGCAAAGCAAGAAGCAACAGAAAACTTACAAAAAACTGATTTTTCAAAATGGTATTTACAAGCAATTCAACAAGGTGACTTGATGGATTACGGTCCTGCTCGTGGGACAATGATCTTTAAACCAGATGGCTTTTTACTATGGGAATCGTATAAAGATGCTTTCAATGAAATGTTGAAGAAGGAAGGCATTCGTAACGCTTATTTCCCAATGCTCATTCCAAAACACTTCTTCGAAAAAGAAGCTGACCACGTGGAAGGTTTCGCACCTGAACTACCATGGGTAACTGAAGCAGGCGAGGAAAAGTTAGAAGAACCATTGGCATTACGTCCAACTTCTGAAACGTTATTCGGTAACGCAATGTCTGATTGGATCAATTCTTACCGTGACCTACCAATGGAATTAAATCAATGGGCTAACGTATTCCGCTGGGAAAAACGTACTTTACCTTTTATCCGTACGTCAGAATTCTTATGGCAAGAAGGCCATACTGCACACGCTACTGAAGAAGAAGCGCGCGAACGTACTATGAAAATGTTACATTACTATACTGACTTAGTAAAAGAAGTATTCGCTATGCCAGTTTATGAAGGTCAAAAAACCCCTTCAGAACGATTTGCGGGTGCAGTTGACACCTTCTCGATCGAAGCGATGACAAAAGATACAAAAGCCATCCAAGCGGGGACTTCTCACTACTTAGGCCAAAACTTTGCAGAAGCTTTTGATATTAAATTCTTAAACGAAGACAATAAACATACTTATGTACACACAACTTCATGGGGTTCTTCAACGCGTTTAGTTGGTGCCATGATTATGATTCACGGTGACGAGCAAGGCTTAGTATTGCCACCACGAGTTGCTGGTACACAAGTATCGCTAATTCCAGTTGGAAACATCAAAAAGAACCCACAAGTACTTGAAAAATTAGAAGAAATCAAAGCGACCTTATCAGCAGCTGGTTTGCGTGTAAATCTTGATGATTCTAATAACTCACCAGGTTACAAATATAATGAATCTGAAGTGCACGGTGTGCCATTGCGTATTGAATTTGGACCACGTGATATGGAAAACAACCAAGTTATGATCAAGATGCGTGACCTTGATGGTAAAGAAGCCTTCTCACTAG
The DNA here is from genome assembly GCA_041223225.1 of Aerococcaceae bacterium 50-4. Taxonomy (GTDB): domain Bacteria; phylum Bacillota; class Bacilli; order Lactobacillales; family Aerococcaceae; genus Aerococcus. Next base: position 33,325 of record JBCLPQ010000008.1, read on the forward strand.
ACCAAGACTTAGTAGCTGAAATCAACCAACGTTTTGATGATATGCACCAACGTCTTTATGACAAGGCAGTAGCCTTTCGTTCTGAAAATGAACACTTTGATATCGATACAATGGAAGATTTAACTGCGCATATTGCTGCGTGTGAAGAAAAAGGTGAACGCCCAGGTTGGGTTTTAGCTGGTTGGGATGGTACTGATGAATCTGAAGCAGCGATTAAAGAAGCGACAGGATTCACTTCACGGAACATTCCGTTTAATCCACCTGTAGAAAAAACAGTAGACTTGTATTCCGGTAAACCAGCTAAATATACAGTATGGTATGCACGCGCTTATTAATCGTTAGAAAAACGAGGCAAGATATCTATCTTGTCTCGTTTTATAAGATAAAAAGCGTAAACTTTACATAGATTTAAAGGTAAAAACACCTTTAATTCATAATATACCTAAGTTTGTCACATGATTAACATAAATTTTTGTTAGAATGCACATGCATGGAATGAGATCCATAAAATATCATGATGAATAAGGAGTAAAGCATGTCGAATAGAAGAAAAAAATCTAGTATTAAACCACTAGTGCCCTTCTTCGTATTAGGAGTGGCCTTAATAGTGGTATTAATTGCTATATTTACATATCAAGGTGAAGGAGAAGTGACTGAGGAGTCATCGGTGGATTCGGTTGACGAGTCGACTACGGCAGTTTCTTCAACAACTAGCCCTTTATCTTTAAGCGATGAAGAAGTATATAATGTTGATGTGATGCAAGCAAATGGTGTAGAGATGATCGACACAAGTCAATATGCGTCTATGGCTGAAGTAATTGAAGCTACATTAACCGATTTTGGAGTAGATGAAAGTCAAATTTCACTAGAATATACCGACTATCAGACAGAAGAAAGTTACGCAGTGAATGAAGACGTCTATCAAACTGCAGCGTCTACCATCAAATTACCATTAGCAGTGATTTTTGTAGATGCCATCAATGCAGGAGACGTGAGTTGGGATACTGAAGTTACTTACTCTTATGCTGATTACGAAGAGGGAGACGGTACGATTACTGCAGGTGTTGCTAATGGTACTGGACAAGCAGCCTATACAATTGAGGACTTAATCGCAAATGCCTTAATGCATTCAGATAATACGGCAACGAATATGTTGATTAGATACTATAACACCCTTTATGGGTCAGGCGCCTACAAAGCAAATATTGCCAATAGTGTAGATGTTGCGGTAGAGGATGTATTCTATGAAGATAATGTCGTATCTGCACAACTCCTATCAGCCTATTATGATTTATTGGCAACTGATGACGATTATCAAGCGCTGGTTGATTATCTATTAGATGCATCACCTGATCGTCTGTTTACTACCTATGTGAATAGTCAGCTAATGGCCAATAAATACGGTAATTACGGTACTGCCTTAAATGATGCGGGTATCTACTATGAAAATGATGAACCCCAATATAGCTTAGTCGTTCTGACAGATGGGGTAACGGATGGCACAGGCTTTTTGGAAAATATAAACCTGCGTGTAAATCAATACTACCGTGCCAACTATGAATAAAGCTATGTACTGATGAAAGAATTCAATTGTCAAAATGCCTAAATCAATCAAAAAGCCGCGATGACCAATCGCGGCTTTTTTGAATAGATTAGAAGGCATGATGACCTAGGATACTGGTTATTCCTTCTTTTGATTTTTTGTATAAAAGTATACATAGAAAACCGAAAAAAAGATGGAAAGTAAGAATTGGAACATATACATATGGAAAAATCCCTGTTCTTGGGCAATATTTCTACTTACCCCGTAAAATAATATATTAGGTACAAAGTAAACTAAAACAATACCTTTTAACAATAAGGGAAGGTCTGCTGTTAGGATAAAGCCAGCAAAAATCAGCAATAGTATCATCACGAGTATCCAGGTAATAACCGTTAAAAAATACTCCCCCTTTGTCTCTGGCTTGTGCGTATTTTGCCACAAGATGAATTTTAGATATTGCATAGGTAAGATCCTTTCTTAAAAATTTCTGCCGCCGACTATCTAGAATTTTTATAACCAATAATATATATTAACCCTAACACAGTTGAAAAACGCCTTCAAGACACCTCTCCCGATAAGATAAGGTTTATCAGTATATATATCGATTTATGCAAATAATATAAAAATGATGACCCTAATCAGTATGACTAATAGGACCATCACTTTTTTTGAAGAGAAACTATTTCGGCATAACCAATATTCGCCCTTGTTTGAAAGGACGTAAAAGGACTGGTTGGCCATAAAAATCATGCAAACGGTCTGGGTCTAACATGAAATCGCGATCACCTTTTGCAAAAATTTCGCCATCTTTTAACAAGCAAATTTTTTGATAAAGCGGAATGATTTCTTCAGTATGATGGGTTACCATCAGTTGGCAAACTTCTGGTTTTTCCTTGGCTAACTTATCTAACATGGCTAAAAGACTTTCGCGGGCAAATAAGTCGAGGCCGCTAGTTGGTTCATCTAGAATTAATAGTTCTGGTTCTGTCATCAAAGCTCTAAGAATCAAGACAGTTTGTTGCTCACCTTGAGACAGTGTGGCCATTCGCCGATTGCGAAATGCAGAAAAATTGAAAGTATCCAAAAGTGCCTCAGCTTCTTGAATAAGTTCATCTGTTATCTTTTGATATAGACCTAAACTAGCAAATTTACCAGAAATAATGGTATCTAACACAGAAAGATGGCTTGGGATTTCTTGGTGAATCCAAGCGGAAACGATCCCAATCCGTTTTTGTAAGTCAGGAATGGAAGAGGCACCAAATAATTGGTCTAGGACCTTTACTTGACCACTAGAAGGAAAATGGTAACCAGTTAATATATTAATGATGGATGATTTACCAGACCCGTTCAAACCAAGCAGGGCCCAGTGTTGCCCTTGATTGATGGTCCAATGGATATTTTTTAAAATAGCTTTGTCTTGACGGTTGAAGCAGACATTATCAAGCTGGATTATGGGTTTTTCTGTGGCTGATGTCATGGGAATGTCCTTTCTAATTATAGTCAATATTGTATTAATCTAAATTTATCATACCGTTGAAGAATGTCAATATGACGAGGAGTTTAGACGTTGATTAAAAAACAATTAAAATAATCCATTGACAAGTTAGAAACTTCTCAGTATACTTTCGTTATTGAATCATTAAAAAACGAAAGGAGTTTCACTCATATGCAATCGTTCAAAGCAGCGAATTCGAATATTGTAGTCATTATCGTGACTTAGGACTGGAATTAACAATTGTTAATTTGAGTCCTATTCGATGTTGAGTGGGACTTGGCATCCCACATACTATTTGTGGGATGCCTTTTTTATTGCTTTCAATACCAAGGAATGAAAATTTAAAGAAATGGGGTGCTCATGTGGAGAGAACGCAGAAGACCAGTATAGGAACGGAATTGCTCGTCAATGCCTTGCGAGATCAAGGCGTTGAGATCATTTTTGGCTATCCTGGTGGTGCAGCTTTACATATTTACGATGAATTTTTCCGCCAGAATGTCAATCACGTCTTAGCTCGTCATGAACAAGGTGCTGGTCATATGGCAGATGGTTATGCCCGTGTGGCTGGCCAAGTGGGCGTAGCGGTGACAACTAGTGGGCCGGGGGCGACAAATATTGTCACAGCAGTAGCGACAGCGCAGATGGATTCGGTGCCGCTAGTCGTCATCTCGGGCCAGGTGACCACATCTGGTATCGGTAAAGACGCCTTTCAGGAAACCGACGTTGTCTCTTTAATGACGCCAATCACGAAATATACCTACCAAGTTGAAGATGCCAAGGATATTCCCCGCATCATCAAAGAAGCCTTCTACATCGCCAATACTGGTCGTAAAGGTCCTGTTCTAGTCGATATTCCCAAGGATATTGGCGTTCAGGAAGTGGCTTTAGATGACATTGATGAAGACTTCGATTTACCAGGTTACCACTTGGAAAATGACTTCGACTTGGAGACGGTGGCAGAGATTAAGGAAGCCTTGCTCGCAGCTGAAAAACCCTTGTTATTGGTAGGAAATGGCATTATCAAAGCTGAAGCCCACCAAGAACTACGGGACTTTGCGCACCGCTACAACATACCAGTCACTCATACCCTGTTAGGTATTGGTGCATTGGCAAGTGATGATCCACTAAACCTTGGTATGGCAGGGATGCACGGAACATATGCAGCCAATATGGCCTTGATGGAGACAGATTGTCTCTTGAATATTGGTAGCCGTTTCGACGACCGAGTAGCTTCTAATCCTGATAATTTTGCACCAGATGCCAAGATTATCCATGTGGATATTGACCTAGCAGAAATTGGCAAAATTATTGCACCGGATATTACCCTATTAGCAGATGCTAAAGCAGCCTTGGAGGCACTTTTACAGGAACCTATAACCGATTGGTCTGATAAGACGGACTGGTTAGCGCACCAAGCTGATAATCAAGCCTTACATCCAACTCGGGTGCCTGAGATGACAGACGCGATTCGACCACAAGCGGTACTGGATTACTTAGGTAAGGCAACGGACGGTCAGGCCTATATTGTGACCGACGTTGGCCAACATCAAATGTGGGCAGCGCAATATTACCCTTATCAATTCCCAAGTCAAAATTTAACTTCAGGTGGTTTGGGTACTATGGGGTATGGGGTACCTGCAACAATCGGGGCGGCCTTTGCAGCGGACGGTCAGCATCCAGTTGTCGGGATTATAGGTGACGGTGGTTTTCAAATGACCAACCAAGAATTGAATATCATCCAACATTATGGTATTCAACCGAAATTTATCATTTTAAATAATACGGTGTTGGGGATGGTTCATCAGTGGCAACATGCTTTCTATTCAGACCGGTATTCGCATTCAGAATTCGGATCAAGTCTGCCAGATTTCGTGAAGTTATCGGAAGCGTTAGGTGTGAAAGCTGCTAAGGTAACGGATCCAGCGGACATGCAAACGGCTATAGATGAAATGCTGGCTTATGATGGGGCTTATGTATTAGAAGTCTTAATTGATAAGTATGAAAGAGTTACCCCAATGGTGCCATCTGGTAAGGCAAACAATGAAATGGAGGGCCTATCATGATTTTTCAATTCATTCGATTGAAGGTAGCCAATAGACCTGGTGTCTTAAATCGGGTAACACAAGTTGTCCTCAAACCACGGTATAACATTGACACTTTAAACTTAGCAGGGACTGACGACCCGGAGATTTCCTACATTACGATTGGTATTAATTTCCAAGATTTAGAAGCCGCAACTTTATTGACTAGACAATTATTGAAGCAAGTAGATGTGGTGAGTGCAACATTATTAGACCCATCCGAACTTGGCTAAGTGATTTATTTTGCAAAACATCATCTAAAAAGACACAGTACAGAACATATATGGAGGTAAAAAATTATGGCAAAAGTATACTACGAAAAAGACATGACCAGTAATGCATTATCAGGTAAACAATTAGCTGTCATTGGTTATGGCTCACAAGGTCATGCCCATGCGCAAAACTTAAGGGATAATGGTCAAAATGTCATTATTGGTATCCGTGAAGGTAGCTCGGCTAACCGTGCACGTAACGACGGTTTTGAGGTTTACTCAGTGGCAGAAGCAGCTAAAAAAGCCGATGTCATCATGATTTTATTACCAGATGAAATTCAAAAAGATACTTATGCCAATGAGATTGCGCCGAATTTAGAAGCTGGAAATGCCTTAGCTTTCGCTCATGGTTTCAATATCCACTTTAAAAATATTCAACCGGATGCATCTATCGATGTTTTCATGGTTGCGCCTAAAGGACCAGGCCACTTAGTACGCCGTGAGTTTACGAAAGGTTCAGCGGTACCGTCCTTATTTGCGGTATATCAAGATGCAACAGGCAATGCGCGTGATTTAGCCATGTCTTGGGCAGATGGTATCGGTGCAACGCGTGTTGGGATTATTGAAACGGACTTCCGTGAAGAAACTGAATCTGACCTATTCGGTGAACAAACAGTGTTAATGGGTGGTACGACACACTTAATTCAAGCAGGTTTCGAAACCTTAGTTGAAGCTGGCTATCAACCCGAAATTGCTTACTTTGAAGTAATGCATGAGTTGAAATTAATCGTAGACCTATTATATGAAGGTGGTATGGACCATATGCGTAAATCATGCTCAAATACCGCAGAATTTGGCGACTATGTATCGGGACCACGTTTAATCACCCCAGATGTGAAAGAACGAATGAAAGCTGTATTAGCAGATATTCAAGACGGTTCTTTCGCCAAACGCTTTACTGATGACTACGATAACGGCTTTAAAGACTTTTACGCTATGCGTGAAAAAGAACAAGGACACCCAATTGAAGAAGTTGGTAGTCGCTTACGTGAAATGATGCCGTTCGTGAAAGAAAATGCGGTAGATACTAATAACTAGAGAAAAATAAAACACAAAAAGGTCAAGATGAAAGAGGGAACAATATGGTCAAGCGAGTCAATAAGGAGAAGGTACTAAGTGCCTATAAAAAATTACAGTCGGTCGTCAAGCAGACACCTTTACAATATGATCAATACTTATCTGAGAAGTACCAAGCCAATATTTATTTGAAGCGAGAAGACTTACAAGTCGTACGTTCATTTAAATTAAGAGGTGCTTACTATTCGATTAGTGAGCTCAGTGAGGATGATTTAGCTAAAGGTGTTATCTGCGCCTCAGCCGGCAACCACGCCCAAGGAGTAGCCTTTGCTTGTAATGAAAAGCAAGTAATGGCGACGATTTATATGCCGAATACGACACCTGCTCAAAAAATCAACCAAGTGAAGTATTTTGGCGGCGACTATGTCAATATTGTGATTGAAGGGGATACCTTTGATGCCTGTAACCAAGCTGCGCATGAATATGGTGCAGACCACCAGATGACCTTTATAGAGCCGTACGATGACGAAAATGTCATCGCTGGTCAAGGGTCACTAGCTGTTGAAATCCACCACAGCCTAACTGCCGACGGGGAAACTGCAGACTATGTCTTAGTGCCTATCGGTGGGGGTGGATTGATCTCTGGTGTATCTGCCTATGTCCGTGAAGCCATGCCTGAAACCAAAATTGTTGGCGTTGAACCTGCTGGTGCAGCGTCCATGAAACTGGCTCTTGACCACGGTCAGCCGACTGCACTGGACACAGTGAACAAATTTGCGGATGGTACAGCAGTTGGTAAGATAGGGGATATCACCTTCCAATACGCGAAAGATAATATTGACCGACTTGAAACAGTCGACGAAGGTAAGATTGCGGGAACCATTATTGACCTGTATACCAAACAAGCCATTGTAGCTGAACCTTCCGGCGCCTTGACAGTATCCGCCCTAGATAATATGGCCGAAGACCTAGTTGGCAAAACAGTTGTCTGCATCATTTCTGGTGGTAACAACGATATCAACCGTATGGCTGAAATTGAGGAGAAAGCTTTGATTTATTCAGGCACTAAGCAATACTTTGTAGTGAATTTCCCCCAAAGACCAGGTGCATTGAGAGAATTTTTAACAGATGTATTAGGGCCAGACGATGACATTGCCAAGTTTGAATATACCAAGAAAATTTCTCGATCAAACGGTCCGGCGCTAGTGGGCATCATGTTGGGTGATTATAAAACTCTGCCAGGCTTATTAGAACGATTGAAAAATTTCGATGCCAATTATATTTCTGTGTCTGAAAACCCGACATTATACGAATACCTGGTCTAGTGACAGAGTAGGTCACAATTTATCGAAAAATGCTACAATAACAACATTGAAAACGTTTTATAAAAAGGCTTTCATTTTTATTTGAACCGTGCTATAATGTTTTTGAGGCAATCTAGACCTCTAATAGATTGCATCATCCTTTCATTTTTGTTTTTTCCTTTTTCACCCTCAAACGATGAGGGTGTTTTTTGTTTTAGGATGTGAGTTTTGGTGATCAGGCAGGTAGCACTGGAAGACTAGTACCGTATCACACGCAGTGTGATGCAAACTAGTTCTAACGCATTTAGACGAGTAAAGCTAAAGCGTCAACTCGTCCATAATCTGAAGTGGAGACCTGACTGCTAAAACGAGCTCAACTATGCCAAGATGTGACGGTAGGCGGTCAGACTCAGACCATTTTAGAATAAAAATAGAAAACGCTTTCGAAATGTGTTGACAACGTTTCCAATGCGAGGTATTATTGCAGATAGATAAAGAACACGTACTCTGTATACTGGATTCGTTACGGTTTGGCCGGCAAGACCAGGCATCAAAGTGATTGCATACTAGCCCTAGGACTAGTATCCATACTTTTTTGCTCTGGTCTTTTTTGTATATCGAGACTTGTTTCCATCAATATATCAAGAGAGGGTGTGGGGTAACTTGTTTTAAAATCGTAAAGCGGATTAATAATAATGTCGTATTTTCAAGTGATGATGATGGGCGTGAAATGATTTTAATTGGAAAAGGGTTAGGATTCCAAGCAAAGATTGGTGACCCAATCGATGGCGATAGTATTGAAAAACGTTATTATCCAGAAGGCGACGTTGATCTCGAACACATTTTGATGGTGATGACCAATGCCAGTGAAGAAGAAATTTATTGGATTTATAAAATCGTATCCTTATTTAAGAAAAAAATGGATGTAGCCTTTAATCCCAACCTCTTCCTCACACTTACCGATCATATCTTGTTTGCGATTCATCAGCAAAAACAGGATCCCAACTTGATGAACCCCATGCAGTGGGAAATCAAAAGAATTTACCCGAAAGAGTATGCAATTGCTGAAGAAGCGGTGGATTTAGTCAGACAAAAACTGGCAGCCAATTTTCCGCAAACAGAAGTTGCCTCAATCACCCTGCATTTTGTGAATGCGCAACTGGACCGGACGGTCAATCAATCAGCTTATGAGCAGATGCAATTGACGAATGATATTATTCGGATTGTCCAGTTTGCTACGAATATTGATATCGATGAGAATTCAGTCTATTTTCAACGTTTTGTTACCCATATTCGTTACTATTTAATTCGTCAGGGACAAGAGCAAGAAAATGACCAACCGGTTAAAAATGACCGGATGGTAGAATTGGCCTTCATTTCCTATCCTAAGGAGAAGGAAGCGGCTGATAAAATTAAGGAATACTTGTTCGAAACGAAAGGTTGGCAGGTGAATGATATGGAGTTATTATATTTAATTCTACATATCGGTAACCTGGTTAGTCACTCAGCAAACAAAAAATAAAATATTATTTAGTTACGGAAAAATACTGGATTCGTTACGGTTCGGCCGGCAAGACCTGCATTTTCTATTTGATCAGTAGCTTAGGATAGGCGTGTGTGTACCTCCCTACACATACGCCCATCCTAAGGTATTTCAGGAATAGATTTGTGGGTCTTTTTTGTATAGTCAGTTTGATAAAAGAAGAGGAGTAAAGAAAGATGGCCAAATATACCCAATTAGCAGAAGATATTGTGGATAAAGTCGGGGGTAAGGAAAACGTAAAAGAAGTGAGGCATTGTATTACGCGGTTACGATTCTATTTAAAAGATGAAAGTAAAGCCAACACAGAATATTTAAAGAAACGAGACGGGGTAGTCACTGTCATGCAAGCTGGCGGTCAGTACCAAGTTGTCATCGGTAATCATGTTGCTGAGGTGTATGATGAGGTATTAAAAGCTGGTGGTTTTGCGGATGGCGGGTCTGTGGACGCTGATGATGATGGCGAAAAAGGGAACCTATTCGACCGCTTTATCGATGTCGTATCAGGTTTGTTCCAACCCTTCCTTGGGACTTTAGCAGCTGCCGGTATTTTAAAAGGGATTACAGCTTTATTAGCGGCCACAGGAATCGATCAAGCGTCGGGTATTTACATCATGATGAATACCTTAGGAGATGGTTTATTCCAATTTCTACCTATGGTATTAGCAGTTTCTGCTTCTAAGAAATTTAAGATGAATACCTATACAGCTGTTGCTATTGCTGGTGCATTACTTTATCCAGGTTTAGCTGAATCACTAACTGAGGCAACCAATATCTTTGGATTGAATTTCACTTTACCAGTGGGTGGTTATTACAATACTGTTCTACCAATCTTACTGGCAATCTTTGTCGCTTCTAAAGTTGAGAAATTCATGAAAAAAATCACACCAGATGTGATGAAATTATTTGCAGTACCAATGGTGACTTTATTAGTGACAATTCCATTAACTTTTCTACTAGTAGGTCCTATCGCCAACACAGCTTCAGCGTGGATTGGTATTGCCTTCCAAGCAGTCTATGACTTTAGTCCTATAGTTTATGGTTTTATCTTAGGGGCAGCATGGCAAGTAATGGTTATGTTCGGCTTGCACTGGGGACTTGTACCAATCGCAATCTTGGATATGACGCAAAATGGTTCATCTGTCATTCTAACAGCTGCAGTACTACCGTGTTTCACTCAAGTAGGTGTGCTAGCTGCAATTTACTTTAAAACAAAAGAAGACAAGGTTAAAAAAGGCGTTGTTCCTACATTAATCTCCGCAATCTTTGGTGTAACTGAACCAGCAATTTACGGATACACCCTACCGATGCGAACACCATTTATCATTTCTTGTATTGTTTCGGGTATTGTCGGCGTATACTTATCAGTCTTCAATGTGATTGGTTATGCCATGGGTGGTATGGGGATTTTCCTATATCCAGCTTATATTGACCCAGTAACAGGTTCATTCCATTCAGTGATTCACTTAGCAATCGGGACTGTGTTAGCAATCGTTTTGGCTTTTGCTATCCAAATGTTTGTGAAAGTACCGACACTTTATGCAGATGGTACAGTTGAACCGGCACCAGAAGTTGTAGAAGCGGCGGAAGAACCGGTGTTAGTATCAGCAAGTGTATCGGATGCAAAAGATCAGATTTTAAATAGCCCATTACAAGGTGACATCGTGCCATTAGCTTCATTAGAAGACCAAGTGTTTGCGACTGGGGCAATGGGACAAGGGATTGCGATTGAACCAAGCGAAGGTTTAGTGACAGCACCGGCAGATGGACTGGTACAAATTCTTTTTCCAACGAAACATGCCATCGGCTTTATTACGGATGATGGGGTAGAGATGTTAATCCATATCGGTATGGACACGGTTGAGTTAGAAGGGAAATTCTATGAAGCCCATGTGGCGCAGGGAGACCATGTAAAAGCGGGTGACCCTTTAGTATCCTTCGATATTGAAGCCATTAAAGCAGCAGGCTACCAAGTAACGACGCCAGTGATCATTACCAATACACCGGCATATAAAAATGTCGAAACGACGCAGGCAGGGGCGGTATCCTTTACGGATGAACTAATTGAAGTAATTGCATAAATAAAAAAGTAAACGAAAGAGGGATTGTATGACAGACAAGGTATTTCCAGACGGATTTTTATGGGGCGGAGCAACTGCAGCCAATCAATTTGAAGGGGCATGGAATGAAGGTGGACGGGGTCCGGCAACATCTGATACAGCAGTAGCGGTAGCACCTGAAGATCGGAAGAATATTTCAGATTTTTCAGCACCGATGAATCGTGAACGAGTTGAATTTGCTTTGGCAGACCAAGAAGGCTTATACCCTAAACGTTGGGGATCTGACTTCTACCATCGTTATAAGGAAGATATTGCCTTATATGCAGAAATGGGTTATAAAACTTTCCGCTTATCAATTGCTTGGTCGCGTATCTTTCCAAATGGGGATGACAAAGAACCAAACGAGGAAGGTTTAGCTTTCTACGATGCGGTCTTTGATGAATGTTTGAAATATGGGATTGAGCCATTAGTGACTTTATCACATTATGAAACGCCAATTGGGATTGCCTTGAATTATGGTGGTTGGAAGAACCGCGAAGTGATCGATTTGTTTGTTAGATACGGCCAAATAGTAATAGAACGGTACCAAAACAAGGTAAAATATTGGTTAACTTTCAACGAGATCAATATTATGGGGATTTCCGGTTATGTAGGTGGTGCTTTACTATTTGAAGATGGTAAGCAAGATTTATCCGACATGTACCAAGCGGCTCACCACCAATTTATGGCTTCTGCCTTGGTGACAAAATTTGCCCATGAATTAAAGGCTGATTTAAAAGTTGGCATGATGTTAGCCCGTATGGAGGCATATCCAGCAACGCCTAATCCATTAGATGTCATGGAATCCATTCATAAAGACCATGAAAACTTGTTCTTCTCAGATGTGCAGGTCCGCGGTAAATACCCAGCCTATACAAAACGTTTCTTCAAAGAAAATAATATTCATGTAGAGATGGCAGAGGGAGACGAAGCGATTTTAGCAGCTCATCCGGTTGATTTCATGTCCTTCTCCTACTACATGTCATCAATCGCTCGCCACAATCCGGATGAAACTGCAGGGTCAACAGCGGGGAACTTCTCCATTTCTGAAGAGAACCCTTATCTAGAAGCTTCTGACTGGGGCTGGCAAATTGACCCAGTTGGTTTACGGATTACCTTAAACAAGCTATATGACCGCTATCAAGTGCCATTATTTATTGTGGAAAACGGGTTAGGTGCCTTTGATACCGTCGAAGAAGATGGGGCTATCCATGACGACTACCGGATCAACTACCTAAAATCCCATATCCAGCAAATGCACGAAGCCATTGAAGATGGGGTAGACTTAATGGGTTATACACCTTGGGGTTGTACAGATTTAGTATCTGCATCTACATCAGAAATGTCTAAACGTTACGGTTTTGTCTATGTTGACGCCGATGACCAAGGGAACGGCACTTTTGACCGGTCTCGTAAAGATTCCTTCTTCTGGTATAAGGAAGTCATTGAAAGCAACGGGGCATCTATATTATAGTAATTTATAATGAAAAAGGGGTATCACCTAGCAAAATGGTGATACCCTTTTTCATTATGTAGTCTTTATTTGTCAGCCTTGTTTTCACGTTCGGCATCTTGTTTTTTCTTTGCATCACGAACAGCTTGAGGTGTTACATCTGTACCCTCAGGGTCGATGACTTTAGTGTTTAATAGGGTTTCCTTGAAGGCTGAACGGAATTGTTTCAAGTAAACTTGGCGCAATTCTTTTTGTTCTACAAGCTCTTCCTCTGTAATGGTACCAGCTTTCTTTTTAGCGGCTAGCTCGTTAATGCGTTTTAATAATTGATCAGAATCCATTGATTATCATTCCTTTTTTGTATTAGCCAACAGCGGTAGTGTACCATCCTTTCGCTGCTTGTAATTCAGGCATAGACAAGGAATGGCCATAATCTTCCCAATGTAGGGTAACCGCGCTACCTGCTGATTGTAGGCTGGTTTTTAGTTCTTCACTTTCGCTTGGGGCACAGATAGGGTCGTTTGTACCAGCACCGATAAAGACTGGTGTGTGGCTCAATTCTGGCATGGTTTCGTCTCTAAAGGGTACCATTGGGTGGAGCAAGATGGCCCCTTTAAATGGGTTGTCATAGAGATATAAAACGCCGCCAGCAATATTTGCGCCGTTTGAGTAACCGATTGGCACTACTTTAGCCGGATCAAACCCTTTTTCCGCCGCCAAGGCTCCTATGAAATTATACAGGTCTTTGGCATGGTATTTCAAGTTTTCGATGTCTAAGTTACCTTCTCCGTGGCGTTTGAAGAAACGATTCATGGGTCCTTCAGGTTCGTTACCACGTAAAGACAGGATATTGGCGTTTGGGTCGATAAATTGAGCGATGTCTAATAGGTCACGCTCTGTGCCACCAGTCCCATGTAATAATAGTAGGGTATTGGCTTCGGCTTGGTTTTCAGCTGCTTGGTAGATATATTCGTAACTCATGTAAGAACTCCTTTGTTAGAAATCTAGGGGTGTCAATTTGGCTTTTACTTGGTTAATGACGTCTTTATGTTTTTCAGGATAGAATAATTGGCTGCCCAAATCTTCGACAGATTCATTCCAAGTAAATCCAGGACCAGCTGTTGCTAATTCAATCAAGATCCCCCCACGTTCGCGGAAGTATAGGGACTTGAAGTAGTCACGATCTTTAATATCGCTTGTATGGTAACCGCGTTTATGGGCAATGTCCAGCCAGTAGTTTAGAGCATCTTCATCTGCTACTTCAAAGGCAATATGGTGGACTGTACCAATTTCCATTTTACCAAAAGTGTCAGTAGTTTTTCGAATATCTAGCCATTCCTTATGGTCGCCAGGTGCTTGCAGACGGACATACTGGTCATCTTCATCTACTTTGTGCCAGTCAAAAACTTGTTCAAACAATTCAATCGTATGGTCAGGTCGGTGACTATAAAGGATAGCGCCAGCAAAACCTTGGATAGCTGTTTCTGGCGTAATATCGTCAACAGTGTAAGTGTTTGCTTTCCCCCAATCTTTTTCAACCAATTCGATATTTAAATTATGAAAGTCTTTTACGAGGATGGTCTCATTGCCAAAACGACTTCCACGAGCAAAGCGAATGCCTTTACTATCTAAGCGGTTTGCCCAGAAGTCTAAACTGCCAGCTGGGATAGCAAAAGATGTTGTTGCGACTTGTCCGTCACCCAATTGACCAAGGCGGTTATTTTCCCAAGGGAAGAAGGTGATAATGGTACCAGCGTCAGCTTCATTGTTACCAAAATATAGGTGGTAAGTGTAAGGGTCGTCGTAGTTAAGGGTCTTTTTCACTAGACGAAGTCCTAAGATATCGCGGTAAAATTTCAATACTTGGTTAGGTGCGCCGACAATCGCTGTGATATGATGCAATTTTTGGATAATTTCAGACATGTGATGGCCTCCTTATGGCTTGGATGTATAAGTTGATGGGATAAGGAATTACTTGTTTTTATTTCTAATTCGAATTAATTTATAAATCAAGTATAGCACCCTTTCGAATTCGAATCAAGAGCTTTATCCTGTAAATGATGTATTAAAAGGTATGTTTGTTTCTTGTGAAGATTATGTAAAATTGCAATATTTGCTTAAATCTTCATTTTTATTTGTTAAAATAGCCTTGTGACAACATGAAGAAAATGCAACAGGGCAAATACAGGAGGAAAAGAATGAGCAACTCGTACGAAAATTCGGCGACGGTGGTAGCGTCTGATAAACGCCCATTTGGTTTCCGTGACATTATTGGTTACTTCTTTGGAGATTTTGGTTGTAATCTAAGTTACTCTGTTGTGACTTATTATCTAACTATTTTCTATGTATCTTATATTGGGATAGAAGCAACGCATTTTGCTGCCTTAATGATTCTAACGCGTGTATTTGATGCGATTAATGATCCTTTAATTGGTTATTTCTCAGACCGTGTGAAGCCCTTTAAAGGGAACCGCTATAAACCATTTATTTTAGTTGGTGGACCACTATTAGCGATTATTTCAGCCTTTATGTATTTTGATACCTCTTCAATGGGGTATGGGGTGCAGTTAGCTGTCTGTGCTATTTCGTATGTGGCTTGGGATTTTGCTTACACATTGGTGAATATTCCTTACGGGACTTTAAACTCAGTCATCACAGATTCATCTGAAGGGCGTACAAAACTATCTACTGCACGTTCAATTGGTGCTGGGGTAGCAAAACTACCAGTAGCGATTATTCCTTTAATCGTCTATCAAGATAAATTAGTCGATGGACAAGTTGTTTCACAGTTCCAGGGACACCTTATGTTCCCAGTTATGTTAGGCCTAGGTATTGTTGCTTTAATTTCATTCTTCATGTTATATGGCAACGTTGAAGAGCGCATACAACCAGACCAAGAGCAAGTTAAAAACCAGCCTTCAATCTTGAAGACATTTAAAACATTATTCTCAAACCGTGCACTTATTGCCCAAATCATCGCTGGTACAGCACAAACTATTTTCATTTATTCTGCATCACAATTACACCAAATGACCCTACAAGTAAAATACAACGATGGCGGACTATTCTCATGGTTCACCTTGATTGAAATTGCACCATTAGCGATAGGTGTATTAGTCATTACACCACTTGTTCGTAAATTTGGTAAACGTCAAGTGATCATTGTGCCATTAATTGGTACCTTAGTCATCTATGGGACGATGCTACTGTTCCCAGTGGAAAATGTCTACGTATGGATTGGATTAATGGCGTTGGCGAATATGTTTACATTCGGATTCCAACTACTTTCTTGGGCAATGATTTCAGATGCCATTGACTACAATGAATGGAAACAAGGCTTCCGATCAGACGGTTCACTATATTCTTCATATATTTTCTGCCGTAAAATCGGTACTGCCTTCTCGTCTGCAGCTGTACCATTATTAATTGCCTTTGCTGCACCTTCATTAGAATTAAACAACGCAGCCACTTGGACAAGTGCTAACGTAGCTGCCATTTACAACATGTCAATCCTGTTTCCATTATTTGGCTTTGGATTAGTATTTATTGCATACTTATTGGTATTCAATATTACAAAAGAAGACTACCACAACATGCAAAAAGACCTTGGACATACAATTGACAATGGTTAATCATTAAATGCGAATAATTATGAAAAACAATTGACGGATAAATAGGCGAAGACCTATAATAACGTCAATTGTTTTTACATTTAATAAGAAGAATTTGATATACTATTAGAAAAGGGTGTGAGACAGGGCGTTCAGACAGGAGACGTTGGAAGAAATATGCCGTAGTAAGTTTACTTACTGCAAATATTTCTGAAACGGACACCTGTCTGCCCTGGCAAACCCGACTAAAAGGGTGTGAGAGAGACCGCCAAGCTCAATAAAGCTGGAAGGCTAGGGCCAACGTTTCCTTTCTGATCGGTTTGTGTCGCACCTATAATATCGGGCTCCGCAAACCAGAAAGGACTGCGTTTCACAAAATACTTCAAACACACTTCGGTGTTTGTTCATCTTTTGTTCCAACGTTTCCTTTCTGATCGGTTTGTGTCGCACCTACAATTTGATATCGGGCTTCAAAAGTCAGTCTTGACTAACACTTCACAAAATACGCCAAATACTTTCAGTATTTGTTCGGCTTTTGTTCCAGTGTACGCAAGCCTTAACGACTTTTGTCGCACCTAGTATAATATCGGGCTCCGCAAACCAGAAAGAACTGCGTTTCATAAAAGACTCCAACCACTTGTAGTGTTTGTTCGACTTTTATTCCAACGTTTCTTTCTGAGCGGTTTGCGTCGCACCTAGTTTAGAAAAGGTGGTTTTATGAAAACTTTAGCAATTGATACATCAACTCAAGCTCTTAGTGTCGCCCTACGTGATGGGGACCAGGTTGTCACAGAAACGACCACCAATACCAAAATTAAACATTCAACTCAGTTGCTACCCTTAATTGATAACATGTTCAAGTTAGTTGGCTGGCAAACAAGTGACCTTGAAGGTATCGTTGTAACAGAAGGCCCTGGTTCTTATACTGGCTTGCGGATTGGGGTAACAGCCGCTAAAACACTGGCTAACACACTAAGTATTCCTTTATTCACCCTACCGACCTTGATGGCCTTAGCGGGCAACGTACAAGCAGCGAATGGCCCTGCCTTAGTTATACCTTTCATTGACGCTAGAAGAAAAACAGCTTTCGCGACAGCCTATCTAAGAGAAGGCGGCTCTTTTAAAGCTTTATTCAACACGTCACACGGCCTTTTTACGGACTTCTTAGACCAGTTAGAAACGTATCTCAATGATCATCCGGATTTACAACAACTATCCTTGAACTTTATTAGCCCTGATATTGACAATTTCCGTGCAGATATTGAAGCCAAGTTTGGCGACCAGGCAACTATTTTCCCAAATGAATTTGGTTTAATTCACGCAGGACACCTAGGCGCCTTACCACTAAGACAGGTGGATGTAGATACATTTATTCCAGATTACGCAAAATTATCAGAAGCTGAAGAAAATTGGGTCGCTCAAAATCCTGAGGAGGCTAAGGCAGATGAAGGCACGTACGTGGAGAGAACAAATTAAGGACTTTTTCAAAAATTTTAATCGACAGGTGTTATTTACAATGAAAAATTCACTAGTATCCGATTTAACATTAGACAAAAAATCTATCCCCCTAGCAGATGGACGTTCCATTTTTTTTGCCATGCAAGATACGACCGTCATCCATCAAATGGTTGACGTTGAATACCGGGCCTATCATCAAGTGATGTCTTGGACAGCACGAGACTTCTTGTATGATATGACCCAAAATCCTAATACCTACTACATCCAAGCCTTTTTGGGTGAAGAATTAGTTGGGTTTATTGGCTGCAGACGAGACAGAACAGATGTCCATATCTCAAACCTTGTAGTGAATCCAGACTATCAGTCCCTAGGCATCGGATCAGCCTTACTAGACCGCGCTATCGACTGTGCTACGCAAGTTGACCGCAATGCTATGTCCCTAGAGGTACGCGCCTCAAACCATGGCGCACAGCGTTTCTATCAACGCTTTGGCTTCTATGAAAGTGACACAAAAGAAAATTACTACTCAGATAATGACGAAGATGCTTACGAAATGCGGTTAGCTCCCCTATTGAATGTGGAGCAAATTGAAGTCGTCGAAGGAGTGTAACCTGTGAAAATCGACCATCTAGATTATCAGTGGGCCAAGTCACAAGATCCTAAAGATTTAGGCAAAATGGCCACCGAAATCCACGCTGGCTTACACCAAGCATTTTCGGGGAATTTTTCTTGGACCCAAGAAGCCATTATAACTAGCCTAAATAACCCATACCATCACTTTTTTATCATGCGCGATCCGGCAAATTTAGCAATTGTTGGAGTAGCGCATTTTCAATTGATTTTCGACGAGGTAGAACTTTTCAATATTGCCATCCTACCGGCTTATCGTCGCCAAGGATTCAGTCAACATCTGCTTGAAGAGGCGCTGACTCATTTTGCCCAACACAATGGTCAAATAGTGACGCTTGAAGTCCGTAGCCGTAATCAAGCTGCTCGTCAACTGTATGAAAAGCTGGGTTTCAAACAAATTGCTAGCCGTCCAAACTATTATCCGGTAGACTTAGACGACGCAATTATTTATCAATTAAATTTAAATGACAATAATTAAACAAAAATAAAACAGTAATCGAAAGGAGCCATCTCGCTATGGCAACAATATTAGCAATCGAATCTTCTTGTGATGAAACAGCCGCAGCTATCATTAAAAATGGTACTGAAATGCGGTCAAACGTTGTCGCAAGTCAAATTAAAAGTCATATGCGGTTTGGCGGTGTCGTGCCTGAAATCGCTAGCCGTCATCATGTAGAACAAATTACTCAAATTATTGACCTTGCAATGGCTGAAGGCGACGCTAGCTGGGAGGATGTGGATGCCGTTGCGGTGACTCAAGGACCTGGCTTAGTGGGTTCTTTATTAATTGGTATCACAGCTGCCAAGACCCTGGCCTTTGCCCATCAAAAACCGTTAATCGGTGTCAACCATATGGCAGGACACATCTACGCCAACCAACTGATTGCCCCAATGGACTACCCATTATTGGCCTTGGTCGTATCTGGTGGTCATACTGAATTGGTCATTATGCATGGGGAAAATGATTTCGAAACGATTGGAGACACCCGCGATGACGCAGTAGGGGAAGCCTACGATAAAATCGGACGGGTGATCGGTGTCCCTTATCCGGGTGGTAAAATTATCGACCAAATGGCTCATGAAGGGGAAGATGTTTACCAATACCCACGGGCTATGAAGGGTGAAGATACCTTAGACTTTTCATTCTCAGGTTTAAAATCGGCTGTCATTAACCATATGCATAATGCCAAGCAAAAGAATGAAACCCTAGACATGAATAATGTGGCGGCCTCATTCCAAGCAGCAGCCCTGGACCAATTAGTCGGTCGGACAATTGCAGCCCTAGAAAAATATCCAGAAATTAATCATCTTCTTGTAGCAGGTGGTGTAGCAGCCAATAAAGGATTACGTAGTCAATTAACTGAAGCGGTAGAAGGGCTAGACCGTCAAGTGACCTTGCAATTCCCACCATTAAGTCTTTGCGGAGACAATGCAGCTATGATTGGTGCGGCGGCAGAATCTCTATATCAAAGCCAAAAATTTGCGCCGCTAGCCTTGGATGCAAAACCTGGCTTGAGCTTAGCCTAGCTAAAATATTTTGAAGCTGGAGGTTTTTTCTTTATAATTGAAGTGAATGAGAAGGCGGTGGTCCGATGTTTAAAAAAAGAAAATCAAATGAACAAGATAAACAGGAAAACCGAAATCGTCTAGAAGAACTATCAGCGCGACAACGGGAAAAAGAGCGATTTAATAAACAACCTGACCGGATTCGTGATAATCCTGGAGATACTTTTGTGGATATTATTATCTTCCTCTTGATTATTGCAGTTATTACCGGGTTGGTCTTTTTATACTGGGCCTTTAGTCTATAAAAAAACTCTACCCATGCGTTAAGAATGGTAAAGAAGGAAGCACAGCAATGTGCTTTTTTTCGTGAAAACAGGGTAAAAAGTAGTCAAAACGTATTTAAAACCGTAAATGTGAAAAGTTTCACTTGTAAAAATACATCATCGTCACTTACAATTTACCCATACCTAGCTTTGCTTGCATCCAGTTTGTGCTAGGTGTGTCTGTTGTTGTTGGGGTGCACAACCAGATTAGCTAGGGTCATCACGGCTAACCATAAATACTTTTTGTCTCAGCTCTCTAAGCGTGCACTTAGGGGGCTTTTGTTTTCAATAGATTATGGCATAGAAAAAGGGATTGTAAATTTTAAGTTACAATCCCTAGTGTCTATGCGCATTTTATTTTAAGAAAATCTTCTTACCTAAAAAGGCTACACAAGCTAGTTGAGCGATTAAACAAAGAACTAGTATCAATCCTAATGAACTGTATGTAAATTGGTTGGCTACTAAAATGCCGATAAAGCTCCAAACAAAGACTAATGGATAAACCATATCTTTATACTTGAGTGAAATAAAGCCCATTATAAGTGTCGCAACAACTAATAGGATATTTGTCCAAGATAATTCAGAAAGACCAAGAAAAGACGCTATGCCAGTGCTGATAAACCAAGTAAAGATATTGACGATAGTCGCAACGGTTATCCAAGCGAAGTACATAGAGAAGGGCAAACGATCAAACCAATGACGGTCATTTAATCGTGAAAGTCGTGTATAGATACTAACTAGATTGACCAGTAACAGGGCAATGACAATAGTAGAAAGAAGTATCCACTCTTGGGTAAAGCTGATAATCCAAGCACCATTCAGCAGAAAATTGATTACAGGTAGGATGCCTAAAGTATCAACAATTTGTTTACCTTTCTTTGCTTTAACAAATAAGCGAATCAGCCAAATGAAAGTGACCAAGTAGATTGGTCCCCAAATAGAGAAGGCATAACCCGCGGGTTGGATGAGTGCGGGATCTTGATTAGCGATATTACCAACATTAGTAGCTGACCAATAGTTGAGAAATATCATGACTGTAAAGGCGATGAGGTAAATGATGGACCATTTTTTATGTGTTTTCATTGCTATCTTCCTTTCGATTCGTATGGCTTATATTTAAACAGCAGTCTGATCAGGAAATTGGATGTCATCATCAAGCATGACTTCATCAGCAGCAATTTTACCTGAGGTCAATACTGTAGGTACACCAGCGCCCGGATGGATGCTTGAGCCAGCAAAATATAGATGATCTATTTTTCTTTGTTTCACTTGCGGTCTAAAGTGATTACTTTGCCATAAGGTTGGTCTTAAGCCAAATGTTGCGCCGCGATAGGCATTAAATTGGCTTTCAAAATCCATAGGCGTATAAATAGTTTCCGATACAATTTCTTGGCGGACATCCTCAAATCCAGCGAAGGTTTCGAGTTTATCGAGGACTTTATCTCTGTAGTAATTAACCGTGTTTTGATCCCAGCTGTATGTTGCAGTCGTTAATTCTGACACCGGTACTAAAAGAAAAAAACCATCTTTATCTTTTGGCGCCATAGTGGCATCAATTTTGGAAGGCATGTACATATAGAAGGAAGGGTCATCTATGAGTTGGCCATTAAAAATCTGGTCAATATTGTTATCTAAGTCCTCGGACATGAAAAAGTTGTGGACCATGTCAATTTCAGGATACTTACGCGTCATACCTAGGTACAGAATAAAACATGAACATGAATAGTCTAGCTGGTCGATATTCTCTTTCTTGTACTTACCACGACCAATATCCTCTTTAAACAAATGTTTCATTGCATAAGGAAAGTCAGCGTTACAGATAATGTGATCTGCAGTAATCTCTTTTTGTCCAATTCGAATGCCTCTTGCCTGACGATTAGCCATTATAATTTCAGACACTTCTTGATTATAAAAAATACGACCACCGAGTTCCTCAAACAATCTGGCCATGCCACTTGCCATGGTATGCATACCACCCTTGATATACCAAACCCCATAAAGTAGTTCCAACATGGGAATCATCGAATAAAGTGAAGGACCGTCGTTAGGAGATACCCCAATATATAAGGTTTGAAAACTCAACATATGCTGCAAGTCCTTATTTTGCACAAATTTCCCAATCGAATGTGCGGCGCTATCAAAGGTTTTAAGCTTGAAAGCTTGCTTAATCATATGGGGATTGTACATGTCAGTTGGTTTCCGGAAGGGTCGTTGAATAAAATATTTTTTTGCAACGTTTGAACGCTCATAAATATCTTGTAAATAAGATAAGAAACCTTCAGCGTCGTCGGAATCCATCGCTTCAATCATTTCGATGATTTTTGTTAAATCTGAAGAAACTGTATACTTCCGCATGGTCTCTTCTTGACCAAAGATAGAGTTGTACATAGGATCTAGTTTTTCCATTGGGATATAGTCATCTGGATCTTTACCTACTTGAGTAAAGACATCTCGATAAATTTCAGGAGTCATTACAATGGATGGCCCCACGTCAAAGGTATAACCATCTTTTTTGATTTGATGCATCTTTCCACCGGGTTGGTCATTTTTTTCGTAAATCTCTACTTGGTAACCTGCATGTTGTAGACGTATGGCTGCTGCCATACCGCCCATGCCGGCGCCAACTACTATGATATGTTTTGTCATTTTTTCATCCCATCTAAGTGACTATTTGAATGGCTTAAAATATATGCTGTTTGCTAGATATTGATTCGGATACTTTCTTAATAATTGTTTCAAGTATCGTCGAAATTGTATAACAGAAATTTCCTGATTTTGTAGCGCTACTTGAGTGTGTTTGAATTTATTACGTTCTTTATCCGTTGCTTGATGCTTAAAATACCCCCAGATGTGTTGGCCGGTATTCAATTCATTGCCGATATCGTCTGGTAACTTTTCGGCAGTTTCTAGTAGGTAGATAAAGGTTTCGAAATCTGTGTGCGTTTTATCCTTTAATAGTTCTCTGATATTTTGATAAATACGTAAAGATTTTGCCATGACAGCATATTTGTAACGGGCCCATAACTTTTCGGCTGCTTGTATATCTTGATTGAGATAGACTTGTATTTTTTCGGCAGACCGATTTTTATCTTTTACTTCTAACATGATATCGATAGGGTCATTAATGTTCTCTTGAATAAAGCCGATAAAAGGATGAACTGCAGTTGTCCTAGTGTGAGCTCCTGGTTTTTTGTTCACGGCTTGTTGACTGTAGTGTATGGCCTGTCTGCCATCATTTATTCCCCAAGTTTGCTTAGCTAATTGAATATATTCTTTCATTGAGCGGCAATTTTCAGGTTTTAAAATATCGAAATGTAAATTGTCAAAAACGACGGGTAATTTAGTTTGTTGGCTAATATATAAAACATCTTCAATTGTAAATAAGCGTTCATCGTTTTCGATGACTAAATGGCGACGAATTTTATTAGAAAGCTGGTTTGTTATTTGAATAAAGCGTTTAATCGCTGCTTCTTTATCCCCGTATATACCACCAATATGAATAACCATTTTATTGCTTTGATTACCGCCAAGTAAGGCTAATAAATCTGCATGATAGTTCAAATCGGCAATTGCGCGAGCTACTACATCTGATTTGGGAGAATTTAATACCGTGTATTGTCCGGGATGAAATGAAATACGAATGTCAAAAACGTGAATCAAATTTTTGATTTCATCAAATTCATTTTGAAAGTACATTCGCCAATCTAAATCAACGCCAGCTTTTTCTTTGGTTGCAAATGGAATAATATCGCTTGATAGACGTAACATCTTAATCTTGTGGTTTGCGGTGTAAATCAGCATTTGCTTGAGAGTCTCTAAGTTCCAGCTGATCAATTCAATCCATTTTTCATTAGTTAAATTTGTAAAACGACAAGTTTTAAAACTACGATCTAGATCTAAATTCAAACATGCGTAGCCAATTTTTAGGGAAGGATTCATCATACATGCTTCTTTCTATTCATTAACGATTTTTTGTGCTTGCCTAATCAACTGCGTTCTTTTTAATTTACTTGTATATTGACGTTCTGTGAAGCAATTGTAATCATTCTCTCTAACCACTTCTTCGATATTTTGATAAACCTTTGCAGAAGCGATAAGCGGTAGACGTGCTTTTGGATGAAAGGATTGGATATGTTCATGAATTTGCTCGTAGTAAGTTGTTGAATAACTAGCGATTTCTTCCCACAAGGCGATGACATTGTCAGGAATGTGCAGCGGTTTATCGCTTGGGCTTTCAGCAAGTTGACCAATCATGTCATCTGTTACTTGATGTTTCACCATAATTTGACTAGGTAAGTAAATACGGTCATGGTCACGATAATCTTCGCCAACATCTCGCAGTATATTGGTGAATTGCATAGCTATACCTAAATTTTGGCAGGCTGTTTTAAGGGAAGTGGTGATATTTTGGTTGTCTTCAACCAAAATGGGTAATAACATCAAGCCGACAGATCCAGCTACTTTCTCAGCGTAATGGACTAAATCGTCTATACTATCGATGACTTGTTGTTGCAAATCTAATCGCTGACCCTCAATTTGGTCGATCAAGGCTTGAAGAGGCACTTGGTATTTGTTGACAGTGTGAGTAAACGCTGGCCACCAATTTAAATCTGTGAATTCTTTTTCTTTAATCTCATTACCAGCATCAAACTGAATGAGTGTTTCTTCTAATCGAGCTAAACTGGCCAATGATTTAGATGAATCCAAGCTATTATCATCTACTAAGTCATCAACAAAGCGGTTGTAAGCATAAAGTGCACTTACCCCATTAAACATGTCTTTGGGTAGTAAGTTGAAAGCTTGGAAAAAACTTTGAGAATGATTCTTCATGATATTTTGACATATTTTAAAAGAATGCTCGATTGTTGTAGGACTAATATTATTCAACATAGTATATCACTCTCTTTCTTAAAACGATAAAACTTATCAATTGATAAGTTTTTTTAAGTATAAAGCGAACAAAAGGAAATAACAATACCTATTTATATTTTTTTGTCTTATAATGGGGGTGAATATCTAAAAGGGATGACTATATCATGAGAAGAAAAGACGAAACAACAAGGCAAAGAATACTCGCTGTTGCACGCGAAAAGTTCATGACCATTGGTTACGAGAAAACCTCCACACGGGTGATTGCTGAAGAGGTGGGGACAACTCAACCAAACTTGTATCATCATTTTAAGAATAAACAAACCTTATACGTAGCCGTACTAGAAGATATGGCAATTGAGGTGGAAAAGGAATTAACCACCTTTGTTGTTAACGATAATTTGACAATTGAAGAGACCTTAATCGAAATGACGGTATATTTACGTGAAACCAATCCAATTGATATCTATGCTATGTTGAAAGATATGGACTTGATGTTGAGCGAGGAAACAAAAGAAGCCTTATATAAGATATTCTTAACCAGATATAAACAGCCATTTATAGATTTCTTTGAGGGGATTGGGACTCAATTATCGGAGGATTATGATGCTACGGAAATTTCTAGTTACTATTTTCTAACGATTGCCCCTTATATTTCCCCAGACGCAGAGAAACATCATTTAATGAATTTGAAAGAAGTTATTCATTTATTTTTACATGGTGTATTGAAGTAAATATAAAGGAGGAAGTGCGCAACGATGTTTGAACAATTTGCTTTTTATTTTCCAGCCAAAGATGTAGACAAACAAATTCACTTATATTTACCAGACCATTTATCAGAGAGTAAAGAGCGTTTCCCTGTTCTTTATATGTTTGATGGGCATAATCTCTTCTTTGATGAAGACGCGACTTACGGCACTTCCTGGGATCTATTACACTTCATGGATACTTACGATAAAGACCTGATTATTGTCGGTATCGAATGTAGCCACGAAGAGGGCGAACGACTCCGTGAATACTGTCCCTATTCCGTAGAAACTGAACATTTTGGCCAAATTGATGGCTACGGCGACCAAAATATGAATTGGTTGGTGAATGAATTAAAACCATTTATTGATGACAACTACCCAACGATTGCCGATCGAACAGGCACTGCGATTGCTGGTTCTTCAATGGGTGGGTTAATGGCCTATTATGCAGCAGTCGTGCATAATCAAACATTTTCAAAGGCTGCGGCTTTATCGCCTACCTTTGGATTTTGCGTGGATGAACTACTGGCTGAATTTGACCAACATCAAATTGACCCAGATACCCGAATCTATTTGTCTTTCGGCGATCAAGAGGTTAACCAAGACCGGTTAAAAGAAGCTGGTTACTTTGAACAGGCGATCCTAGACCGATCTGGCAAAACTTACATGCACTTGGAGAAAGACGGAGACCATTCTGAATCTACTTGGGCAGCACAAAATCAACTATATATGGATTTCTTATGGAAATAACACGTGAAAAAACGACCGGGACATTCATCTCGGTCGCTTATTTTTAATTGCTTAGTCATTTTTAAAATTATTCCCGCCCTGTCACATATGCATCTACTGCAATCAAGGCATCTGCAACGTCCTCTGCCGTCACTTCATACGACATGTTATGGATGGTTTCTCCTTCAATTGTTGCTTGTTTCCCTACACTTAGTAAGGCGTCGCGGTCTTCAGGATCAATCTGCAACTCTTTTAAAGTAGTCGGTAAGTTTAAAGCTTGGTATAAATCGATATAAGTATCAATTTCTTCACTTGGTCGATTTTCTAAGAAGAGTTGTGTTAGGGTACCATAAGCTACTTTTTCTCCATGGGTTAAATGGTGAATATCGCCTTCTAAAGCTGTAAATCCGTTATGGATAGCATGCGCTGCAGCTAGCCCACCGGATTCAAAACCAAGCCCACTAAGCAGGGTGTTGGCCTCAATGACGTTTTCAACTGCTGGTGTGACTGCTTGTTTTTCAACAGCTTTAAAGGCTTTAATCCCGTCAGCGAATAAGACTTCTTTACTCTTGTCCCCGATTGCTTGAGCCGCTAAGGTTGTTTTCCCACCGGCCATCGTGTCATGGTTGCCAGTCATAGTCGGCCGCATTTCAACTGCCGTCGCCAATGCATCCGCAATTCCTGAAGCGAAGAACCGGGCAGGTGCTTGGGCGATAATTTGACTATCTAGTAAGACCAAATCAGGATTTTTCTTGTAGAATCGATATTTCTCGAAGGCGCCATCCTCAGAATAGATGACAGACAGCGCAGAAGTTGGCGCATCTGTAGAAGCGACTGTTGGCAAAATAGCTACCGGTGTTTGAAGGTCATCAGCGATTGCTTTTCCAGCGTCAATGGCTTTCCCGCCGCCTAAAGCTAAAACAAGATTTACCCCATTTTCCTGGCCAATCTTTGTTACCCGGTCAATTTCAGCATTCGACGCTTCACCTTGGAAAGGCTCGCGGGTAATGGTCATACCTGCTTGGGTTAGTAGTGCTGTCAATTTTTCACCAACAATTTCCCAAACGACATCATCCGCTAGTAATAATGCCTTGTCTCCTAACTTTTGAATGTACTCAACTGCCACTTGGCTCGTTAATATATTTTTACCTTGAACATAATGTGCCGGACTTGCAAATACCCTAACCATAATAAACCTCCTAGTTTATGTTACAAAATTCACAATAAAACACACGTTAATATAAAGGGGAATTTAGGATGTCCACCTTTTATGTGAATTATATCACAAATAAAAATAAAAGGGTAATGAAGTGATTTAGGCAAATAGGCAGTCAAAGAATAAAATTATGATGAAGATAAGATTTTATTCTGTCAATAACAAGGGAAAATGTCTCGAAAATTTGATAATTTGCGTGTAACTATTTGTTTTGCGAAATGCTACCGCGCTTCGCTTGGTTGACCGCATCCGACGAATCAATGCAAAGTACGCATTGATCAGTCGGATGCGGTTTTTAAGTTCCTTTGATACAAGTATTTCTGATATGAATGACGCTTCCACGGGTGACTCATTGGTGGGATGGTTACCGTAGGTTTCTTCACTGGTTTCTCTTTTTCTATTACCTCTAAATCAAATACTTTTGAGTAAGCTTCGTGTTGGGGGATGGCTTCTAAACAAAATAATTCATTTTTATAAGAAGCATATTTTTCTCCTGTCTTCGTTTCGATAATTAAAACAGTAGTACCTTTTTTTAAATGCATGCGTTGATTTGACTTATTGTACAGATGATATCTGACATTATTTAACTGTAAATCATGACCCGATTGGATTTTGCGCTCGGTAAATCGTGCAAGAATATGTGCGATATTCATGTCTTTTTCTAGTTTTTCAAACACATTCATGCTATCTTTGATAGGCAAGGCGAATTGCTTATTATATTCTGTTAAATATGAGGGTAAAAATTCGTTTGCTTGCACCATAGTATGAATACCTTGAAGGCGCATCTCATTATAAAGGCGGTCTTGAAACGTGTTGAAGAGGCGTTCAATCCTACCTTTGGCTTGTGGAATTGAAGTAGTGGTCAATTCTATGCCTAGTGTCTGACAGGCATATCCGTACTGTGTAGAGGCTCTTTGATCTTTCGAAGAGTCTTTTTCTTTTACATTACTACTAAATACAGTGCGATTATCCGTAAGGATTTGATAGGGAATTCCATACTGTAATAATATTTGCTCGGTAATTTCATAGTAGCCATCTAGCGTTTCCTGTTGCGCGAAATACGCTCCTATAACAGCACTTGTAGCGTCGTCAACTGCCGCATGTAGGTGATAATATTGGCTATCTCCTTTAAACCATTTATGTTGTGAGGCGTCCATTTGAATTAATTCTCCTGCGTACTTTCTTCTGGATCGTGTTGGATGGGCACTTACTGGGGCTACTGATATGACGGTTTCTAAGCGCTCTTTTTCTCTATTTGTCAGAGGTTTACTCGAAGCTGCTTTGGCTTCTAATTTATGCCTTAACACACGTTTAGTCTTTCGATTCGCTCTAGGAGAGATGATGTTGTTTGCCTTTAAGATGTCACGAAGTGATGTATAAGAAATCTCGATACCTTCCTCTAATGCTAATTTCTCCCAGAAATGTTTAATATTAAATCCGTCATATTTTGTTTGATAAAGGGTGACAATACTACGTTTAAAAGCTGTCGTATGTTTATTTTTTGGTGAACGTCTCGTATTGCCGTGTTCAAAGCCTTTTCTACCTTCATTTCGATATTTTTCTAGTAACCGATCAACTTGTCGGATAGTGATACCTAAAATGACACTTGCTCGTGCTTTTGTCATACGGTTCAAATGAACACTTTTAATGATTTCATATTTATTTTTCTCTGCCATAGTTAGATAATCTCCCATCTTAACCACCTCCTATGCTTTACTTTACATAAAAGGTGAGACATTTTCCCTTATTAATACCTAAGACATTATCACTTGTTAATAACAAAAATTATGATGAAGATAAGATTTTATTCTTTCAATTTAGCTTCAGATTTGAGATAATGTATCGCTGTAAGCACTCGTACTAGAAATTTTCAAAAAGCGACAAGCTTTTTTATTTTGCCTATATATAAGAAAAAGGAAAGGAACTTATTGTGGAAGAAAAGAAAAACTTTTGGCAAGAATTGCCACGACCATTTTTTATTTTAGCCCCAATGGAAGATGTGACAGATACGGTATTCCGTCATGTCGTTCAAAAAGCAGCTAAACCGGATGTTTATTTCACTGAATTTACTAACTCAGAATCATATGTACATCCAAAAGGTCGCGACTCATTAAACGCACGTTTACTATTTACTGAAGATGAGAAACCTATCGTAGCGCATATTTGGGGAGACAACCCCGAACACTTTGCTATTATGGCAAAAGGGATGAATGAAATGGGCTATGCTGGTTTAGACATCAACATGGGTTGTCCAGCGCCTAACGTCTTTAAACATGGCCGTGGATCAGGCTTAATCCTGCGTCCAGATGTAGCAGTAGAATTGATCCAAGCCGCTAAAGAAGGTGGTCTGCCGGTTTCAGTTAAAACAAGATTAGGACACCAAGATCCTGCAGAGTATAAAGAGTGGTTGACGACCATTTTAAAACAAGATGTTGCGAACTTATCGATACACTTACGTACCAAGACTGAAATGTCTAAAGTGGACGCTCACTGGGAATTGATTCCTGAAATCAAAAAATTGCGTGATGAAATTGCGCCACAAACTCTGTTAACGATTAACGGTGACATTCCAAACCGGCAAGTTGGTCAAGAATTAGTCGATAAATATGGTGTCGATGGGGTAATGATTGGACGCGGTATTTTCCATAACCCATTTGCTTTTGAAAAAGAAGCAAAAGAACATTCACCTAAAGAATTGTTAGATTTATTCAGATACCACCTAGATTTATTTGATGAGCATGCAACTAAAGATGGCCGTCCATACAAACCATTACGCCGCTTCTTTAAAATTTATATCCGTTCCTTCCGTGGTGCCAATGATTTACGCATCGGTCTGATGGAAACAGAAACAACGGATGAAGCACGTGCATTACTAGATGAATTTGAAGAAAAATATCTAGCAGATGCATAATCAATTTGCGAATACGTTAAAAAGATCACTTTAAAGTGGTCTTTTTTTCTTGTCTTACGAAATTGTTGCTATAATAGAGGTAACTTACCAGGACCTATTGTTGATTCAATGAGGAGGTATAAAAATGACGACACGTATATTGGGTTTAATCATTAATATCGTAACCTTCTTCCTGTTTATTACACCGTTAGCTAATTTGGCTTTTATAGCCTTGCAAGCAAATATCTTGAATATGACCTTGGTCGATTTTCTAACCTATTCCAATTGGGCGCTTCTCTACTTGTTAGCTACTTTATGTATTCCTGTCACAGCCATTTTAATGCAAGTGAAGTGGCGTAAAGCTAGAATATTCAAACGCCATGCTAAAGATTATTTCTGTTTAAGCTTATTTCTAATTATCGTATCGCTCATCCTAATGGGTGAATACTACATGGTGATCCCTATGTTATTCTTATTCCTTGCATCTAAATATCCCTTGGGTATCAAATATACAGAAGCTTTCGACAGGTTACGTGAAACCGCTAGTATCCGTAATCTAGTTGGTGAATGGCTCATTTTATTCGTAGCAATCGCTGTAAGAATATATATCTTTACGAGTTTATTGTGAGTGAAATCCGTTGGAAAAAGTGACTTTATACAGAGGGTTGCTGATACTTTTAGATTAATATTGTAAGCAATTTCAACTTATGTTTTTGTGAATTAAACGACTTAAGTTATAATCAAGTTGATTAAATAAATTTGTATGTTGAAGTTTATGGAAAAGGAGCGTTAAATAGTTGAAACTGTTAACATTAAATACTCATTCTTATGGTGAAAATGATCAAGATCAAAAGCTAGCATTTATTGCGCAATCGATTGCCGATTGGGATATTGATGTAGTGGGCTTACAGGAAATCAACCAAAGTATTATTGGTCATCGGGTAGATGTCAATAATATCTTGAACTTTAATCCTATGGATGGACAAGTGAATGTTAAAGAAGATAATTTTGCTTTACGTTTAGTGGAATTATTAGCAGAATTAGGAAAAACGTATTACTGGGCTTGGGCAATGACGCATATTGCACATGAAACGAAACAAGAGGGGGTAGCGATTTTATCCAAATTCCCAATTGATAGTGTCACTAGTTATAATGTGTCAAAAAGTCATAACTGGTATGACTACAAGACCCGCCGTATTATTACAGCTAAAATAACTAAACCAAATGGTGAAAGTTTTATGGCCGTTTCTGGTCACTTCTCGTGGTGGCACGGAAAAAATAATGAAGAATTCCATTATGAATGGCAAGAAACTGAAAAATATTTGGGTAGAACGAATCTACCAATCTACTTTATGGGTGATTTCAATAATATCGCTGATTCAGACGGCTATGAATATATGGTCTCTACTGATTTACCAATCCAAGATTCATATAAGGTTGCTGAGGAGACAATTGGTGGACCAACAGTACTCAAGGAAATTGGTGGATGGACAGGATTGAAAGAAGAAATTCGAATTGACTATATCTTTGTACCAAAAGACGTAGCAGTCAAAAAGTCTGAAGTTGTATTTGATGGTGAACGTCAACAAGTAGTATCTGATCATTCAGGTGTATTTGTAGAAACTATTGAGTGATAAATTTATTTTTCCAATAAACTAACCTAAAAAGCACGAAATTAACGTTTTACGTTATTTCGTGCTTTTTGCATCAACAAATCGCCAGAAAAATTGATTTTTTTTAGTAAAGTTATTCTATCCAAAGTAAATTTAAATATTTAGCTTATTTAAAAAAACAAAGAAAAAAGCACAAAAAGTGTTTTTGATATTTGCAGAAACATGTATGTGAAACCTAATTATGAATTTTATGTTTTAAGGACTATGGTAAAAAGCTACTTAATATAGGGTAAACGTGTTTTACAACTAATAATTTTAAATCTGATTTCATTTTTAAGTAAAGTAGACGAAATTCTGAACTTCAGAATGAAAACAATAAGGTATTTAATAGGTTTGTATCGCACATAGTTTTTTATATTATATTGAGGAGAATGTTTATGGTAGGAAAGAATAACCAAGAGGTTAGACGGCAAAAAGCTGGAAATCGTATTCAAAGATATGCGATTAAACGCTTATCTATTGGTGTAGTTTCCGCAGCTGTTATGACTGGATTCTATTTAGGGAATGCAGAAGTAGCGTTAGCAGCTGAAACAGCGAACAGCGAGATAATTACGGAAACAATAACTACTGAGAATTCGATTACCACAGAAGAAAAGGATGAAGATGTTGCTCCAAATGTTGTAGCAGACACAGTATCCGAAGAAAGTGTAGTTGAGGAACAACCAACTGTAACAGCAGTGGAAGAAGTTGAAACAACTGAAGTTGTTGAAAGTGAAACTGATACATTGTCAGTTGAACGTGAGCAAGCAAAAACAGAAATTTATAAATTAAGGCAGTTAGATGAAAATGAAGTAGCTGCAGAAGTTGCTTTAATTAATCAAGCACAAACAACAGAAGATATAAACAAAATTGTTGAAAATGCCAAATCCTTGGACGCGCAAAAAGCTGAGGACGCTGAAGTAGCGAGTGAGGAAGAAGTTGCCTCAGAAGAAAACGCTATCGAAACTACAGTGGAGTCTGAATCAGAAGAAGCTAGTGCTACTAGTGAAGAGGAAGCATCAGTCGTAGAAGAAATTTCAGCAGGGAAAACGGATGCAGAAGTGGTAGATTCTAAAGAAGAATCCACTACTGCAGAAAGTGACAGTGAATCAACTGAGGTAGAGGAGTCTGATTCAGTAGAAACTGCAAATGAAGAAGCGAAGGCAGAAGAATCTGAAAACGCAGAACTAATTACTTCGGCTAGAGCAGCTGCAGTCTCAGAAACCGACATTATAGATGCAGATGCTATTGCTTCTGGCAAAATTACCAGTGGTGGCCAATTTCAAACAACGGCAGGTGTCGTAAGTGGTTGGTTAGATGTTGCCACTGATAACTTTAACCCGGGTATTAATGGTTCTGAAACAGCTTTAAACGGCTACCTTGTTTACCTACAATGGCTAGATAAAGATGGAGCGGTTTCTCCAGTTTATGCGGCACGAACACATGACCTTGGTGGTACACGTGCTGGACAAGCTGGAGATGGTGTATACGCATTTGACATCGGACAAGGATGGACAGATGCAACTGGTAAATTACATAAGCCAGATTTTCAATCAGTTTCAGCTCAAAAATATAAACTTTGGTTAGCGCCTTGGCAATACTCTAGCAATGGTAATGAATACTTTACTTATCGTAAGCAGCCAGGTAACTCTACAGGTTTTTCTGGTGCAGTTGTACCAACTGGTGAATTCATTCTTGCTGGACACAGTATGCAAAGAACGGCTATTTATGTCTATGAAAAGCCAACAAACGTTACAGTAACTACACCAGAGGCTGAATGGAAATATGACGATCAAGGTCCAGATGCAAATCCAAGTTATCTACCTGATGGAGTGAATAAAAAACATAGATACTCGGTTAGTGGCCAAGTTTGGTGGGAAACTAGTACAGCAGGGACAACCTATCCAACGTCATCGGGAGAAAATTTTGTTAATCAGACACTTGAGGAAGCTGCTACTGGCTTCCGTGTTGTTACAAGTGTATTAACAGAAGAAGGTAAAGAAGCACTGTCAAAAACTAATAGTCTTACAGATGTTAATGAAAAAATTAGAGAACAACAAGCCTTACTAGCAGCAAATCCACATTATATCCAGCAGACAGTAGTTGCACCAATTGTTGGACCGAATGGACGATACACTGCGAGATTTGATCAACAATTTGATGCTAGATATATGTATCAATATGTTATCGATGAAAATGGTGCCGTAGTTCCAGGGTATACAGCATATACTTCTCCAGTATTTACCTCTCCAAGTAGTTACGCAGGATCAGTACCGTTTATTTCGGCGAATAATAGTTATGTATATAATGTTCATTTTGCTCTAGTTGCTGATCCAGCGAAATATAGTATTGATATTACAAACTTCGATGCTATAGATAACATTGCGAGTCCAGGAGATACTGCTGTAAGTGATGTGTATTCTATGTTTTATCCTGGAGAAAACACTGAAATCGTTTGGTTAGATAGTACTGGTGAATCGCCGGTAGAATTATCTAGGACTGTCGTAACAGACTTAGACGAAGCGAGTCAGGCAGCACAATTTACTGTACCTAACGATTTTGAAGGCCGCAAAATTTATACAGTTCAATTAGTTGTTAATGGAAATGTAATCGCGGCTGATTCATTTGCTGCTGACAGTATTGTTAATCAAAATGATACTTATGAACCAGTAGTAACGCCCGTAGAAAAAGAATATGGACAAGCAACCACTTCTGAAGAAGTGATTTCAGCAGTTACCGTACCAGGATTCCCAGCTGAAGGTGAGCAACCAGTTATTTCAGTTGATGATCTTAGCCAATTACCAGATGGACAAACACCAGGTGAATACTTAGTAGACGTTACGGTTACTTATCCAGATGGTACAACCGATCATACCCAAGTGCCTGTCACTGTGGGGGATATGCCATGGACACCAATCAATCCAGCGCCAACAGTGGATCCAATTGACGATCAAACAGTCAATGAAGAAACACCGATTGATCCAAT
>JBCLPQ010000009.1:0-45689 GCA_041223225.1 Aerococcaceae bacterium 50-4
ATTGAACCGCCGTGTACGGAACCGTACGCACGGTGGTGTGAGAGGACGGAATCGAAAGATTCCTCCTACTCGATTTAGAGTACTTCAATTCGTAAAAGTGCGTGGAAAGTAAAGAGAAGAGATAGATTATCGCGGAAGAGGGTTACAGATTTATATTGAAGCGAACTAAATTATATAGGTTCAATATAATTTAACAAAATTTTGATGTTATTATTCTTTAATGTATAATTACTTGCTTAATTTATTTTGTGTTATAAAATAAGAAAAATGCTATTAATTATTTATTCTTTAATTTTTACCAATAATGCATACTTAGAGGGGTGAATTGTTTGGCGCGTGACAATGGTGGGGCTATAGCCCAGAAAGGATTTAATTATCAAACTGCAGTAATTTCATTTGTAGCAATTCGAAATTACAAAAAAAGTAACTTTGAAATCTATGTAGAAGCAGATGAAGATTTTGAAGTTTTATATGATTCCCAATACCATGCTTATATACAAGTGAAAGGGCACAAAACTGTAAGTTTAAAAAAGTTACTTAATAGTAATAAAGGAACATCATCAATAATTGAAAAAAATCTCCGAAGCGGTACGGATAAAGATACCTATAAAATAATAGTTTATCAATTCTCAGCGAACGATTTAAAGAAAATGGAGGAGGCGGAGGATGAGTTATTTGGCAGAAAGTACATATTTTCTGAAGATCAAAAACAAGAGATAAATAATCCACGTTCGGACAATTTATCTCTTGTAATTACAGATTTTAAAACTGATCTTGAATCTGCTAATAGATTTTTAGTAGGTGAAATGAATAGTCAAGGTATTTCTGTAGATAATAAAGCTACTCTTATACTCTCAGAACTATCTAGTCTTATCGCACAAAAGTCGGAAATAATAGTAGAAGAAGATTCTGATAAAATATTGAAGCGAATATCAGCTACTGAGTTAGAACCAATTTTACAGAAAGTTAGTGCATTAGAATTATTTGAAACAATTTTAAAGAAATTTGGTTTTTCAGAAATTAAAAATAAAAAAATTCTTATTGAAAAAAATAGATTGATTTTAGAACACAGTTATTTGAGAAAAGAAGCTAAAGAAATTATCCTAGAGCAGGATGCAGATAATATGTCGGAAGTGGAACTTATTAACAAAGTAATAAAATCAGATAATCTGAGAAGTATAGAGGGAAATGTTGCATATGCTATATGTATCTCCGCATATTGTGATATTGTGGAGGGCTTATCATATGAGTAAATTGGTTATTGATAATTTTATAATAGTAGATGTTCAAAATAAGTTGGCTAATAGATTTAAGTTTTCAAAAGGAGCAAATCTTATAACCAGTAAGGAGAATGAAGCTGGAAAATCTAGTATATTAAAATCAATTTATTATACTTTAGGGGCTAGCATAAGTACTTTTCCTAATGGATGGGACTATAAAAAATATGTTTTTCAACTTAGTTGTTGTATCAATGAGGAAAAAGTTATTATTCAAAGGTTTGACAAAATATTTATTGTTCAAGACAAAGAGGGAATAAAATCTTTTGGTAATGAGAAGAGGTTTGCAGAATGGTTTCAAGATATAATGAATATGAATATGTTGTTGCCGGTAAAAAAATCGGAAAATTTTGAAAGTGCATATATGAATGCTGTGTTAACCCCTTTCTATATAGATCAAGATAAATCTTGGAGTAATTTTTATAAAGATGCGATAGATAATGTTAATATGTATCAGGAAATGCCATTTGTAGTGTTTAATTATTATTTTGGATTATTAGATATAGAAGCTCAAAAATTAATAAAGCAGAAGAAAGATCTGGAAAAAGAAAAGATAGATAGTAATAAAAAAAGTCAACAAGTGACAAATATATATGATGATTATAGTATGGAAAAAGAAGTTGAATTTGAAAGTCCAGAAGAGTTTTCTGAATTTAAGAGAGAATTACAGTATTATATTAATGTCACAAACAATTTAAGAAACGAAATAGTTAAAAAAACTAAAATTATATCTAAAACTAAGATTAATTTAGATAGTTTTATGCATGATTTAGAGGAAATCAAAAAAATTCTTTCAATTACAAATAAGAGATATAAGGATATTAAATTTAAGTGTATTTACTGTAACTCTAATTTAACAAGAGAACAGTCATTAACAAGATTAGAATTATCCGATAATGACTTTGAGATTCGGAAAAGAAAAGCAGAAATTGAACAAAAAATAGATGATGAAGAAGCGAAACTTAAAAAGTTACTTGAAGAGTCAAATCAATTAGAATATCTTTTCAATGAAAAAAATCTAAAGATGAAAGAGCTTAAAGAATTAGATAATATAGAAAAATATGTATCGTGGAAATTATTAAAAGAATTACATACTTTAATAGTTAAGTATAATGAATCAATCGAACAAATAGATGGTCAAATTAAAAAAATTACAAAGGAAATATTGAATAGGGACAAACGATTAAAAGAAAAGAAAAATGATTTAACTGAGAAGTATGAAAAACTAAAAAACTCCGTTTCAAACGGACTTAGTGGTGTATCTTTAAATGAGCGAAAATTCTTAGACTTCAAAAAAGTTACAGGGACTGGAACGGCACTGAATAAAACTATGCTCGCGCTATATTTAATTTATTCAAAAATGCTAAGTGAAAACTCAGATATTATTTTCCCATTTACAATAGATTCTTTTATTAAAAATGAAATCTCAGAGGAAAATGAGCAAAAAATGTTCGATATAGTTAATAGAATGTTTATTAGTATTGAGAGTCAAACATTCTTCTCGGTGATTCATAAGAATCTTAAGTTTTTTGATTCTAATACAAGTTACATTATAGATATAGAAAATCCACTTCTTAATGGAGAAGGATATGAATCATATGTTCCTGAACTCATAAAAGATAATAATTAATTCTAATTTTTTGTAATAACTTTTAATAGAACTTATAGTGTCGGATAAAATTTTGAATAAACAAATTGGATTACAAATTATTTGCTGAAAAACTTTAAGAAACTATATTTTTATATAAAACCATTAAGGAGTGTCCTACATGCCATTAGTTAGAATTAATTTGTTAGAAGGTAAGACAGCTGAATTTAAGAAGCAGTTGGGTGAATTAGTGTATGAAGCTATGCTGGAAACAATTGGTATGCCAGAAGAAGATAAATTCGTCGTCATCAACGATTCAAAAAAGGAAGAGTTAGTCTTTTCTACTAATTATCTAGGTATTGATCGTACTGAAGGTATCGTCATTATTCAAATCACTATGAATGAAGGGCGTACAACTGAAGTCAAGAAAGCCTTATACAAGACTATCGCGAATAAATTAAACAGTGAATTAGCTATTCGTAAAGAAGATGTCTTCATCAATTTGATTGAAGTGAAGAAAGAAAACTGGTCATTTGGGAGTGGTGTAGCCCAGTACGCAGAATAAATCAATTGAATAAACAACACAACAAAATACCCTAGCTATCGACTTCAATCATCGGATAGCTAGGGTTTTTGTTATACTATTTCACTTGGTTTGTGGCCAAAGTTTTCCCATTTACGAGTATCATTGCTTAAATCTACAACAGTAGCTGCAAAAGTTTCGATGTCTTCTTCGGATTCAAAAACGAGTAAGTCTTCATCATTTAACACACCCAAAACCTGAAAAATTGGCGTGCCCTTGACCATTTCAGCTAACAATAGTTCTAGTATTGTTTGATAGTCTACTGCATATTTCTTTAGTGCTTTGGTGAACCGTTTATATATAAACGAATTTTTATCGAAAGTTGAGATTGCAAATCGTTTAATCTCGCTTTCGGAAGGCATATAAGGTTCAATTTCTGGCCGTTCTGATAACACGAAATCATACATGGCAGCTTCTGCGACATTGGCAAATTTATTCGAAGAAAACTCTGCAGGGGCGAAATAATAATGTTTTTCTGAAAGAGCACTAATACTAATCAAAGTAATTAACCAGTCATCTATCTCATGCTGGCTTTCAAAAGGTGGTACTACCGCAACTTTACCTTTTACCCAAGAAATAAACACGTGAGGTTCTACAACACCATATAAGTTAGCGGCAGCATTTACATAGGTTTTCATATAACTTATCTGAGACAGCAGTGGGCTATTTTTCCGTTTAATTTCTTTATAGTCTCTTAGTATCAGCATCACTTCATCTGGGATGTAGACACGTAATTCATCGTAAAAGACTTTTACGTATACCAAGCCTAATTGAATCAGTTTAGGCAGTAATTTTGATAAAAGATAAGGATGCTTGCCATCTTTCGTATTTAAAATAAGGGATTCTCTTGTTCTAGCGAATTCATAGAAGATATAGAAATCTTCTTTAGATAAGGCCAGAATTCTAGCTTCTAATGTAGCCTTTAGAAATCCATAGATTTTATCTAAAACCTGAGATTTTTTTACAGAATTTAGACGGCCTAAATCTTCAGTAAATCCTATGAAATTTGCTAGATAGAATAGGTTCTCTTTCGTATGGCAATTCAATAGAGACTTTAAATCAAACCATCTAACGTGGTTATGCAAGTTTAAGTCGTCCACTACTTGGTTTAGGTCGACCATGGTATCATCGAATAAATCAGAAAATTTAGATTCATATGTTTCTCCTGATAAATCAAAATTTTTCAATATCTCATCGTTAAAATCAGTCATAGTGTAAACTCCTTCGTACAGATACTATGTTTCACCATTCATTTTACCAAATATGAAGTAAGATACGAATAACAAAAGGTCAGCTACCTATCCCTATGACCAAAAAATAATTCGATTTTATAAAAACGCAGGCACCTTAGCTATTCATTCCTTTTAGATAGTTAGGATGATTTTGGTCTTAGCTTCGCTCTGTCATTTGTTCACTAATCTTTTGAAATCTGTTTGCGAGGTCAACGATATCCATTACCAGGTCATAAGAGTAATCTTCCCCGATTACAGCTGAGGTACTTGACTCCGCTAACAAGCCTTGCTCTGCCATTTTATAATGCTTCATCCATTCTTTACTTTCATAATATTTAAGGAACAATTGAATATTTGGAATACTCTTTTCAAATTTATCTAAATTAGCTGATATTTTTTTAAGTTCATCAGTAATGTACCAAAAGTTCTCTTCCATTTTGTAAAAATCAAATTCATCTTTCATGTGGACACCTACTTTAATTATACTTGTACTTATTTTGATATCTATTTCTATTCACTATAAGTTAATATTATGATATTCATTGAATTGCGTCAAAGATATTTGGAAGCACTACTTTTATAAATGGTGGAATACAATTCAGACAATAATGATAAAATGAATAAGATAAATCGGTGGAACGCTTGATCTGCCTACGCAACTTTCTACATTTGTCGAAAATTATATTAAGGAGAATGATCATGTATTACAAATCAATTTACCAATCACCAATAGGTCCACTGGATATAGTGAGCGACGAGGATACCATTAAAGGCGTATGGTATAGCAGGCAGAAACACTATGGTGGTAAATACGATATGGACGCCATGGTTAACGAAGAAATCCTAGTCATACAACAAGTTAAGCAATGGCTTGATGACTATTTTGCAGGTAAGAATCCACCTGTTGATAAGTCTATTTTAGACCCGGAAGTTACCCCTTACCGCAAACAAATTCTAGATATCCTTGTCGATGTCCCGTACGGTCAAACAATTACTTATAAAGAACTTGCTGATCAAGTTGCGGCTAATACTGATGGGAAAAAGGGTTCAGCTCGTGCAGCTGGCGGCGCTGTTGGACACAATCCCATTTCCATCCTAATCCCATGTCACCGGGTAGTAGCCACCGATGGCGCACTTACAGGTTATGCCGGTGGAATTGATCGTAAGATTGAATTGTTGGCATTGGAAGGCTTTGACCGTGTCAAGTTAGAAAACCATCAAATTTAGGAAATCATATGAATCAAGTAAATATCAGAAAGCTATACGATACCTTATTAAAAGAAATGGGACCCCAAGGATGGTGGCCCGCAGATAGTAAAGTAGAAATCATTTTGGGTGCCATTTTAGTACAGAATACCAATTGGCGAAATGTGGATAAATCATTAGCCAATTTAAAAGCAGCAACAGCCTTTTTACCAGAAGAAGTTTTAAAGATAACGGTTGATGAATTAGAAACCTTGATACGACCAAGTGGGTTTTACCGTAATAAAGCAAGAGCGATACAGGCAACTTTTGAGTGGTTTAATGATCATCATTGGAACTATCAAGCGATTTCTGATCAATACGGAGACCAGCTAAGAAACGAATTATTAAAAATCCGAGGTGTAGGGTTTGAAACAGCTGACGTGTTTATCGTCTACATCTTTGATCAAGCAGTTTTCATAGCAGATGCCTACGCCAGACGACTATGGACTTGGCTCACAGGAAAAGAGTATAAGACCTATCAAAACCTCTATCAAGATGTTCAACTGCCGGATGATTTCACTTACCAAGAAGCCCAAGAATTTCATGGTTTAATTGATGAATTTGGGAAATTATATTTAGGAAAAGGAAATAAAGTAGCAGAGCATTTTCTTGCCGATTATTTCTTAAACTGATTTCAATACGAAATCAGTATTAAAAAAGTCGCTATGTTCAAGCATAACGACTTTTTTATATAGATGTAAAATAGAATTTTTAAGCGCGAGTCTCACTTTCAATTTTTTCCAATAACAAATTTGCTATTTCTTGATCGATAAATAAATGGTCAATTAAATTTTTCTCTAAAAGTACACTTATGGCTTTAAATTTTTCAGCTCCCGATGCAATAATAATTTTTTCTTTGATTTTTGGTAAATCAGTGATAGAAATACCTAGCATCCTGTCAGTGACAGACGTGTAGACAGGGGCGCCATCTAAGTCAAAGAAGCTACCGAGAATGTCGCCGATTGCTTTACTATTTTCTAATTCTTTAGACTCTTCTTTTGAAAAATAGTTCAGTTGTTTATAAGTTGATGAATTTAAAGGATTTCCTATACCGATTACAGCAATGTCGACTTCCAATCCTTTCTGATATATTTCTTTATATTGTTGAGAGGATTCAAACATTTCTTTCATTTTTTTACTTTCTGCAAATGCTGGAGCATAGAAATATGTTACATCTCCTTGATATTTTTCAGATAATTTAAATGCTAAGTGATTGGCGTGTAATTTAATGTTGGTCATACCTACACCACCCATTAATGGAACAATTTTCAAGTTATCGCTTACTATATTATTAGCAGATTCTACGAAGTGGTACAGAGAGCTTCCCCATCCAATCCCAATTGAATTAATATCCAAAATCCGAGATTCTATGTATGCTGAACAAAGTGATCCTAGTTTATTCTTTGTAGCATCCTCAGAAAACGAGCTGTCAGTTATGTGAGTGCTACTAATTGCATAGTGAGTAGATATTCTTTCTTGGTCTAGCATTTGCTTCGAATTAGGATGATTAATTGTGATATTTACTACTCCTGTATCTCTAGCTTCCTTCAATAATTGGGATACCGTTGGTCTGGATAAGTGTATTTTTTTACCGATCTGCATCTGGGTTAAATTGCTTTCATAATATAAAGTCGCAACCTGAACTAATAATTCGCTTCGATCATACATTTGAAAAGAACTCCTTTGAATCTTCAAATAATTTTACATTTGATATTATTATAACAAATGTAAAATTATATTTGAATAACACTTTATAAGCGCTTACAATTAATGTGTAGATATATAATTTTGGAGGTTTTAAAATGAAAGTTAATACTGAAAAAATGTTTAAAATTGCTCAAGAACAAAATTTTGCTATACCAGCTACTAACTTTATAGATTTAGAGTCCGCTCGAATATATACAGAAGTAGCAGAATCTCGTAAACTCCCATTGATATTGGCATACGCTGAGTCACACAAAGAAATTCTATCTCTTGAAGAAGCTGCAATAATTGGAAATTATTTTTCTGAAAAAGTTGAAACTCCAGTAGCTTTACATTTAGATCATGGTAGTGATCCTGAATTTATCTTTAAAGCAATTAAATTAGGATTCAAATCTGTCATGATTGACGCCTCTGAAAAACCCTTTGAAGAAAACATAGCTATTACAAAAGAAGTAGTAGACTTTGCGCATAAATATGATGTGACGGTGGAAGCAGAATTAGGACATGTTGGTGCTAATGATTTTTCTGAATCGTTTGAGATTACAGATTCTGTATATACTGAGGTAAATGACGTTGTTGAATTTGTTACAAAAACAAATATTGATTCTCTAGCTATATCGATTGGAACGGCTCATGGTGTATACAAAGGTGTGCCCAAAATTAATTTTGATAGGTTAATTGAAATTAATGCAAGAACAGATATACCCTTAGTTTTACATGGAGGGTCATCAACAGGGGACGAAAATTTACAACGATGTGCTATAAATGGAATAAATAAAATTAATATTTATTCAGATTTTATTAATGGAGCTTATGCAGCTATTCAAAATTCTAATGTAAAAGACTATATCGAAATGAAAAGATTAGCTAGTAAGTCAATGGAACAAACATTAAATCATTATTTCGATGTCTTTAATACTCAGTCAATACTATAGGGGGTTATGATATGGTCAAACTACAAAATACTTTTTTTATTTTTAATCCTAAGTCGTATCTGTATGGGGAGAGTTTATTAGAATTAGCCATAATAGCGGATAAAGAGGCAGAAAAATATCCAGAGCTATCCATATTTGTAACTGCTCCATATGCTGATATCTCAACAATAGCAAGTCAGACAGAAAATGTTATTGTAACCGCTCAACATATTGATGGAATTCAACCAGGTCGGGGAATGGGGGCTGTGCTACCAGCGTCAATTAAGAATATGGGAGCAGAAGCAACATTTCTTAATCATGCTGAAAAGCCTATGACTCTTAATCAACTAACTCAGGCTATTTCATTAGCTGAGGAAAACGAAATAATGACAATAGTATGTGCTGATTCAATTGAAGAAGCCAAAGCAATTGCAGTTCTAAATCCAACTATAATTTTATGTGAACCTACGGAACTTATCGGTACTGGTAAGACAAGTGACGAAGAATATATCCATAGTACAAACTCTGCAATTAAAGAA
This sequence comes from Aerococcaceae bacterium 50-4, assembly GCA_041223225.1. Classification (GTDB taxonomy): domain Bacteria; phylum Bacillota; class Bacilli; order Lactobacillales; family Aerococcaceae; genus Aerococcus. The sequence goes on from JBCLPQ010000009.1 coordinate 9,083, forward strand.
ATTAATAGTAATGTTTTAGTAATGCAGGCGGCAGGTATTAGTACACCTGAGGATGTATTTAGAACAATTCAGTTAGGGGCCGATGGAACCGGATGTACCAGTGGTATAGTTAAGGCAGAAAATCCTAAACAAATGTTGAAGGATATGATTGAAGCTGCTTTAGAAGGAAGTAAGAGAAATTTGAAGGAGAATTAATATGACTGTATTTAAAGAAACCTTACACTTACACTCTGATGAGGGAATTACTTCATATTTAGATATAACTGAAAAAGTGAAGGAAATAGTGAATCAAAGCAATATTACAAACGGATTAGTTACAGTGATTAGTCCGCATACTACCTGTGCAGTATTCTATGAAGAATTTAGTCACGATATAGATGAAAATGGTCTTGATTTCTTACAAGTAGATTTGAATAATGGTCTAGAAAAAATATTTCCGAAACATACGAGTCCTTCTACTTATAATTATCCAGGTGAAGAGCATTATCGCGCGGTCGAATCTTGGGGAAACCTTGATGACTATCTACCAAATGGTGATCGCAGATATTTATGGAACGGTGATGCACATCTGAAGGCAACACTAATTGGTTCAAGTGAGACATTTGATCTTACGGATAAGACAATTACTCTAGGAAGTACTGGTTACATATATTTTGTAGATTTTGATATCACTCGTCCAAGAGATAGAAAGTGTTTAGTTACAGTATTTGGAGAATAGAAAAAATGTCCCCTTAAGGGGACATTTTTTTGTAAAACGCTTACAAAGATTGATGATATACTGTATTTAGGCAAAGGAGGTGGGGAAATGAGTAAAGCGGACGAAAGAAAAGACGCTATGATATTAATACTTTCAAATAATATCGAATTTGTAACTGCGGCTGAATTAGCAGAATCCTTAGAAGTTTCAGAAAAAACAATATATAGGACAGTTAAAGAAATAAACAACGATGATAAACTTCCCATAGAAATTATTTCTGAGAAAGGAAAAGGCTATAAAATAACGCATATTAATAAAGTGTCAACTTCAGTTTCCGAAGTGAATGACATAGCAAATATGACCCCAGCTCAACGTAGAAATAATATTATGCAAGACCTATTGATAGCTTCTCCAACAGAAAGAAAAATTCCTGTCTTATATGAAGATTTTTTTATAAGTGATAATTTAATTAGGCTAGATATAAAGTTGATGGAAAAATCGATAGAGCAAATGAACCTAAAGTTAATAAGAAATGGACAATTATTAAAAATAATTGGTAAGGAAAAGGATATCCGAAAAGCTATTGGTAGATTATTTCAGCAAAATTATTTATATGTGGAATCTTTAGAAAATAATATTGAGGATAGCTTGTTTGATCAGTACATTGCCACGTTTGTTTTGAAACAAATCAATATTATTGAGAAACGTTTAAATAGTATCTTACCTTACCCATATAATATTAATATCTTTTCACATATTTATATATTGGTAAAGCGGTATCAGACTTCAGATGAGGCCAATTTCAGTTATGATATGGAAATTTCTAAAAGTGAAGAGGAAGAAATGGTTGAATACCACTCGATCTATAATGTGATAAGAGAGATTATCACTAATTTAGAACATTTCCTAAATAAGAATATACCTAAAGAGGAAGAGTATTTCCTATTTCAATATTTAATATCATCTAGGTTCCAAGGTGAGTTTGAAAAAGATCAATTAGCTGATAAGAAGGTTCTTCGCATAGTTGATTACTATATAGAAATGATAAGTTCTTATTTAAATATTAGTATTAATAGTAGCAAATTGAGGAGTAATCTTTATCATCATATTAAGCCATTTTTAAATAGGCTTAATAATGGATTTTATGTAAAAAATCCATTGTTAGATCAAATAAAATATGAATATGAAACAGTTTTTAAAGCTGTGCAAAGCACTTCTTTACAAATGTCTGAATTATTCTATTTATCAGAGGTAAATGAGGATGAAATTGGCTTTATTAGTATATATTTCGCGCAATACTTAGAGGAAAATCCTAACTATATAGATGTTTTGATAGTCTGTACTTCAGGAATCGGTACTTCTGAACTACTTAAATCCAAGATAGATCAAAATTTTAAGAATATAAATATAGTGAATGTAATTTCAACCAAGCAATTATATGAAAATCCAAGTACTTATCAAAATGTTGATTTGATTATCAGTACAGTGAAAATTAAGAAAGCGGTTGCGGTTCCTAAAGTTGTTATCAGTGCAATGCTAACATTTGATGATCAGGAAAGGATTAACAGTATTATTGAGGATTTGAATTATGAGTAGTTATTTAGATTTTCATTATTGTACGTATGCTGGAGATAGTAATAAAACAAAATTTTTTGAAAAAATTATCAAAGAAATTGGCAATAATTATTATTTGGATGGCGTATTGTTACGAGAAGAATTGATAGAAAGAGAGAATGACGGGTGTTCAATTATTGCTGAAGGATTAGCTATGCCACATATAGTTAGTAGGAATATAACTCGAAGTGTTATTGTGGTTGTTAATATACCAAGAAGTTTTATTAAATGGTATCAAGATATGACTATAGATACGGCAATTATTCTTTTAGTTAGAGAGAATAACAATGAATCAGAATTAGATGAAGTAAGAAGTATAATTCAAAAGTTATCTATAGGTAAAAATTGTAAGCTTCTAAGAGTAATGAGTGTAGAAGAAATCAAAGAAATGTTGTTGCTTGGAAAATGAAGGTGGATGTATATGTTTTTTGATGAAAAAGTTTTTGAATTAGATGTTCAGGGTCTGAAGTCAAGTAGTGACGTACTCAAGTATTTATCTGATAGATTAGAAAAATTAGGTATTGTGAAAAGTTCATATAAACAAGCAGTTCTGAATCGAGAGGAGGATTTCCCAACTGGTATCTCATTTGGAAATTATGGGATTGCTATTCCCCATACGGATGTTGAGCATGTTATTAAACCACAAATTGGAGTGATGACCCTACATGAGCCAGTTAAGTTTGTACAGATGGCATCCAAAGATATACCGGTAGAAGTTAATACAGTATTTATTTTAGCTTTAAAAGAGGCTCATAGTCAGATAGATATTTTACAAAAATTAATGGAATTGCTCCAGAATACAGAGGTGATGGAAAAAATAAATCATCTGAACAATTCGGATGAAGATAAGGAAGTATTGGAAAAAATTCTTATTAAGGAAGTCAGCAGCTAATAATGTGGGAGGAATAAAAAAATGTTAGAAATTATTCAGAATATTGTAAACACTGGTGCGTCAGTAGTGTTACCTGTATTACTTTTTATTATTGGACTTCTGTTAGGTGCGAAGCCAAGACGCGCATTTACTGGAGCAATCACAGTTGGTATTGGGTATATTGGATTAAACCTAGTTTTAGGTATGTTAGGGGATGTACTTGCTCCTGCTACTCAAGCGATGGTTGAAAGATTTGATTTAAGTTTAACAACGATTGATATCGGTTGGCCAGCAGCATCTGCAATTTCGTATGGAACAATTTTGGGTACAATGGCAATTCCAATTGGTATTATTGTTAATATTGCCCTATTAATATTTGGTTTAACAAAAACACTAAATGTCGATGTATGGAATTTATGGCATGGTGCATTCGTAGGATCACTAGTATATGCAGTTACTGGCAATTTTACACTAGGGATTTTCACAATTGTTTCTTATATGGTATTGATTTACTTTATTGGGGATCTTTCTCAGCCATATGTTGAGAAAGAGTTAGGACTACCAAATATTAGTTTCCCACATGGTACTTCTGCTCCTGGTTTTCTGATTGCATTGCCATTAAATTGGATTTTTGATCGTATACCAGGATTTAATAAACTTGAAGCTGATTCGGATGCTATCCAGAAAAAATTTGGTGTATTCGGTGAAACCACAGTAATGGGACTTATCATTGGTATTATAATCGGTTTATTAGCTAATTATACAATTGGTGATACTTTAAACGTTGGGATGACGACTGCAGCTGTTATGTACTTGATGCCAAAAATGGTTTCATTTTTAATGGAAGGGTTAACCCCTATTTCAGAAGCGGCAAACGAATTTGTTAAGAAACGTTTTCCAGATAGAGAATTAAATGTAGGGATGGACTCAGCGTTGGCGGTAGGTAATCAAGCGGTTCTTTCAAGTTCATTAATTCTAGTACCAATCACTTTAATTTTAGCTTTCATTCTACCGGGCAATAAAACTATGCCTTTAGGCGATATAGCAACAATTCCATATGCTATTGCACTGATGGTACCGGTGTTTAAAGGAAATATTATTCGTTCTGTTGTTGGTGGAACAATCTATATGGTTTCAATTCTTTATACAACATCATGGGTTGCCCCACTAGTAACGCGAGCAGCAGCTTCGGCAAATTTTGACCTAGCAGGTAATACTAGTATTACTGCTTTAATTGAAGGTGGTTTATGGCCAACTCTTATCTATGTTTTAGGAGCGCAATACTTACCGTGGGTAGTAACTGGACTATTGTTACTTATCGGATTAGGTGGACTATATTACGTAAACAGAGTTAAAGTAAATAAAACTGAACAGTAATTAGGAGGATTTGAAAATGAAAAAATTACTTATCATGTGTGGATCTGGGATTGCAACGTCAACATTAGTAACTGGAAAAGTAAATAACTGGTTAAAAGATAATGGATTAGATAAAGACGTTACAATTACACAGTCTAAAGTTGCTAGTGAAGTTGATCATATTGATGATTATGATGCAGTTATCAGTACAACATCAGTGCCGGATTCTATTAAAGAGAAAGTTATTAATGGGGTACCACTCTTAACAGGTGTGGGTGCTGATACAGTATTTGAAGAATTGAAGACTCAATTAGATGCATAAGCTCATACTAAATGTATATATAAATTAAAACCTTTACCCACTCGGCTTGAAAATAGGGAAAAGTTTTTGGGTGATAACAAAGAATAAACCTAGCTAGACCAGCAATCACACTGACCTAGCTAGGTTTTTAACCGAATATTTCAGAAGGTTTATGACCTCTATTTAACCACATCCGAGTATCATTGCTTAAAGCAATCAAACTAGAAATGAAATTCTCAGCATTCTCTTCAGAGTCATAAATTAATAGACGCTTCTCATTGGCAAATTTAAAAAGGTCTATAGGCGAAGTCCCCTTGATTAATTCACTAGTAAAAAATGTCAACATCATCGAATAGTTGTCTGTAGCCTTTTTTAATTCCTTGGTGAAGTTTCTATAAATGGCACTATTGGTATTAAAAGTGGTTCTACTAAACCGTTTCATTTCAATTGGTGTGGGTATGTAGGGATCGAAATCAGGTCGGTTTGCTAATAGGCCATGATACGCCACCACTTCCTTGAAATTTTGAAATTTGTTTGAAGCAAAAGTTAAGTCGCCGATATAATAATGATTTTGTGAAAAACAGGTTAAAGAAACGAGCGTTATTAACCAAGGCTCAGTAAAAAGATTACTTTCAAAAGGTGGGTTTATATTTTGGTCATCTATTGTCCACTTAATAAAAGTGGAGGTTGGGATAAAACCATATAAGTTAGCAGCAGCATTGACTTTTTCTTTCATATAATCAACTTGTTTTAGAAAGGCTCTATTCGCCAACTTAACTTCCTTGTAGCGGTATATGAGTTCCCGTACTTCATCTGGAATAATCACGCTAAAGTAATTATCTACAATTTTAATGTGGGTTAAGCCTAATTTGGTTGTTTTAGGCAATAACTCAGTTTGAAAATACATACCATCCTTTGAATCTAAAATTAGGGTATCTCCAAGAAAAGCTTTCAGAGTTTTGATTTCTTTGCTTGATAAAGAAGCAATTCTAACTTGTAAAGTAGTCTCCATAAAATTTTGGACAGTATCTACTACAATCGCTTTTTTGTAATTCTTTAATCGGTCAATTGAATAGCCGTAACCGCCGTATTCTAATAAGTAAAGGAGGCTATCCTTGGTGTAAGCATTCAATAAACTATTCATATTTGTATCGTCGGGGTAATGGTATAGGGACAGTTCGGTAACTGTGTGGTTAAAGTCAGCCCACAAGACGTTAAGCCTCTCTCCAATATTTTCATAATCTTGAAATTCATTTAAATAGTCAAATGTATCGGTCATGGAAGTTCCTCCTTATATTAGCTATAGTTTATCAATTTTTTTGTTCATATCATATTATTTTAGTTAACATGCTACACAATTACACTGCATACATCACTTCTATTAGAAATATACTAAAGTATATATTTCAAACTAAAAAGTACTTAAGGGTTTACATTTTCAAATTGATGACGTATCATCTCCTTATAAACATTCAAATAAAATCTTCAGGGCAGGGTGTGATTCCCGACCGGCGGTAAAGTCCGCGACCTCCTTTGATTAGGGGCTGACTCGGTGTAATTCCGAGACCGACAGTAAAGTCTGGATGGAAGAAGAGTAGAATCAAAATAAACGAATACTATAGTTATATAGTTTATTTGTGTGCCCTAGAAATCTGATTTCTAGGGCTTTTTTCGTCACTCTGACTAGATTTTTTGTTGTTTAAAGAAAGGATGAGTGAATGAAAGACTATATGCAAAAAGCGCTAGACTTGGCCAAACTAGGCCAGGGTTGGACGCAATCCAATCCCATGGTTGGCGCTGTTATCGTGAAAAATGATCAGGTCATTGGTCAAGGCTACCATCAAAAATATGGGGGTCTCCATGCGGAAAGAGAGGCACTAAAGGACGCTGCTGAACAGGGACATGACGCCACAGGCGCCACTATGTATCTCACCCTTGAACCTTGTTGTCATTTTGGTAAGACGCCACCTTGCACCGAAGCTATTATCAAAGCAGGCATTGAAAAGGTAATCGTCGCTACAACAGACCCCAATCCACTAGTTACCGGTAAAGGCGTTCAAGCTTTAAAAGACCACCATATCCAAGTGGAAGTTGGTCTTTTATCTGAAGACAGCCAAGATTTGAATCGTAAATTCAATTACTTTATGAGCCACAACCAACCTTATGTCACTATGAAATACGCTATGACGCTAGACGGCAGAACTGCTGCCTACACAGGGGATGCCAAGTGGATTAGTGGTGAAAAGGCTCGTCAGCATGTCCATTACCAACGGCATGCCAATCAAGCTATTATGATTGGGGTTGGTACGGCAATCACAGATGATCCCATGTTAACTGTTCGAATTGACAACTTTACTGGGCTAGATCCTAGCCGTATTGTTTGTGATTCGGCCTTGAGATTGCCACTTTCTAGTCAATTAGTGAAAACAGCTAAGGAAGTACCAACTATTATTGCAACGACCAATAAAAATCCAAACGACCACCGACCTTATCTAGAAGCTGGATGCCAGATTTTACTAGTGAAAGCCAAGAATAACCAATTAGATTTGCAGGATTTAATGGCACAACTTGCCCAAGAAAATATTCAATCCATTTATGTTGAAGGTGGTTCAAAACTGCACGCCTCTCTACTAGAAGCTAATCTAATCCAAGAAATTCATACCTATATCGCCCCTAAAATCATTGGTGGCCTGGACCGGTTTAGTCCAATTAATGGTTTTGGTTTTCCAAAGATGGACCAGGCAATGGCGACGTATATCCAAGCAGTCATCAATTTAGGCGACGATATTTTGATAGAAAGTAGGGTGGGTTAAATGTTTACAGGCATTATTGAAGATATTGGCCGCATTGAAAGTATCGAGAACATCAACAATCATGCAGGGCTCCTTTTGACCATTGCTTCGGAAAAAATAGTGATCGATATCAATCTAGGTGACTCGATAGCAGTGAACGGAATTTGTCTAACAGTTACTCATTTCACGCCCACGAATTTTCAAGTAGAAGTGATGCCAGAAACCATCGACAAAACCTCTTTAGTTGGTATTTCCAAAAACACCAAAGTGAATTTGGAGCGGGCTATGTCAGCTAATGCAAGATTCGGTGGCCACATGGTTAGTGGGCATATTGATGGCACGGGCATGATTACGGCTATCGATCCTGATGGTATTGCGACTTGGTACACCATTCAAACGAGTGAAACCATCATGCGCTATATCATTATGAAGGGGTCAATCGCCATTGATGGGACGAGTTTAACCGTCGCAGCGGTATCTGAAGACACTTTTAAGGTATCGATTATCCCACACACTAACGGGCAGACGATATTTTCAGACTACCAAGTCGGCACTATCGTTAATTTGGAAAATGACATCGTAGGTAAATATATCGAAAAATTGATCACTAAGGAGCGTGTTTAAATGACATTCGCGACAATTGAAACAGCACTTGCAGCCTTGAAAGCAGGACAGATTATTATGGTCTTAGATGATGAAAATCGGGAAAATGAAGGGGACCTAGTGTGTGCAGCAGAATTTGCAACAACAGAAAACATCAACTTTATGGCAACGCATGCCAAGGGATTGATATGTCAGCCAATGAGCCAAGAAGTAGCCGATAGGTTAAACTTACAACTCATGGTAGACGACAATACAGACCCACATGCAACAGCTTTTACGGTGTCGATCGACCATAAAGATACTAGCACAGGTGTATCGGCTGTTGAACGTGGTTTAACCATGCGTGAAGTAGCCAACCCAAATGCTAAAGCCAGTGATTTTAACCGTCCGGGACACGTTTTCCCACTGGTCGCAAAGGCTAATGGGGTCCTTGAACGGAACGGCCATACGGAAGCGACAGTTGATTTGATGCAACTAGCAGGACTGAATCCAATCGGTGTATGTGTAGAAATCATGCGTGAAGATGGGACGATGATGCGCCAGGATGAATTATTAAAACAAGCGGAAAAATGGCAAGTACCAGTGATTACAATTCAAGCCCTTCAAGACTATCGACGGGCTAATGAGCGTCATACCCATCATGTATCTCAAGCTAAAATGCCCACGAAATTTGGGGACTTTACCATCCACACATTCGTGAATGATATTGACAATCAAGAACATGTTGCTTTAGTTAAAGGCAATATATCCAACAAAAGGCATGTGTTAACGCGACTCCACTCTGAATGTTTAACTGGCGATGTGCTAGGATCTAACCGGTGCGATTGCGGGGAACAATTACATGAGGCCTTGCGAAACATCAACGAAGCTGGCCAAGGTATTTTATTATATCTACGACAAGAGGGCCGCGGGATTGGTTTGATCAATAAAATCAAAGCCTACCAACTGCAGGAAGAAGGGCTAGATACGGTTGAAGCCAACCATGCCCTGGGTTTGCCGGATGATTTAAGAGAATACCATACGGCTGCCCAAATGCTGGAAGATTTAGGGGTAGCGTCGATTGACTTGATGACCAACAACCCAGATAAAATTGCCCAATTAGAAGAGGCTGGTATTGCGGTTGAAAACCGGGTTCCTATAGAAATGGCAGCCAATCCGGATGATGAAAATTACTTATTAACTAAAAAGGTCAAAATGGGCCACTTACTAGATTTATAGACTGTAGCATAAACGGAGGAAATATAAATGAACATTATTCAAGGACAACTATACAACAGTGAAGACATTAAAATAGGGATTGTCATTGCCCGCTTCAATGACTTCTTAACCAAAAGTCTGCTAAGTGGTTGTGAAGACGGTTTAACACGTTCCGGAGTCCCCACTGAAAATATCGACGTGGCTTGGGTGCCAGGTGCTTATGAAATTCCACTAACGGCAGCGACGATGGCTGAAACGGGTAAATATGATGCCATTATTACCCTAGGTGCAGTGATTAGAGGTGCGACCAGCCACTTTGACGTTGTGATTAACCAGGCTTCCAGTGGTGTCAGTCAAGTTGGCCTTACCCATAAATTACCGGTGATTTTTGGTGTCTTAACCGTTGAAAACATCGAACAAGCCATTGAACGGTCAGGGACTAAGGCCGGTAATCTTGGTTTTACCTACGCAACCAACGCCATTGAAATGATCAACTTATTTAATGCAATCAAGCAAATCCAGTAAATTAAACGCAATAGGCTTAGTTGAAGCCACTAATTCTTGTCAGACTTTTGCTTTTATTAGAAGATCTAAATACCATTCGACTAGCTTTAATTCACAAACATGGTAAGATGGATGTTGAGAAAAATAAAGCGCATTCATCATTGTCTTTTGATTATACATGCGCAAAACATCTAAGGAGCGAGTTTACATGACGATGAAGTATAAACAAACCCAACCGCCAAAACCAGATAACGCTGGTAAACCCATTATTTTATCTGACGCCACTTTTGCTGAGCGTAAAGAAAAAGTTCTAGCCTTAATGCGAAAATATGATTTCTCATCTTTGATGATTTATGCGGATAAGGAACACGGGTCGAACTTTGAATACCTTACTGGTTTCATTCCCCGCTTTGAAGAAGGCCTTCAAATTCTGAACCAAGACGGGACATCGACCTTGATATTAGGTAATGAAAACTTTAATAAAACCGGCATGTCACGGACTCAAAGTGAAGGGATTTTATGTCCATTCTTCTCATTACCTAATCAACCAATGGACTACAGCCGCACTTTTGCGGACTATCTAAATGAGGCTGAAGTAGATGCGTCTAAACGAATTGGTTTAGTCGATTGGAAACTGCTATCTAATGATATGACCAACTTCCATGGGCATCACGCTGTACCAGCCTTTATTGTAGACGGGATTCAATCCTTATATGGTAAGGATAAGCTAGTTAACGCCACGCAATTGTATATGCACCCTAAAGAGGGGGCGCGTGTGACCAATAACACCGAAGAAATCGCCCGCTATGAATACGGGGCATCGCTCGCTTCTGATGCCGTACTTGAAGCCATGAACAATCTAACAATCGGTCAAAGTGAGTTAGAGGCAGGGAATATCCTTAACCGTGACGGTCAGTATCCTTCTGTTGTGACCATTGCAGCCTTTGGCGACCGCTTTAAGGGCGCTAACTTATATCCAACTGATAATATACTAACTGAAGGCGATAAAGTCGCCCTTACAGTAGCCTATAAAGGTGGTTTGTCCAGCCGTTCTGGTTACGCAGTGACTGACGAGAACCAGCTATCTGACCGCGATCCTGGCTACCTGGAGGATGTCGTTTTCCCATACTTCTCAGCTTATAAATGGTGGATAGACCATTTAGAAATCGGGAAAAAGGGTGGCGACTTCTACCGTGAATTTAGCGACTTTTATCCGCAGTCTACCTATGGCTGGAACCTATGCCCAGGACACTTGGTAGCAGATGAAGAATGGTTAAGTTCACCATTCTATCAAGATTCTGATGCGGCTATTCAAAGTGGGATGATTTTCCAACTCGACTTTATTCCATCACAAGCAGGGCACAATGGTGTATCGGCTGAGTCAACGATTGCCATTGCGGATGCAGACTTGCGCGCACAAATCCAAGCTGACCAACCTGAATTGTGGACACGCATCCAGAACCGTAAGGCCTACTTAAAAGAACATTTAGCTTTAGATTTAGCTGAAGATTTACTGCCATTAGCGAGTACATTCGCTTACTACCGCCCGTTCTTGTTAAATCAAGAAACGGCTATTCATTTTGCATAAAAGTACTTCCCTCAAGACTAGGTCTAGCTTGGGGGATTTTACTTATTTTTAAGAAAAAGATCACCTGTGATTCAAATGCTTCAAGGATAATAAAGCTAATATTATTCTTATATTTAGAAGGAAATGAAGGAGAATGCATGTGGATGAGCAAATTGAATTATTATTTACGGTAGATGAAGGGTATTTACCGCCCTTGAAGGTAGCCTTAACCTCTATTCGGCAAAATAATCCTGGGCAAAAGGTTCGTATCTGGTTGATTCACGAGTCCATTTCCCGTGAAAGTATCCGTGGTTTAAAAGAGCTGATGGATTATTTACAGTTTGATTTTGAAGCGATTAAGATTGACGGCAGCCAGTGGGATAGCGCTAAAACCGAAGACCGTTATCCAAAAGAAATGTATTTTAGATTGCTTGCGGGTGCCTTTTTGCCGGAAGAAATGAAGCGTGTCATATACTTAGATCCAGATATTTTAGTCATCAACCCACTAATCGACTTGTGGCAATTAGATTTAGATGGGCAAATGCTTGCCGCAGCAACACACGTGGGTTTAACGGATGTTTCTACTCGAGTCAATCAAATGCGGCTTGACGTTGACCATGTTTATTATAATTCCGGTGTGATGGTCATTGATTTAGAGATGGCACGTGATATTATCCAATGGGCTGATATCCAGGCGATGATTGAAAAATATAATCTCTTATTAATCTTGCCAGACCAAGATATTCTAAACCGCTTATACGGGAAATATACCAAGGAGATTCCCGAAGAAATTTGGAACTATGATACCCGTAAGTATATGCGATACTTCACCAAAAGTCTGGCCCAACATGACATTCATTGGGTCATGAAAAATACCTCTATTCTTCATTTCTGTGGTGGGCCAAAACCTTGGGATGACAAACATGACAACCGGTTTACCAGTGTCTATGCAAACTATCAAAATCAGTTAGCGCGAATTGAGGAAACATTGAAATAAGCTATAGTAGTAATCTTTCGTTTGATAGGAAGGTTACTTTTTGTTTGTAGAAATATAGACAGTCCCTTACTAATATGATTAAATAAACATATTCAAGGGCCATATTTAAAATCGAATGAAATATGGTATTCTTACCAAGAATAGATCGCAATTGATCGCAAATCTATTAAGCAAGTTGGTAGGTATCTTGATCGAAAAATAGTATAATTGACCGAGTGTTATTTAAAAATCCAAGTATGAGGAGGTTGAAAATGCTTCAACTCACTAATATTCAAAAAGCTTATGAAAATAATAAAGTACTAAATGGCATTAATTTAACAGTAAACGATGGTGAAGTGGTTGCTTTAATCGGACCTTCTGGAACTGGTAAGACAACTTTACTGAGAACAATTAATTTCCTTGATCCAGCTGACCAAGGGCAAATTAAAATGGACGACCATTCGGTAGATGTGACGAATGCATCTAAGAAAGATATTTTAGATATCCGTCGCAAAACAGCAATGGTGTTCCAAAACTACGGTTTATTTAAAAATAAAACAGCTTTAGAAAATGTCACTGAAGGTCTAATCGTTGTCCAAGGGATGGATAAGGCTGAAGCAGATAAAATCGGTAAGGAAGCACTTGCTCAAGTGGGTATGTTAGAAAAACAAGACGCCTATCCAAGTGAATTGTCCGGTGGGCAACAACAACGGATCGGGATTGCCCGTTCAGTAGCTTTAAAACCTGAAATTATGTTGTTAGATGAACCAACTTCCTCACTAGACCCAGAGCGTTCAGCTGAATTATTGAAAATCTTACAAGAGATTGCTAAGTCGGGTGTAACCATGATTATTGCGACACATGAAATGGACTTTGCCAAATATGTGTCTTCTAAAGTCGTCTTCATGGAAGCAGGGCAGGTTGTTGAAGAAGGCACACCTCAACAGATCTTCAATGATGCAAAAAATGAAAGAACCAAACATTTCGTGAACAAAATTGAGAATCCATTCAATTTAGAGGAGAATGAATAACGATGAAAACATTAAAGACACTTTTCCTTTCTGCAACGGCATTATTATTAGTGGCTTGTGGAAATAATGAATCTGCAGAATCAGGCGAACAAACAGTTACAGTAGCTGTAGAGAATGCCTCTGAACCATTATCTTTTACAGATGATAATGGCGAATTAACCGGCTATGAAGTAGAAGTCATCAATGCAATTGATGAAGCTATGGATGGCTATAATCTTGAAATTGAATCAGTAGATGCTGAAGCAGCGCAAGTTGGGTTAGAAACAGGCCAATACGCTTTTATCGGTGGTGGCTTATACAAAACTGAAGAGCGTGAAGGCATGTACCTTTTCCCAGAGGAATATACTGGGGCTTCAGTGATTGAAATCTTTAAGCGTGCTGATGATGACTCTATTCAAACATTAGATGATTTACCGGGGAAAACATTACACCCAGTGACACCAAATGGTGGAATTTTCAACCTATTAACAGCTTACAATGAAGCACATCCTGACAAGCAAATTGATATTCAATTAGGTGAATCTGGTAACTTCTCTGAACGTTTCCAAGCAATTGATTCAGGGCAATCAGATGCTGTTGTGATGCCATCTAACTTAGGCGCTGAAGAAATCATTAATGAACTAGACTTAAATGTGAATACAGCAGACGAACCAGTTCAAGTGAACCCTACTTACTTTATGATGGGGCAAGACCAAGAAGACTTGAAAGTTGCCATGGATGAAGCCATTGCGCAATTGAAAGAAGACGGCACAATGCAAGAACTTTCTGAAAAATGGTATGGCGAAAATATCTTTGATTACCAAGTAACGAACAATTAACATGTTGAACGACTGAGGAAACCAAGAGGAAAATTCCTTGGTCGTTTTTTGTAAAGGAGGTCCACCTTGAATTTCTCATATATTCTAGAAATTTTGCCGTCACTCATCGACCGGCTACCCATAACAATTTATATATTCTTTATTTCAGCTATCCTATCGCTTATCTTAGCGGTAATTGTTGCGGGATTAAGAGTTGCTAAACTACCTGTAGTGAATCAAATTATCCTAGTGTACTCATCATTTATGCGGTCAACACCGGGTATTATTCATATTTTCATCGCTTATTATGGGATACCTTACTTGTTGCGCGCCTTAAATATACCAGTCGCTTCCGGAAATCAAGCCTTGTATGCGACAGTTGCACTAGTGGCTTATAATGGTGCTTTTATGGCGGAAATTATTCGTCCAGCTTATTTATCAGTGGGTAAAGACCAACAAGATGCCGCGAAAAGTATTGGGATGACCAATTGGCAGCGACTATCGCGCATTATTTTCCCGCAGGTATTACCCATCGCCTTGCCGTCATTAACAACTGCTTTAATTGATTTATTAAAAGATACTTCACTTCTTTTCTTAATTGGTTTAGTAGATTTAATGGGGCAAGCAGATATTTTAATCGCCAACTCCTATGGTATCTACCAGGTAGAGGTCTATGTGGCAATTGCCTTGATTTACTGGGCAATGTCTAGTGTGATTATTTGGGTTAACAAGAAGATTGAAAACCGTTTTTCAATGATTACAGGTTAGGGGGACTAGTATGAATTTTTCAATAGATGTATTTTTTGAAACAATCTTAATAGTCGCTACTGCTGTACCTCGTGTCATGGGCTTAGCGGCAATCATTTTAGTGCTAGGGGTTATTTTAGGTGGGCTGTTAACCATGTTACGCCGAAAACAAATCCCAGTATTGACACAAATTATCGAAATTATCTTATCCTACATGCGTGGGGTACCATTAATTGTCCACTTGTTTATTATCCGTTATGCTTTACCAGGGTTATCTGGTTCATTCTTGTCACTCTTTGGTGTGACAAGTGATCCTGCAGATTTTCCAAGTATTGTGATGGTTATTGTGGCATTTACCATGTTAGAGTTGACGGTTGAAAGTGAAAATATCAGAGGGGCTTTTGCGTCTATTAGTAAAGATCAATTTGATGCAGCTTATTCGATTGGGATGACCAATAAACAAGCTTACCGCCAAATCATCATTCCACAAGCATTAGCCGTGGTTACGCCATTGTTTATGAATGCTTATATCAAAAATATCAAGGCGCTATCCTTAGCCTTTACTGTCGGCGTAGTGGATATTTTAACCCAAGCCCGGTATGCGGCCGCTTTATCTTACCGTTACCTAGAATCCTATGTTGCTGCGGCAATCGTATATTGGATTATTTGTGGGTTATTACAATTCGTATTTGATCGAGTGGAAAAGAAAGTCACATTTGAATAGGTGGTTATAATGAATAAAACAGATAAAATGAAAAGCTTTATAGCGAATACATATGAAGGACCAACGCCGTTTTCTTTTTGGACACACTATCCTGAATGTGACCGTGAACCAGAAAAAATTGCGCAAGTATCCTATGACCTTTACAAAGATTTCGACCTAGATTTCTTAAAAACCATGAATAATGGGATGTATGCGATTGAAGATTATGGTGCTAAAGTTGATTTTTCAGAAATCGAAAAGGGTGGGGTGGCTAAGGTCGTTGAAACACCTATCAATCGTTACGAGGATTGGGCTAATTTACCTTTATTAGATTTGACAGAGGCAGCCATTTTACAAAGAGAATTAGATTATCTAGAACGATTACTCAACTTAACAAAGGGTGAAGTACCCGTATTAATGACAGTATTTTCTCCAATTACCACTGCTGATAAATTGTCAGGTGGTCGACTTAGAGAACATATCGAACAAGATGAATCAGGTATTTTATTAGCGGCAATTGAAAAGATTGCGCAAACAACTGCAGCCTTAGCTAAAAAAGCGATCGAAATGGGCGCTGATGGTATTTATCTAGCTTCACAAATGTCTTCTACGGATAAAGTTTCTATTGAAGACTATAAAAAATATGGTAAACCATTCGACCTACAAGTTATTGAAGCTGCTAATGGTGGCTGGATGAACACAGTCCATATCCACGGGGAAAATATCATGTTTGATTTGTTGAAAGACTACCCATTACCAATTATCAATTGGCATATTGGGGAAGCTAAACCTGAATTATTAGAAGGTTTGCAAGCTTCAGGCAAAATTGTCATGGGTGGTATTGAACGGATGGATATTACTGCAAATGACCGTGAGGCATTAAAAACACAGGTTACTCGAGATATCGAAGATACTAAAGGTAAGAATCAATTATTACTCACACCGGGTTGTGTGATCAGACGACCATTTGATACGGATACTATTCGTTTTATTCAAGGGTTGTTGTAGAGAATAAATAAAACTGGAAGTGAACTAGTGGGTGCTAGTGTGGCTTCCAGTTTTTTTGTTTATTTTGCGATAAAGCTATTTGGTATAGCGTATAATTCGTCTTCATTATTATAAGTAATTTCTGCTTCATTTACGGGCAGATTTCCTAAATCATCAAGGTCTGTTAAGCCCTGAATATCGGATTCGGAGACTATAGCGGTGACCTTATCAAGACTATCGTTTTCATCTTTTACGAACCAGGATACTTGTAACTCCTTGGTTCGAACATCATAGGACATGGTATAGCTATCACCTAGTGCTTCTGTATAGTCACGAATATATAAACTGGTCACATCCTCAAGTGAATCACCTGTACCGGTACCATCTAACTCAGTTAAGAAAGCCATTTTGTCATCTATCTGCGCGCTATCGTCTAATTGGTCAAATGCTTGGCGGTAGCGACGAGTGATCAATTTGAGGTCATTGTCTTCGTCTTGTCCTTCGAAATTCATCACCACAAAATCTTCAGGCCCCTTGTCGGATTGTCCGTCATCATAAAAGTGTTGTAGGTTGTAAAGTGGCATATTCCAACCTGCAGTCCGGACCATTCTCGTCGGTACAGCTTCGTCCACTAAATCCACATAGGTATTGGTGTCGTAATTGTTGGTGTTAGCATTAGCTGCTTTTTGAACAACTGCTAGAAAAATAGCATCCAAGTCTTGCTGGTTATAGGTTTGACCGGATGCCTCTTCATAGAGAATTTCATTGATGATGTCAGATTGGGCGTGTAGGTGGACGGTTGTTTTTTCAAAGAGATATTGATAGACGGTATCTGTTTTTGAAATTTGTGGATTTTCAATTATCTCGTTAGGTTGATTAAAGAGGGTGTGCATGTCCTCTAGTGTGACTTCTGCTTGTTTGCCTTCGTAATCAGCAGAGGTGAGCCCTCTCTCAAAAAAATCTGCTATGATTTCGTAACGGTTGTACAAGTCTTCTTTGTCAGCAATCGGAGAGGGTTCAAAAGCTTCTACCTTATTCAGATACTGCTGACTAGCACCATGGTAGGGTCTCATGAATTCGGGTGCAAAAAGATATTTTAAAGGCGTCAATGTGATAACAGCTACTATAGCGACAAGGGCAATACCTAGACCAATCAGGATTTTCTTCATCACTTTATTCATGGTTTACGCCTCCTCTACAAAAGGGGTACGGATTATTTATATATATTATACCAAATAATGTATATTGAAATGGTAGTAAGATGGATGAATAATGAAGAATTGGAAATAGACCATCAATTTCTAATTTGTGAAAAACAAATAAGGTATATTCAAAGTATACGCCACTTGACAAATTATTAGGGTACAATGTATGATTAGACCATAAAATGAAAAGGCTACCATTATTGTCTATGTTGGCCTAGATATGAACAATAAAAGGAGAAACAAACATATGGCAGATAAAAATAAAGAAACTGCAAAATTTGTAATGGACCATATTGGTGGTCAAAGTAATGTGAATTCCTTAGTTCACTGTGCGACTCGTTTACGATTTCAATTAAAAGATGAATCAATCGTTGATGAGGAAGCGTTAAAAAATAACCCGAATATTTTGACAGCCCAAGCTAAGGGTGGCCAATATCAAGTAGTCATTGGTAATAACGTGTCTAAAGTTTATGCAGAAATTATCAATAATACAGATGTACAGGCTGGTGGGACAACGGATGCAGATCCGTCAGAAACAGCAGCGGACAATGATCGTGAAAAGAAACAAAAGAATCCTGTTTCAGTAGTATTTGAATATATTTCAGGTACTTTTTCACCCCTAATCCCGGCTTTAGCTGGTGCAGGTATGGTGAAAGCTTTACTAGCAATTTTAGATTTATTCCCATGGTGGAGTGATACAAGTACCACAGCAGCGGTCTTACAAGCTGCTTCGAATGGGCTATTTTATTTCTTCCCGATTTTTGTGGCTATTTCAGCAGGTAAATACTTCAAGGTGAACCCTTGGGTAGCTGGTGTGATTGGGGCAGCCCTACTAGAGCCAAACTTTACAGCTCTTGCAGAAGCTGGTGGCAATTTAAGCTTCATGGGTATCCCATTACTCATGTCTAATTATTCTCAAACAGTCTTTCCAATGTTAGTGGCCATCGCCATTTACGCGCCACTAGAAAGATTCTTGAAAAAATATATTCCAGATACCATTCAGTTATTCGCTGTGCCAATGCTTTCGATTTTAATTATGGTGCCACTAACTGCTTTAGCCTTTGGACCATTCTCACAATTCTTCTCTGACTTAATTGCTAGTGGCTTATTGTGGTTATTAGATTTCTCATCTCTATTAACAGGGATGGTAATGGCTGCAGCATGGCCATTCTTAGTTATTCTGGGTGTTCATTGGGGAATTACACCAATTTCCTTGGACAACTTGAATCGTGGCGGTGACCCATTAAATGCTATGGCGGCTGGAGCAACTTTTGCCCAAATGGGTATCGCCTTTGGGGTATTCTTACGATACCGTAAAAATCAAAACCTACGTTCATTATCACTATCAGCCACTATTTCAGGTATCTTAGCTGGTGTTACAGAACCCATTTTATATGGGATTATCTTACGATATAAACGTGTAATTCCTATCCTAGTGATTTCCTCAGCAATAGGTGGGGCGGTTTTAGGCGCCTTAGGTACAGAAATGACTGCTTATGCCTTTAACTCAGTCCTTACTATTCCAGCATATGGACCAATTCCACAATATGTAATTGGTATCCTTGTTGCCTTTGTGACTGCTACAGTATTAACCTTCATTGTTGGTTTAGGTGATGATGTTTCTGGTGACGCTAAAGAAAATATAGAAACAAATGAAGAAGCTACAAAAAATGACGCAACAGAAGCACCACTTGTAAATGAAACACAAGCTGGTACTAAAGAAACCTTATTAAAACCATTAATTGGTACAAGTTTACCTTTAGACCAAGTTGATGACCCAGTGTTTTCATCAGGCGCGATGGGTGAAGGGGTAGCCATTGAGCCAAGTGAAGGCTTACTTCTAGCCCCAGCTGATGGTGAAATTATTTTATTAGCAGATACCAAACATGCTGTTGGTTTAAAAACAGTTCAAGGTGCTGAAATCTTGATGCATGTTGGTTTAGATACAGTTGAACTGGAAGGTAAGCCATTTAATGCTAAGGTAGCAGTAGGTGACCGGGTAAAACAAGGGGATACCTTACTAGAAATCGACTTAGATGAAATTAAAGCAGCTGGTAAACCGACAACTACACCAGTGATTGTGACGAATGCAGGTGATTATGCAGATATCCAGGTGAATAATGATGCTGCAGATGGCCAAGTATTAATTGAATTAACAAAATAGTTTTTTAAAAGGAGATTATATACATGACAAAATTACCAAAAGATTTCTTATGGGGTGGCGCGATTGCTGCCCATCAAGCTGAAGGTGGTTGGAATGCTGATGGCAAGGGACCAAGCGTTGCAGACGTAATGGTAGCTGGTGGACCCAATAAACCACGGGAAATTACTGAAACTGTTGAGGAAGGAAAATTCTACCCTAACCACGAAGCGATTGATCTATATGGTCATTACAAAGAAGATGTTAAATTATTTGCTGAAATGGGCTTAAAGGCTTTCCGTACGTCAATCAACTGGACACGTATTTTCCCAAATGGTGACGATGCTGAACCCAACGAAGCTGGTTTACAATTCTACGATGATTTCTTCGATGAATTATTAAAATATGATATCGAACCAGTGATTACTGTGACGCACTTTGAGATGCCTTTAAATTTAGCTCAAAATTATGGAGGCTTTAAAAACCGTGAAGTGGTTGATCACTTTGTTCGATTCGCTGAAACAGTCTTTGAGCGTTATAAAGACAAAGTGAAATATTGGATGACTTTCAATGAAATCAACAATATGATGGACTATTCAAACCCTGTCTTTTTATGGACAAATGCGGGTGTGACAGTAGAGGAAGGCGAAAATCCTGAACAAGTCATGTATCAAGCAGCCCATCATACTTTAGTTGCATCAGCTTTAGCTGTAGCTGCAGGGAAAAAAATCAATCCTGACTTTGAAATTGGTGCCATGGTTTCACATGTGCCTGTTTATCCAAAAACTGGTGATCCAGCCAACGTTTTCTTAGCTGAAGAAACTATGCGTATGCGTTATTTCTTCCCGGATGTACAAGTTCGTGGTTACTATCCAAACTATGCCTTAAAACAATTTAAACGTGATGGCATCGAAATTCCATTCCTTGAAGGTGATGAAGAAATCCTGAAAAATGGTAAGGTAGATTACCTAGGCTTCTCTTACTATATGTCTACAATGGTGGATAAAGATGAGCCAATTAAGGCATCTAATAAAGTACACGGTGGTGTGCCACATGAAGTAGAAAACCCATATATTACAAGTAGTGACTGGGGCTGGGCAATTGATCCAATCGGTTTACGTTATACACTAAACCGGTTTTATGACCGCTACCAAGTGCCATTATTTATTGTAGAAAATGGACTAGGTGCTGTAGATGAATTTGACGCTGACGGCCAAATTCATGATGATGCACGTATTGCTTACTTACGTGATCATATTGAACAAATCAAGTTAGCTGTAGCTGAAGACGGTGTTGATCTTATGGGCTATACCCCATGGGGAATTATTGATATCGTATCATTTACAACTGGTGAAATGAATAAACGTTACGGTATGATCTACGTTGACCGTGACAATGAAGGGAACGGAACGCTAGAACGATCTAAAAAAGCTTCATTTGATTGGTACCGTAAAGCCATTGAATCTAATGGTGAAGACTTAGCTTAAGTCAAGTAAATTAAAAGGCGAAATGCACTTTTTAAAGCGCATTTCGCCTTTTTTGACGTATAAAATCTATGTAAGGTAAATTATTCACCAACCATACCGTCACCATCACGGTCATCCATATATGGGTATAACCAATGATCAGCATAAATTGGCATTGAGAAGCCAGCAGCCTTAGCTTCTTTAATGGTTACCTGACCATTTCCGTTAGTATCTATACTAGCTACATCACCACCAGCAGGGACAGCGGGTGCTGGTTCAGGCTCAGGTTCTGGTGCAGGAGCTGGTGTTGTATAAGTTTCAGTATTTCCTGAACCACCAGCAGAAGGAGGGGTTGAATCTGATTGATTTAAGTTTGATAATTCTTCATCTTGACGCGGCCCTTCTGGTCCAACAGAAGAACCATCTGCGTAGTTAATTTCTACATCTGGTTGAATATTTGGTACGTATATATTAAATTGAATCGTTTCGCCATTATCTTCAATGGAGAACCCCTCCATGTAGACGCCGGATGCTAGTAGGTTATCACCATCAAAAACAGGTGTTACTCGGTAGCGGACATGGTTTTCTGTCGATTCAATGTAATTGGCCACAAAGTTTTCAAAAGGCAACATGCCTTCAGTATTAAACCATCTGGTACCTGTCATTAGGTTGCGGGCATTCGCATCTTCACCTGTTAATTGATGGCCAATTAAATGCGACCGGTTATATAACCAACCTCCAGATACATTGGCGTATTTGGCTTGTTGCCAGCCGGTTGGTTTGATGTCTGAGATATCACCACGCTCAGTTGTTGGCATCAATTCTACACCTAAAAGAGCATTAGCAGCAGTAACTCTACCTAAACTATCTAATTCGCCATAAGATTCATAGGCTTCAGTAGAGGAAATATCCGTATCTGTGAAGTAAGGGACATTGTTATTGATGACCAGGTAGCTTTCACCAGCCGGCACTGAACGAATTTTTGAAAATTCTGTTTTGGCTTTATTGGTTACTTCACTTTCGGCTTTAGCCTTAGATTCCGATACAGCTTGGGCCTTTTTCTTAGAAGAAGCTTGTCGAGCGCTCGATTCAGCAGCTAACTTTTTGTCATAAGCTTCTTTGGAAACTTTACGAGAAGCATCTTTAGCAGATTTAGACGCTGCCTCTGCTTCAGCTATGGAAGTAGATTCAGTATCCAGCTCTTGTGAGGAAGCAACTTCTTGTGTTTGATTGGCTTCTGACTCACCGGTGTCCGTTGCAAAAATAGCAGTAATCGCAATCAAGGCAGCGGCGAAGGACATTAAACTATATTTAAATCGTTTACCATTGGGTTGGAACTTGTAATAGTATAAAGCGACAAAGGGTGAGGCGATTAAGATGATCGGTGACAGCAGAATAAATAGGATAAATAAACCAAAATAGGCTAGTAGACGTAACCAGCTAAACTTCTTTTTCTTCATTATAAATAATCTCCCAAAATAATTTGTAATTGTGCATCGCATTACATTATATCGGCTGAAATGGGAAACGGCAATGACTATCGTACTTTTACTTATTAAACGTGTAATATACAAAAGTGCCTTTATTCAAAGGCTGCTGATGTTCCATGTTAGGCTTTTCCTCGTTGATAACGGATGCTTTTCTGTTATGATACTTCTATATAGAAGTCGATTGAGGTGAAATCATGTTAACGAAAGAAGAACTACCAGTATGTCCTGTGGCGACAACTGTTGATTTAATTGGAAATAAATGGAAGGTGCTCATCATACGAGAGTTGCTGAAAGGGACTTACCGTTTCAATGAGCTGCACCGGTCTATTGAAGGGATTAGCCAGAAAGTATTAACGGAAAACTTGCGTAAGATGGAAGCGGATGGACTTATTGAACGAACTGTATATGCAGAAGTACCGCCTAGAGTGGAATATTCTTTGAGTGAATTAGGTGATACCTTAAGACCGATTCTTGAAGCCATGCGAGCTTGGGGGAACGATTATCTGAACGGCAATTTACCTTGTGACAATAATCCAAAAAAAGATTAAACAATTTTTGCGGACAAAGCCTTGCTAATCATCATTACTTACCAAAAAGTAAGTAGCTAATGAAAAAGTACCTACTTTTAGTAAGTGAAATTTCGTGGTTAAATAGATTTATAAACTAGCAACCAGAAAACTTACAAATGAAAGAGGTAATGAAAAATGGCAAACATCACAATATTTGGTAAAGGTAACATGGGTTCAGCAATTGGCGGTTTATTCCAAGATGCAAGAAATGAAGTGACTTACATTGGTTCGCAAGATGGCAAACAAGTCCTAGGCGACATCATCGTATTGGCGGTACCATATGCAGCTGTTGAGGGAATTCTTACGAACTATGCAGGTGAATTAGCAGGAAAAATCATCGTGGATATCACTAATCCAGTAAACTTTGAAACTTTTGATGGTTTAGTTGTACCAGCTGATTCTTCAGCAGCACAAGAAATTCAAGCAAAAGTAAGCGATGCGAAAGTTGTGAAAGCTTTCAATACTAACTTCGGGGCAACCTTAGCCTCTAAACAAGTGGGCGATAATACAACTACAGTTTTAGCAGCTGGTGAAGCAGACGCGAAAGCAAGCTTAGCACAAGCATTAGAAGGTAGCGGCTTAAACTTTGTTGATGCAGGTGAATTATCACGTGCCCGTGAATTAGAAGCAATGGGCTTCCTACAAATTACCTTAGCAGCGCGTGAAGAAATCGCTTGGACATCAGGATTTGCTGTCATTAAATAGTCAATATTATAATAGGTAACAAAAATAAGCCGTGAATCCCGGGGTAGTAGGGTTCACGGCTTTTTGGGGTAGGTATTTTTATTAGTTGATCACTTTATTTGGATCAAAGTCGGTATGCGTGTTTGCTGTTTGATTAGCTTGTTTTTCGTTATAGTTATCTAATAAGGACATCGCAACAGTTGTGAGTACACCAATAACGGCTGCATCATCCACAAAACCTAATGGACCGAAGATATCCGGCAAGACATCAGCTGGGAAGATGGTATAAGCGAGTGCCATTCCAGTAATCGCCTTAATGTAGGTAGGTGTTTCTTTATTAAATAAAGCTTTGGCGAACTTGCCCAAGGTCATTTTTGATGTTTGTTTCATTGCACATCATCCTTTCTCATGACTATATATTAATCGGAAAAAGGGTTTGATGTATCCGTCCTAAGACCTAATTTAGGCATCTGCCTTGGTTAAATCTAAATACATGATATGCATATCGACATAACGGCCATCTTTTACTTGGAATCCGCCTGGTATAGTGCCTACAATTTTAAAACCAAATTTCTCATATGTATGAATGGCAGCCTTGTTTTCCGCCACTACAGCATTAAATTGCATGCCTCTAAAACCATGTTCTTTAGCAGCTTTAATCGACTGCGCTACAAGTTCTTTCGTTAACCCTTGACCACGGAAGTCCTTAGCAACGGCATAAGTCCCATTAGCGACGTGACTAGCCCGTCCTTCGTTGTTTGGCTTAATCAAGTAATATCCAGCTACTTGATCATCTATGGTTAAGACGTCCACTTGGCTATAGCTAGCTAACTTTTTCTCGAACGCTTCATTTGAAAAGAGGTCTAAACCGGGGAAGGCGACACCATCCGTTAAAATATCATTCCAAATATCTGTAAGTGTTTGAATGTCGACTTTTGTATAGTCTTTAAATGTTTTCATATCTTTAAACCCCCTATTTTTTCCAAAGCCAACTTATTATACCTTTGATTATTTATTTCTTCAATTTTAATTGGCTATTGTAAAAGTAGCTTTGAAATGAAAGGGTTGACATTCATTTCCAAAATTGGTTGAATGGAGGTAATTCATAGCGACATTTGGGGTGCTGAAAAGCTGAGATTATACCCACGGAACCTGATACAGTTAATACTGGCGAAGGAAAATGTAGTAAATATTGTCCATCAAGGTGAGACAAAAGTCGTTCAGAATCGACGTACTGGACCAAAAGCCGAACAATAATGGCACATTATTGGAGCATTTTGGGAAGTATCGGACAATTCTGACTTTTGGAACCCGATTATAAATGGTTATTTATAATGATTTGGATAACTATTTCCCCCTTATGTCAAATACTGACAAAAAGGGGGATTTTTTTATTTTCCAAGAAGTGTCGAATGCTGGAATAGCAGCTTTTGGTAGGATAAACCGTAAATAATTGTAATTAGACTGTAATTAAATAAGGATTTGATCGTAAATATCCAAATAATGAAAGGAATATTGTTATGACAATAGATTTATATACTTTGAATGCTTTACCTAGCTTTACCAATCCATTCCCCTTATATAAACATCCGCTAATTCAATGTTTAACCAACACGGTGACAGTTGAATCAGTGGCCAATGCCTTGTTATATATAGGCGCAGCGCCTGTGATGGCTGACCAAGCTGCTGAGATGGACGTTTTCTTTGCGCAAAATGATGGGGCTTTAATCAACTTAGGGTCATTGTCACCAGAGTCAATGCAAAACATGGTATTGGCTGCTAAAACAGCCGTGGCTACCCAAACACCATTTGTAGTGGATTTAGTTGGCGTTTCGGCTAGTCCCTTACGAAATGACCTGGCGCATGAAATTGCTGAATTCAAGCCCACAGTCATCAAAGGCAACCTATCTGAAATGCGGGCTTTCTGCGGCCTAGCATCAACTGGACGTGGTGTTGATGCTGGGGCAGATGACCACAGTCAACAGGCCTTAATTGAACTAGGACAGGCGATGCAGTCATGGGTTAAAGACCATAATGATACGGTACTGTTAGCCACTGGTCCAGTAGACATTGTGGTGGATGCTAAGAATATCTATTATTTGAAAAATGGTGTAGACAAACTTGGTCGCTTCACCGGAACTGGAGATATTGTTGGGGCTTTGATTACAGCCTTAGTAGCCGCGGGTCAGCCAGTTTCAGAGGCAGTGATATTAGCTGTATCCTACTTTAATTTATGTGGTGAAAAAGCAGATGCAGAAACCCGTGGTCTAGCAGATTTTAGACAAGCAACCTTAAATAATTTATCCCTATTGTTGGAGACGGATGAATGGTTAACAGCTATCAAGGGAGGCCAACTATGATGGATTACCGTTTATATTTAGTGACTGATGCATTTGATTTCGAAGAGGAAGCTTTTTTACAAGTAATTGAAGAAGCGGTTAAGGCGGGCGTAACCCTTGTACAATTTCGCGATAAATTGGCGACTAGCCGGGATGCTTACACGCGGGCTATAAAAATAAAGACAATCACAGACAAATACGATGTGCCATTGATTATCAATGACCGAGTAGACTTAGCCTTAGCGGTTGATGCGGCAGGTGTCCACATAGGAGACGATGAATTACCAGTAGACGTCGTCCGTAAATTAATTGGGCCAGATAAAATTTTAGGTGTGTCAGCTAAAAGCTTGGACCGGGCAGAGGAGGCTCACCAACAAGGGGCTGATTATTTAGGCGTCGGGGCCATGTTCCCAACCTCAACGAAGGATTCTAGCCTAGTAACTTTTGATGAATTGAGAAGGATTACCAGCCAAGTACCAATTCCTAGTGTGGCTATCGGTGGGATTCACTTAGACAATATAGGTCAACTAGCAGGGACTGGAATTGCGGGGATATCAGTTGTTTCTGAAATTATGTTGGCAGATGATGTTGCAGACCGGGTAGTACTATTACGGGAAAAATTAGCAAAAGTTTTGGAGGTAAAGTAAATGGTGAATAAAACGCCACAAGTGGTGACAATTGCTGGATCAGATTCAGGTGGTGGAGCAGGGATTCAAGCGGATTTGAAAACTTTCCAAGCCCGAAAAGCCTTTGGTATGTCTATTGTTGTTGCTTTAACTGCACAAAATACTTTAGGTGTACAGGAATCATTACCGGTACCGATAGACTTCATCGATGCCCAATTTGACTCTCTGGCAGCAGACTTTAACATTGCTGCCGTCAAAACAGGTATGTTGTTTAACGGTGCTTACGTTGAAAATGTTGTGAATAATTTAAAGCAAGTGGATTTTGGACCATTGATTGTTGACCCCGTCATGGTGGCAAAGGGTGGACACCAATTATTAGATCAAGATGCGATTGATGCAATCCAACAAAAGTTGTTGCCAATTGCCACTTTGGTAACACCGAATATTCCAGAAGCAGAAATCATTGCCGGGATATCCATTGAATCTGAGGCGGATATGTTGGAGGCAGGAGTGAAATTACAGGGATTTGGGGCTAAGAACGTGATTGTTAAGGGTGGTCATTCTAAAGCTGCGCGTGCAAGAGACCTAGTCCTTTTTGAAAATGGGGATACTATGTGGTTATCTAGTCCACGAATTGATACAGAAAATACCCATGGAACTGGAGACACCCTATCTGCTGCTATAGCCGCGGAATTGGCTAAGGGGACTGCCTTGAAAGAGGCTATCATCATCGGTAAGCAATTTATCCAAGGGGCAATAAAAGACGGTATTGATGTCGGACATGGACACGGGCCGACCAACCACTGGGCTGAATTATCGGATGATATTGTCGTTGAAAATGAATAAAAGATAACAAAAAGGACCTAGACTAGGGATGAATGTGCGCTTGCATCCGTCCCAAATCTGGGTCTTAATTTTATATATTTAAAAATGATTACAATTTAAAAACCTAACTCTTCTAGCCACGTATCAAGATTATTTCTTCTTGCGTCGCTTAGCAACAAATTCATATATGATTAAAATGACAAGGTAAATAAGCACTGCAAAATTACCAATACGCATTAATTGGCTATTTTGTGTGATGATGCCAAAAAGTAGAAATAGAGATAAGCAAAGACTAATAAAAAGCCTTGTTTTAGACATGCCTAGCAAATTTATCATCCTTTCACTTTAAAATATACTGTTTATTTTGAAAATTTATTTTTGATATATCGGAATAAAAGGTAGCCAGCTTGAAGAATGCAATAGCCACCCAATACTACAGAGGCTACAAATTTAAATGGGGCATTTCCACTTAGAATTGAAATAATAAATATAAGTGTCAATCCAAATCTAATCCAATACCATTTATCTAACTCTTCCATCAACTCATCCTTTAGAAAGTCTGTAAAAATAAAGTTCACTACTAATTGTTAACACCAAAATATCACAAAAAATTATCACTTTCAAGTTAAGGGGTATCGCGAGGTTCGTGTGAATCATGACTATTAGTTTTACATAAACTGTAAGAATGCACAAAAATGATTGTGAATGCCAATATAGTAAAACGCTTTCATTTTCTCTAATATATTCACTGTAAGCATGAACAAATAATGTATAAAATTATATAATAGAGGAGTGAAATGATGGAAATGGTAATTCCATGGTATTCAGCGATAATAGGATTGGCTTTAGCCATTGGATTGATTTTAATGAAATTGAATCCGACCTATGCTTTAATTTTTGGTGCAGTAGTGGGTTGTTTGGTAGGTGGTGCAGACTTAGTTCAGACACTAGACGTCCTTATTTCAGGGACGCAAAGCGTTATGGGCACGGTTATTCGCATATTATCTGCAGGTGTTTTCGCAGGGGTAATGATGGAATCGGGAGCTGCTGAGACTATCGCCAATTTTATTGTACGTAAGATGCCGGGCACATTATCGTTATTTGCCCTAGCATTAGCGACAATGGTGATTACTGGCGTAGGGGTCTTTATTCCAGTGGCAGTTTTAATCGTTGCCCCAATTGCCCTATCTGTAGCTGCAGAAAATGGATACTCCAAGATAGCCATTCTTATCGCCTTGTCTGGAGGCGGGAAAGCCGGTAATATTATTTCGCCTAACCCTAATACCATTGCCGCCGCAGAAGGATTTGGCATTTCGACAATTCAGGCTATGATGGGTGGATTGATTCCTGCTTTGTTTGGTTTATTGGTGACTGTTTTAGTGGCTAACATGATTAAATCGAAATATACAAAAGTGACGGCAAGTAATAAAGATATTCAAATTGAAGACAGCAATCCAACCGGTTTACCAAGCGTAGGAAAATCCTTTGTTGCGCCAATTCTAGCTGTAGTTCTTTTATTATTAGGACCAATAGGACAGATTTTTGGGATTTCAGGATTAGATTTCGATTCATTCTACGTATTGCCAATTGCTGGAGTAGTTGGATTATTGGTGATGGGAAAAAGTGGTAAAATTCTTAATTTTACTAAATCAGGTTTAGATAGAATGACTCCTACAATCTTAATTATTATTGGTGCTGGGGCAATTGGTGGTTTAATTACAGCGTCTGATTTATCGACACAAATTGTTGCCATTATGGATAGCTTAAATGTACCAAGCGTCTTATTAGCCCCAATCTCTGGTATCTTAATGGGTGCCGCAACAGCTTCAACATCTACAGGGGTGATACTAGCTACCGGTTCGTTCGGACCTGCTATTTTACAAACAGGTATTGCGCCATTCAATGCAGCTGTTATGGTTCATACTGGTGCGGTCGTTTTGGATCATTTACCACACGGTACATATTTCCATATTTCAGCAGATGCAGTGGATATGTCATTTGCGGATAGAATGAAATGTATCGGTTATGAGTCGCTTATAGGGCTTTCGATCGCCATTGCTGCCACTATTATTTACGGTATTCTATAATCAAGGATAAAAGGAGAAGAATCAATGACTAAGAAAATTCTTGTAGCACCAGATTCGTACAAAGGAAGTTTAACGGCACTAGAAGCCTGTGAAGCCATTTCTACTGGGATTAAACGCGTACTACCGGATGCAGAAATCGTATCCTTACCGATGGCTGATGGTGGTGAAGGCACAGTACAATCCCTAGTTGATGCAACTGAAGGAAGTCTCCACCAATTAGAAGTGGTAGGTCCATTGGGCACACCGGTTATCGCAACCTATGGTATTTTAGGTGATGGCAAAACAGCTGTCATCGAGATGGCTGAAGCTTCTGGTATCGGTTATGTAAATGAACAAACGAAGAATCCTTTAATTACAACGACTTTTGGTACAGGCCAATTAATGCTCGCTTGTATTGACCAAGGGATTGAGGAAATCATCTTAGGGATTGGTGGATCAGCAACGAACGATGGTGGTGCTGGTATGGCACAAGCTTTGGGTTACCAACTTCTGGATGCTGAAGGGAAACAAATCTCATACGGTGGCGGTAGTTTAGACCAATTAGTCAGTATTCAAACAGACAAGGCACATCCAGCTTTGGGCAATATTAAATTAATTGTCGCTTCTGACGTAAACAATCCACTATGTGGACCGGACGGTGCATCCAATGTTTTTGGTCCACAAAAAGGTGCAACAACAGAAATGATTCAAACTTTGGACCAAAACCTAGCGCATTATGCAGAGATTTTGAAAAAAGACCTAGCAATTGAAGTGAAAGATATCCCTGGTGCTGGTGCTGCTGGCGGTTTAGGGGCCGGATTACTGGCTTTCACACAAGCAGAAATGCATACGGGGATTGAAATTGTAGTTGAATATGCTAAATTTAAAGACTTTGCTGCTGGTTGTGACCTATGTATTACAGGAGAAGGGGGCATTGACTTCCAAACAAAATTTGGTAAGACGCCATATGGTATAGCCCAAGCCTTTAAAGCTGTAAATCCGGATAAGAAAGTCATTGCCATTGCTGGTACGGTAGGCGAGGATATTGACGAATTATATGAAGTAGGTATTGATGCTGTATTTTCTTCGGCACCAGGTGCAGCACAACTAGAAGAATTGATTGAACATGCTACTTTTAATTTAGCCCAAACTACAGAAAATATTATGAGAGTGATAGTATAGAGATAAAATTGTCTGTGTAGAGGGAGGATTCAAATGAGTGAAGACCATTACATTTTGACAAAAGAACGCGCACAAAAATATGTGGCTCAATTAATGGAAGATGTTCCCTACAATATCAATATTATTGATAGACAAGGGATCATTATTGCGAGTGGAGACCCAGATAGGATTGGCAGTTTTCATTTTTCCGGTAAGAAAGCCTTCGACCGCAAGGCAAAGGTCTTAGTTCACGCTGATCAGGGTGGTGTACGGAAAGGTGCTAATGAACCTGTGACCATCCAAGGAGAAATTATTTGTGTAGTTGGGATTTCAGGCGAACCTCAAGAAGTACAAAACTATACCAAGCTATTATCTTCAATGATTAAATTACTGATCGAGCAAGAAGTGGATACCCTGCAATCCATGAAACAGCGACAAGCGGATGAAATGTTTTTGCAAGATCTGCTGAAAAATACGCAGGGGATTTACAATGAAGATATCAAGAAGCTTGCTCGGGATAGGTATCATCTTGATCTGACACAATCTGTCACGGTCATCTTATCTAAGGAAGGGCGCTTAATAAAATCATTAGCTTCTGTTTTGAAGGTGACAACTTTTGATTATCAAAAAGCGAAAGTGATTTTTGTCAATACGAATGTTATTAGTCGTCAGCAGGTTGAGAAATTAGCTGAGGGCAATCTTTGGATGGATAGTGGACATAATATTGCTGAAAGTCTCACCAATATTAAGCAAAGTTGGGCTTATTTTAAATTATTGCAACTCGATAGTGATAAACCGATTTTTGTGAAAGATTATCCATTTTATTTAATCAATCCTGACAGCGTGAAGAAGAATGACGTCTTGATTGAACGGATTGACCAGTTAGACAATGAACTCGTAGCAACTTTGGCGGTTTTCATTAAGCATAATTTGGATGCGCGAGCAACCAGTGAAGAATTATTCATTCACCGAAATACAGTAAATTATCGTTTAGAGAAAATTCATCGCCAAACCCAAATGAATCCACGAAATATTGTTGAGTTATTCATCTTGTTAGTATACTTAGGCAATAGTATGCGTCTAGATTAATGCCTTAGATAGCTAACGAAGCGAACCGTGAATATTTATCATTTATTCGTAGGTCTTTACGCTTTCTTTTGGTAAAATAATGAAGCAATTATAGGAGTCACCGCCGAATTGTCGACAGGTGGCTTTTTTAGGGAACAAATTTGAGGAGATTGACAATGAATAAAATTAAAATTTGGGTTAGGCAGAATATGTTGTTTGTGATTGCAGCATCACTTGCGATGATAAGCGTGCTATTTGGCCGCTTTGACTTTACCTATATCAAATATGATGTATTAGTGAGTTTATTTGGCTTGATGATTGTATTAGCATTTTTCCAAACTTCAGGCTTATTACGTTGGGCATCGATTAAGCTGATCGACTGGTCCAGTAATAGTCGTGTAATTGTCCAGTCTATGGTCCTGTCCTCCTTCTTGGGGTCATTTTTATTATCAAATGACATCGCAGTCCTCACTCTATTACCGATTTATTTGAATATCTTGCACCATTTGCCGAAATTTAAAGGACGTGTGCTGGGTGCAGCTTTGATTGTTGTGGCAGCTAACTTAGGAGGCGTCTTCTTCCCCTTTTCCAATCCACAAAATCTCATTATCTATTCTACTTATCCCGTTGATTTCATGACCTTCATGTGGTGGACCTTACCTTTAATGGTCGCTGGTTTTATCCTCGTAATGGTGACGACTTTCTTCGTGGAAAAAAAGATTGCTCATACCGAAGTTGAAGGCAATGCAGTAGACCGGTCAATCGTTATCCAAGCTAGTGTGGGTATGGTGCTGATGGTGATTGCCATCTTTGGCTTATTAAATATTTTCTGGACGGTAGCCTTCATCACAGCCTATGTCATCCTCACCAACTGGCGGTATCTCTTGCAGGTGGATTACTTGTTATTGTTGACCTTTGCCTCATTTTTCATTTTTGTGGGCAATATTACAGATTTGTCGGTAGTTCAAACTTGGTTATCTCATAATATTTCAAGCAAAGCTATGGCTTACCTCACTGGTTTAGTGGCTTCCCAGGCCTTTTCTAATGTCCCGACGACAATCTTGGTTTCTCCCTTTACTGACCAAGCTCATAGCTTATTGATGGGTGTAAATATTGGTGGATTAGGGACTATGGTCGCTTCATTGGCTAATTTAATCGGCTTTACTATTATAAGAAACAACATGACCATGGATTCTAGGGCTTATTTTAGAATTTTTACCGTAATAAATGTGATTTTTTTAGCTATTCTTGGGTTAATTTTCTTCCCATGGTAGTCTTCCTTCACTGTTTTATCATTATTTTCTAATTAAAGCTTGCATTATTGACTTTTTTAGTATAAATTAAAATTATATTAGAAAACGAAAGAGGCATCTCATTATGTTAGACACAAAACAACTTGATATGAATATTATCATTATTGCGATTGAATTTAGGACTTAGGGAATTAGGCGTCAGCCAATTTCATATGTCCTATTTGTGTTGAAACACTAAGTGGGACTGAAGCTTCCCATTTAGGGGAGCTTTTTTTATTTGATATAAACCTATCTTTCGTCAAGTTGATGAGGGTAGGATTGATGGTCTATATTGGTTGGGAATGTTTTAGGAGGAAAAATATGAATTTGAAGAAATTTGGTTTAACTTTATTATCAGCTGCAACACTGGCGGCATGCGGCTCAGTGACACAGACGTCTAATAGCAGTTCAAGTGCGAGTTCTGGAGATTCTGATACAATCAATATCGGTGGGGACTTTGGCTTAACTGGTTCTGCTTCAGCTTACGGCTCTTATATCCATGACGGAGCGACTTTAGCCTTTGACGAAATCAACGATGCTGGTGGTATTGATGGTAAGCAAATTAACTATATCGCTACTGACAATAAATCTAATGTTCAAGAGTCTGCCAATGAAGCAACCCGTCTATTAGCAGACGAAAACTTATCTGTATTATTAGCGTCAGATATTGCCGCGTCGACAGAGGCAGCTATTCAACCAGCACAAAATGCACAAGTACCAATGATCATCCCTTCGGCTACCGTTGATGATTTAACCTTGGATTCGCAAGGGAATGTATTTGATTATATTTTCCAAATTGCCTTCCAAATCTCTAACCAAACCGAGGCACTTGGCCGTTTTGCTGATGAAAAAGGTTGGGGCACGGCTGCTGTTTTACAAGATAATTCTTCAGATTATGGTCAAAACTTAGCGTCACAATTTGAAGAAGATTATTCTGGTGAAGTTGTGATTAAGGAATCATTCTTATCAGGTGATACTGACTTCAGTTCAATCTTAAATAATGTAAAAGCCCAAGATCCAGATGTATTATTTATTGCTGGTTACTACCCAGAAGGTGGTGCCATCGTGAAGCAAGCTCGTGAAATGGGTATTGATGCAGCTATCTTAGGGCCAAATGGTTTAGGGAACGATGAATTCATCAACTTGGCTGGTGCAGAAAATGTGACTGACTTCTACTATGCAACAATTTTTGTAACAGGTGAATACGGTTCAGATGCCGCCAACGAATTTGCGGAGAAATACCGTGCAGAGTTTGATACAGAGCCAGACTTATTCTCTGCTGGTGGTTATGATGCAGCTAGATTAGCGGCAGATGCGATTGAACGTGCAGGTTCAACAGACCCACAAGCAATCCGTGATGCACTAGAAGAAACCCAAGATTTTGAAGGAGTAACTGGCAATATCTCATTTGATGAGGACCACAACCCAGTGATGGACTCATTTGTAGTAGGATATGAAGCTGGTGAAATTTCATCAGTAGAAGCTGTATCCGCGGAATAAACCCTAATTTAAATCGTCAATTATATCAATGGAGTCATGATGTTACCGTCATGGCTCTTTTTTTATGTTAAGACAAGGGGTTAAAGTATACTAATCCCTCTTTAATAAATGGCAAATAAATGAGATAATAGTGGGGATTATATTTGGAAGGATCTGACCTTATGGTAAATACACAAATTAAAGAAATGATTCAAGAACAGGAAAGTGCCATGATTGAGATGCGTCGCTATCTCCATGCACATCCTGAGCAGTCGTTGTTAGAATTTGAAACAACAGACTATATAGCAGGGCAATTAGATGCATTAGGTATTTCATACCGTCGCATGCAATCAACAGGTATCATTGGTGAAATTAAAGGGGCAATACCTGGCAAAACAGTTTTATTAAGAGCCGATATCGATGCCTTATCTATCAATGAATTGAATACAGTAGATTATAAATCTACCAAGGAAGGCACAATGCACGCTTGTGGGCATGATACGCATATTTCAATGCTGATGACCGCCTTAAAGGCTTTAAATGAAATTAAAGATCAAATTCAGGGGACGGTACGTTTTGTTTTCCAACCTGCTGAAGAAGTGGCCGCTGGTGCCAAACAAGCAATTGAGCAAGGCGTTCTAGAGGGCGTTGATAATGTATTTGGTATCCACATTTGGACTGTTGATGAAACCGGACAAGTTTCTTGTCCAGTTGGCCCATCGTTTGCCGCTTGTGATCAATTTACAGTTAAATTTACTGGTAAAGGT
Organism: Aerococcaceae bacterium 50-4; assembly: GCA_041223225.1. Taxonomy (GTDB): domain Bacteria; phylum Bacillota; class Bacilli; order Lactobacillales; family Aerococcaceae; genus Aerococcus. The sequence goes on from JBCLPQ010000009.1 coordinate 45,003, forward strand.
GGTCACGCAGCGCAACCGCACATGACCAATGATGCCTTAGTCATCGCATCACAATATGTGGTATTGTTGCAAGATATCGTTGCCCGTCGCGTTGACCCAATGAATTCAGCGGTTTTAACTGTTGGGAAAATTGTATCAGGGGACCGATTTAACATTATTGCTGAAACAGCAACCCTTGAAGGTACAGTGCGTACATTTGATCCACAAGAACGTGATATGATCGAAGGAAAAATTATCAAATATGCAGAACATATTGCTGAAATGCATGATGCTATTGCTGAGGTTGAATTTATTCGCTTAACAGACGCAGTGAACAATGAAGAACATTCAGCCAAACTTGTCCAAGCAGTTGCTCGTGAAGCCTTTGGTGACGACAGTGTACAAGATGACGTGCCGACGATGGGTGCAGAAGACTTTGGATTCTATATGTCTCAAGTACCTGGTGCCTTCGCCACAGTGGGTGCAAAAAATGTCAGTAAGGAAACCGACTTCCCACATCACTCAGCCCGCTTTAACGTTGATGAAGACGCCTTAGTGCGTGGTGCAGAATTGTATGCTCAATATGCATTAGCATATCTAAGCCAAAATGAATTTTAATTAAACATGAGCACAAATCGAGTAGGAGGAATCTTTCGATTCCGTCCTCTCACACCACCGTGCGTACGGTTCCGTACACGGCGGTTCAAT
>JBCLPQ010000010.1:0-45101 GCA_041223225.1 Aerococcaceae bacterium 50-4
CGTTTTATTGGCAATACTTTCAAGTATAAGCATTTAACTAACGGACGAATAGAAGGGCTAAACAATAAGATAAAGGTATTATAACGCGTAGCATATGGTTATCGAAACTTCCAAAACTTTAGAACTAGAATATTAATGATAAATAAACTATATCTAAACGAAGCTCCAGTAGTGCAAGCAGCCTGAAGGCTACTTGAAAACCAAAAATGAAATGTAAAGCAAATCGCATTGATAATGGAAAATAAGACAAATATAAAACCAAGCAATCTAAAGATCACTTGGTAAAAATTATTGATCAGTCCTATTTGACGTAGAGCCAAACAAATTAGGAAATGAATCCTATTTTGTATGGCCTATATTGATTAGTTCCTCGTATCTAACAGATTTGAATATGTATTCATTAAGTAGTCTAGTATTTTTTTGCTCATTTCCACTACTGGCAGTTCAAAATTCATCAGCCTTATATATGATTGAGCTATTATGATATATGAAATGAGTAGGAAGTAATTAAAAAATTATTCAAAACGCTTTATGAACGGATTTTAGTATATTGATAGTATTTCAAAAGAATTTATGACCGGGAGCTGTTTAAAAATTTTAGTTTGCTAATTCTAAGATATTGTTGACAAGCTAGTGCTATCCCACCCATTACTATAGATTTTTCTTGTAGATCGCCCGATTGTATATTTATATTCTTAGAAAATTTTCCAACTATATTATTTTTAATAAGTTGTAATAGTTGAGGAATTTTATTATAAATTAGATTGTTAATAACAATCGTTTCAGGGTTTAATGTATTAATAATATTATTAATTCCTATACTCAGTAGGAGTGTATTTTTATGCAGTGCATTTATAACATTTTCGTTGCCGTCTTCATATTCATCAATTATTTCCTGCAAAGTGATTATTTTAGAAGATTGTTTTTTATTTATATCTTTAAGCAAAGCTAAAGTAGATGCGTACTGCTCGAAACAGCCATTATTTCCACAGGGGCATTTTAGACCATTTGGGTATAGTATAGTATGCCCAATTTCTCCAGCTTGTCCGTATACACCTTTTTGTAAGAGCCCATCAACTACAATTCCTGCCCCTATTCCTGAATGAATACTAATTCCAATTAAATTTTCGGATTCTAAGTTAAAACAATATTCTCCCAGTGCGACTAAATTAGCTTCATTTTCTATATAAATGGGAAAAGAGTAATAGTTTAATAATTGGTCAAGCAAATCAAATTCAGTAAGATCGTAATACGGCGTAAATTTGATTTGGTTATTCTTCACAACGCCATGAATTCCAACAGTTAAACCATTAATTTTGAGTGAGCAATTATTTCTTAGATGTTTAATTACTTTGTTTATATAACTAATAACGTTTTTTTTAGTTATACTTATATTTTCTTCTTCATACCAGTGAATTTCAGTACCATCTAAATATGTTATTATTCCTTTAATATAATTTATTCCGACATCAATAGAAATCAAAGCACTATTTTTAGGATTGAACTCCAATAGTACTGGTTTTCTACCTCCAACAGAACTAGCTATACCTATTCCATTTTCCAAGATTAAATTTTTTTCTATTAAGTCTTTAGTTATTGAGGATACGGAGGCTTTATTAAGTTTAGTTAATTTAGCTAAATTAGCTCTAGAAATTTTTCCTTTATCTATTATAGCTTTCAAAATCATTGCTTCATTTCTTTCTCGAATATTGTATTTATCTGAAATCATACATTTCTCCTAACTGATAAAAGTTGCTTGACTTAATGTAAGCGTTATCTTATACTTCGTGTATAAGTTAGTTTAATAGACTAACTAACTGAAAGCAAGTGTTATCTACAGAAAGGACTTTTGAAATGATCTATTTTCCAGAAATAACAGAAATCACATTTGAGGGCGTTGCTTCGAATAATAAATATGCATTTCGTCATTATAATCCAGAAGAAATTGTTCTTGGCAAACCAATGAAAGAACATTTACGTTTTTCTTTAGCTTTTTGGCATTCTATAACAGAAGATGGTAGCGATCCTTTTGGTGTTGGTACTTATCAAAGAAATTGGGAAGGAACATCTCCAATGGATACGGCAAAGAACAGAGTAGATGCATTTTTTGAACTCTTAACTAAATTAAAAATTGAATACTTTTGTTTTCATGATGTTGATATTGCACCGCAAGGTAACAATTTAAAAGAGTTCTTTGAAAATTTAGATATAATAACTGATTACATTAAAGAAAAAATGGAAAAGAATAATATTAAACTATTATGGAATACTCAGAATATGTTTTCGCATCCAAGGTATATGAATGGTGCTGCTACTACAAATAATGCGGAAGTCTATGCGTATGCAGCCGCTCAAGTAAAGAATACAATTGATATAAGTAAAAAATTAGGTGGAAATAATATAGTATTTTGGGGTGGTCGAGAAGGATATGAGTCATTATTGAATACGGATATGACTTTTGAGTTAGACAATATGGCAAGGCTATTTAAAATGGCTGTAGAATATGCAGAAACTATCAATCATAGAGTTCAATTTTTAATTGAGCCTAAGCCGAAAGAACCTATGACACATCAATATGACTATGATGCAGCAACTACGATGGCATTTTTACAAAAGTATAAATTAGACGAATATTTTAAATTAAATCTTGAGGGGAACCATGCGACATTAGCTGGACATACTTTTGAGCATGAGTTACAAGTAGCTAGGACATACGATGCACTTGGGTCGATAGATGCTAACCATGCGGAAAAGATGGTAGGATGGGACACTGATGAATTTCCAACTAATATCTATGATACAACGTTGGCTATGTACGAACTTCTAGAGAATGGAGGAATTGCTCCAGGAGGGATTAATTTTGACGCGAAAGTAAGACGCACATCGTTTGAACAAAATGATTTAATCTTAGCTCATATTGCAGGTATGGATACTTTTGCAAGAGGATTAAAAGCAGCTGCTAAAATTCAGAAAGATAATTTTGTAAAAGATATGATTGATGACAGATACAAACAATTCCATAACAATCTTGGTAAAAGCATTTTAAGTAATGGAGAAACTCTTGAAAGTCTCTATAATATTGCATTAAAAACTGACGAACCAGTATTGAAGTCAGGTAATATTGAATACTATAAATCTAAACTAAATGATTATCTAGTTTAAGGAGGATAACTAATGTCTTATGTTTTAGGAATAGATCTTGGTACTAGCTCATTGAAAGGAAGTGTTTTTAATGAGTTAGGAACTTTAATTTATTCTTCGTCATGTGGTTATCCGTTAATACAATCACAAAAGGGATATAGTGAACAAAATCCTTTAGAATGGATAAATGCCTTAGATAAGGTGATGGAAGAGTTAGAAAGCAAAGTATTAGATTTTGGGAAGAATCTCTCGGGCATAAGTTTTTCTGGCCAAATGCATAGTCTTGTTTTGCTTGATAGAAATAATCAAGTAATAAGAAATTCAATATTATGGAATGATGTACGCACGACCGAACAATGCAAAAGAATCATGAACGATTTTGGAGATTCAGTATTAACAATCACTAAAAATATTGCTTTAGAGGGATTTACATTGCCAAAAATTCTTTGGGTACAAGAAAAAGAACCAGAGAATTGGGAAAAAGTTGATAAAATAATGCTTCCAAAAGATTTTTTAGGAATGTATTTAACTGGAAAATTTTATACTGATTATTCAGATGCAGCAGGTACGCTACTGCTAGATGAAGAAAATAGGGAATGGTCTCAAAAGATTTGTGAAAAATTTCGAATCCCTACGAAATCATTACCGGAAATATATGAATCAAAAGACTATATTGGTTATGTAAAAGATGATATAGCAACAAGATATAGAATAAATAAATCTGTAAGAGTATTTTCGGGCGGAGCAGACAATGCTTGTGGCGCAATTGGTGCAGGAATATTTACTAGTGAAGCATCGATGGTAAGTATTGGAACTTCTGGTGTCTTTTTAGGGTTTGAAGAAAATGCAAAAAACGATTATGAGGGAAAGTTACACTACTTTAACCATGCTCTCGAAAATAAATATTATTCGATGGGTGTTACCTTAGCAGCTGGTAATAGTTTAAGTTGGTTTAAGGATACATTTGCTCCAAACAGAAATTTTGCATCCTTGCTAGAGCAAGTAGATAAAATTAAACCGGGTAGCGAAGGTCTCATGTTTACCCCTTATATTTCAGGGGAACGTACCCCATATGTTGATAGTGAAATACGAGGATCGTTTATTGGTATAGATTCAAGTCATACTATCGACCATTTTCTAAGAGCTTTACTTGAAGGAATTACATATTCACTAAAAGATTCTCAGGAAATATTCAATAATATCACTAAAAAACAACCTAAATATATAGTTTCAATCGGCGGTGGGGCCAAAAATAGAGAGTGGCTACAAATACAAGCTGACATTTTTAATTCTACAATTCTTACCTTGGGTAATGATCAGGGGCCGAGTTTGGGTGCCGCTATAATTGCTGCCGTTGGATTAAATTGGTATACAAGTTTTGATGAAGCATCCAAATACTTTATTAGATATAAAGATAAAATTGAACCGATACCGAAAAATGTAAGCCTTTACGAAGAAGGGTATAAAAAATATAAAAGAATATATCCAGCGACAAAATATATTGATGGTACAAATTTAAAGGAGAAATTATGATAAAAATATATGATACATATATTGAAAAGCGTTTTGATAGCGAATTACTCAGAATTGAAACTTGGGGAGAGAATTCATTCAGAGTTCAATCATTTGCTGATCAAAAGTATAGAGATGATAACTATGCACTCATGGAGAAATCTGAGGAGAATAGTCCAAAAATTGAATTAATTGAACATAAAGGTGAAGAAATTACTATTCGAAATGGGAAATTAACAGCAAAGATTGATCATAGAGATAGATTGACTTTCTATAATGAAAAAGGAGAAGTTGTATTAAAAGAATTTATTAGATTAAGAGCAGTTAAACATGATGATGGTGCAGAAGATGTCGGAACTATCGAAATAACTAAAGATTTTAATTCAACATTAAAATTAAAATCTAGAGAATTTAAAGGGAATTCTGGAGGCTCATTTGAAGCAACGGCAAGATTCGAATCTGTTCCCAATGAAAAAATATTTGGAATGGGTCAGTATCAACATGAATTTTTAGACCTAAAGAATACTAAACTAGAATTAGCACAAAGAAACTCTCAGATGTCTATACCGTTCTATATTTCTAGTTTAAATTATGGTTTTTTATGGAACAATCCTGGTATCGGAGAAGTTACTTTTGCAAAAAATATGACAGAATGGCATATGAAATCGACAAAAGTGATTGATTATTGGATAACAGTTGGAAATGATTTTAAAGAAATTTCAAGGAATTATGCCAATGTTACTGGAAAAGTGCCATTAATGCCAAAAAAATTATTAGGTTTATGGCAAAGTAAATTGCGTTATCGAACGGCTGAGGAAGTATTAGAAGTAGTTGAAGGATATAAAGAAAGAGGTATTCAATTATCTACAATTGCTATTGATTATTTCCATTGGCCAAAACAGGGGGAATATAAGTTTGATGAAAATTTATGGCCGAATCCTCAAAAATTGATTGACGACCTAAAATTTAAATATGATATAGAACCGATTATCTCAGTATGGCCAACTGTTCAAACAGATGCAGAAAATTATAATGATTATCTTGAGGGTGGCTATCTAATTAATGTAAACAAAGGTGTAAGATTAACGATGTTGATTCAAGGCACTACTGTTTTCTTGGATACCACAAATCCTGAAGCGAGAGAGTATGTATGGGATAGAATCAAGAGAAATTATGATGATTTAGGGATTGATTATTATTGGGTTGATGTAGCAGAGCCAGGTTATGCAGTTTATGATTTTGATAATTATAGATATTATAGTGGTCAAGCACTTGAAACAGCCAATCTATACCCAAACGGTTTTCTAGAAATGGTCTATGACGGAAAGAATAAGTCAAATCATGAAGTTGTTACTTTAGTTAGAGGAGCATGGGCTGGTGCTCAAAAATATGGAGCTTTGGGATGGTCGGGAGACATTGATTCGAGTTTTGAAGCATTCAATAATCAAGTAAATACTGGGTTGAATGTTGGTATGGCGGGTATGCCATGGTGGACGACTGATATCGGAGGATTCCATGGTGGGAATCCGGAAGATCCAGAGTTTAGAGAGCTAATTGTTAGATGGTTTCAATATTCGACATTTTCGCCAATCCTTAGAATGCATGGTGATCGACTACCGCATAGTGGCCCATTATCCGATAGTGGCGGTGGATTAATGCCTACTGGGGCTCCTAACGAAATTTGGTCATTTGGACAAGATGTAGAAATTATTTTAACCGATTATTTAGCTATTAGAGAAAGAATTACGGATTATATTTATGAACTTATGACTGAAGCACATACTGATGGTTTACCAATAATGAGAGCGTTGTTCTACGAATTTCCAGAAGATAATTATGCTTGGGAAGTTGATAATACGTATATGCTTGGACCTGACTTATTAGTTGCTCCTATTATGAATTTTAAAGAAAGAAATAGAAAAGTATATTTACCTAATAATGAAGTTTGGATAAATGTGTTTGATTTAAAAGAGTATGATGGAGGGACTGAATATACTATTGATGCTCCAATTAATCATATCCCAGTATTTATTCGAAAAACTTCATCAGATAAATTTGCATCATTAATAGAGTTTACAAGTACTAAAATGTAATCGTTGCAGTTAAAAATAATGAAATTATAAGTAGAAAATGAGTCAAATGGAATTTCTAGAAGATAAGGAGATTTATTATGGGTATAGTCTTAGCACGAATTGATCAAAGGTTAGTTCATGGAATCGTTGTAACACAGTGGGTAAATTCAGTGAAAGCGAAAAGAATTATGGTTATAGATGATGAAGTAGAAAAGGATGAAAATAGAAAATCAGCTATGCGTTTAAGTAAACCTGCTGAAACAGGCATGTCATTAATTGGTAAAGAAAAAGCTATTGCAAATTTTAAAGAGGGAAAATACGACAATCATAATGTATTACTAGTAGTGAATAATGTCGAAATTTTATTGGAGCTGGTAAAAAACAACATTGAGATACCAAAAGTAAATATTGGAATTATGTTAGATCAAGAAAACCGGAAAAAATATGCCAAAAATTTTGCGGCATCAGATGAGGAACTTAAACAACTAAAAGAATTAGAGGATTTTGGTATTCCAGTATCTTACCAGTTTACTCCTAGAGATAAAGAAGAAAAGTTAGAAAAATTTTTAAAATAGGAGGTGCTTGACATGCCCGAAATACTTCAAAATATATTAATAATTTTATTACCAATGATTGCCTTTATAGATAATCGAGGCATTGCTGTGATGAATCATTGGCCAGTTACTGTAGGATTATTTGCAGGACTAATTATGGGCGATCTAAACACAGCCTTAGTTATTGCAGGGACTTTTCAATTAATGAGCTTAGGTGTCGCGGCCTTAGGTGGATCATCAGTTCCAGAGTATGCGTTAGCAACCGTAGTTGCAGTATTTTTAAATGCACGGACTGGTTTGGATGTGGGTGCTTCTGTTGCAATTGGTTTGCCAGTTGGTATATTAGCAATTAACTTAGATGTTCTATCAAGGACTTTAAATTCCTTCATTACAGCTCAATCTAAAAAATACTTACAGCAGAGACAATTTAAAAAAATGCAAACTATTAATTTTCTAAGTATATTACTTGTTGGATTACAAGCGTTTATTCCAATGATTATTTTGGTTGTGTTTGGATCAGCTGCGGTTGAAGCAATCATTAATTTTATACCTGAATGGATAACTAATGGGCTTAATATTGCTGGTGGAATGCTTCCTGTAGTAGGTGTTGTTATGTTAATGAGATATATGCCAACAGGTAGGTATATATGGGCAATACTTGTGGGATTTGTAATGGCGGCTTATTTAGAGTTACCAATTTTAGCTATTTCTATAATCGGGTTAGCAATGGCAATCTACACATTTAATAAGTTATCAAATCAAATTAAGAATGTACCTACAACAAGTTCGGGGACTATCGGTGAAGGAGATGATTTTGATGAATAATAAAAATAATGTGGATTCAACACCGACGACAAAAATCCTTTCAAAGAAAGAACGAAGAAGCGCAGCTTGGCGTTGGACATTTATTGGAAGTAATAACGTTAACTATGGTACTTTACAAGGTACTGGGTATGCTTGGTCAATGGCGAGAACATTGAGGAAATTGTATCCAAATGATGATGATTATGTAAAAGCTATGGAAGTTGAATACGAATATTTTAATATCACCCCCTATATGGGAACTTTGGTCATTGGAGCAGATGTAGCTATGCAAGAACAGCAAGGCACTGAGTCTATGGAAGCTGTTCGCTCTATTAAAACATCTTTGATGGGACCACTATCAGGTATTGGTGATTCATTGTTGTGGGTATTATATCCAACAATTATGGGTTCTATTAGTGGATATATGGCATTAGACGGAAATCCTTTAGGAGCAATTGTTTGGATGTTACTAAACGTAGTTATAGTTTGGGGCAGAATTAAATTATTTGACATTGGTTATGATTCTGGAGCTCGTTTAATAAATGATATGGCTGATAGTTTAACTGCAATAACAGAAGCCGCATCGGTTATGGGGCTTACAGTAGTCGGGAGTCTAATAGCAACATCCGTTAAGGTATACACGCCTCTGGAATTTACATTTGGAGAAGTTTCTCTAGGATTACAAGAAGGGATTTTTGATCAGATTTTACCAAGTATTTTACCGGTTCTTCTTACAGGGGCGGTGTACTGGCTTATGGAAAAAAGGAACTGGGGATTTTTGAAAATAATTTTTATAGTTATTATCTTTTCACTAGTAGGCTCATATTTTGGTGTATTAGGCGTAGCACCGTAACTTAACTTAAGGAGAGTTTAATGAAAAAAATTATAATCGCAAGTCATCATAATTTAGCAAGCGGTTTTAAGGATACAATTAATTACATTGTTCCTGATTCAGTTGAAATTTTAGATATTAATGCTTATGTTGAACAAGAGGAAATCGAAACTGAAATCGTTTCTAAATTGAACAATTTTAGTCATACTGAGCAAATATTTGTCTTTACTGATTTACTAGGAGGGTCCGTAAACCAAGAATTTGTCAAATATCTAAACGAATATAATATTGAACTAATAACAGGTATCAATTTGCCATTGATTATGACAATTGTATTATCAATGGCAGAAGATTCAAATCTATCTAAAGAACATATTCGTTCTATAATTGAGGAAGCAAAGGCCCAAATTATATATGTAAATGACTATTTAGAGGACCAGGGACTAGATGAAGATGATGAATAAAGAGACAAACTAAATTTTAAATTCGAATTGATACCCTTCAGTTCTAGAATATATAGTAAAATTTCTTAGTATTTAAGTATATAGTGGTAAAGAATTCTTTTTATATGGAATAAGAAATATATTTCTGCTTTTACTTTTTACAATGTTTTATTTCAAGAAACGGAAGGATAGAAAAACAAGGAACATTACGTAAAAAGTCTATACCTGAGTTAATTTGTTAACTTAGGTATAGACTTTTTGTATGAGCACAAAGCTTATTTAAATGGATTGTAGAATCGACCTTGGTTGACGATGAATAGCCATAGTCCAAGACAGACAATTAAAATAGTCGCAATCAAAGCCAGGATATCTGCCTTCATAAGAGGGCGAGCGCGATACCAAGTCCGCTTATTTCCTTTACCAAAGCGACGTAGCTCCATGGCTTGACTAATAACGTCAATCCTATCAAGTGATGAAAAAATCAATGGCATGATGACTTGTGCAGACCGCTTTACTCTGACAATAAAACCAGCCTTATGCGACATTTCAATGCCTCGAGCCTGTTGACTTTGGCGGACGGCGAAGAATTGACTTTGGATATCGGGAATATAACGTAAGGCTAGAGAAACCGCGTATGATATCCGATATGAGACACCAATTTTATTCAAGGACGAAGCAAACTCACTAGGGTTAGTCGTCAACATAAAAATTAAAGCCAATGGGATTGTTGAGAAATACTTGATCATCAAGTTAAATTCATAAAATACCTGCTCCCATGTTAAAGAATACCTGCCGATTCCTTCCCAGATGACAGTACGAGAACCATATAGGCCCACGCCATATTCTGGCTCAAAAATATAAACGGTCACTAAATTTAAAAGCGAGAAGACGAGGATAAAGTAGACAACTGTACGCACTTCTGCCCATTTAATTTTGGAGATGTGGAAAAGGCATAAGGATAGAATCGCTAATCCAAGTAAAAATCGCGTATCGTAAGATGTCATGGCGATTACAGACAACAAAATAAAAGCTATCAATTTGGTTGCACCAGATAGGCGATGTAAGGGTGAATCCTTTTTGATATATCCAAAACTTTGACCTTGTTTATTCGCCATCATCTGCACCTCCGTTCCATACACTAGCTACCTTTGTCCTTTTGGTTTGACCTTCAAACTGAATAAAGTGATCAATAAAATCTCTTGCGTCGATAGAAGGCAAAGTCTGCCCTAAAGCATACAAGGAAGTAGGGGCCAAATGGGCTTGTGCCATCAAATGTTGATTCGATAATACAGCTGCTGGACGCATATCTCCCACCACTTGACCATCATGAAAGACAATCGTGCGGTTAGTATATTCTTGGATCAAATGCATATCGTGGGTAATCATTAATATCGTCATCCCATGGTCTCTATTTAAACCTTCAATAAAGCGCATCATGTCAGTATAGTGTTTGTAATCTTGACCAGCCGTCGGTTCATCTAAAATCAAGATTTGCGGATCTAAGACGAGAATGCTAGCAATTGTTGCCCGTCTTTTTTGCCCATAAGATAAAGCAGATAGGGGCCAATTTCTGAATGGATACAAGCCACAAATGCGCAAGGTTTCGGCCACTTTAGCCACTAACCCTTCCTCATCACCTGCATATAGGCCACGATTAATCAGCCCAGAAGCGACTTCGTCGAATAGAATATTCTTTGAAATCATTAAATTAGGATTTTGCATCACATAGCCAACTGAATCAGCAATTTCCTTAATCGACAATGTAGCTAAGTCTTTTTGTAAAAAGGTTATTCGTCCTGAATCTGGGCGCTCAAAGCCACACAGCAGTTTCGCTAGCGTAGATTTACCAGCGCCATTCGTCCCAACGATAGATACCATTTCACCGGCATGGATGGTTAGATTTAGGTCTGAAATTAAAGGGTTATCGTGATAAGAAAAATCAATGCCTTCCATCACCAAGATTGGCTCATCAGATTCAGGTGTACGATTTAGTGGTCTATCTGCTAACCATTTAGACAGTTTTTTCGCTACAGCTGTTGTTACCATATCTTGTCGGAATCGGCCTAAGTTGGGTATAGCCTGTATGTCGACACCCGCATAGTCAAAAGCATCTAGGTATAAGGGTTGACGAACCCCAATTTTATCTAATAGGTCACTACGTAAAAGCGCGTCTACTGTGGTGTTAGCAAGCAATTGCCCGCTATCAATCACTAAAACACGGTCAAAGTCAGCTACCAGTGCTTCTTCCAATCGATGCTCAATCACAATCGTTGTTAAGTCTTTTTCTCGATTCAATTTAGCAATCAATTCCATGGTGGCTAAACCACTTGCTGGATCAAGGTTAGCTAAGGGTTCGTCAAATAAAACAATCGGCGATTCATCAATTAAGACACCGCCGATGGACACGCGTTGTTTTTGTCCGCCAGATAAGGATTGTGGTGCAAGGTCGATTAAGTCATGTAAGTCTAGAATGTTCGCCCAAGAAGCTACACTGGCCATCATATCAGCTTGGTTAACTTGGTCATTTTCCAAGGCGAAAGCCAGGTCTTCAGCTACTGTTAAGCCAACAAACTGGGCGTCTGTGTCTTGCAAGACCGAACCTACACTGAGTGATAGGTCAAAAATCGATTTGTGACGACTATCTGTTTCGTTGATCATAACTTGACCGGTTAAATCCCCTTCAAAAGTGTTAGGGATTTGCCCATTGATGATTTTACCGATAGTAGATTTGCCTGAACCAGAAGGACCGATGATTAAGACCTTTTCTCCTTTGTTGATTGAGAAAGAAATATTCAGTAAATTAGCTTCAGCCTGACTAGCGTATTTAAAAGAGACTTGGTTAAATGTAATAGCCGGCGACAACTTGCTGTCCACCGGCTGATCGTTTGTTTCATAATTTAGCATAGTAAAACTTCCTATTAATTTTCTTTACGTAAACTGCCTGATTGTGTACGCGTACGTGCATACCCCTTTAATAATAAAGTACCGATGATACCCACGGCAAGTGAATTTAGGATACCCGACACAATTCCTTGAACAAACACCTTAGACGCAGGTTCAGAATAGAATAAAATATCTAAAGCAGGTGCTATAAGCGCCCAGGCTAGTAAATTGATCACAACTTGACCCACATTAAAAGTGAGGATATCTTTCTTTGTAAAAATACCTTGGTTGACTTTAAGTTTACGACTAATTAGACCATAGCCAAAACCGGTGAAACCAGATGTCAGTACCCAAGACCACCATAAACCATATGTTAATAGGTCTTTGATAGCATGGCCAATTAAGCCAATGAATAAACCAGCCAATGGGCCAAAGACAGTAGCCATTAAAGCTAAGAAAGGATAAGTTGTTTCAATAGAGGTATTTGGTACGCCAGTAGGGATAGATAGAAAGCGACCTAGGATAAAGAAGACAGCTGCTCCGATACCAATAGCCACTAAACGTGTAATAGATGATTGATTATTCTTCATAATGGATTCTCCTCCTAAGTTTCTTCTATATAATAGCACTTGTATCAGTATACGGATACAAGTCTATAAATTAAATTTTGGTGATTTCAATATTCCAATCAACACCAGTACCAATCCCGTAAGTGTCAGAGAAGTTTTGTTGGTTAATGGCAACCCCTAAATTCAATAGAGAGTTGATATAGCCAATTGGTTCACCGACAGGCACATCTGCAAAGGAATGACCAAATAATATATGATTTTGATAGTGCTTGATTCCTTGATGGTAAATAGTCACTGCAATTGTATCGCCATTTTGGATACCAACTTCTTTTAACATGGTTGAGGGGATATTTGTCCATAATGAACCAAAACGAATGTCCAGAATATCGATGGTACCATAAATTGTATTATCAGCTGAGCCAAGGTCGCCAAGTTGGAAACTATTTACTGAATCGACAGACAAGTCATTTTTCAACTCATCAAAGTATCTAGCGTCTTGAGCTAGCTTAGCCCCGTTATAGACATAGACATCACGACCATGGAAGGTATGTGATTCTTCTGAATGAGGAAGACGATTTTTAATTTCGTCAATTTCCTTCACTGATGCTAGACCAATATGCTTGGCTACATGGGTTAAGGTGCCGTTATCTGGTGTTACAATATAGTGTCCAGACTTTGTTTTCGCTACAACGGACTTACGATCTGAACCTACACCAGGATCTACTACAGAAACAAAGACCGTTTGTTCTGGCCAGTATTTGATCGTCTGCAGTAACCGATATGAAGCTGCGAAGATATCGTAAGTTGGAATTTCATGCGTTAAATTTGCGATGGTTAGGCTAGGATCTACTGTATAGGCAACGCCATACATCGCAGCAACTGCACCGTCAGCTAATCCAAAATCAGTTTGTAACACTAAAAAGTTATTTGACATATCATCGTCCTCCAATGAATTATATTCCGTTTATAGGTTAATCATACGTAATTTAAGGCTATTAGACAATCTTTGTATTAAGAATTTTGTAAGTGATAAACGAACTCTTGTGATAGAGAAGTTTGAAGCTTATAAGAGGCGAGCAATGATTTTTCACCAGTCTTTTGATAAAATAACAGACGAAACAAAAACGATTATATATAGAAGAAAAGTGAATGGGAGGAAGTAGTGGATGGAAAAGCAAGCTGATAAGCAAAGTCTAATAGACGTATTAACGGCATATAAAGAAAATCCAAATCCATTAACCACATTAAGCATGTTGACCACAATGGCGACAGCAAACTTATATGCGATTAAACAAGAAAACACGCCAGCGGATAAGACAGTGTGGTTAACTTACGATAAAGCATCGGGTCAAAATGAACTGATAACTTTCACAGATAGCGACCAAGCTAGTGCGCATGTGAATAAGTCTGGCCATGTATCGGTTGTTGAACGATTGAGTTTCAAGCAGATAGCATTGATGGTATTGGCAAAAGACAATCCGATTGATAGCTATATTGTGAATCCTGAGACAACAAAAGCAAAATTTAATCAAAATATTATCAAAAAGGTATGGCAGTATGCGATAAAACATGTATAATATACCTGTTGGAAGATGACACAGTAGGGCGCGTTGCTAATAAAATAGCTAGCGCCTTGTAAAATATTTCAAAATGACACACTAGGTAGCGTTGGCATTATTCGTTGATTAAAGGCCTTTCATAAAGAAATGCCGAGAAATAAGCATTATTTTGAAAAAAAGACGAGAAAAAGCTTGCACTGCCTGGTTTAATTTTGTATACTAATTGGGTGCCGTTTTATACGGGACCACAGTATCAACGCACAAACGTTGATACACCAACAAGCAGTGATGTATGAGGTTGCGACACACCCGGTAGCATTGCCATAGGGTGGCCGGTAATTCATACGGAGCAAGTCAAATTATAAATTATGACGAGGAGGAAAAAGTCATGGCAAAACAAAAAATTCGTATTCGTTTAAAAGCTTACGAACACCGTGCATTAGATCAATCAGCAGCTAAAATCGTTGATACTGCACAACGTACAGGAGCAGAAGTATCAGGTCCAATTCCATTGCCTACTGAACGCTCATTATTCACAGTAATCCGTGCAACACACAAATACAAGGATTCACGTGAACAATTCGAAATGCGTACGCATAAACGTTTAATCGACATCGTTAACCCAACACCAAAAACTGTTGATGCGTTAATGAAATTAGATTTACCATCAGGCGTAGACATCGAAATTAAATTATAATTCTAGAATCATCGCAATAAATTAGTTAACCCAATTATTAAACAAAAAATTATACGGAGGTGTACTCATGACTAAAGGAATCTTAGGAAAAAAAGTAGGTATGACACAATTCTTTACAGAATCTGGTGAATTAGTTCCAGTTACAGTTATCGAAGCACAACCAAACGTTGTTTTACAAGCTAAAACAAACGAAACAGATGGCTATGAAGCTATCCAAGTTGGTTTTGATGATAAACGTGAAGTATTGGCAAACAAACCACACAAAGGTCATGTAGCAAAAGCAGAAACTACTCCTAAGCGCTTCATTAAAGAATTCAAAGATGTTGAGCTAGGAGATTACGAAGTTGGATCAGAAATCAAAGTTGATATCTTCCAAGCAGGAGACATCGTTGATGTTACGGGTACTTCAAAAGGTAAAGGATTCCAAGGTGCTATCAAGCGTCATAACCAATCACGCGGACCTATGTCACATGGTTCTCATTACCACCGCAGCCCAGGTTCAATGGGTATGGCATCGGATGCTTCTAAAGTATTCAAAGGTAAAAACTTACCAGGACAAACTGGTGGTACTCAAATTACTATCCAAAACCTAGAAATCGTTAAAGTAGATGCAGAGCGCAACGTCATCTTAATTAAAGGTAACGTTCCAGGTGCTAAAAAATCTATGGTAACAATCAAATCTGCAGTTAAATCTGCTGAATAATACCAGGAAGGAGGAACAGTTTCATGGCAAACATTACATTATTTAAACAAGATGGTTCTCAAGCTGGCGAAATTACATTAAACGATGAAATCTTCGCAATTGAGCCAAATGAAAATGCAATCTACGATGTAGTTATTATGCAACAAGCTTCATTACGTCAAGGTACTCATAAAGTTAAAGGACGTTCAGAAGTTCGCGGTGGTGGACGTAAACCATGGCGTCAAAAAGGTACAGGTCGTGCTCGTCAAGGTTCAATCCGCTCTCCACAATGGGTAGGCGGGGGCCGTGCATTCGGACCAACACCTCGTTCATATGCTTACAAATTACCTCGTAAAGTTCGTCGTTTAGCTTTACGTTCTGCATTATCTAACAAGGTTGCAGAAAACAACTTCATCGTTGTTGATGAATTAGCATTCGAAACACCAAAAACTAAATTATTCCAAGAAGTGTTGAATAACTTACAAGTTGAAAATAAAGTTTTAGTTGTAATTAACAAAGACAACGACAACGCACAATTATCAGCTCGTAACTTACCAAACGTAAAAGTAGTTGATGAAAACAACGTTAACGTATACGACTTAGTTAACTCTGAAAAAGTCATCATTACAAAAGCAGCACTTTCTAACGTAGAGGAGGTACTAGCATAATGTTGGCACACGACGTAATCATTCGTCCAGTTATCACTGAAGAATCAATGTTAAAAATGGACGAAAACAAATACACTTTCGAAGTTGCTGTTAAAGCAAACAAAACAGAAGTAAAACAAGCAATCGAAGAATTGTTCAACGTAGACGTGAAAAACGTAAACATCATGAACGTTCGCGGTAAATTAAAACGTATGGGACGTTTTGCTGGTTATACACGTAAACGCCGTAAAGCAATCGTAACCATCGCTGAAGGTCAATCAATCGAAATCTTCGGTAACGAAGCAGAATAATAAAGATAGGAGGAAATTCACGTGGCGATAAAAACATATAAAGCAACGACTAACGGTCGTCGTAACATGTCAGGTTCAGATTTCTCAGAAATCACAAAAACAACTCCTGAAAAAACATTGTTAGAATCACAAAGCAGACGTGCAGGTCGTAACAACAACGGTCGCATTACAGTTCGTCATCACGGTGGTGGACACAAACAAGCTTACCGTATCATCGACTTCAAACGTAACAAAGACAACGTTGAAGGTGTAGTGAAAGCTATTGAGTACGATCCAAACCGTTCAGCTAATATTGCATTAATCCACTATACAGATGGTATTAAAGCTTACATCATTGCACCTAAAGGTTTACAAGTTGGTGCTCGTATTTCTTCTGGTGAAGCAGCAGATATCAAAGTTGGTAATGCATTACCATTGAAAAACATCCCTGTTGGTACTTTAGTACATAACATTGAAACTAAACCTGGCAAAGGTGGACAATTAGTTCGCTCAGCTGGTGCTAGCGCTCAAGTGTTAGGTAAAGAAGACAAATACGTATTGGTTAAACTAGCTTCTGGTGAAGTTCGTATGATCTTAGGTACTTGTCGTGCAACAGTTGGTGTTGTAGGTAACGAACAACACAGCTTAATCAACGTAGGTAAAGCAGGACGCTCTCGTTGGGCAGGTAAACGTCCAACTGTTCGTGGTTCTGTAATGAACCCTAACGATCACCCTCACGGTGGTGGTGAAGGTAAAGCACCAATCGGTCGTCCAAGTCCAATGACGCCATGGGGTAAACCTGCACGTGGTATTAAAACTCGTGATAAGAACGCACGTAGCAATAAATTAATTGTTCGTCGTCGTAACTCTAAGTAATCACATTAAATAGGATAGCGAAGGGAGCCAAATACATATGAGCCGTAGCTTGAAAAAAGGACCTTTTTGTGACGACCATTTAATGAACAAAGTGGTTGCACAACAAGACGCACAAAAGAAACAAGTAATCAAAACATGGTCACGTCGTTCAACAATTTTCCCTAACTTTGTTGGGTTAACAATTGCTGTATACGATGGCCGCAAACATGTACCAGTTTACATCCAAGAAGATATGGTAGGTCACAAATTAGGTGAATTCGTACCAACTCGTACATACAAAGGACATGGCGCTGACGACAAGACAACTCGTCGTTAATCTGAGAGGAGGAAATAAAGAATGGCAGAACAAATTACATCTGCAAAAGCAACTGCAAACACAGTTCGCGTTTCTGCTCGTAAAGCACGTTTAGTTGTTGACTTAATCCGCAACAAAACTGTCGGTGAAGCTATTGCAATCTTAAAAAACACTCCTCGTTCAGCATCTCCTGCTGTAGAGAAAGTGTTAATGTCTGCAATTGCAAACGCAGAACACAACTTTGGCTTAGAGCCAGCTAACTTAGTAGTAAGCGAAGCATTCGTTAACGAAGGACCAACAATGAAACGTTTCCGTCCACGTGCGAAAGGTTCAGCTTCTAGAATCAACAAACGTACAAGCCACATTACAGTGGTAGTAAAAACAGCAGAGGAGGCATAATTAATGGGACAAAAGATTAATCCTATCGGTATGCGTATCGGCGTCATCAAAGATTGGGACGCTCGTTGGTATGCAGAAAAAGACTTTGCAGATACTTTACACGAAGACTTACATATCCGCGAATATATCGCTGAAACATTAAAAGATGCTTCTGTATCTCAAGTTGAAATTGAACGTGCTGCAAACAAAGTTAACGTAAACATCCACACTGCTAAACCAGGTATGGTTATCGGTAAAGGTGGTTCTGAAGTTGACGCATTACGTAAAACTTTAAACAACCGTACAGGTAAAAAAGTACACATCAACATTGTAGAAATTAAAAAACCTGAATTAGACGCTAAATTAGTTGGTGAGTCAATCGCTCAACAATTAGAAAACCGTGTAGCTTTCCGTCGTGCGCAAAAACAAGCAATCCAACGCACAATGAAATCAGGAGCTAAAGGTGTTAAAGTTCAAATTTCAGGTCGTTTGAATGGTGCCGACATGGCGCGTTCAGAAACTCAAGTAGAAGGAACAGTTCCATTGCATACATTGCGTGCGGACATCGACTACGCATGGGAAGAAGCCGATACTACTTACGGTAAAATCGGTATCAAAACATGGGTATGCCGTGGTGAAATCCTTCCAACAAAAAATAATCAAGGGGAGGCTTAAAACATGTTAGTACCTAAACGTGTAAAACACAGACGTGAATTCCGTGGTAAAATGCGTGGTGAAGCTAAAGGCGGAAAAGAAATTGCATACGGTGAATACGGTTTGCAAGCTATTGATTCAGCTTGGATCACTAACCGTCAAATCGAAGCATCTCGTATTGCCATGACACGTTACATGAAACGTGGTGGGAAAGTATGGATTAAAATCTTCCCACATAAATCATATACAGCTAAAGCAATTGGTGTTCGTATGGGTTCTGGTAAAGGTGCTCCTGAAGGTTGGGTATCTCCAGTTAAACGCGGTAAAATCTTATTTGAAGTTGCCGGCGTTCCAGAAGAAGTAGCTAAAGAAGCATTGCGTTTAGCATCTCACAAATTACCTATTCGTACTAAAATCGTAAAACGTGAAATTGGTGGTGAATCTAATGACTAAATTTACAGATATTAAAGATCTTTCCACTGCTGAACTTACTGCTAAAGAACAAGAATATCGTCAAGAATTATTCAACTTACGATTCCAATTGGCGACTGGTCAATTAGAAAACACAGCTCGTATTAAAGCTGTTCGTAAAGATATCGCTCGTGTTAAAACAGCGTTACGTAATCAAGAAGCGTAAGAAAATTCAGTAAAGGAGGAAACCTGTCCATGGAAGAACGTAATAACCGTAAAGTGTTACAAGGCCGTGTTGTTTCTGACAAAATGGAAAAAACAATCACAGTCCAAGTTGATACTTTCAAATTCCATCCAACATATGGTAAACGTATCAAATACTCTAAGAAATACAAAGCACATGATGAAAACAATTCAGCAAAAATGGGTGACATCGTCCGCATCGCGGAAACTCGTCCATTGTCAAAAGACAAATACTTCCGTCTTGTTGAAATCGTTGAAGAATCAATCATTATCTAATCACAACTGGAAGGAGGTACTCTATAAATGATTCAATCAGAAACTCGTTTAAAAGTAGCAGATAACTCAGGAGCACGTGAAGTCCTTACTATTAAAGTATTAGGCGGATCTGGCCGTAAAACTGCAAACATTGGTGATGTTATCGTGGCAACTGTTAAAAATGCAACACCAGGTGGAGTTGTCAAAAAAGGTGATGTAGTTAAAGCAGTTATCGTTCGTACTAAAAGCGGCGTTCGTCGTCCAGATGGTTCATACATCAAATTTGACGAAAATGCATGTGTAATTATTCGTGACGATAAATCTCCTCGTGGAACACGTATCTTTGGTCCAGTTGCACGTGAATTACGTGACAACAACTATATGCGTATTATTTCATTAGCTCCAGAAGTAATCTAAAATCTGAAGAAAATAAGGAGGTGCCCGTTTAAATGAAAGTAAAAGCAAATGACACAGTTATCGTTATTGCCGGTAAAGACAAAGGCAAACAAGGTCGTGTAAAACAAGCTTTGCCAAAAGCTGACAAAGTTGTTGTTGAAGGTGTTAACATCGTTAAAAAACATCAACGTCCAACTCAAATGAACCCTCAAGGCGGTATCATCGAAGTTGAAGCACCTATTCATGTATCTAACGTACAACTAGTAGACCCTAAAACAGGCGAAGCAACACGTGTTGGTTACCAAGAACAAGATGGTAAACGTGTTCGCGTAGCGAAAAAATCAGGCGAAGTTATCGCTGAAGCAGTATCAGGAGAGGAGGACGCTGAATAATGGCTAATCGTTTACAAGAAAAATATAAAAATGAAGTAGTACCTGCTATGATTGATAAATTTAACTATAGCTCAATCATGCAAGCACCTAAATTAGAGAAAATCGTTATCAACATGGGTGTTGGTGATGCAGTATCTAACGCGAAAAACTTAGAAAACGCTGTTGAAGAATTAACATTAATCGCTGGTCAAAAACCAGTTATTACAACTGCTAAGAAATCAATCGCAGGTTTCCGTTTACGTGATGGTATGCCAATCGGTACTAAAGTAACCTTACGTGGCGAACGTATGTATGACTTCTTCGATAAATTAGTAACAGTTTCATTACCTCGTGTACGTGACTTCCGTGGTATCAGCAACCGCTCATTCGATGGTCGCGGTAACTATACATTAGGTATTCGTGAACAATTGATCTTCCCAGAAATCGACTTTGATAAAGTATCTAAAGTACGTGGTATGGATATCGTAATTGTTACGACTGCTGAATCTGATGAAGAATCATTAGAATTATTAACTCAATTAGGAATGCCATTCCAAAAATAATTAAGTCTTGAAGGAGGCGTGAGTAATTTGGCAAAAAAATCAATGATCGAAAAGAACAAGAAACCAGCTAAATATTCTACTCAAGAATATACTCGTTGTGAACGTTGTGGACGCCCACATTCAGTTTACCGTAAATTTAAATTATGCCGTATTTGCCTTCGTGAACTTGCCTATAAAGGGGAAATTCCTGGAGTCAAAAAAGCAAGCTGGTAAATTTCTGGTAATTAAGTAAAGGAGGGTGTACTCGTAATGGTCATGACTGATCCAATTGCGGACTTTTTAACTCGTATTCGTAACGCCAACATGGTGCGCCACGAATCTTTCGAAAGTCCATCATCAAAAATCAAAGAAAATATTGCTGCTATCCTTAAAGAAGAAGGATATATCAAAGATTACGAAATCATCGAAGATGATAAACAAAACGTTATCCGTGTATTCATGAAATACACTAACGATAACCAACGAGTAATCACAAACTTAAAACGTATCTCTAAACCAGGTTTACGTGTATACGCGAAAAGTGATCAAATTCCTAAAGTCTTAAACGGCTTAGGTACTGCGTTAGTTTCAACATCTGAAGGTGTTATCACTGATAAAGCAGCACGCGCTAAAAACATCGGTGGCGAAGTTTTAGCTTACGTTTGGTAATAAATAACAAATAATAAAAACAAAATTGAAAGGCAGGTGCAGTCTAGTATGAGTCGTATTGGTAATAAAATTATCGAGATTCCTAGTAACGTAACCGTAGAAAAAGCTGGTTCAACAATCACTGTTAAAGGCCCTAAAGGCGAATTATCACGTGAGTTTAACCCTGTAATTGATGTTCAAATTGGCGAGAAAGAAATCACTTTCACTCGTCCTAACGACAAAAAAGATGTACGTTCTATTCACGGAACTACTCGTGCATTAGTAAACAACATGGTTGTTGGTGTTTCTGAAGGATTCGAAAAGAAACTTGAAATGACTGGTGTTGGTTACCGTGCACAATTAGCAGGTAACAAATTAACTTTAAACGTTGGTTTATCTCACCCTGTTGAATTCGTAGCGCCAGAAGGTATTGAAATTGAAGTACCTACTAACACTACTATCAACGTAAAAGGTATCAACAAAGAAGTTGTTGGTGAATTAGCAGCGAATATCCGTTCAACTCGTTTACCAGAGCCATATAAAGGGAAAGGTATTCACTACGTTGGCGAATTCATTCGTCGTAAAGAAGGTAAAACAGGTAAATAATTGTAAGATCTTACAATTATTTCCTTTTACTTATATCCAAATTAACTATAAAATAAGGGTGACGAGGTCATCCTTACAAATCTATTAAAGAGGTGACTATTTTGATTAGCAAACCAGATAAAAATAAATTACGTCAAAAACGCCACGCGCGTGTACGTCGCAACATTTCTGGAACAGCAGAGTGCCCACGCTTGAACGTATTCCGTTCTAATAAACACATCTACGCTCAATTAATTGATGACGTAGCGGGTGTTACTGTAGCGAGTGCCTCTACAAACGAAGAAACATTATCAGCCGCAACTAAAACCGAAAGTGCAGCATTAGTTGGTAAAGCTATCGCTGAACGCGGTGTAGCAGCAGGCGTTAAAGTAGTAAAATTTGACCGTGGTGGTTACCAATATCACGGACGAGTACAAGCTTTAGCAGATGCAGCTCGTGAAAACGGCTTAGAATTTTAGGAAAAGGAGGAAGCCAAGAACATGACAAACACATTTCAAGAATTAAACATTAACGAAAACGACCTTGAAGAACGCGTTGTTGCCATTAACCGTGTTGCAAAAACTGTTAAAGGTGGACGTCGTATGAACTTCGGTGCCGTTGTTGTTGTCGGTGATAGAAATGGCCATGTTGGTCTAGGTACTGGTAAAGCTGCCGAAGTACCAGAAGCAATCCGTAAAGCGGTTGAAGATGGTAAGAAAAACTTAATTACTATACCTCGTGCAGGATCAACTGTTCCTCATGAAGTTATCGGTAAATTTAACGGTGGTCACGTATTACTTAAACCAGCTCAAGCCGGTTCAGGTATCGCTGCTGGTGGTCCAGTTCGTGCCGTAGTTGAATTAGGTGGTATCGCAGATATTACTTCTAAATCACTAGGTTCTAACTCACCAATCAATATCGTACGTGCTACTTTAGAAGCTATTAAAGCGTTAAAATCTCCAGAAGATGTTGCTGCATTACGTGGTAAATCTGTGGAAGAATTATTAGGTTAAGGGGGAAATTCGAATGACTGAAGTAAAAATTACTTTAAAACGCAGTTTAATTGGACGTCCTCAAGACCAAATTAAAACAGCTCAAGCACTAGGTTTAACTAAAGTTGGTAAAACTGTTGTTAAAACTCGTAACGAAGCAATCAACGGTATGATTACTAAAATTGCTCACTTAGTAGCTGTAGAAGAAGCATAAACTAGAATAGGAGGTGCCTAACAGGATGAAATTACATGAATTACAACCTTCAGAAGGATCTCGTCACACACGTCACCGTGTAGGTCGTGGTGCAAGTTCTGGTTGGGGTAAACTATCAAAACGTGGACAAAAAGGTCAAAAAGCTCGTTCAGGTGGTGGTGTACGTTTAGGTTTCGAAGGTGGACAAACACCATTGTTCCGTCGTATTCCAAAACGTGGTTTTACAAACATTAACCGCAAAGAATATGCAATCATCAATCTTGATGACTTAAACGTATTTGAAGATGGCGCTGTTGTAGGCTCTGCAGACTTAATCGAAGCAGGCTTAGTTAAAAACGAAAAATTCGGTATCAAAGTTTTAGGTAATGGTGAATTAGAACGCAAACTAACCGTTAAAGCAGCTAAATTCTCAGCATCAGCTAAAGAAGCTATTGAAGCCGCTGGGGGTTCAATCGAGGTGATCTAATGTTTCAAATACTGAAAAATGGATTTCAGGATAAGGATATTAGAAGCCGAGTAGCATTCACTGCAATTATGTTGATTGTATTCCGTATCGGGGCTAGCATAACTGTCCCGGGCGTGAATGCTGCAGGAATTCAAGGGTTAGCTGAATCTGGTTTATTCAGCCTACTAAACACTCTTGGTGGGGGAGCACTTTCGAGCTACTCCATCTTTTCATTGGGTGTTTCACCGTATATAACCGCATCAATTATTATTCAACTTTTGCAGATGGAGATTATACCTTCATTTACAGAGTGGTCTAAACAGGGTGAAGTTGGTCGTCGTAAGTTGAATCGATGGACTAGATACTTTGCAGTAGCAATTGGCTTTTTCCAAGCTTTAGCTATTTCAATAGGATTTAATTCATTGTCAGCATTAGGGTTAATTGATAATCCTGGTATTGTAACTTACTTATTGATTGCTTTATTCATGACTGCTGGATCTATGTTTGTTGTTTGGATAGGTGAGCAAATTACTGAATATGGAATTGGTAATGGTACTTCAATCATTATCTTCGCTGGTATTCTGGCGCAAATCCCTTCAGAATTAATGTCTTACTATCAAAGCAATATTGTAGGCGCAACTAGCAGTGAGTTAAATCAACAAATGATTTATGCAGGAATTTTTATTCTTGTATTTATACTATTAATTATGTTCGTTATTTTCATGAGTCAAGCGGAACGTCAAATTCCCGTACGTTACTCTAAACGTGCAAATTCGGCTTCGCAAAAGTCTCATTTACCATTAAAGATTAACTCAGCAGGTGTTATTCCAGTAATCTTTGCGTCATCATTAATCATGGTGCCACAAACAGTGCTTGGACTATTTGCCGCTGATTATAGTGATGTTTCTTGGTATAAAGTATTGTCAACAATTTTCAATTTGGAAGAACCAGCGGGTATCGCTATTTACGCAATTGTCATTATTTTGTTTACATTCTTCTATGCTCATATTCAGATTAATCCTGAACGTGCTGCAGAAAACTTGCAAAAAGCTGGAGGTTATATTCCAAGTATCCGTCCAGGTTTAGCAACAAAAGAATACTTACAAAAGATGTTAAATCGTTTAAGTGCAGTTGGCTCACTATTCTTGATGGGTGTAGCAGTTCTACCTTTACTTGGGGCATACTTCTTTGATATGCCACAGTCCATTGCTTTAGGTGGTACAAGCTTACTAATCGTTGTAGGAGTTGCTTTAGATACTGCAAAACAAATTGAAGGACGCACAATTAAGCGTCAGTACGTTGGCTTTATTCATGATAAAAAAGACTAATGCGTAACGTGCTTGGGGAGGATAATTATGAATATTATTTTAATGGGCTTGCCTGGTGCCGGAAAAGGTACTCAAGCAGCTAAAATCGTTGAAGATTATAAATTTCCACATATTTCTACTGGAGATATGTTTAGATCAGCAATCGCTGAAGGTACTGAGTTAGGAAAAAAAGCCAAATCATTTATGGATGAGGGTGCATTAGTTCCTGATGAAGTAACGAATGGTATTGTTGAAGAAAGACTTCAAAAAGAAGACACACAAGCTGGCTTTATGCTAGATGGTTTTCCAAGAACTGAAGCACAAGCTAAAGAACTTGGCGACATCATGACTCGTTTAAATCGTGACATTGATGCAGTTATCTACTTAGATGTACCAACTGAAACGTTGAAAGAACGTTTGTCAGGACGTATCATTTGTAGAAATTGTGGCGCAACTTACCACAAGGTTTTCAACAAACCTGAAGTAGAAGGCGTATGCGATGTTTGCGGAAGCCATGATTTCTACCAACGTGAAGACGATAAACCTGAAGTTGTTGAAAATCGCTTAAATGTTAATCAAGAGCAACAACAACCAATCTTAGACTTCTATGAAGGTCAAGGTAAGCTTTATCGAATTCCTGGTGATATCGGTATTGACAATGTTTATGCTGAGATCCAAAAGATTTTAGATAAATAATATTTGTTGCTTTAAGCCGCTAATTATGGTAAGATATTCGGGTTGACTGAACATTTCGTATTTCTATCCTATAATCAATTAGTGATTAAACGAAACAACCACCTTTAGGAGGAAAAACTTTGTCAAAAGAAGATATGATCGAAATTGAAGGTACTGTGACTGAAACATTACCTAATGCTATGTTTAAGGTCGAATTGGAAAATGGTTATGAAGTTTTAGCGCATATTTCAGGAAAAATGCGTGTAAACTACATTCGTATTTTACCAGGTGACCGTGTAAAAGTTGAGATGTCTCCATATGACTTGACGAAAGGTCGTATCACCTACCGATTCAAGTAATGTAGAGATATATAATCGAGGAGGTATAACTGTGAAAGTAAGAGCATCTGTTAAACCAATGTGCGAACATTGTAAAGTTATTCGCCGTAACGGTAAAGTTATGGTTATTTGTTCTAATCCAAAACATAAACAACGCCAAGGCTAATTAAAGATAATTAAAAAGGAGGGTTTTCGTATATGGCTCGTATAGCAGGAGTAGATATTCCACGTGATAAACGTATCGTTATTGCCTTAACATACATTTTTGGTATTGGTAAAACGACTTCTCAAAAAATCTTAGCGCAAGCTGAAATTTCAGAAGATACTCGTGTACGTGACTTAACTAACGATGAGTTAGATCGTTTACGTGCAGCAGTAGATACAATTAAAGTTGAAGGTGACTTACGTCGTGAACGTGCTTTAGACATCAAACGTCTACAAGAAATCGGTTCATACCGTGGTATCCGTCACCGTCGTAATTTACCAGTTCGTGGTCAAAACACTAAGAACAACGCACGTACGCGTAAAGGTAAAGCTGTCGCAATTCAAGGTAAGAAAAAATAATCTAAAAGGAGGTTAATTACACTATGGCTAAACGTCCAGTTTCACGCAAACGTCGTGTGAAGAAAAATGTCGAAACAGGTGTGGCACACATCCATTCTACATTTAACAATACTATCGTTATGATTACTGATGAACATGGTAACGCAATTTCTTGGTCATCTGCAGGTGCTTTAGGATTTAAAGGTTCTCGTAAATCTACTCCTTATGCTGCACAAATGGCTTCAGAAACAGCTACAAAAGCTGCTATGGATCACGGTATGAAATCTGTTGAAGTTTCAGTAAAAGGTCCTGGTTCAGGTCGTGAATCAGCTATCCGTGCTTTACAAGCAGCAGGTCTAGAAGTTACTGCTATTCGCGATGTAACACCTATTCCTCATAATGGTTGCCGTCCTCCAAAACGTCGTCGTGTTTAATCGATTGATGAACTTGGATATACGATGATACATTTTCTCACGTTTTGAAAGGGGTAATTTGTCGATATGATCGAAATTGAAAAGCCAAATATTGAGACAATTGAAATTAACGACGATAGTAAATTTGGTAAATTCGTTGTAGAACCATTAGAACGCGGCTATGGAACAACCCTAGGTAATTCATTACGTCGTATCTTGTTGTCCTCACTACCAGGTACAGCAGTTACATCAATCCAAATTGACGATGTTTTGCATGAATACTCAACAGTCCCAGGTGTACGCGAAGACGTTACTGAGATCGTGTTGAACGTAAAACAATTATCATTGAAATTGTATGACGTAGAAGAAAAACAAGTAGAAATTGACATCACAGGTCCAGCTGACGTAACAGCTGCTGATATTATTGCCGATGCTGATTTCGATGTTATGAATCCAGACTTGCATATCTGTACGCTTGCAGAAGGCGCACGTTTCCACATGATTATGAATGTGAAAAACGGTCGTGGTTTTGTACGCTCAGAAAACAATAAAGTGGATTCAATGCCAATTGGCGAAATCCCAGTGGATTCTATCTACACACCAATTTCCAAAGTGAATTATCAAGTTGAAAATACTCGTATTGGAGAAATCAACGAATACGATAAATTAACTATGGATATTTGGACTGATGGTACAATTTCACCCGAAGAAGCATTAAGCTTAGCGGCAAAAATCATGACTGAACACTTGGAAGTATTCGTTAACTTAACAGACGAAGCACGTCAAGTTGAAGTTATGGTCGAAAAAGAAGAAACACAAAAAGAAAAAATGCTTGAAATGACTATTGAAGAACTTGACTTATCAGTTCGTTCATACAACTGTCTAAAACGTGCAGGCATCAATACTGTTGAAGAATTGACTAACAAATCTGAACCAGAAATGATGAAAGTACGTAACTTAGGTCGTAAGTCTCTTGAAGAGGTTAAAAACAAGCTAGCTGCTCTTGACTTATCTTTACGTCAAGAAGATTAATAAATCATAAAGGAGGATACTGACAATGGGTTACCGTAAATTAGGTCGTACTAGCTCTCAACGTAAAGCTATGTTACGTGACTTAACTACTGATTTAATTATCAATGAACGTATTACTACAACTGAAACTCGTGCGAAAGAGATTCGTCGTACAGCTGAAAAAATGATTACTTTAGGTAAACGTGGAGATTTAGCTGCTCGTCGTCAAGCGAACCAATTCGTTCGTAACGAAATCGCTGATGTTCGCGCTGAAGGCGAAGACATCGTTATCGAGTCTGCTTTACAAAAATTATTCAACGATCTTGGTCCTCGTTACGCTGAACGTCAAGGTGGATACACTCGTATCTTAAAAACTGAACCTCGTCGTGGCGATGCTGCACCAATGGTTATTCTTGAATTAGTTTAATTAAAGCTTTAGTGATGTATAAAACGGAGTGTCATGATGATGGTTATACCTTGTATGACCGAGTCTAGCTCTATCTACTCCTAGCGTGATGTAGTTCGCTAGGAGTGGAATATATCCGTAAGACTTATGAATAAATCAAGGCCAATTCATTTAAGTGAATAATTGGTTCGGCATATGTGTTGTTTAACCAGCAGGTGTTTGGTAGCATATATGCTTTTTTATTTTTTAAAAGGGAAACCGATTAAAAGTGGTTGAGGCTAGGGCTCAACCACTTTTTTTGATTCATTGAATGCTATTATGTCGAGAAGTCTTTGAGAAATCTCAAAATTGATGTTCTCATTTTCTCTTACTATCGATATAATATATGTATTATAATTGCGTGGATTGTCTTTAGCGTTGGCAATTTCGTGCTAGGCAATTTAGAGAGGCGAGGGTAATGAAGAAAAACTACTATACACAGTTTGATACAATTCGATTCTTAGCGATGCTCGGGATAATTCTATACCACTATCTGACGCACCGTGTTTCTGGTGGTTTTTTAGGCGTGGATATTTTCCTCGTCCTATCAGGTTACCTAGTCACTAGTCAAATGGAAAGCAAGTATGAGGCCGGTATCCAGGATAGTTATTTGAAGAAGACCTGGGGACGTATGCGTAAGGTTTGGTGGCCTATGGTAATTATCTCCATGGTGGGTCTGACTTTCCTCTTACTATTTAGACAAGAACTCTTGGTGAATATAGGAATAAACCTTTCAACTTCTCTATTATTCGTGAATAACTGGCAGCAGATCTTATCTGGTTCTTCTTACTTTGCGAATATGCTGCATCCGTCTTTAACCACTCATTATTGGTATATCGCAGTTTATATGCAGTTTATGGTGATTTGGCCCTTATTCTTTAATGCCAGTCGACGTTTTACCAAGACGAAGATGCAGTCAGGTTTGGTGATGCTAGTAGCGGCAGCTATATCTGGTATCTTGATGGGGATTTTCTTCACACCAGGCGAAGATCCTTCACGCGTTTATTACGGTACAGATACCCGATTCTTCTCCATAGCACTGGGCGGGGCTGCGGCACAAATGCTGGATGTAGACTACCTTGGGACTTGGCTGAAAGAACGGCTTGGTCGCTTCCACCACTTCATTGTGGACGCAGCTTTAATAGCACTCATTGGTCTCCTAGCATATGGGATGTTTAATATGCTGGATGCAGGGACCTTTACTTACTATGGCGGCATGTTTGGCTACAACCTGCTAGCTGCAGCGACCATCACGCTACTAACATATCGTGGGTCTTGGGTAAGCTTTCTCTTGAAATTCAAACCCTTGCGGTGGTTAGGACAACGGACCTTCCATATGTACTTATGGTACTACCCAATTAACGTGCTATTTCACTTGGTACCAACCAGTCAAAACTGGTTTACCAACAGTATCTGGCCACAAGTCATCTTGATTATCTTACTTTCTTGCTTATCATATGCCTTATTAGAGGAAAAAAGATGGCCGGTGCCTGTTTTTAATGAAGTCCGTTCCAATCAACCCCTACACCTGTTCACTAAAGTACGAAACTTGTTTAAGGAACCGGCAACCTGGTTGACTCGGATTTTATTCCTGGCATTTACCTTCGTATTCTTAGCTGGTGCTAGTGCGGTGGCAATTTCTAAGCCGGCTGACAATGTAACAGTAGAAGAGCAACAAGCTGCTGAACAATCCAAAAAGATTGAAGAATTAAATAAACAACGGGCTGAGCAGGAAAAACAAGCGGATGCTAGTCTTTCAAGTTATAAAGATAGTTTGAGTGAAGGGTCACTTGCCTTTTACGAGGGCATTCCTGATGATCAAGCGCGTTTTGCCTACCAATTGCCAGTTACTTTCATTGGGGACTCTTTGATGGTAGGAGAATCTGAAGGCCTTTATACCTTGTATCCTAATGCGATTGTGGACGCTGAAATTGGTCGACAATTGTATACCATGGCTGGTTACCCAACGAGCTTAGCTGCGCAAGGCATGTTACATGATGTGGTCCTTGTTGATCTA
The DNA here is from genome assembly GCA_041223225.1 of Aerococcaceae bacterium 50-4. Lineage (GTDB taxonomy): Bacteria > Bacillota > Bacilli > Lactobacillales > Aerococcaceae > Aerococcus. Next base: position 30,740 of record JBCLPQ010000010.1, read on the forward strand.
GGAGCCAATGGTGGCTTTACACCAGCACAATTGAGTGATTTCTTAGACGAAATTGGCCGGGACAAGACCATTTTCCTAGTGAATACACATGTAGACCGGCCTTGGGCGAGTGATGTGAATACAACCTTAGCGAATGCAGCTGCAGACGAAGGGGATTCAATCTACTTGCTTGATTGGCACAGTTATTTTTCTAATCATGCAGAAGCAGCTACTTGGTTGAGCCAAGATGGCGTTCACTTCAATCCTGACGGTGGCCAAGTTTGGCTGCAGTTTGTGACGAATGGTATGTATGAAGTGTTAGGTAAATAATATATGATCGAGAAGGCAATTGCTGATTTACAGGCAGTTGCCTTTTTTGCGGAAAGAATTAGGGGTATAATGACCCATAATAAGGCAGTAAAAGCGGGAAATAAAATAGACATGGAGGGCTTTGAATATGACAGAGGATAAATTATTATATACAACGCGGGTGCATAACGATCAGGGGATTAAAGGGACAGCCTGGGTTGAAGGGGAAAATGCCTTACGCGTCACGACCTCTAGCCCATTGAAGCCACAAGAAGCGGGGACCAATCCTGAGCAATTGATAGCCTTGTCATGGGCAACTTGCTTGAATGCGACGATTGCAGTGGCCTTAAAACGTCATGGAAAGCAAGGGGTGGCTAGTGAAGTGGTCGTTCAAGTGGATTATAAATTAAATCAGGAAACAACCATTACTTATTTTGATTTTAAGCTGGATGTATTTATAGACTTAGCACGGGTTGAAGCTGAAGCCATTGTTTATGAGGCGGAAGCTCGCTGTCCGGTTTCTCAAATTGTAGGGGATTACCAGCATGCAGAGATGGTGATTCATGCCAATGATGATGAATAGTCGAATGAGGTGTCTTGACATCTAATGATTGCTTTTGCTGGTGGATTTTAGTAGACTAAATGAAGTGAAAAACAAATAAGATGTCTTCAGGGCAGGGTGCGAGTCCCGATCGGCGGTAAAGTCCGCGAATTACCAGGTAAATCTGGCTAATTGAACTAGTGGAATTCTAGTACCGACTGTTACAGTCAGGATGGAAGAAGCGTATAGTAGGGTGAACAAGCTGGCAATGCATGTGGCTAGCCTGTCTTGTTCTTCTTTAACAAACTCTTCCAAGTTACCTTGGGAGAGTTTTTGATTAAATACATAAAGTGAGCGAGGGAACAAGATGTCGAAACCGATTATTCAGGTTGAGGATTTATCTTTTCAATATAGTGAATCAGACGAACGATTAGCTATCAATGGTCTATCAACAACTATATACGAAGGTGAGTGGTTGGCAATTATTGGCCATAACGGTTCAGGAAAGTCGACTTTTTCAAAATTATTAGTGGGCCTATTAGAGGCAAAATCAGGGACAATTGAAGTGGCTGGTAATTTCCTATCTATGGATACTTTATGGGATATTCGAAGCCAAGTCGGTCTAGTATTTCAAAATCCGGATAACCAATTTGTTGGAGCTACGGTGGAAGATGACGTCGCTTTTGCCTTGGAAAATATGGGCATGCCTGTTGAAGAGATGCATGCACGGGTTGAATCTGCCCTTAAGCGTGTAAAGATGTGGGAATTCCGTGACAAGGAGCCTGCTGCTTTATCAGGCGGTCAAAAACAACGGGTGGCGATTGCGGGTGTGATTGCTATGGAGCCCAAAATCATGATTTTGGACGAATCAACTTCTATGTTAGATCCTGAAGGTCGTGATGAATTGATGGCAGTTGTAGCGGATATTAAGCAAGACAAAGCATTAACGGTTATTTCGATTACCCATGATTTAAATGAGGCAGCAGAAGCAGACCGCATGCTTGTTTTTAAGGAAGGGCAAATTATTAAAGAGGGGACGCCAGCTGATATCTTTACTTATGGTCATGAGTTGACTGAAGTTGGATTGGATGTCCCTTTTTCCGAGCAATTAAAGAGTGCGCTGGCTAAGCGTGGTATTGATGTACCAAGGCATTATATGGACGAAGAAGGGTTGGGTGAATGGTTATGGAAATCGTATTTGAACAAGTAGGCTTTACCTACGGCGCGGGCACACCTTTCGCCAGTGTAGCCCTACGAGATATTAATGTGACAATTCCACATGGGTCATATACGGCGATTATAGGCCATACAGGGTCTGGAAAGTCGACTATCACCCAACACCTTAACGCTTTAGTCCAACCCACTGTAGGGCGAGTACGGATCGGTGAGGCTATTGTGTCAGCTGACTCTAAGCCAAAAGACTTGAAAGCTATTCGTCAAAAGGTGGGCATGGTCTTTCAATTTCCTGAAGGACAGCTATTTGAAGAAACAGTCATCAAGGATGTCATGTTTGGTCCAATGAATTTTGGTGATGATGAGGCGACTGCACGTGAAAAAGCTGAAGAGGCTTTAGCAGCAGTTGACATTGCGCCGACCTTATTTGAACGATCACCTTTTGAATTATCCGGGGGACAAATGCGTCGAGTCGCGATAGCTGGGGTTATTGCCATGAAACCTGAAGTGTTGGTCTTAGATGAACCAACAGCGGGCTTAGATCCTAAGGGACGGATGGCGATGATGTCTATGTTTGACCGCTTATACCATGAACAAGGGTTGACGATAGTCTTGGTAACCCATCAAATGGAAGATGTGGCAGCCTATGCTAACCATGTCATTGTGATGGATGGCGGCACTTGTGTGAAAGAGGGGACGCCAGCTGACTTATTTGCTGACCCAACATGGTTAGCCAGTCACCAATTGGCTTTGCCGGATGCAAGTGATTTTGCCTTTAAATTACAAGATAAATTACAAAAACCATTGTGGGCAAGTGCGACAGAAGTGCCATTAACAGTAGATGCATTAGCTGACTTACTGGTGACCCAATTAGGCTTAAACGCAAATACGAATCAACAAACACGGGAAGGAGACCAATAATAGATGAAAGATAAATTGATTATTGGCCGGTATATTCCCGGTGATTCCTTCTTGCACAAGCTTGATCCACGGGTCAAACTGGTTGGGTTAATTGTCATGATGCTCTTAGTTTTTGCAGCGACTAATTTAACGACTAATCTCATTATGATTGCAGTTGTTACTAGTCTGGTCTTTTTAACGGGTATTTCCCTGGCTGTATTCTTGCGTGGCTTACGCCCGATGATTGCGATTATTATTTTTACAGTAGCCTTGCAAATACTCTTTACCCATACTGGTGATGTATTATGGTCATTTGGCCCCTTAGCTTTAACAACGGGTGGTTTGACGAATGCGGCCTATATTTTTGTCCGTTTCTTACTGATTATTTTCTTATCTACGATTTTAACGTTGACTACGCAACCCTTGGCGATTACTGATGCCATGGAAGCTTTGTTGAAGCCTGTTCGTAATATTTTACCTGTCCATGAGATTGCCTTGATGTTGTCGATTGCTTTACGATTTGTGCCTACCTTACTTGAAGAGGCGGATAAAATCATGAATGCTCAAAGGGCGCGTGGGGTAGATTTCTCAGAGGGGAATATTCTCCACCGGGTGAAGGCTTTTATCCCAGTCCTTATTCCCTTATTCATTTCTGCCTTTAACCGTGCCTATGACCTAGCGACTGCTATGGAGGCGCGTGGTTACCGAGGTGGGGAGGGCCGCACCAAATATCGTCAATTGCATTGGGGCAAAATAGATACCTTTGCCAGTGTATGTCTTGTTGTGTTGACGGTTGTCATGATCATCTTATAGCTACTAGAAGGAGGGCAAATTTTGCCTAGATTTAAAGTAACCTTGCAATACGATGGAACGCCTTATGTCGGCTTTCAAATTCAACCAAATGGCCCAACAGTACAAGAGGCGGTTGAAAAGGCCTTAAAACTGATGTCAAAAGGCCATGATATACCAGTCATTGGGTCAGGACGAACTGACTCAGGGGTACATGCCCTTGGACAGGTGATTCATTTTGACTATCCGGCTGAAATTGCTGAAGCGGCCATATTAAGAGCCTTGAATTCTATCTTGGATGACGCTATTCGGATTACGAAGGTAGAACGGGTGGAGGAGGATTTCCATGCTCGTTTTCATACCAACGGGAAGAAGTATATTTATAAGGTAGATACATCCAAATTCCCCTCACCATTTACTAGACAGTATATGTACCATCATCCGTATAAAACAGACGTTAGTCGTATGCAGGCAGCCTTGAAAGACATTATTGGTGTCCATGACTTCAAGTCCTTTTGTTCGACGAAGACGGATAAAACCAATTTTGTGCGGGAAATCTACCGGGCTGAAGTGACGGCAGATCCGGATGCAGAAACCTTAACCTTTGTCTTTGAAGGGTCAGGATTTCTCTATAATATGGTGCGGATTTTAGTCGGAACATCTTTACAAATTGGCGATGGCTTGCGACCGGTTGATGAAATGAAGCGATTGATTGCAGCTGAAGACCGAAATGAAGCAGGGCCAACAGCAGCAGCCCATGGCTTATATCTAGCGGAAGTGTATTATTTAGATAAGGCTGAGCGTGACCGAGTATCAAAAGCTTATTTAGATTATAAAGCTAGTTTAGCAACCGATAAGGATTTTGTGGACCAAGAAAAGATAGAAGAATAAGCACTTCGATGTCTATTCTAAATTTTATATAGATTAAAAGGTAAAAACTCGATACAATAAACATATTCAATTGTATCGAGTTTTTTTATTTTGCCCTTGATATCAGAAGGAGTCCAATATGAAAAGTGTAAAAATTGCTTCCTTGAAGTTTGGGGAGGACAGACCTAAAATCATTATTCCCTTATCCGAGGATAATACTGTAGATATTATCAACTGTGCCAATTTCTATCGTCGTCAACCTGGTGATATGGTGGAATGGCGGGTCGACTACTATGATGAATTTGATGATTTTGAAGCCCTGGCTGAATTGAGTAAGCGGGTAAAAACATCTATTCAAAAACCCTTACTAGCAACTTTTAGAACCTTAAGTGAGGGCGGAGAGTCAGCGATTGGGAAGAGTCAGTACGTGGAAATGTACCGGTATTTAATCGAAGCGAAAGCCGTGGATGCGATTGATATTGAATTTGAACGGGGTCAAGATATTTTAGATAATTTAATCCCATTTGCCCACAAACACAATGTGAAAGTGATCGTATCCTACCATGACTTCGTGAAAACACCGCAAGAAAATGATATGGTCAAGCGTCTACAAAAGATGGGCACATCAGAAGCAGATATCGTGAAAATGGCTGTCATGCCACATGATGAAGCGGATGTGCTGGCCTTAATGAATGCCACGCAACAAGCGTCAACCTTGATTGACCAACCCTTGATTACCATGTCTATGGGCCGGTTGGGGAAAATCACGCGAATTGCGGGAGAAATTTTCCAATCTAGCGCAACTTTTGCGACTGTGGAGGGCTTGTCATCTGCTCCTGGGCAGATGGACGTTGAAGATGTAGAAGAATGCTTGAATTTATTGAATTTGTCAGCAGATGACATGGATGACGATTTCTAATTCTACAATGCGAATAATGCAAGAAGAGGACTAGGGACGAACCATCTAGTCCTTTTTGCTTTCAAATAGTTTTCATTTATAAGCAACTTTCTGATATAATCATGTAAAACTTTACTACTAGTTTTCTTAACTATATAATAAATAGGTGAATCATTCGTCAAATGAGAGACTAGTATACAATTAGGAGATTTATATGACTTTAGAATTTAAAGCAAAAATGCGTGGTAATGTCCTTGTTGGTGTGAACCCAATGGGCTTGAAACAAGAGGTAAACAATCAAATTCAATATGTGAAAGACCAAGGGACATTTGAAGGACCAAAGAAGGTCTTGGTATTAGGTGGGTCATCTTCTTATGGCTTAGCTAGCCGGATTAACTTGGCTTTTGGTGCAGGCGCAGACACGATTTCGGTTTCCCATGGTGGGGGACCGCGGTCTGAGAAAAATCTTGGAAAGCCAGGTTGGTATAATAATATCTTTTTCCGGCAGGCTGCTGAAGCTGAAGGGTTGATTGCGAAAAATATTATGGCAGATGCCTTCTCTAACGAAGCGAAAGACCAAGTCATTGACTTCGTTAAAAATGAATTCGGTGGAAAAGTGGACTATGTGGTCTATTCATTGGCTTCAGGACGCCGAACAGACCCAAATACTGGCGAAACTTACAACTCGGTCATTAAATCTATCGGGCAAACGGTTGTTGGTCCTAACGTCAACCTACAAAAAGAAACTTTCTTTGAGCAGGTGCTTGAACCAGCAACAGAAGATGAAATCGCAGATACTGTGAAGGTGATGGGTGGCGAAGACTGGCGGATGTGGATGACTGCTTTGAAGGATGCGGATGTCTTAGCTGATGGGGTAGAAACAGTCGTTTACTCATACTTGGGCGCTGAATTAAATGAAGACTATTACAATAAAGGGACTTTAGGTCGTGCCAAAGCGGATTGTGATCAGGCTGCAGCTTTAATCAATGAAGATTTAAAGGATATTGACGGTAAGGCGACTGTGGTTGTGGCGACTGCAGTGACAACCAAAGCGTCATCAGTAATTCCTTTCTTCCCAGTTTATTGCTTAGGCTTGTATAAGGTGATGGCAGAGCGCGGACAACACGAAACACCTATTATGCATATTGACCGTATTTACCGTGATATGTTGTTTGGGGACAAGGCAGAGTATGACGAGGAAGGGCGTTTACGTCCCGATTCATGGGAATTAGACACTGAAGTTCAAGCAGAGACAAAAGCCTTGATTGAACAATTTAACCAAGACAATTTCAATACAGATTTCACAGCCTGGGATACTTTTATGAAAGAATTCTTGAACTTAAATGGTTTTGAAGTGGATGGTTACGTGGAAGAACCAGTTACTTATGAAGAGTTAAAAGCCCTAGAACCGTAAAAAAAATTATATATATATTGAAAAAAGCTCAGAGATTTTTGGTCTCTGAGCTTTTGCTATTTAATGATCACTTTTCTTATCTTTTATTTACGGATGCATCGTAGATTGAATCGATGGCTGTTTGTAATAATTCGTTGAATTCATCATCTGGTTGGGTGACACGCAAGTCAGATGCGAGCGCCCGTGAGAATGAGGCGATCATGTCGTGGTTTTCCGCCAATAGTTCATTGGCTTCTTCACGTGTATAGCCACCTGAAAGTGCTACTACACGAACAACGTTAGGGTGTTCGGCTAGTCCACGGTAGGTATCTGGCACAGTAGGGATTGTTAGCTTCAGCATGACTAAGTCATTTTCCCCTAATTGGTCTAGGTGTAATCGGATTTCTTCAGCTAATAGGTCTTCTATAGCGGCTTTGTCTTCGGCATTGATGTTGACTTCAGGTTCGATAATGGGCACTAAACCTGCCGCAATGATTTGTTTGGCAACTTCAAATTGTTGGTCAACCACATCTTTGATACCAACTGGGTTGAAGGAAAGGATGTTAGACCGTTCTTTAGTACCAAAAATGCCTCGTTCGTTGGCCCGTGCTAGTAGGTCATCTAATTCTGGCATAGGTTTCATTAGTTGGACGCCGTTTTCTTCCTCGGCTAAACCTTTGTCGATTTTTAAGAAAGGGACAATTCCTTTGTCAGCTAGGTAGTCACCGGTATATTTATCGTCTACTTTACGGTCCATGGTGTTTTCAAATAGGATTGCAGCAAGTACTTTATCGCTGGTAAATGCTGGACTGGTCATAATTCTTGTCCGCATTTCATGCACTTTATCAAACATTTCATCGTCATTGTTGTAAGTATTTTCCTCAACACCATAAGCTAATAGGGCTTTGGGTGTTGAGCCACCTGATTGATCTAAAGCAGCAATAAATCCAGGATCATTGGCCATGCGTTCTAACTGAGCTTGGTTAATTGACATATTGAAAATTCCTCCTTAAAAATCTATTGATAGCATTATTTTCGCTAATTCTATTATGGACTGAATATTTTTAAATGCCAAAGAAAGTCCCTTGTGAAAAATGAAGATTCGTCAATTTCTGGTCAGTCTTGCTAGTTTAGTGTTAAACTTATTGATAAGAAAACAAGCAAAATTCTAGGAAAGAAGGAACTGCCGGATGACAAAAGAAAATGCATTCCCAACTCGTGACCAAGTGAGCGTCGAAGCTACTTGGGACCTAAGTCAAATTTTTAAAGATGAGGCGACTTTTGAAGCCAAATTAGCTGAGTTCAAAGACCAAGGACAAGCTTTCCAAAAGCAATATGAAGGCAAATTGGTGGACGCAAAGGCTATTGCTGAGGCAATATTAGCAGCTTCTGATATTCAAGCATTGGCTTCGCGCTTAGAGCATTATGCCTTTTTAGCAGTAGAAGCTGACAGAACCAATTCACAAGCAGCGCTTAAATTACACAAGGTTTCAGCAGCAAGTAAAGAAGTAGCTGAAGCCATGCTATTCTTCCAAAATGCTTTATTAGAGAAATCAGCGGAAGAGCTTGAACAAGTGAAGTCAATTGCGCCGGAAACTGGCGATTATGTCGCTGAAGTTGAACGTCAACAAGCGATTTACTTGGGTGCCAAAGTGGAAGATGTCCTATTCCAGTTTGACCAAGCACATGATCAAAACTATGAAATCTATAACAATGCGAAATTAGCGGACTTAACGTTCCCTGATTTTGAAGTAGATGGTAAAACTTACCCATTGAGCTTTGTTTTATATGAAGATAAGTATATGTTTGAAGAAGATACTGCGGTTCGTAGAGCGGCTTTTGATGCTTTTTCAAAAGAGTTAGCCAAGTATCAAAATACTTTTGCTACGACTTATTATGGTCATGTTTTACAAGAAAAAGCGCAAGCCAATATCCGAGGCTATGAATCAGTGATTGATTATCTATTGTTTAGCCAAGATGTTGGCCGTGACCTATATGACCGTCAAATCGATGTCATCATGGAGAAATTAGCGCCTGTAATGCGTAAATATGTTAAACATGTAAAAGACGTTCGTGGTTTAGATAAGATGACTTATGCTGACTTGAAAATTGGTTTAGACCCAACTTTCTCAAAACCCGTTTCTTTTGAGGAATCTGAAGCTTACGTGAAGGAAGCAACGGCTGTTATGGGTGAAGATTACTTTAAAGAAATCGCAGCTGCTTATACTGACCGTTGGGTAGATTATGCCCAAAACATTGGTAAATCAACAGGTGGTTTTGCGACGATGGCTGCTGGAGTGCATCCATATATCCTAATGAGTTGGACAGAACAATTATCGGATGTTTATACATTAATCCACGAATTGGGTCATGCGGGGCAAATGAGTCGTGCTGAAGCCAATAACTTGTTTATTTCAAGTGAACCAAGTTTATATGTGATTGAAGCACCATCAACCTTTAACGAATTATTGTTAACTGGCTACTTGATGGCTAATGGGGAGGATGATCGTACACAACGGTTTGCTTTGGCGAATATGTTAACCAACACATACTTCCACAACTTTATTACTCACTTGTTAGAAGCTGCTTACCAACGTGAAGTTTACCGTTTAATTGACCGCGGCGAAGCCTTTACTGCTGAAACACTTTCAGACCTGAAAAAAGGTGTATTAGAAGATTTCTGGGGTGACGCGGTGGAGATGAACGAAGGTGCTGAATTAACTTGGATGCGACAACCGCATTACTTTATGGGACTATACTCATATACCTATTCAGCTGGTTTAACGATTGCGACGCAAGCTTACTTGAATATTCGTTCTGGTGAGGACGCTCAAGCAGTGGAAAATTGGATTGATTTCCTAAAATTAGGCCGTGTGAATCCTGTTGAAGCAGCGAAGGTTGCGGGTGTTGATATTACAACAGCCGAGCCGTTAGAAAATACGATTGCCTTCTTAAATGACACAGTGGATACGATTATTGATTACTCAGAAAAATTGGCTTAGTTTAAGCCGCATCCTGATGCATGAAACAAGCAGAAAGTTTGGTGAATAGATGATTTGGATATTTTTCGTAGCAGCCTTTTTGCTACTGATAACTAGTAATTATATGTATAAGAAGGAGCAGAAGCGTATCTATATCGTCTTCGGTGTATTGGCGGTTGTGCTACTAATCTTCTTTATGGCCTTCTTTGTACTCTATAATATGCAGGGGTAGATGATTAGAAGTAATTTTTATACTTGTTTTGAGCCTGTGACTCTCAATCTACCTATCATAGCCTTAATACAGGATGTGATACAGGTCGTTCAGACAAAGTACGCTGGAAAAAATAGAGCCGTGACACACATAGTGTGGTGCAAACTATTTTGAAGTGGACGTTTGTCTGCCCTAAAGAGCTCAACTTGCAGTGGGACCACCCAATGTTGGTCATAATATTTGGCTCTCAAAAGTCAGAGGTGACTGCGTTTCACAAAACGCTCCAATATCTTATAGATATTGTTCGATTTTTGTTCCAACGTTCACTTCTGAACGACTTTTGTCGCACCTTCAGCTTATGGGTCAGGCTATCCTTGTTCACTGCTAAGGCATGTTAGGAAAGCGTCAGCCTACGAAATATTCTATGTAATCCTTCAATTGGATAGCATTAAAATTAACTAATCTTTATCTATTAGTAGGATGTATTCATCTCTAAAAATGATGATAAATGGTAGTGTTTAAAGTTTGCTACAAAACTATTATAGATAATACTTTATGTAAAAAGGAGTTAGCCCAGGCCAACTCCTTTTATTATGGATCAGTTATTCACCAAAGTATTTATGGGCGATGCTTTGGCCTTGTTTGATTTTGTCCCATTGGTTTTCATGGGTGAGTTCGTTTCCGCCGTCACATGAGGCGAAGCCGCATTGGTGAGATAGGTATAGTCTGTCCTTGGATACGTATTTGCTGGCTTCTTCTAAGCCGTTTAAAGCACGTTCTTCGTCGTCTAAGTCGGCTGTTTTCGATGAAAGTAGGCCTAGGACTACTTCTACTTGGTCGTTGTCTTTAAAGGCTTCTAGGGCCTCGATTGAACCGGCACGTTCGTCGTCCCATTCTAAGTAGAAACGGTCGTAGCGTTGATTTTTCAAGAAGTAGAGAGCAATCTTTTCGTATGATCCGTTAGAGGCATGGCGAGATGCATAGTTACCGCGACAGTTGTGGGTATAGACTTTTAACCCTAATTCATGGCCGTAGTCAATGACTGCGTTGTTGATGGCAACGTATACTTCTGCGCTGGCTTTGGCTGCTTCCTGGTCCCAAGTGCCGTCTGCCTTTCTAAATGGTGAATTTGAAGCGTCTTCTGCGTGGATGGTCCAGAGACAGTCATCTAACTGGATGACATTACCGCCTGCTTGTACGTATTCGTCTAAGAATTCTTTATAAGCGCCAAGTAAGCCTTCCTTTAAAGCATCTTGTGTTTCATAAACCTGGTTGTATGTTTGTAGATTTAAACCTAAGTCAACGAAGATGTGACCTGGTGAAGGGATACAAACTTTAACATCAGCATCTGAGTTGTTTAAGGTCACTAAACGTTTGTAATGGTCGATAAAGGGATGATTTTTACCTGATAGCGGCTTAAAGATTTCGATCCCGATATCTTTACGGGTTTCAAATGCACTTTCTTCATCATGGTCAACAAAGATATAACCTTGGTCAGCGATGAAGCGGCGTACGCCATCGAATCCCCAAACAAAGTCAAGATGCCATAAGGATTTTGAAAATTCCCCGTCAGTGATTTCAGGAAATTCTAGGTCGATTTCTTTTTTAACGATATCTGCAACTGCTTCGTCTTCAATTTTTTCGTAGTTGTCGAAGTCTTGGTAGAAAGGGTATTGGATGTCATCGCGATTTTCAATCTGACGTTTGTAGTCTAATAGGTTTTCTGGACGTAAGAGTGAGCCAACTGTAAGGAAACGTTTGGAAGTATGTGTATGTGTCATAAGTAGTAAACCCCTTTTTCAATAAATATTTTTGAACTTGTTATGAGTATAGGGGTCTGGCATAATAATGACAAATAACTATTATATGTCGGTTTTCATAGTTTTAAACTATGGTTAGGGGGCAGCTATGCGGATTGAGGATTTACAGTATTTTATGAAGGTGGTTGAAGTGGGCAATATGACGCAAGCGGCGAAGGACTTGTTTATTGCCCAGCCGTCTTTATCTAAGGCGATGGCTAATTTGGAAGATGAAATGGGCGTGAATTTGTTTGAGCGGACGGCTAAGGGAACAGTTTTGACGGTTCAAGGTGAGGAGTTTCTCCAGTATGCGCGGCAGATCTTGGAACAGATTGATTTGATGAACCACCGATATAAGGAGGGGGCTCAGGCCAATCGGATATTTTCTGTGTCAGGCCAGCATTATGCTTTTGTGGTGGATGCTTTTGTTAAACTGATCCGGGATATGGATGCTGACCAGTATGAGGCGACTTTGAAGGAGGAGCGGACTTTTGAAGTCCTGGATGATGTCGCTAATTTGACTTCTGAAGTGGGGGTTATTTACCGGTCCAATTACAATCGCAAGGTCTTAGAAGGGGCTTTTCAGGAAAAACAACTGACCTTCACGCCACTATTCAAAACCTCTCCTTATGTGTTTATTGATAAGGGCCATCCTTTGGCTAAACAAACCAGCATTACTTTAGAAGATTTAATCGCCTACCCACGTCTGTCTTATGAGCAAGGAACCCACAATTCTTTCTATTATTGGGAGGAAATCTTAGCGGATATCCCTGTGCCAAAACGGATTATCGTGTCGGACCGAGCAACCTTGTTTAATTTACTGATCGGGTTAAACGGGTATACGATTTCTTCAGGAATTATCAATGACGACTTAAATAGTCCAGATATCATGGCCATCCCCCTTGAATCAGATGAGGTGATTGAGTTGGGTTACTTAACTGCTAACCGTCACCAGCTGTCTTCGATTGCTAAGCGGTATCTGATTTTGCTGGAAGAATCGATTCAACAATATGCTAAATAAGAAATCCATGATAGGTGATTTTTTTCTGTGGAAAACGATTGACTTATTCAATTTTATAATGGTACAATATAAGACGGTATTGTTTGCCCCATGATAGGCCCCGGAAACCAATTATGAATCGAACAATCAGACAAGATAAACGGAGGAAATAAAATGCGTACAACATATATGGCGAAAGCAAATGAAGTTGAACGTAACTGGGTTGTCCTAGACGCTACAGATGTTCCATTGGGACGTCTATCAACAGTTGTGGCAAGCATGTTACGTGGTAAAAATAAACCAACATTCACACCAAACGTTGACACTGGTGATCAAGTAATCATCATCAATGCTGAAAAAGTGAAATTAACTGGTAACAAAGCAACAGACAAGAAATACTACCGTCACTCAGGTTACCCAGGTGGTATCTATGAAACAACTGCAGGTACATTACGTGATGAAAAACCAGCACGTTTAATCGAAACTTCAGTTAAAGGTATGTTACCAAAAAATCGTTTAGGTCGTTCTCAATTTACACACCTACACGTATACGCTGGTGCGGAACACCCACACGCAGCACAACAACCTAAACAATTAGACATTAACGAATTAATCTAAGGAGGGAAAAGCAAATGGCACAAGCTCAATACATCGCAACAGGCCGTCGTAAAAACTCAACAGCCCGTGTACGCTTAGTACCTGGTACTGGTAAAATCGTTTTTAACGGTAAAGAAATGGAAGAATACCTACCATACGAATCATTATTCGTAATCGTTAAACAACCTTTAGCAGTTACACAAACTGAAGGCCAATACGACATCTTCATCAACGTTAACGGTGGTGGATATGCTGGTCAATCAGGTGCAGCTCGTCACGGTATCTCTCGTGCATTATTAGAAGTTGATCCTGACTTCCGTAAACCACTTAAAGATGCTGGTCTTTTAACACGTGACCCACGTATGAAAGAACGTAAGAAACCAGGTCTTAAGAAAGCACGTAAATCTCCACAATTCTCAAAACGTTAGTACAGCCGTACGAACGCAAGGAGTTACGGAGGTACTATGGGACGGAGATTTCGAACGAAATCGAGCACCAATCAGTATACACGCAACTCAAAAGACATTCTTCACTTATGTGGAGGATGTCTTTTTTTAGTTTGAATTCATTCGCTTACGAATACAGTATGGGACGGAGATTTCAACAGAAATCGAGTACCAATCCATACTTCCAAAAAAGACACTTTCCTTTGCGGGAAGTGTCTTTTTTATTTTATAGTAATCCGATTCGTAATAATGAGTGGGTAGTTAAGGGTAGAAGTATGCTATTGCGAAAGAGAGTTACAGAAGTACTATGGGACGGAGATTTCGAACGAAATCGAGTACCAATCCGTATATACGCAACTCAAAAGACATTCTTCACTTATGTGGAGGATATCTTTTTTATTGTGCGCCCGGCATGGGCGCTAACTTGGTGGTGAAAGTCCACTACAGGCTTGGCAGTAGGAACTGTTAGCCAATGG
>JBCLPQ010000011.1:0-42642 GCA_041223225.1 Aerococcaceae bacterium 50-4
ACTGTAACGGATGAAGATGGCGCGACAACTACGGAAGAATTCACAATCGTTGTACAACGCGACACCGATGGTGATGGCGATCCAGACGTCACTGATCCAGATGATGATAACGATGGTTACACAGATGAGGAAGAAAAAGACGCGGGCACAGATCCGAAAGATCCAGATAGCTTCCCAGCTGAAGAAGATACAACAGCCCCAGTTATCACACCAATTGATGATCAAACAGTTAACGAAAATACACCAATTACACCAATTGTTGTGGAAACAGATGAAGAAGCAACAATTGAAGTAGACGGTTTACCAGATGGTGTAACATTCGATCCAGAAACCAATGAAATTTCAGGAATACCTGAAGTTGAATGGGATGGAGACGAAGAAGAACGTGAATACGAAATCGAAGTTACAGCAACTGATGAAGAGGGTAATACATCAACAGAAACTGCTGTAATTACAGTACAACGTGACACCGATGGTGATGGCGATCCAGACGTCACTGATCCAGATGATGATAACGATGGTTACACAGATGAGGAAGAAAAAGACGCGGGCACAGATCCGAAAGATCCAGATAGCTTCCCGACTGAAGAAGATACTACAGGACCAGTTATCACCCCAATTGATGATCAAACAGTTAACGAAAATACACCAATTACACCAATTGTTGTGGAAACGGATGAAGAAGCAACAATTGAAGTAGATGGCTTACCAGATGGTGTAACCTTCGATCCAGAAACCAATACAATTTCAGGTACACCTGAAGTTGAATGGGATGGAGATGAAGAAGAACGCGAATACGAAGTAGTGATTACTGCAACAGATAAAGATGGTAATACATCAACAGAAACAGTTATCATTACAGTTCGTCGTGACACTGATGGAGATACTGATCCAGATGTCACAGATCCAGATGATGACAATGATGACTTTACTGATGTAGTAGAAGAAGAAGTGGGTACAGATCCAAAAGATCCAAATAGCTTCCCAACATCTGAACCAAGTCAAGATACAGATGACTCTGGCGAAGAGCAACCTTCTGAAAAAGTTGAAGAAGTTAATTCTGAGGCTACATCATCACATGATTCATCAGAGCAACCATCTGAAGCTAAACAATCTGCTGGTCAATTACCTGAAGCTGGTATGGCTTCTAGCGGTTCAGCTTATGGTATTGCAGCATTGTTACAAATGTTAGGGTTAGGTGCATTATTTAACTCTAAAAAACGCAAAAAATAATAGGTAGATTAGTATTTATTGCTGAATCTAAACTTCAGAGGAAGGTCGTGAGAGCTGTACAGCTCTTGCGGCTTTTCTTTTTGAAAAAATTACTAAAAAACTTCATGCAAACGGTTGCATGAAACTAAATTACCGTGTATAATGTGTTTTGAGTTATGAAACCGTTATCAATATAGGTTTGTTTAAAGGAGCGAAAAAGATGAAAAGACTGTTTACGTTTGAATTCTGGCAACAGTTTGGGAAGGCCTTGATGGTTGTTATTGCAGTTATGCCGGCTGCGGGTTTAATGATCTCTATTGGTAAGACCCTTCCATTGTTTGCTGAAAATATTAGTTTTCTAGTGACTACTGGTGGCGTGTTAGAATCTATCGGTTGGGCAATTATTGGTAATCTACACTTATTATTTGCGATTGCGATTGGTGGTTCTTGGGCGAAGGAACGTGCTGGTGGGGCATTTGCCGCTGCGGTTGCCTTTGTGTTAATTAACCGTATTACTGGTGCTCTGTTTGGTGTGAATGCGGACATGCTAGCTGATCCAGCTGCGGTAACCAGTACGATATTTGGTCAAACCATTCCTGTAGCTGGTTACTTTACCAGTGTACTAGAAGCACCTGCTTTAAATATGGGTGTATTTGTGGGAATTATTTCTGGTTTCATTGGAGCGAATGCTTATAATAAATTCTACAATTACCGTAAATTACCAGAAGTATTATCATTCTTTAATGGTAAACGATTTGTACCATTTGTCGTAATTGCATGGTCTTTAGTGACAGCCCTTGGTTTAGCAGTTGTATGGCCAGTGATTCAATCGGGTATTAATGCATTTGGACAATGGATTGCAACTTCTCAAGATTCAGCGCCAATTTTAGCACCATTTATCTTTGGTACTTTGGAACGGCTATTGTTACCGTTTGGTTTACATCACATGTTAACTATTCCAATTAACTATACTGAACTTGGTGGTACATATGAAATTTTAACTGGTGCACAAGCGGGTGCTCAAGTAGTTGGACAAGACCCATTATGGTTAGCTTGGGCGACTGACTTAGCAAACTTCAACAATGCTGGTGACACACAAAATTATCAATTTGTATTAGAAAACTGGGTACCTGCTCGTTTTAAAGTGGGACAAATGATTGGTTCTTCAGGTATCTTGATGGGGTTAACTTACGCGATGTACCGCAATGTTGACCAAGATAAGAAAGATAAATATAAACCAATGTTCGTTTCAGCTGCGGCAGCCGTTTTCCTAACTGGGGTAACTGAACCGCTAGAATATATGTTTATGTTCATTGCAATGCCTTTATATGCTGTTTACGCGGTAATTCAAGGGGCGGCCTTCGCTATGGCAGACGTGCTAAACCTACGTGTGCATTCATTCGGTACGATTGAATTCTTAACACGTATTCCATTATCAGCGCAAGCAGGTATTATGGGAGATGTCATTAACTTTGTGATTGTGACCATTGTATTTGGTCTGTTAACTTACTTTATTGCGAACTTCATGATTAAGAAATTTAAATACGCTACACCTGGTCGTTTAGGTAACTACGAAGAAGGTTTAGGTGCTGAAGAAGTTGGTAATAAATCTGAAGGTAAAGGTTCAGCCATTGCTTCAAACGCTAGTGAGCAACAAATTGCTGATGTTATCTATTTATTAGGTGGCCGTGAAAATATTGAATTCGTAGATGCTTGTATGACACGTTTACGTGTGACAGTTAAAGATACTGAAAAAGTTGGAGATGACGCAGCTTGGAAGTCTGCCGGTGCAATGGGCTTAATGGTTCGTGGAACTGGTATTCAAGCAATTTACGGACCTAAATCAGATATTTTAAAATCAGATATCAACGACTTGTTAGAAACTGGCGCACCTGTGCCAGCACCATCTGACAAGGTAACAGGAAAAGCAAGTGGAGATGAATCAGCAGATGCAGCTAAAAAAACGACTGTAGCTGGTCAAGAAACACCTATTTTTGCACCGGTCACTGGTAAATTATTGGATATCTCTGCTGTAAATGACCCCGTATTCTCGGAAAAAATGATGGGTGACGGATACGCTGTCGACCCTGAAGCTGACGCAACAACTGCTAAAGTATATGCACCTGTAGCTGGTAAAATTGTTTCAATCTTCCCAAGTCACCACGCCATCGGGATTCAAACAGATGATGATCTTGAAGTATTGGTACATATGGGTATTGATACCAACAATTTTGAACCAGAAATCTTCGGTTTGACTGTTCAAGTAGACCAAGAAGTGACTGCTGGCCAAGAAATTGGTGAAATGAACTTACAAGCTATTAAAGAAGCTGGTAAGGAAACAACAGTGATTGTTGTAGTAACCAATACAGAAGAAATTGACCGAGTTGAATTGACTAAGACTGATCAGCAAATTGATGGTGGTCAAGAAGCTGGGAAAATTCATTATTAAGCAAGATTTTGTTAACACATTACTTTGTACTAGTGATGCTTATGCATAATCAAAACAAGACAAAGTAGAAAGGTAGTTAATGGTTTGCGAGCCATTAACTATTTTTCTATCTAATTATGTAAGCGGTTACCTATAAAATGGGTGACCTGAACTGATTTAAGAGAAATGAGGGAAACCATTGGATATAGCAGCTTTATACCATAGGCCGGAAAGTGAATTTGCCTACCTATATAAAAAAGACACCGTCCACATTCGCTTGCGAACCAAGAAAGATGATGTGGCGCAAGTAGATTTGCTAGCAGGGGACACTTATCTACATTATTCAGAAAATTGGTATCAATCGAGTCAAAGGATGGAGAAGATAGCTTCGGGTGACCGCCATGACTACTGGCAATGTGAATGGCAATGTGCGCCTAATCGGTTGGCCTATGCCTTTCGCATATCTGGTCAAGATGGTCGTCAGGTATTTTATTGTGACCGTGGGGTTTATCCGGTAGATGACACAAATATTTTACGGCAAATAAATGCTTATTTTCGTCTACCATATTTCCATGAAAGTGACCGGGTAAAGACCCCAGACTGGGTTAAAGAAACTGTATGGTACCAAATCTTTCCCGAACGGTTCGCAAACGGTGATACCAGTAATGATCCAGAAAATACTTTAGCTTGGGGTGAACGGCCTCATCCACGGCACGACGATTTTTATGGCGGGGACCTGCAGGGAATAATTGACCACCTAGATTACTTAGCAGATTTAGGCATAACCGGCATTTATTTAACACCTATTTTTAAAGGGGAGACCAACCATAAATATGATACGAGTGATTATATGACCATTGATCCAGCTTTCGGAGATGCTGAATTGCTGAAAAAATTGGTCAGTCAGGCCCACGCCCATGGTATTCGTGTGATGTTAGATGCCGTATTTAACCATATCGGTTACGCTTCTAGCCAATGGCAAGATATATTGAAAAAACAAGCTGATTCTATTTACAAAGAATGGTTCCATATCCAAGACTTTCCTGTTCAAAAATTTTCGGCCATTGATTATAGCGGTGGGGAACGGTTTGACCGTCATCAATTGACCTATCAAACCTTTGCATTTGAACCACATATGCCCAAGTTAAATACTGCGAATCCCCAAGTGAAGTCTTATTTATTGGACGTTGCCCGTTATTATATTCAAACCTTTGACATAGATGGTTGGCGGTTGGATGTGGCCAATGAAGTGGACCACCAATTTTGGAAAGATTTCCACCGGACATGCGTTAATCTGAAAGCTGACTTTTATATCATAGGTGAAATTTGGCACTCAGCCCAGAGATTCCTTGAAGGGGATGAATTTCACGGCATCATGAATTATCCGATGACTGATCAAATTAAAGACTTCTTTTTTGGATCGTCTATATCAGAAAATGTCGACAATAATGACCAGAATGTGATGACAAACCGTCAATTTATTAATCGGTTAACGGACCAACAAATGTTATACCGGGCGCAAACTAATCAAGTCCAATTTAATTTACTAGACTCACACGATACCGACCGCATTCTGACCAGAGCTCACTATGACAAGGATAAAGTCCAGTCTGCTCTTGTCTTTACCTTTTTGCAAACTGGCACACCTTGTATCTATTACGGGACAGAAATCGGATTAGACGGGGGAGATGACCCAGACAACCGTAAATGTATGATCTGGGAAAAAGACAAGCAAGATCAATCGATGTGGCAGTTTACCAAGGACTTAATTCAAGTAAGACGAGACTATAGTGATCTCATCAATTTTGCTAGGCTAGATTGGTCAAGGGACCTGCCGAGTGAGCGGATTTTAGTCTTTAAGAAAAGCTACCAAGGACAGACTTTGCGCGCCTATTTCAATCAGGGGAATCAGGACCTACAAATCGCAATGAATAAAAACACAAAAATTGTTCTAACTAACATTGCAGAAATTGAAGGCGATTACATTCAAATCAAGCCGGGAAATTATCTAGTTAGTGTAGATCAAGCATGTCAGCCATAAAATGACTTTGCAATATAATAAAAGTAAAAAAGGAAGCAAAAAATATTTACGAAAACGGTTGCAAAGGAGCAACCCGTATGCAATAATCTTTGTAAGCGATTACATATTGGGTATTTATAATTTAGGAGGAAAAGTAAATGAGTAAATTGCAGTGGAAGAAAACAGCCTTTGGTTTAGTGACAGCATCAGCTGCCTTAGTACTTGCAGCATGTGGAAATGGTGGCGAAGAATCAGCTAGTTCAGAAGGCGGATCTGATAGCGCAAGCGGTAGCACCTTACAAGTATCAGTTGGTGCTGACTATGTCGACTACGTGAACGAAATTGCACCAGCCTTTGAAGAAGAAACAGGTGTCGATGTTGAAGTAGTCGAACGTGAAATGTTTGAAACATTAGATTCACTTTCATTAGATGGTCCTGCAGGGATTGCGCCAGATGTGACAATCGCGCCATACGACCGAATTGGAAATCTAGGGATCCAAGGACATTTATTACCGGTAACTTTACCAGATGATGGCCGTTATGACGAAACAGATGAGCGCCAAGTAACAGCAAACGATGAAATCTTCGGTATGCCATATGTCGTTGAAGCTTTAGTGCTTTACTACAATAAAGAAATGATTGATACAGCGCCAACGACATTTGAAGAATTAGAAGCCTTATCAGAAGATTCAGCATACGACTACGCCTCTGAATCAGGTAAAAACACTGCATTCCTAGCGAACTGGGTTGACTTCTACTCTGCTTACGGTCTATTAGCTGGTTACGGCGGCTATATCTTTGGCCAAGACGGTACAGATACTGCGGACATTGGTTTGAATACTGAAGGTGCCGTTGAAGGGATTGAATATGCACAATCTTGGTACGAAAAATGGCCTGAAGGTATGTTAGACACAACTTCAGCTGGTAGCTTCGTTGATGAGTCATTCATCTCTGGTGATGCTGCTGTTGTAATGGGTGGACCATGGTCTGCAGCTTCTTATCAAGAAGGTGGCGTAGACTACGGTGTTGCTGCAATGCCAACATTACCAAATGGTGAAGCTTACAAACCATTCGGTGGTGGTAAAGGATGGGTTGTTTCAGGATACACTGAAAACGCAGAAGCAGCTCAACAATGGTTAGAATATGTCACTACTGAAGAAAACATGAACAGCTTGCATGAATTTAACTCAGAAGTACCAGCTAATCAACAAGCACGTCAAGCGATTGTAGACGCTGGCGAGAATGAATTGGCGATTGCCGTTATCGAACAATATAACGACGCTGTGCCAATGCCAAATATTCCAGAAATGGCTGAAGTTTGGACGGGTGCTGAAACAATGATGTTTGATGCAGTATCTGGTAACAAAGAAGCACAACAATCAGCTGACGACGCAGTAAAAGTAATTGCAGATAACATCGCACAAAAATACTAAGTGACACATCTTTAACGACTTTGAGGATGGTTTAGCTAATGGTTTAGTAATCATCGCTGAATCGTCCTCTATTTATTTAAAGGGTGTGACACAAACCGCATAGAAATGAACGTTGGAGCAAGAGCCGAGTAGACACTGAAAGTGGCTAGAGTCTCTTGTGAAACGCAGTCATTTTTGGTTTGTGAAACCCGACTAAACAGGGTGTGAGAGAGACTGTTTAGCTCAATAACATTGGAGTCAATAGGCGTAGTGATGGTACATCACGCAGGCTATTGACGAAATGGACTTGAGCTGGTCGCTCAAACCCGACTAAACAGGGTGTGAGAGAGACCGTTTAGTTCAATAACATTGGAGTCAATAGGCGTAGTGATGGCACATCACGCAGGCTATTGACGAAATGGACTTGAGCTGGTCGCTCAAACCCGACTAAACAGGGTGTGAGAGAGACCGTTTAGCTCAATAACATTGGAGTCAATAGGCGTAGTGATGGCACATCACGCAGGCTATTGACGAAATGGACTTGAGCTGGTCGCTCAAACCCGACTAAAGGGTGCGACACAGTAAGTAAAAAAGAAACTATGATCTGTCATAGTCTTCTAGTGAAGGAGTTGGTTGCAGTGGTAAAGACTGCAAAAGAAAGAAAAAAAGTGAACTTCACTTCTGAGCAAAAGAGTCAAATTAATAAAGCGACTCTAGCTTCAATCATTCCTGGTGGTGGACAATTTGTTAACAAACAAATGTTAAAAGGTATTATCTTTTTAGTGATATTTGCTTTATACATTTTCCATCTATTTAGTTTTGGATTTGATGCCTTTAATGGTTTGATTACCTTAGGAACGACACCTCGTGAAGATCATTCCCTCTTCCTATTAATTGAAGGGGTACTTGAACTATTAGTAACTGTCATCTTTATCATTTTCTATGCTGTACAAATGTGGGATGCACGAAATGTAGCTAAGTTAAATGCGATTAACCCAGACAAGGTCAATCGATCAGCTAAAGATATTTTGAATAACCTTTACGAATCAGGTTTTCCTTATCTATTGACCATCCCCGCTTATATCTTAATGCTTTTTGCCATTGTATTCCCCGTAGTTGTAACCATTTTAGTGGTCTTTACGAACTACGACTTCCAACACATTCCACCAGCTAAATTAATCGAGTGGACAGGGTTGGAAACATTTAATTCGATTTTTACTTTAGCAACATATAGGGAAACATTTGGATCCGTTTTCTCATGGACCGTCATCTGGACCCTGTTTGCAACAACCTTGCAAGTAGGATTAGGGATCTTCCTAGCGATTCTGATGAACCAACCATTTATCAAATTCCGTCGCTTCTTTGGGGTTATCCTATTATTACCATGGGCAGTACCAGCTTTTATCTCGATTTTAACCTTTTCCAATATGTTTAACCCATCAGCCGGAGCCATAAACTCCCAGGTTATTCCATTTATTAACCAGCTGATTCCATTCTTGGAAATTCCAGCATTGGCTTGGAAAACGGATCCTTTCTGGACTAAGGTGGCCTTAATTTCTATCCAGGGTTGGCTTGGTTTCCCATACATTTACGTATTAACCACATCAATTCTACAATCTATCCCAGGTGAGTGGTATGAGGCAGCTTCAATTGATGGCGCTTCACCAATCCAGAAATTCCGATTCATTACCTTCCCGCACATTCTATCTGTAGCGGCGCCGGTACTCATCACTCAATACACAGGAAACTTTAATAACTTCTCAATGATTTACCTATTTAATGAAGGGGGTCCTGGTTCTGTTGGAAATAATGCAGGTACCACAGATATCTTGATTTCATGGGTTTACAAGTTGACAACAGGGCAGTCGCCACAATATAACGTATCATCAGCGATTACCATTATCATCTCAACCATTGTCATTGTGATTTCATTAATTATCTTTAAATACACCAATGCTTTTGAAATGGAGGATTAAGCCATGGCTGAGAAAAAATTAGCAAATACGCAAAAACGCGGCCGTTTTTGGACCCAATTCTTTACCTATGCCTTCTTAGTCTTTATGGCAATCATCATTATCTATCCCTTGCTGATTGCGATTACATCAGCCTTTAGGGGTGGAAACTTAATTGCCTTTAACTTGAACTTCTCAGGTCAATTTACCCTGACCAACTTCGAACGACTATTCACCGAGACGCCTTACGGGCAATGGTACATCAACACCTTAATCGTAGCGGTGATTACCATGGCTTTACAGGTAACCATTATTACCCTAGCAGGATACGCGTATTCAAGATACCGGTTTGCGGGTCGTAAACAATCCTTAAAATTCTTTATCATCGTACAGATGGTGCCAACCACAGCAGCCTTAACAGCCTTCTATGTTATGGCCTTACAAGTTGGTGGCTTGGATAAATTATGGTTCTTAATCTTCGCCTATGTCGGTGGTTCAATTCCAATGAACTCATGGTTGATGAAAGGGTACTTTGATACAGTGCCAATTGACCTAGATGAATCAGCAAAACTAGATGGTGCAGGTCATTTACGGACCTTTGGACAAATTGTCTTGCCACTGGTTCGACCAATGATTTCTGTACAAGCCTTATGGGCATTCATGACGCCATTTGGTGAGTACATGTTAGCACGTTTCATCTTACGTTCACCAGAAAACTATACTGTAGCCATCGGGTTACAACAATTTATTACCAATCCCCGTGAACAACGGGTAACCCTATTTGCGGCAGGGGCGCTCTTAATCGCCTTACCAATCTCAATTATGTTCTTCTACTTACAAAAGAACTTCGTGTCTGGTTTAACTGCCGGTGGTACTAAAGGATAATACATGATTTTGCACATATAACTAGACAAACGAGTAGACAAATAAGCAATCAGAAAGATAGGCGATAAACGTGTTGAAAGCAATATTTCCCATCAATTACTTTAAGAGTATTTGGACGCCAAGCAAAATTTGGTTTAACCGCCATGACCTTAAATGGTGGCAAATGTTGCTGGTCATCCTCTTCTTAAACGGGTTGATGACCATCCCGGTAACCTTAAATTATGCCAATATGACTGAATTTCCAGTAACTGACTACTATCCTAAAGCCATGGCGCTGATAGATGATCAAGTGGTAGCAGATCTGGGGCGAGTGTCCTTTGAAAATGGGGAAATGGTCTTTAATGAACCACCATTTACGTCAGAAAGTGCTGACGGCACAGTTGCCTTTGGCTTAGCAGATGATCAGGTAGCAACACTGACTGCTAGCGGGAAAACGGCCCTCATTTTCCAAGAGAACCAATTCATCTTAGCGGAAGAAGGTGCACCAACTGCAACAGTCCTTTATACCAAAGACTTTGACCTTACAGGACAAGATAAAGCTGGAATACAAGAAAGTCTGAGTCAACAATGGCTAGACCAAAATCGGGTCCTAGTGATCTTAATTTTCTCAAGTGTGATTAGCTTGATATTCCTAGCGATGAACTTATTCTTAGTAGGGATTGCGGCCTTGATGTTCTACATGACTAAAGGGAGTCCGGTGACTTCTATTGAAAGCTATAAAGAATCTATTAATTTAATTCTAAACGCTTTGTCATTACCGACATTCATTGCCATGGTTTATGGTCTATACAACTTTGATGTGTCTTTAATGGCTAGTCTGCAAACAATCGGTTTAGTTACCATGTTATTGCTTGTCATGTGGAAAACACGTTTTCGTGATCAAAATGTAAATGAATATCAAATGCTGGAGGCTTAACCAATAGTCTAGTGAAAAATCATTTGACGCCTTTTAACAAGTAAAAAAATGACAAGAGAAATGTGCATTTTTGAAGATAGGAGAATGCCTTGTGGCTGAAATTAAATTAAATCATATTTATAAAAAATACGACAATGCGGAGAAGTTTTCGGTAACGGACTTCAATTTAGATATTAAAGACAATGAATTTATTGTTTTCGTCGGGCCTTCCGGATGTGGTAAATCAACAACTTTAAGGATGGTGGCTGGTTTAGAGGACATCACTAAAGGGGACTTGGTCATTGACGGACAAGTCTTGAATGACGTAGCCCCTAAAACCCGTGATATCGCTATGGTATTCCAAAACTATGCCTTATACCCACATATGACTGTGCGTGAAAATATGGCATTTGGTTTGAAACTACGTAAAGTAGATAAGAAAGAAATTGATCATCGTGTGGATGAAGCAGCTGAATTACTACAAATTACCGACTTACTAGAACGTAAACCAGCAGCCTTATCTGGTGGACAACGTCAACGTGTGGCCTTAGGTCGTGCGGTTGTTCGTCAGCCTAAAGCCTTTTTAATGGATGAACCTTTATCGAATTTGGATGCCAAATTACGTGTCCACATGCGGTCTGAAATCGCTAAGTTACATAAACGGTTAAATACAACGATTATTTATGTTACCCACGACCAGACTGAAGCGATGACCTTGGCTGACCGAATTGTCATTATGAATGCTGGTGAAATCCAACAAGTTGGGACACCACTTGAAGTATATAACAACCCAGAAAATGCCTTTGTAGCGGCCTTTATGGGTTCACCTGCTATGAACTTAGTAGATGTAAAATACGAAGGGGGTCATATTCATCTAGCTGGTGGTACGAAACTTGAAGTAGCACCGCCATCACGTCGTACATTAGATGAAAAAGGCTACGACGGAAAAACAGTCACTTTTGGAATCCGTCCAGAAGATATGCAGTCTGAACAATTAGCCTTAGATGCAACGCCACAAACGGTCGTGGAACCAACCATTACGGTATCAGAGTTAACAGGAGCAACGTCCATTCTTTACCTTGATGTCAATGGACAAGAGTTCATTGCAGTGGTGGATGCCCGTGACTACCACGAAGTTGGGTCAACAATTAAGATGGCCTTTAACATGAACAAAGCGCACTTCTTCGATGTTGAAACAGGTAAAGTGATTAAATAGCCAGAAAAAAGGTACATGCGAATCTGTATAAGAGCCGTATGTGCCTTTTTATTAAGATTGAAAGAAACCGGTTGCGCCAAACTGTGAACTAGAGTTTTAAGGAGGATCTATATGACAGAAACAGTAACAAATTTAAGAGTAGCCATTATCGGATGTGGTGGTATCGGTATGCAGAAGCATTTACCTGCCTTATCTCAAGTAGATGGTGTCGAATTAGTGGCATTCTGTGACCTAGTCGAGGAAAGGGCCCTAGCTGGAAAAGCAAAATTTGGGACAAATGAATCCACTGTTTATACGGATTACCAAACCATGCTTGCTGAAGAAGAGCTGGATGTTGTCCATGTCTGTACCCCAAATGCTACACATGCTGAATTATCCATTGCAGCCCTAGATGCCGGTAACCACGTGATGTGTGAGAAACCCATGGCCAAAACTGCCGAAGAAGGACGGGCTATGATTGAAGCTGCTGAACGAAACGGGAAGAAACTAACGATTGGCTATCAAAATCGTTTCAGAAAGGATAGTCAATACTTAAGAGCAATTTGCCAAGAGGGGCAACTAGGGGAAATCTACAATGCTAAAGCCCACGCTATCAGACGTCGTGCAGTCCCGACATGGGGGGTATTCTTGGATGAAGAAGCCCAAGGTGGCGGTCCTTTAATTGATATTGGTACTCATGCTCTTGATTTAACATTATGGATGATGGATAACTATCAACCTAAATACGTGGTAGGGAATACTTATCGGAAACTAGCGGACACTGAAAATGCAGCAAATGCTTTTGGGTCATGGGATCCGAAAGAATTTACCGTGGAGGATTCAGCATTTGGCTATATTGTCATGGAAAATGGCGCTAGCATTTATCTTGAGTCATCATGGGCCTTGAATACAGTCAAATCAGGTGAGGCGAAAACGACTTTGCATGGGACTAAGGGCGGTGCGGATATGAATGATGGTTTAACCATTAACGGAGAAGACCATGGCTTACTTTTTGACAAGCGAGTCATTACAGAACCAGGTTCGGTAGATTTCTTTGACGGTGAGGATTATGACCCTGAGGTTGAGGAAGCAAAACAATGGATTCAAGCGATTATTCATGACACTGACCCTGTGGTTAAACCACAAGAAGCTTTGGTGGTGACGGAAATTTTAGAAGCTATTTACCAATCAGCAAAATCTGGACAACCCGTTTTTCTGAACCAATAGGAGGTTACTGATGATTCAAGTGACAGTATGGAATGAATTTAGACATGAGCTGACGGATGAGGATGTGAAAGCTGTGTATCCAGAGGGGATTCATGAAGCTTTAGCGAGCTTTCTAACGGCAGATTTCCAGGTGAATATGGCTACTTTAGACCAGCCAGACCATGGTTTAACTACAGAAGTTTTAGACCAAACCGATGTCCTACTTTGGTGGGGGCATATGGCGCACGATGAAGTGGCGGATGAAATTGTGGACCGGGTGCACCAACGAGTCCTAGATGGTATGGGGCTCATTGTGTTACATTCGGGTCATTTTTCAAAAATCTTCCAGAAATTAATGGGGACGACTTGTAATTTGAAGTGGCGTGAAGATGGCCTTTCTGCCAAGGTGTGGAATGTGAATCCTTCGCACCCAATTACCCAAGGCGTGGGCGAATGGATAGATCTTGACCAAGAAGAAATGTATGGGGAGCATTTTGATGTGCCGGCTCCGGATGAATTGATTTTTATTACCGGTTACCCCAATGGTGAGGTATTCCGTGGTGGGATGACTTACCGCCGGGGAAATGGGAAAATCTTTTACTTCCAGCCAGGTCATGAGACTTATCCGACTTATTATCACCCGACCATTCAGCAAGTAATCAAAAACGCAGTTTACTGGGCGACACCTTTGACTGAACGGCCAACATATGGGCATTTTCCCATTGACTAAAACGAATGCGTAATAATTGAGAGACAATACAAGAGGACAATAGGAGGCTTTTATGAAATTAGGCGTATTTACACCTTTATTTAATGATTTATCCTTTGAAGATATGTTAGACCAAGTAGCAGCTAGAGGGTTAGAGACGGTAGAAATTGGTACTGGTGCTAGTCCAGGGGATGCGCATTTGAAGATTGATGCACTTTTGGCATCGAGCGATGCGCGAAAAGATTATTTACAAAAAGTAGCAGACCGCGGGTTGTCGATTTCAGCCTTATCCGCACACGGCAATCCGATTTCACCGGATAAAAAACAAGCTAAAGACCACGATGAATTACTTAGAAAAACAATCAAATTAGCTTCATTAATGCATATACCAGTGGTCAATGGTTTTTCTGGTGTTGGCGGAGGGAATGCAACAGATACCCATGTCAACTGGCCAGTTATTCCGTGGCCAACTGAATATGCGGATGCTTATCACTACCAATGGGATCAAGTGTTAGTACCTTATTGGAAAGAAATTAACCAAGAAGCAGGTGTTGCTGGGGTAAAAATTGGGATTGAAATGCACGGTGGCTTTTTAGCCCATACACCGGCAACTATGCTACGTTTGCGGTCTGAGGCAGGAGATAATATTGGCTGTAACTTTGACCCTTCACATATGTGGTGGCAAGGGATTGATCCTGTTGCTGCGATTAAAATCTTAGGTAAGGCAGGCGCAATTAATCACTTTCATGCTAAAGATACCTACTTAGACCAAGATAATATCAACATGTATGGTTTAACAGACATGCAACCTTACCAAGATGTTGCAAGTCGTGCCTGGACCTTCCGTAGTGTTGGTGAGGGACACCCGATGTCAGAATGGTCACAAATGCTAGCTCAATTGCGAATTTACGGCTACGATTATGTTTTATCTATTGAACATGAAGATCCAATTATGTCTGTAGATGAAGGGTTAGACCGAGCGATTACCAACTTGAAATCTGTCATGATGCGCGATCAACCGCAAGAAATGTGGTGGGCTTAAGTGACAACAACAAAAACCCAAAAGAAATTAAATATTGCTACTGTTGGTTATGGTGGCATGGGGACTTACCATGTTCACGGCCTGATTCCGGCTGAATCGGACTATCTACAAGTTGTGGGCACCTATGATGTTGACCCAGACCGAAAGGCCATTGCGGAAGAGACAGGCACTTATGTCTACCCAGCTTTTGAAGCCATTCTAGATGATCAAGAAGTAGATGCGGTCTTGATTGCCACACCAAATGACAGCCACAAAGACTTGGCTATTCAAGCTATGCGGGCTGGTAAACATGTTATCTGTGAAAAACCAGTAGCCATGAATACTCAGGAATTTGATGAGATGTTAGCAGTTGCAGCAGAAACTGATCGTGTATTGATGATTCACCAAAATCGTCGTTGGGATCCAGATTTTCTACAAGTGAAAGAAATGTTCACCCAACGCCAAGCGATAGGTGATGTCTTCCAAATTGAATCACGGGTTCACGGTGCCAATGGCATACCAGGTGACTGGCGACATCTTAAAGCCCATGGTGGTGGTATGGTGTTAGACTGGGGGATTCACCTGCTAGATCAAATCCTTTGGTTAGTGGATTCACCTATTCAATCGGTGCACTCAGACCTATCTTATATCTTAGCTGATGAGGTAGATGATGGTTTTATGGCTTATATTACCTTTGAAAATGGCATTCGCGCTCATGTTGAGGTAGGGACTTCTAACTTTGTGAGCCTACCACGCTGGTATATCAAAGGTAATCAAGGGACGGCTATTATTGAGGATTGGGAAATGAATGGTCGAATTGTGAAAGCAACTGGAAATGCTGTGGAAAACAAACCTTCGCCGATCACAGCGGGTGTCGGTTTGACCAAAACCATGGCGCCACCAGTAGATGGCGTGACCGAAACTGTTGCCTTACCGAAAGCTAAACCAGCAGAAGTTTCTTTTTACCGTAATTTCTATGATGTTGTGACAGCTGGCGCGGAACCTATCGTGAAAAACGCAGAAGTCCGTGAAGTCATGCAGCTGATTGATCGTATTTTATCTCAGTGATAATAAATGTAAGTAATTAACCCATAGGCCTTCGGCTTATGCTTTCACTATCATTGTCTTAGATGCAGTGGGACCGCCCAGAACCAAGGTTTCTGGACTTTTCTGACGATTCATTCTGTAAGGACTAAAGTCCAAACAGCATGAGATGGGTCAGAAACCCTTGTTTCACTGCAAAGGCATGCTAGGAAAGCGCCAGCCTTTGGGTTTTTGGATGTTATAAATGATAAGTAAATGTAAAACGTTGCTTATTACATCATTCATTCAAGCTAGACTATACTTCGATGATGCAACCTTATACATTAGACCTATTGCTTCGGCGATAGGTTTTTTCTATGTAAGCAGATAATTATTCTATCAAGAGAAAAATGCTACCGATTTTAACAGCGGTAGCATTTTTGTGTGCAAATGAATATTTAGTTTGTCTGCAAGTCAGCGTCCACATATTCGTGGATAAACCTAGTGCTTGCTTGTTCTGGGTCTATGGCCTCGAATAAAATATCTACAGCGCGCGCTCCGATAATGTGCGAATTGAGATTGATATATGTATCGTTATGGTTTCGGCTAACTTGGTCTTGATTATAGGCTGAGAAAGTGACGGTTTTAATATTTACGTAGTTTTGCTCCTCTAGGTAAGCACGAATTCCTTCTGCGACCAATTCATCGGAAATTACCATACCATCGATGTTTTCAAGGTCTAGCGTCTCTTTAGCAAGTTGGTAACCATCGCTTGGTAAGAAGGCGAAATCATTGTAAATCAAGTCGGCATGATAAGGTAAATCATGTTCTGCTAAGGCACGTTCGAATCCTTTATGGCGGTCAGCGATAAAGAACTGGTTCATATCTCCACCGATGTAAGCAATTCGCTGGCAACCTTGTTGAATAAGGGATTCCGTTGCTTGATAACCAATTAAATCATTATCGTTATCCACGTAATGTACCTTGGTATTATCTGGCGATCCAATGACTACGGCAGGACAGTTCACTTCCTGCGCAAAGCGTAATAAGGGGTCATCCTTAGAGGCATATAGGAAAATCAGGCCCTCTACTTGCTTACCATTAACGATTTTTTCAATGTGTTTTTGTCGCTGATCATCATCTAAACCGACTGAAAGCAGGATAGAATAATCATGCTTGGCCATCTCAAAATTAATCCCCCGTAACACGGTAGGGAAGAAGGGGTTTTGGTAAAAGGCATCAGTAGCTAAGGGTAGTACTAAGCCAAATGTTTTAGAATGGGCGCTTGCAAGCCCTTGCGCATAAATGTTCGGAAAATAATTCATTTCTTTCATCACATTACGCACTTTATTTTTGGTTTTTTCACTAATTGAAGGGTTGTCAGCGATCACCCGTGAAACGGTAGAAGGTGCTACACCCGCTCTCTTAGCGACATCTTTAATAGTAATTGCCATAAGTATTATCCTCTCTGCTTGTTGCATTCATTATACCCAATGTTGACAACGCTTTCAAATTTATTCAAAAAAGTTTACGAAATCGGTTGCATTGTGTAAGCGTTTTAAGTAAAATGTAAGTGAATTAAGCGAATAAATATGCATATAAGCAGCAAGAAGCAAACAGGAGGTTTTAGCATGGAACGAGCAAGTGGTGTCGTATTACACATATCTTCCCTACCCAACCAATTTGGTATCGGCTCATTTGGTGCATCAGCCTATGAATTTGTTGACTTTTTGGTCAAAACCAAACAACAATATTGGCAAATTCTACCGCTGACGACAACATCATTTGGTGACTCGCCTTACCAATCATTCTCAGCCTTTGCCGGCAACACACATTTTATTGACTTTGATATATTAGCGAAAGCGGGATATCTGGACCAAGTTGACTACCAAGATGTCAACTTTGGTGATAATCCTAAGAAAGTCGCTTACAACACTATTTTTCAAGAGAGACGTCCGATACTTGAAAAGGCTGTAGCCAACTTCGTGGCTGCTAAAGCTTATGATCAACCGGAATTTTTACAATTCTATAAAGAGAATACTTTTTGGTTGGTACCATTTGCCCAATATATGACAGTGAAAGAAGAACATGGGCAAAATCCTTGGTATGAATGGCCTGAAAACTTACGTAACTATGACGAAGCGGTCATCAACCAATTCTGCGGGGCGCATGTCGAGCGTTATGACTATCACTTGGTGACCCAATTCTGGTTCAACCAACAATATAAGGCCTTAAAAACATATGCCAATGACAACCACATTGAAATTATCGGAGATATTCCAATTTACGTAGCCCGTGATTCTGTTGAAATGTGGACACAACCGGAACTTTTCTTAACAGATGAGAAGAGAAATCCTTCATTAGTTGCTGGTGTACCACCTGATTTTTATTCAGCTGACGGTCAATACTGGGGGAACCCCATTTATGACTGGGCCTACATGGAAGAAACCGACTATGCTTGGTGGATCTTGCGGATGAAAGAAAGCTTCAAGTTATACGATGTGGTAAGAATTGACCACTTCCGTGGCTTTGAGAGCTATTGGGCTGTACCATTTGGTTCGCCAACTGCGGCTTCTGGCTCATGGCAAAAAGGCCCAGGTAATAAAATTTTCGACCAATTCAAAAAAGAATTAGGGGAAATAAAAGTCATTGCGGAAGACTTAGGTTTCATGACCCAGGCCGTGAATGACATGCGAGACCATACTGGTTATCCAGGAATGAAGGTCTTGCAAAATGGCTTCTACGGTCAAGATTCAGAAGATTTACCACATCATTATCCAGTCAATTCAGTGGCTTACGCCTCAACCCATGACTCAATGCAAGCCTATGATTGGTATATGAACCAAGCCACACAAGCTGACCGAGACCAAGCTGACCAATATCTTAACCGTAGTGTAGGCGAACACCCATCGGACGCTTTTGTTAGAGGGATTGCTGCATCACCTTCAAGATTGGCCATCTATATGATGAACGACTTGTTACGTTTAGGACCTGAAGGGCGGATTAATATCCCGTCAACAATTGGTGACAACTGGGATTGGCGAATGCGTGAAGAAGACTTTACCGTTGACCTTGAAGAACGCCTACGTTCAGTCACTGAAACTTACTTCAGAGTAAATAAGGCTTTCATTAGTCAAGAAGAGACAAATAATGGTATAAATAGTGTGACAGCTGAGGCTGCCTTTTTACCAGACGATAATGATTAGCTTAAAGCAATAATTGAATTGAACTTTAAAACTTACTGATACATAGCCACAGATAAGGAGACGATCATGTTAAATTTAAACGAACGTGCCCAAGCGCAATTTAATCAGCCACTAAGCGAATTATCGCATGCAGAAATTTACAAAGTCTTATTAGACCTTGTCCAAGAAAAAACAGCTGCAATGCCACAAAATGAAGGTAAACGTAAGCTTTACTATATTTCTGCAGAATTTTTAATCGGTAAATTACTTTCAAACAACCTATTAAACTTAGGTTTATACGATGAGGTAGCTGCTGAACTAGCAGACAATGGCACTTCATTAGCTGAAGTTGAAGAAGCTGAAGCGGAGCCGTCACTAGGTAACGGTGGTTTGGGTCGATTAGCAGCCTGCTTCCTAGACTCAATCGCCACATTAGGATTAAATGGTGATGGTGTAGGGTTAAACTACCACTTCGGTTTATTCCGCCAATACTTTGAAAACAACAAACAATCATATGAACCAGACGAGTGGTTAGACCACCCAAATTGGTTAAATAAATCAGATATTTCATATAAAGTACCATTCGGTAAATTTACTTTACAATCTACTCTATATGAGATTGACGTACCTGGATACAACCAAGGGAATATCAACAAATTACGTTTATTTGACTTAGATACAGTGAATCCTGAAATTATTGAAGAAGGATCAATCACTTTCGATAAAACAGAAATCGAAGAGAACTTGACTTTATTCTTATATCCGGATGATTCAGACCGCAACGGGAACTTATTACGTATCTACCAACAATACTTTATGGTATCCAATGGGGCGCAGTTAGCTATCCAAGAAGCTATCGAACGTGGTTCTAACATCCATGACTTAGCAGAATATGTGGTTGTTCAAATCAACGACACCCATCCAACCTTTGTCATTCCGGAATTTGTGCGTTTATTAACGACAGAACACGGTATTGATTTCGAAGAAGCGGTAGAAATTACCCGTAATGTTGTTGCCTTCACCAACCATACGATTTTATCAGAAGCCCTTGAAAAATGGCCATTATCTGATATTCACGAAGTGGTACCGGAGATTGCTGAAATTATTGTTCAGTTAGATGAAATCATCAAAGCACAATTCCCGGACAAAGAAGACGTACATATCATTGACCAATGGGGTACTGTACATATGGCAGCCATTGCCATTCACTTTGGTTTCTCAACTAACGGGGTTGCAGCCTTACATACAGAAATCCTTAAAAATAACGAGTTAAATCATTTTTACGAAATTTATCCTGAAAAATTCTCAAACAAAACAAACGGGATTACCTTCCGTCGTTGGTTAATGGCATCTAACCCAGCATTGACCAACTTCCTTGATGAACATATCGGGACAAAATGGCATGAAGATGCTGATTTAACCGATTTATTGGCTTTCGAAAATGATGACAAGGTATTAGATGAATTACGTCGCATTAAGAAAGAAAATAAAAATGCTTTGGCAGACCACTTACAACGTACACGTGGTATTAACATTGACCGTCACTCAATTGTAGACGTTCAAATCAAACGTATCCATGAATATAAGCGCCAACAAATGTTAGCCTTATACATCATTTACAAGTACCACGAAATTAAAGCTGGTAAGATTCCTGGTACGCCAATTACCATTATTTTCGGTGGTAAAGCAGCGCCAGCCTATACTATTGCTAAGGATATTATTCACTTAATCTTGGCATTGTCAGAATTCATTGAAAATGACCTAGATGTGGCACCACACTTGAAAGTTGTTTTCGTTGATAACTATAACGTTTCTGAAGCGGAATACTTAATTCCAGCAGCTAATATTTCAGAGCAAATTTCATTGGCCTCTAAAGAAGCTTCTGGTACTGGTAACATGAAATTCATGTTAAACGGTGCATTAACTATTATGACTTGGGATGGGGCCAACGTAGAGATCGCTGAGCAAGTTGGTGAAGAAAACGTTTATCCATTTGGTAAATCAAGTGAGGAAATCGTGAACCTATATGCAACTGATGGTTACGACCCACAAAAGTATTACCAACAAGAGCGCATCAAACCAATCGTAGACTTCATTATTTCTGACGAATTAATGGCTTACGGTATTCCTGATCGTTTACACCGTCTATACAATGACATGACCAATAAAGACTACTTCATGGCTTTAATTGACCTAGAAGAATTTATTGATGTAAAAGAGAAAGCATATTATGAATATGAAGACCGTCGCGAATGGACACGTCGCTCTTTAATCAACATTGCCAATGCTGGTTTCTTCTCAGCAGACCGTACGATTGAAGAATACAACAATGATATCTGGCACTTAGACCAATAATCATTGCCTTAACAATTTGCATAATCAAAGGAAACCGAGTAGAAAAAGTCTACTCGGTTTTTCTTGTAACTTTAGGATTGGAAGCGGATAATGGCGAAAAGGGTTTCATATTTTTTCTTTTAGTCATGTTAAAATAATTGAAAAGTGATGATAAGCATTTATGATTTTGGAGGCGGGATAATGGTAGCACAAGCATTGTATTTAGGCATTGATATTGGTGGTACGAATATTAAATCAGGTTTGGTTGATGAAATTGGAAATATCTCTAACCAATCTAAACGCAAGACACCTCCAAATTTACCTGATTTAAAATCAGCGATATTTGAAATGATCAACCAAATGCAAGAACAGGTAGGTGATCGGTTAAAAGGGATAGCTTTTTCAGCGCCAGGACGTGTCGTTTCAGAGACTGGCATAGTCCATGTTGGTGGGGCAATTCCTTTTATCGATGGATTCGATTTCAAAGGATTTGTTCAAGAAAACTTTGCTTTACCAGCAGCTGCAATTAATGACGGAAAGGCTGCTGCGCAAGCTGAGCTGTGGCAGGGTCATTTGAAAGATGTTCAAAATGGACTAGCTTTACTATTAGGGACTGGTGTAGGTGGTGGTCTTGTTTTGAATGGCCAACTACATCAAGGAAGTCATTTTCAAGCAGGTGAACTATCCTATATGTTTGCTTCTTCTAGTGACATGACCCTAGAAAATACGATGGGCAGAAGGGGGTCGGCGGTTCAATTCGTCAATCAAGCCCGTGAGTTGTTAGGTTTGATGCCAGGAGACGGAGAAGAAGTATTCCAAGCCTTAGAGGAAGGCGCAAATGCTGAAGTAACCGCCTTATTTGATCAATATTGCCAAGATATTGTTTATATGATTCATACGTTACAAATTTCTTTGGATTTAGACCGGGTAATTTTAGGTGGCGGTATTTCCGCACAGCCGCTTTTATTAAAAGGTATTCAAGATAAGTATGACAAAGTGCGTAAAGATGTACCCTGGTTCAAAGAATCGTTCGAGCCGATTGAGATAGGTTTATGTAAATATGGCAGTGAAGCCAATTTAATTGGTGCAGTATACCAATTATTACTAGAAGCGTAACAATAAGAAAAGGCCTTAGGATGTATAATCCTAGGGCCTTTAAACTAATCATTTATTCAAATGTACCGAAACGAACAGCTTCGCCACCTGCAACCATGACTTCACCTTTAGCAATTACCGTATCAATGTCTAGATTATCTTTATCTAAAAGTAAGATATCAGCGTCTTTGTCGACATCAATTTTACCTTTATGGTCCAGTTTTAACATGCGGGCCGGATTTGAGGTTACCGCCTGTAAGGCGATTTCTAAGTCAATATGCTCTCTTTGTACAGCTTCTTTAATCCCAACCAATAGTGACTTCGCGCTAGCTACACCAATTCGCAAGAAGTTCCCATTTTCGTCAAAACTTGGCAGGCTACCTTGGCCGTCTGATGTTAACGTAATACATTCAGGAGATAAGCCTTCGTCCAATACTTGGCGCAGAATACGTCTAAATGGCACTTCGCCATCCAATTCTTCTGTTTGATCTGGGTTTTCACTCGCAGTAACATCGAATGTTCCCCCTAATTTTGCAAATTCAATCGCTTCGTCTACTAATTCTTGGCTACGACCTATGTGTGTTGGATAGAAGATAGTTGCTGGAATATCAGTTTCTTCTAGCGCTTGGAAAATGAATTTTAATCTGTCTTTCCCAGGTCCGACGTGGATATTTACAACACCGGCTTTACCGGCTAATAAACCACCAACGCGTGAATCAGCACAGGCGTGAGCAAATTGTTCAAAAGTAGGCGCACCATTACGGTGGTCAGAGATAGCCACCTCGCCAATACCAATTGCCTTATCAATCACCATAATATCTTTAATGATTGAATCAGTAACCGTCTCAATTGGTAAACGATAGTTTCCGATATAGACATAAGTAGTGATACCTTCAATTTCTAAAGCATGTGCTTTTGAAAGCAAGGCAACGTCATCACGGCCAACGCCGTCAGTCCCAAGTAGACCCGCAACTGTTGTCACGCCCGCAGTTGTTAAATCAGTTAATTTTACTTCAGGTGTACGGTTTTGGAAGCCGTTTTCCCCACCACCCCCAAGTAAGTGGAAGTGGGCGTCAATAAAACCAGGTGTAGCGATTTTGCCAGACCCATCAATCTCTTCAATTTCAATACCAGTCACGCTGGCTTCAATATGGTCTTCGATAGCGATAATGCGATGTCCCTCTAATAAAATATCTTTTTGACCAATATGTTCTGGTGCATAGATATCAATATTGCGAATAATTTTCATTTAAATGTGTCCTTTCTGAATAATCAATCATCTGATGTTTAAGTTAGGCAATTATTGGTAACCAATTGCAATTGCTAAGAAAATAAAGGCTGTCCCTAGCACAAATAAGAATACTTGCATCTTGATTTGAAATTTAGCCCAGTCACTCCAATCAACCCGAGCAGCGGCTAAACAGCCTACTAAGCTAGCCGAAACCGGTGTGAAGGCGTCCACGAATCCTGAACCTAATTGGAAAGCTAATACGGCAACTTGGCGTGATACCCCAATAATATCCGCTAATGGTGCCATAATCGGCATAGTCAAGGCTGCCTGACCTGAATTTGATGTTACCACCAAGTTGAATAGGCTTTGGAAAATATACATGAACCAGGCACCAAAAATAGCTGGAACATGAGATAATACATTTCCTACACTGAATAAAATCGTATTCAAAGCAGAGAAGGTTCCTGCATCTGATCCGCCTAATACAAGCAGAATCCCTTTTGCCATCCCCACAACAACGGCTGTTGGTGCTAGGTCAGAAACGCCTTCAGTAAAAGCATAGGCGATATCATTTACTGTTAAATTGTCTAATTTAAAGACTAAAGCTGTAATCCCTGATACTAACCCCATCACAAAGAACTGTGAAGCTAATTCAGGAATAGAGAAGCCAAGTGACATTACACCGTATACTATCCAGATTAAACCTAAAAGCATTTCAAGTAAAATAATTTTATGGCCTAGTAAAAAGGGTTTCTGACCCTCTTGGTTTTGTGATTGATCGTTTCTAAAGTAAGCATCAGAATGATAAGACGGCGAAGCTTCAGGATTGGCTTTGATTTTTTTAGCGTACATCAATAAGAATCCGCAAGACAAAATGGTGATAATGAACCACATCATGATACGGAATCCTGCTCCTGATAAGGCAGGTAAACCAGCAATCCCTTGGGCAATTGCGATTGAGAAGGGACTCATCCAGGATGTCGCATTCCCGATTTGTGAGGCCACGAAGGTGATTGTAACTGCAGTAATGGCATCATATCCCAATGCTATACAGAAGGGAGCGATAATCATTACAAATGGGATTACTTGTTCTGAAGCACCAAAAGTAGCACCTGAGAAAGAAAATATGAAGAAAATCAATGGTAAGGCCAGGTGTTCGAAACCTTTAGCATTATTGACGAACGCATAGATACCAGCATCGATTGCCCCTGTTTTCATGATAATGCCAAATGAACCGCCAACAACTAAAAGTAAGGCCACAATTCCAATAGCAGAACCATAACGATCACCGGTAACTAGTCCTTCAAAGATATAGTTTAAGAAACCAAACCCATAATTATCATCTGTTCCCCAAATACCAGCTGTTTTATTTTGATTGACTGAAGTATCATAAATAGCGTCTCCGTACATTTCATACAGTTCGTCTTCTTCTAAGCCAATTTCAGCTAGACTATCTAGAGATATATTGTTGGGCTGGTCAAGTAAGGTATGCAGTCCTTCAGTATCTACCTCTAGCGCAGTAAGTGTGTCTGATTGATTGACTAGTCTATCTAAATTATCGATAAGTACATCTTCTTTTAAAGGATGCATATAACGGAAAGATCCTTGTTGCAACACAACACGTGAGGCAGTCTCACCATTCCCTGTTTCGTATTGAATCTCTTCGGTAGTATATTTACCTGCAGGAACGATAAAGGTCAAAAACCAAGCGAATAGGACAATGCCTAGTATGATGACGTATGTATGAGGTGTTTGAAACCTGGGTTTATTAGCTGACATAAGTGTTTCCTCCCAAAATTAAAATATAATTAAATTCTATCCTTTTACCAGCAAAATAACAATGAAAGCCAAGAGGAATTATATTTATATGCTGGATTCGTAGGGCTCAGCCCGTAAGCTATGTGAGACACAAAAAAGCCCGCTACTGTTGGGAGACGGTAGCGGGCTATCTTTTAATCTTTCGTTTGGGAGGAGAAAGATTTATGAAGAAAAGTTTTTATATTGGGTATGTTTATATAATAGCGCGGACCTTTGAATTTCTCGTGAAGATTTGAGATGAAATATTGAAGAAAATGTGAAGTCTCAAATAATGCCTATATCTGTTGGATGAATGCATAGGTTTTATATGATATAAATGATAAAATAAATTTTTTTGATAAAAACCAACTTTTTTTAAAAATATCGTTGACAACTTTGCTTTCAGATGATATTCTTATCTAGTCGTCAGCTGATGGCAAACAAAATACGCGGAAATAGCTCAGTGGTAGAGCACCACCTTGCCAAGGTGGGGGTCGCGGGTTCGAACCCCGTTTTCCGCTTTGTCTTAATGGCAAACTTATGAATACTTTTTATAATATGCCGGGGTGGCGGAATAGGCAGACGCACAGGACTTAAAATCCTGCGAGGGATAACCTCGTACCGGTTCGACCCCGGTCCTCGGCATTTTATATATTTTGCACCCATGGCTCAACTGGATAGAGTACCTGACTACGAATCAGGCGGTTGCAGGTTCGAATCCTGCTGGGTGCATGTTTATTTTTTTAATAACGGGAAATAGCTCAGCTTGGTAGAGCACTTGGTTTGGGACCAAGGGGTCGCAGGTTCGAATCCTGTTTTCCCGACTAATGGGGTAGCTCAGTAGGGCTATCTTTTTTTGTGTCTATTTTTATTTGAAAAGAATGCTCTCGCGCTCTATAGTCGGGTTCGCTTTGGCAGTCAGGTCTCCACTTCAAACTAGTTTATAAGCGAGTCAGTGCTTTAGCACCTACTCGCTTAAATGCGTTAGAAGTTACCTGACTTAACGCCAAAGTTCGCACCCTTTAAAATAGTACTTTTGGCCTATGTTGTATCCTTATAAAAAGTTTACAATAAAAAGTGAAATAATACGTTATACTAAAGGTGATAAAAAGTTCATATTAGTTGCGTAGGCAATTGAGGGGAGATTGGCTATGGATTTGCATCGTCAAAAGTACGTGCAGCGTTTGATTCATTTTTTGAATATCATTGGTACGATTGCGACTATTATCTTTATTGTTTGGGCCTGGCGAAATGGCTTATTAACGGATAAAGTGGCCTTTTTAAGGTTCATGGGACATTTCGGGATTGCGGCACCGCTTATATTTATCATGATTCAATTTGTCCAAACGGTTGTCCCTGTGATACCTGGATCAATTACTATCCCTCTTGGCGTGTATATGTTTGGAGATCTTTGGGGCTTTATTTGGAACCTGATGCCTATTTTCCTAGGTTCTATATTTAACTTCTACCTAGCGCGCAAGTACGGCCGTAGTTTGGTTCATATGCTGGTTGGGGATAAATATTACAACAAGGCACTAAGTTGGCTAGATAACCGTTCAGGTTTCAACCGTATACTGATTTTAGGGCTCATCTTACCTTTCATGCCAGCTGATGTTATTTGCTATGTTGCCGGTTTGACCAATCTTTCTCTAAAACGTTTCCTTCAAGTTCTGGCAGTTGGAAAACCCATTACCATTTTGATTTACTCCTATTCAACCATCTTTTTAGTTGAATTCGTGAGTAAGTGGCTATAGGAGTGAGTGTATAATGAAAATTTTATTACATAGTGATATGAAGAAGTCGATTCAACAAAGTGGCGTTGGACGCGCACAATTGCATCAAGAAATGGCGCTCAATTCAGCGGGTATTGCCTATACAACCAACTACAAGGATGATTTTGATATGGTACATATCAATACTGTCTTTCCTC
Organism: Aerococcaceae bacterium 50-4; assembly: GCA_041223225.1. GTDB lineage: Bacteria > Bacillota > Bacilli > Lactobacillales > Aerococcaceae > Aerococcus. The sequence goes on from JBCLPQ010000011.1 coordinate 27,531, forward strand.
ATTCTTTGGTCGTTGCAAAAAGGGCAAAAGCTGCTGGTAAACCTGTCATCTATCATGCGCATTCAACCATGGAAGACTTTAAAAATTCCTATGCTTTCTCCAACCAAGCGTCACTAGGTTTCAAATATTGGTTGAACACCTGCTATAACTCAGCTGACCTAATTCTAACCCCCAGTCAATATGCCAAAGATTTACTTGAAAAATATGACATCGATAAACCCATTCATGTTATTTCAAATGGTATTGACTTGTCTTATTGGCAAGCCAGTGCTGATGAAGTAGCTGATATGCGGGCTCGTTTTAATCTGAAGCCCGGTCAAAAAGTGGCCATTTCAGTTGGTCTACAAATTGAACGTAAAGGCATTATTGAGTTTGTTGAATTAGCTAAGCAAATGCCGGACGTGACCTTTATCTGGTTTGGTTATTCTAATCCTTATGCCTTACCGAAAGCTGTGAAAAAGGCGATTGCTACAAAGTTACCAAATCTAATATTTGCTGGTTATATCCCGCGCGATCAAGTTCGTGTAGCTTATCAAATGGCGGATGTCTACTTATTCATGACCCATGAAGAAACAGAGGGCATCGTTCTCTTGGAAGCTTTAGCCAGCAAGGTAGATACTATTGTATCCGATTTGCCAGTATTTGATCATTTACAGGCTGACAGAGACGTCTATAAGGCGGATACACTAGCCGCCTTTAAAGACCAACTACAAGGGGTCTTAGATGGTGATTTGCCTAGTTTGACTGCGAATGGCTACCAACAAGCGAGCTTGAAGAGTGTGCAAAACATTGGCCAACAGTATATTTATGAGTATCAGTATGCCAGCGCTTGTCAGATGGAAACCGTTCAAGACAAAAAACTCAGCAAAATCCTTTTTTCTACTTTCAAGATTTAATGGTTATTAAAAACTTTTATTTAAGGGCAGCTCAGTCTATTCAGACAGTGGCTGTTCTTTTTCTGATGTCATTATGTGTGCGTTTATGGCAGGCATTTGTTACCATATGAAGATAATTGAAAAGGGGATAGATATGAAAGCGATTGGATTTGATTTAGACGATACCTTATATAACCGATTAACCATCTATGAAGAGACCTACCAAGATATGCAAGCAACAAACTACCATTTAGAGGTTGATTTCGACACTTTCAACCAGGTCTACGCGAATTTTTCTGAAGAAGAATACCAAGCGTTTATGGCTGGTAAAAAGACAGAAACGGCTTTCAAAAATGATCGTGTAATTAAAACTTATGCCTATTTCGGAAAAAGCATTGATCAAGCGACAGCTAAAAAATTCAACCAACTGAAAAACCACTATCAAGAACAGCTAACCCTCAGTGAAGACTTGGTTGCTTTAATGGAAGCGGCGTTATCTAAAGGGATGACCTTGTTTGTTTTGACCAATGGTTCGACTGAGGCGCAAATCGATAAATTGGCTAATTTAGCTGTTGAACAATTTATTGATCGAGACAAGTGGTTTATTTCAGAAAGCATGGGTGGTTCAAAACCAGAGCGCAAGGTATTTGATCAAATCACTGCAGAACTAAATGTTGCTTCTGAGGAAATCCTGTTCGTCGGTGATGACTACCATAATGATATCGAAGGCGCCATTCAAGCAGGTTGGCAAGCAATTCACTACGCTAAAACAGAAGTGGTGGACACGATAGCTACCTGTACAACGGATGACTTCTTAGAAATGCGCACTTTGTTAGGTAATTTGTAGTATATAATTATATCGATTTCAGGATCGATGTCAGGTTTTTAATGGATAAACATGGTTGGACAGAATAGATAGAAAAAGTATAAAAGTATTTTTAGTTTATCATAAAGCCAAAAGTGAATGTTATTGATGGAAATATTGAAAAAGCCAACAAAATGCCGTATTTTGTTGGCTTTTTTCTTTGGGATGAAATAAAACATGGTTGCCATAAGATGTTAAAAAATCTTACACGAACGCTAAAATTGCGGGAATTTCATTGACAATTAAATTTTTTTAGCACATGATAAAACACATATAAAATAATGAGAAAGTAAGAGGTGTTCTTTGATGATTGCATTTATGGGTTATGCACTTATTGTTGTTTTCATGTTCGTTATTATGCGTAAGAAGATGTCCCCCTTTATTGGACTAGTATTCTTACCTTTATTATGGGCAATTGTTGGGCAAGTTTTCGGTTTATGGCAAATTGACATTGGCCAAGCAGCTATGGATGGTTTGGGGACGACAGCGTCTACCGGGATTATGTTATTCTTCGCCATCTACATGTTTACCATCATGATTGATGCAGGATTATTCGATCCCTTGTCGAACGCGATGATCCGTTTTGCTAAAGGAGACCCTTTAAAAGTAGCCTTAGCAACAGTGGCGCTAACAGCAGCGGTATCCTTAAATGGTGATGGTACAGCAACCATGATTATTGTTTGTACAGCCATGGTGCCTATCTACAAGAAATTAAAAATGTCTATGTTAAATCTAGCTGTCTTAACCATGACTTCTCACTCAATTATTAACCTATTACCTTGGGGTGGGCCAACAGCTCGTGCTATTGCGGTAATGGGCGTTGAAACCAACGACGTTATGCGAGGTCTACTACCAATGATGGCAGCAGGGGTTGTGTATATGATAATTGTCGGTTGGATTTTTGGTTTACAAGAACGAAAATCACTAGGTGTGGTCAACTTATCTGAACAAGAGATGCAGGCTATGATGGTCATTGAGGACCCTGAAACACTTGAATTACGTCGACCAAAAAATGTTTGGATTAACCTGATCATCGTGCTAGTGGCTATTGCTTTACTAGTAGAGGGCTCTATTCCTTCAGCTATTATCTTCATGACTGGGACTGTAATTAGTTTATTAGTAAACTATCCAAATCCTAAAGATCAAAAAGCGCGGATTGACGGCAATGCTTCCGAAGCCAACCAAGTGGTCATGACTGTATTTGGTGCTGGTATTTTCATGGGTATCTTGAATGCAACGGGTATGTCAGATGCGATTGCCACTTCACTAATTACAATCATTCCAGAATCCTTGAGCGGTTTCTATGGTCTGATTGTAGCGATTATTTCAGCGCCAGGAACCTATTTCTTACATAATGATGCCTTCTACTACGGCATGATGCCAATCTTGTCAGAAGCGGGTTATGCGTATGGCTTTACCCCATTACAATTAACCTTCGCTTCATTAATTGGTCAATCTTTCCACTTGTTCAGCCCACTAGTACCATTCTCATACGTACTACTTGGATTAACTGGTGTAGAATGGGGCGACTGGCAGAAAAAAGGTTTAATCGTTTCACTGGGTATTTTCATTGTCTACGTGGTAACTGCAGCGATCTTTGGTTTGCTACCTATCGCGCTATAATGGTTAAATAGAGATAATGAAATTGCGTTAAAAAGGAGTGGTTTAGTGACAAATACACATACAATCGCCTTAATTCCTGGCGATGGCATTGGAAAAGAAATTACGCAAGCTGTTAAAAGTGTTGCGCAAGCTTTAGGAAGCCCTATTGTTTGGGATGAAGTAGTTGCTGGGCAGGATGCCATTGATGCTACAGGAGAATTGATTCCACAAGCGGTTTACGATACCATTGACAAACACAAAGTAGCTTTAAAAGGACCAATTGCAACCCCAATTGGCGAGGGCTTTAGATCTGTCAATGTAACCCTTAGAAAACATTATCAATTACATACAAATATTCGACCAATTCGCGTATTAGGACAGATCCCTACACTACAAAAAGATGTTGATATTGTCCTATTCCGAGAAAATACAGAAGATTTATATGCAGGGGTGGAGGAACAGATTTCACCTGATGAAGCACATTCAATCAAAATTATTACCCGTCAAGCATCGGAACGAATTGTGAAAGCAGCTTATGAATATGCTGTTGCAAATAATCGTCAAAAAGTAACGATTGTCACAAAGGCCAATATCATGAAACTGTCTGACGGCTTATTCTTAAAAGTTGCCCGCGAGATAGCGACTAATTATCCTCAGATTGAAACCAATGAAGTCTTAGTGGATAACATGGCGATGCAATTAGTGATGCGTCCGCAACAATATGATGTTGTTGTAACAGAAAACTTGTATGGGGATATTTTGTCTGACTTAATGGCTGGATTGATTGGTGGTTTAGGTTTAGTTCCAGGGGCTAATTTAGGAGATGACGTGGCGATTTTTGAAGCAGTTCATGGATCAGCACCTGATATTGCTGGTCAAGGGGTTGCGAACCCAACAGCTTTATTATTAGCCTTTGCTGACTTATTAGACCACATTGGTTTACAAGAAGATGCCAATCGCTTGCGTCGGGCATTGGATACTGTATTGTCAGATCCGGCAAACTTTACCCGTGACTTGGGTGGCCAATTGTCGACTGAAGCTTTTACGAACAAGCTTGTTGAGGCAATAGCATAGGAGATTGCTATTGTCGTATATAGGTGTTTTATTTGGATTTTTTATAAGCAGCATATGCTTCTATTTGAGGGTGGCGTAAAGGGATTGGCAATTTATTCCTTTGCGTTGCCCTTTTTCATCTTATTTGTTGAGTCTGAAAAATTTCTGTCACAACTCAATGTTATCAAGCTTTTGAATTGACTAATTCACCGCTGTTATCGTATGATAGGTTTAATTAGTCAAAGTTAGTCAAAATAAGAATCAGGCTTGAGGTGATAAAGATGAAAAACAGAAATATGTCTGATATTATTGAATCTTATTTAAAGCAAATATTGCAACAAGAAGAACATGTTGAGATTAGCCGTAGCGAAATTGCCGACCAGTTTCAATGTGTCCCATCCCAAATTAATTACGTGATTAATACTCGATTTACCCCACAAAAGGGTTATATCGTAGAAAGTAAGCGGGGTGGCGGTGGCTATATCCGTATTATGAAATTGGAAATTGTTGAAGAAGCTGAATTAATTGATGCTATGGTTGACCTTATCCAAATGAAAACTACTTTACGTGATGCAACAGCCATCATTCAAAATTTATTAATGAACGAGATAGTTACCGAAAATGAAGCACAAATCATGCATTCAGCAGTAGACAAGGATGCCCTAGGTAAAATTGTGAATGCTGATGAAGTACGGTCTTTAATTTTGAGATCGATGCTGGTGAAGCTGAAATTCAGGTAAATAGATAGGAGGACCTTATGAACGAAATTTATACAGAGAAAGCAAAACAGGCCTTGTTGTACGCCGCCGAAGAAGCCAAACAATTTCGTCATAAAGCCATTGGAACAGAACATTTGCTGCTAGGACTTTACCGTGAGCCCGAGGGTGTTGCGCATAATGTGTTAGTTGACCACTTGCCAAGTTACGAGGCTGTGAAAGAAGAAGTTGAATTTGTCATCGGTTATGGCAAGGATGAGGTTGAAGATAATACGTTAGACCTAAATCGTGTAGTGTATTCACCACGTTCAAGAAAAGTCTTATATATAGCGGGTGAAGAAGCACAACGCCAACAAGTGACATTAGTGGGTACAGAGCACATTTTACTATCCCTAATTGCTGACCAGGTACTAGCGGTTCGAATCCTAAAAAACTTGGATGTTGATATCGAAAAACTACGTAAAGATATCTACCGTTCAATTGGCCAACGTCCACCAGTGCGTAATCGAAGCAATGAAAATAATAAACAGTCAAACCGCGGTAGCAAACGACCACAAAGTACAACGCCTACCTTAGACTCTCTAACAAGAGACCTTACTGAGCAAGCGCGAAAAGGGCAATTAGACCCTGTTGTTGGTCGTCAGAAAGAATTACGTCGGATCATGCAAGTGTTAAGCCGTCGTACGAAAAATAACCCTGTCCTAGTTGGAGAACCTGGTGTTGGTAAGACAGCAATTGCTGAAGCGGTTGCGATTGCCGTTGCCAACAATGATGTTGTGTCAACGCTTGCCAATAAACGTGTTGTATCACTTGACGTTGGCTCATTAGTTGCTGGGACGAAATACCGTGGGGAATTTGAGGACCGCGTGAAAAACTTGTTAGAAGAAACTGAAAAAGCTGGCAATGTTATCTTATTCATTGATGAGTTACACAGCTTAATCGGTGCCGGTGCAGCAGAAGGGGCAATTGATGCTTCGAACCTGATGAAACCAGCGCTAGCACGAGGTCATCTACAAGTGATTGGTGCGACTACCTTAAACGAGTATCAAAAATATATTGAAAAAGATGCTGCTTTAGAGCGTCGTTTCGCTAAAGTCTTAGTTGATGAGCCAAGCGAAGCGGATGCCATTGAAATTCTGAAAGGTATTCGGAAAGATTACGAAAAATTCCACCGAGTAACCATTACAGATGAGGCAATTGAAGCTGCAGTTCGCTTAGGTAATCGTTATATTGCTGATCGTTTCTTACCAGATAAAGCGATTGATATTATGGATGAAGCGGCAGCAACAGCCCGCATTGATAATGGGGATAAAGATACTACGCAACAAACAATTGTGGATATCCGTAAACAATTAACTGATTTGGAAAACTTGAAGAAACATTATGTGAATACACAGGAATTTGAAAAAGCAGCTGGTGTCCACCAACAACAGCAACGTCTAACTCAAGACCTGTTTACACTACAAAATAACCCTCAAGCTGTTCAAGATGAGCCGTTTGATATCGAAATTGATAGTCATAATGTGGCAGATATCGTTGCCATGTGGACAGGCGTGCCAATGCAACAATTGACTCAGTCTGAAAACCAACAATTAATTAAGCTTGAAGACCACTTACACAAACGTGTGAAAGGTCAAGATGAAGCAGTTAAAAGTGTTGCCCGTGCCGTTCGTCGTGCCCGCTCAGGCATTAAAGATCCAAACCGTCCAATTGGTTCCTTCATGTTCCTTGGACCAACTGGTGTTGGTAAGACAGAGTTAGCTAAGGCGTTAGCCGGCGAAATGTTTGGTTCAGACAACAATATTATTCGTTTGGATATGTCTGAATATATGGAAAAATACTCGACTAGTCGTATGATTGGTTCAGCGCCAGGTTATGTAGGTTACGATGAAGGCGGTCAATTGACGGAGCAAGTGCGTCAACATCCATACTCTGTCGTACTATTCGATGAGATTGAAAAAGCCCATCCAGATGTTTTCAATATGCTATTACAAGTCTTGGATGATGGTTACATTACTGACTCTAAAGGACGTAAAGTAGATTTCCGTAATACGGTGATGATCATGACTTCTAACTTGGGTGCTACCGCAATTCGTGACGATAAAAACGTTGGATTCGGGGCTAAACAAGCAACAGATAGTCATGAAGAAATGGAGAGTCGCATTCGTCAAGAATTGAAGAATGCTTTCAGACCAGAATTCTTAAACCGTGTGGATGAAATTATTGTCTTCCATACTTTAGGAGAAGCCCAAATTGTTGAAATCGTACAGAAATTTACTTCTGCCTTAAGTAATTTATTAGCTGAACAAGGTGTGAAACTACGTGTAACACAAGCAGCCAATAAAGAAATTGCCAATAAAGGCTTTGATAAAGAGTACGGCGCACGACCATTACGCCGTGTCATCCAACAAAAAATCGAAGACCCAATTGCAGAAATGCTGATTGGTGATAAGATTGGAGAAGGTGACGTTGTGACAGTTGGTGCTCGTCAAGGGGAGCTATACATCCGTGTTAAACACCCAGATGGCCAAGAAGAGAGTAACGACGTAAAAGACCTTATTGGTGCAGGAAACTAGTAACAAAATATTTTGAGTGGACTGTTATTTCGCAGTCCGCTTTTTTAATGATAGTGCATTTTGAACTAGAAATAGCTAATCTTATTGTTTCCGCTAACATTTCAATTATGCTATAATGGTTATATAATAAATGAGGAGTGATATCATGGAAGAATCAACTAAAAAAGGCTTAATCGCATTAGGTGCAATTGCTGCTGTTGCAGGTATTGCGGCGATCGCTTTATACCAAGAAGATAAAAATTCAGCAGTTAGTGATTTCATCGATGATGCTGGCCGTCAATTACGCCACACACGTCGTGATTTAGCACGTCGAGCTGATGAAGTGTCTTTCTTACCAAACCGTTCATTCGGTGACCGTGTAAAAGACTCAGCAGCTGATGCTTACGACTACGCTGTAGGCCAAGCAAAATCATTTACCAAATAAGTACAAATGAAGTGCCTTAATTGCCTATAGTGGCGATTAGGGCATTTTTTTGGAGGTTTTATGCAAGTTACAAACAAAACCATCTATAGTTACGCTGTTTGGATAATGGGGCTTAGGATGTTGCATTCAGAGCCCATATTATTGATCCTGCTAGGACATGGATTGATTTTATTTGCCTTTGTTAACTTATGTCACTTAGCGTACCAAGAACAGTCCTTAATACATTTATTAATGGATTTAATTTTGATGGTTATCGCGTCATTCGTTTTGTTGATGATTCCTGAAAACATAGGTATTTTCAAAGGTATTATTGGCGTTATTATTTTCCTGATCGCTGTCTTAATTAAAGACCAGGTTTACAAGAGAAATATATAAGGTGACACGCTTCAAATATCGTAGATTCGAATACATTTGAGGTGTTTTTTGGAGGTTTTATGCAAGTTACAAACAAAACAATCTATAGCTATGCTCTATGGTTTGTCGGTATATTGAAATTTTCTAAGGGTTCTTCGCTGGAGATCACTATTGGTTATCTATTCATTCTGGCAGGGTTCGTGGGGATTTGTTGGAAAGCTTACCGAAAGCGGTCACTAGTAGAATTAAGGATAGATTTAGTCCTGATGCTAGTATCTTCTTTCATCTTATATTGGATACTAAATCAAATAGGCTATTTCAAAATTATAATTGCAATGGTGGTGCTCACGATTGTTGTATTATTGAAAGGCCGTTATCTACAGAAACAAGCTTAATAAAATGCTGCAATTTGCCTCCAATAAGGTGAATCGCAGCATTTTTTGTTTATTTGAGTAAATGACATTAATGGGTGAAACTGTTACACTTAGAAATATGAGATTTTAAAAAGAAGGGTGAAATAATAATGAGAATTGGTTACCAAGGCATACCAGGTGCGTACAGTGAGGCAGCAACAATAGCTTTTGTCCGCGAACAATTACATGTAGAAATTGATGATGATCGTTTAGAAATTATCTCTTACGACGATTTTAAACCTATGGTAGATGACTTAGTCGCTGAAAAAGTTGACCGCATTGTCATGCCGATTGAAAATTCGACAACTGGTTTAATCGCTCGAACGATGGATATCATTCGCTACCAACCGGTCCTTGCGAAATATGAACACTATCAACCAGTTAACCATGTGTTATGGGGGTTGCCAGGTGCTGACATTCATAAAGTTACTGAAGTTTATTCACATCCAGAAGCATTGACCCAATGTAAATTATTATTTGACCGTAATCCCAATATGACACCAGTGGCTTATATCGATACAGCTGTTTCAGCGGAATTTATCGTTCAAGAAAATGACCCAACTAAGGCGGCCATCGCGAGTCCGCGTGCAGGGGAATTGCATGGTTTACAAGCCCTAGAGCCAGCTGCTTATGATGAATCAGGTAATATGACCCGGTTCTTAGTGTTTGAACGCTATGATGATATTGATATGGACAATACGCATGACAAACTGATGTTATACATTGAAACCCCACATGAGCCGGGGGCCTTAGCCAAATTATTACAAGTATTAGATGTTTACCGCGTGAACTTGGAAGGGTTGAATGCCCGCCCAATCCCAATGAAACCATTCCGTTATGGCTTCTTTATTGAAGCAGATCCAAGCAATATGATTGGTGATTTAGATTCCTTAGAAAAGATTTTAAAAGCATTATCTACCCATATTCAAGTGGTTGCCCAATTTAAGCAAAACCGTTAGCTTGGAAAACAGTTTATCTTTTTTTCAAAAGGAAAATATTATATATTTAACCGCTTACATGTTACAATAAACTTGTATAGACAGAAGGCAAATAGGAGGAAATTTTAATGGATAAACGTAAGGTAATTATCGATACGGACCCAGGGATTGACGATGCAGCAGCTTTAATGACTGCCTTGGCGGATGATTCTTTAGATATTTTAGGTTTCACTACAGTAGCGGGAAATAAAGGGTTAGATATGACGACAACTAATGCCGTTCGCGTATCGACTTATTTTGATGGTCGTGTGAAGATTTATCCTGGTGCAGACAATGATTACACATCTCTTAAAGAAAATAAACCACCAAGAGAAAATGCGACTGGTAACATCCATGGTTCTAACGGAATGGGTGGCGTTGAATTCCCTTATGATAAGGCGCTTATTCAAGACCAACATGCTGTAGATTTTATTCTTGAACAAGTGAAAGCACACCCTGGTGAAATTGATTTAATCACCTTAGGCCCATTAACGAATATTGCCTTGGCCGTTGAAAAAGACTTAGACACTATGAAGCAAGTCCGTTCAATTATTTCTATGGGTGGGGCAGCCTTCGATGGAAACACTAACCCGGTAGCAGAATTTAACTACTGGTTCGATCCTGTTTCTGTAGATATCGTCTATGAAGCGCTAGGTGAAGCTTTGCCTATCACTATGGTTGGTCTAGACGTTACCCGTCCTTCATTATTAGACATGAATGACTTAGAATTTATCCGTCAAGCAGGCGGTGAATTAGGCGGAATGATCCGTGACATGTTCGACGACTACGTTTTAAACTCATTTGAAAATGAGAAGAAAATTGGGATTGTCATTCATGATTTAGTCGCTGTAGTAGGCTATCTGCATCCAGAAATTTTCCCCGAAGTCTACCACACCAACGTTGTTATTGAAACAAAAGGTGAGTATACATACGGACAAACTGTCGTCGACTTCGATGAGCGAACTGACCGACCAAAAAATGCCTATGTGGCCATGGATATTGACCTTGAAGCCTATAAAGCACACTTCATCACAACACTATTTGGTGAAGACACCTATGCGCAATATCTAGACATGCAATATTAATTACTTAGAAAAAGGGCGAAACCCAATTAAGTTAGATAAGTAGGTGACGGAAATGTACAAGTTCGAATTTATTTCCGCTGACATTCAAGACAAAATCCACAAAGGCGTCTACCCTGTAGGCCGGTTACTTCCCAGTGAAAATGACCTGGCCAAGACTTACGATGTATCACGCGAAACGATTCGTAAGGCACAGAAAAGACTAGAAGATACTGGCTTCATTCAAAAGAAACAAGGAAAGGGTGCAATCGTACTCGACTTTTCCCGTTTTTCTTTTCCCATATCGGGACTAACTTCATACAAAGAGTTGCAAGAAGCACAGCATTTCCAAACAGCTACTCGAGTTTTGAGCAATGAACAGGTGCCAGCACCAGATTTTCTTGTAGGTGAAGATGGGGTAGAGGATGGAGAAACTTTTATCCATCTCATTCGTGCCCGTGAAATGGAAGGCGAAACAGTCATTATTGATCATGACTACCTTCGTCTATCTGTCATCCCAGATGGCGTGCCGGATGCCATAGCAGAAGTATCCATTTATCAATATTTTGAACAAGAATTAAACTTACAAATATCCTTTGCCAATAAAGAGATAGTGGCTAAAAAAGCAGATGACATCGACCAAAAGCAAATGGCTATTGGCGCAGAGGACTACATTATTCAAGTCAACAGTCATGTTTATTTAGAAGATGCCACCTTTTTTCAATACACCTCATCCCACCACCGGATGGACAAGTTCAGGTTTGCGGAATTTGCACGCAGAACGGCACATTAACCCTTATGTCGCTTTGGGATAGTTAGGAAACCACCCTCGATCAGCCTTGTTGGCGAAATTGAGGGTGGTTTTCGTTGTCAATTTTGAGTTTCTATTTCATGCTAACGAAACTGTAAGCGCTATAATTACTGATAAAATGAATATAGGGGGAGATTATTGATGAAAAGACAATTAACAATGTTAGTACTGACAAGTTTCTTATTGGGTGCCTGCGGAAGCGGAACAAATGAACCAAACGAAGTTAAAAATAGTTCAACTAGCAGTGTAAGCGAACAGGCAATTTCAAGTGATGCTAGTGCAGAGAATAGTCGCCTTGAGACGATCACAGTCGAAGAAATTGAAGAGAAAAAGACAAATGGCGATAGTCTATTTGTATTCATACCCGATGAATCTGAGGCGGATAACGCCCGATTAGAAAATACAATCACAGCAGCCTATGACTTAATCGGCGATAAGTTAGAAATTGGCTACCCTATGGGGGACGGCCATGCTTATACCTTAAATGTAGCAGATGATTCAGATCAATTAACAGTATTTCGTGAAAGCTATGGCATTGAAGATAGACCTTCCTTTATTTATTTTGAAGGGGATATCTCCATGACTAAAATGGATGACTTTGAAGCGAGTGTTACTGCAGAAGAGATTGCGACCTTTATTGACTTCCCCTATGACGAAGCGGATGCAACCGCTGCACCAGATATCAAGATAGAAGATAACGAAACCTAAAAACATGCGACTTTCCTAAAGGAGGATGCATAAGTTGTTTGAAAAAATGAAGAATGGTTTCAAAAAATTTGATGATAGCTTTAACTGGCTACATGAAAAAGTATACCAATGGTACTTTTTAAAAATATTCATCGTATTTTTAGCGCTATTCGATTTACTAGACAAGATAGAAATAAAAAATATTTTTGCCCGTTATGCTGTTGTAGTGCCAATCATTCTGTTTGTCGTATATCTTTATGTAAAACCTGAAGATCCAAAGAAAATAAAGAAACCAACACAGTCAGTAAATAGATTTCTCAGACTATTTAATTGGTTAAATGAGAAAATGACTAACCTACATATTACCTTGTATCAGATGCATACTGTGAAATATATCATCGCGATATTTGTGGCAGCTTACTATACTACGATTAAAATTTCCTTTGATAATAAAATCTTAGACGTCGTAATTGGCTCAAGCATATTAATATTTACAATATTGCTATTCATGAGGCCAAGAGATCACAAAAATGAAGATGACAAATAGTCAGCTATCTAGACTCGGTATCGGGGGTGATTAGCTTGTTGAAAATTTTAGAGTATGGATACAAGAAGTTAGAGCGGCTACATGAAAGAATGTTTCAATGGCATAACCTAAAAGCGGCATTAGCGATGGCCTTCTACCTATATTTTATTGATGGAGCAACGTTAAATAATTACATTTTAGAAATAATTTTAGGCTTTGTAGCCCTAATACTGATATGGAATTTGTTTAAGAAACCGCAAAAAAATGAGATACCTGATAGGGATGCGAATCAATTGACTAAAATTCTATATAGGTTTAATGCAAAACTGGGAAAAATTCATGAGCGAATGTTTCAATGGCATGGATTTAAGTTATTTTTAGCTTATTTTGCAGCTTCCATGGTGTCCCAGCATTTTAGAACGGACTATATCATTTTGAATGTGGTAATTCGTGTGGTGAATTTTCTAATTGCTGGACTGTTATTCTTGGATCCAAAATATCGAGAAAATAATCGTACATAGGTAACACAGTAATAAATATAGTATAAGTAGTACATCCAAAGGAGTTGGCACAATGATTCAGTTCTTAAAAAAGTTGTCCACAAAAATCAATGCGGTTAATGAGCGACTGTTCCAATGGGAATTGGTAAAACTAGGATTGGCTACCTTTGCCGTCTTCAGTTTGGTCAACAAAATGAACGACTCCAGTCCATTGATACACCTAATTGTTGTTACTACAGGAGTAACTGTTGTAAATTTATTTTTTGCGAAACCTTATGTTATGAAGAAGAAATACCAAGAGTCTATTCGAGAAGATGATCAGCTATCTAAGAAACCAGAATCGAACCTGTTAAAGCTTCATAAAGCGATGTATCAAGCACATGATTTTAAATTCTTGCTTGCAATACTGACCCTTTCTTATTTTATGTGGCAGATAGACTTTTTTGACCACGCTTTCCTAAATGGTCTGGTCAAACTGATGATTTATGTTGTTGCATTTATGCTATTTCGTAAGCCGGGATCTCAAAAAAATCAGTCATGAACTTAGGCATTTTCTGAGGAGGGGGTCACTTGTTCAAAAAACTAGATGCTTACAATAAAAAGTTTGAACAAATACATGAAGAAATGTTTAGTTGGTATTGGGTGAAGCTAGTGATAGTGTTTTGGGTTTTCTTTAATTGGATATACGGCGTAGATTTGGGCAATAACTTACTTGAACTTGCACTTAAAATCTTTCTCTTCATAATTGTAAACGCCTTATTTGGAAGGCCGCGAGAAGATCAACAGCCTAGAAATAAGAGGAATATATTTGTTAGCGCTTATTTTTGGATAAATGCAAAAATAAATCAATTGAACACACGTTTATACCAATGGCACAATTTAAAATACATTCTCGTTATGGTTATAGCTATCTACTACACTACGACAAGAAAACCCGCCGTGCATCCCTTGGTAGATGTGATCATCAATTCGTTTATTTTAATACTTATTACGATGCTATTCCTTAAACCGCATAATGGCCAAAAGTATAAAAAGTAAATACGAGTTAATAGAACTGCTAGCACCAAGATAGGGGGAGAGTATGTTTAACAAGAATAAAAGTGGATTTAAGTGGCTGAGCAACAAAACTGATGAACTAAATAGGGAATTATTTGAATGGCATGAATTCAAATTTCTGTTAGTTATACTTAGTCATTTTACATTCATACAATTGTTAGATATTGACGAATTTGTCGCTAATTTTCTGCTCCAGTTGATTGGCCTAATCTTTTGGTTTCTACTATTTGCCCCACCCTCAAAAAAATATAAACGGTATGAGGGGACTAATCAATTGGTTAAAGGGCTTGATACAGTCGAACGGGTAGTCTTACAAATTAATGAAGTGTTTTTTCAAAGCTTTAACTCTAAATTGGTAATAGGCGCTGGTTATACTGGTGGTTTTATTAGTTTGATTAATACCGATAATTCTATATTGGATCCTGTAATTAGATTCTCTCTTTACTTTCTTCTGTTCTTGTTATTTATGAAACCTGAGAAGAAAAAGCATTCTAGCAAATAAATTAAATATAAAAACAGGTGAAATCTTTCGAAATCTCGGCTCTACAATATATAGGACTGATGACATAAAAAAGTCATTGGTTCTATATTTTTTTACACAAAAAGAGGAATCTCC
>JBCLPQ010000012.1:0-42337 GCA_041223225.1 Aerococcaceae bacterium 50-4
AAATTCTTCACTATATTTAGACACAAAAATACCCCCAAAAGTTAGTTTCTTTACTCTAACTTTTGGGGGTAAGGTCCCATTTTTGTCCCATCCTCTATTTTTTTATTCTGCTAGGAATGCTTCCATGCGTGCAATGAAATCTTTTAGTACAGTAATTCGGGCGTGACGTTTATCGACACCAGAAATCACTTTCCATGGTGCATCTTCGGTAGAAGTTGCTGCTAGCATTTCATTCATAGCAGTATTGTAGATGTCAAATTTATCTCGGTTACGCCAATCTTCATCAGTGATTTTATATTGCTTGTCAGGATCTTTTTCCCGGCCCATGAACCGGTCATATTGCGTATCCTTATCAATAATAATTAAGTACTTCAATAGCAGATAGTCTTGATCTGTGATATTGTGTTCCATCTGATTAATTTCAGCATAAGCTTCTTGCCAGCGGTAGACGGGTGTCAAGTCTTCAATTCGTTCCACTAGAACCCGACCATACCAAGTCCTGTCAAAAATGGTCATGCGACCCAAACTAGGAAAGTCCCGGTAAAACCGCCATAGATAATGATGATTCAATTCATCAGCATTTGGCGCAGCTACAGTGGTAACATCGTAACCACGGGGGTCCATTAATCTAGTTAACCGTTGGTAATTACCCCCTTTACCAGCTGCATCTGATCCTTCATAGGCTACTATTACACCCTTATTTTCTTGATAAGCTTTAAAAAGTAAGTTTGCTGCCTGTTCTTGTAGGTCTTCTTTGATTTCATCATATGCATCTTTTGAAATGACTGGTGAGTGATCAACTTGCCCAACGATATCTGGACTATTACCAATGAAATCTAAGTCCAATTGTGGCCTAGTTAAATCCCTTGCTAACCAATCCTCCAAGCTATCGATGCAAGTTTTTAAGGCCAAACGAGATTGGTCTTTCTGGTCATCAACATAGAGAATTTGCCAAGGGGTTGCTTTAAAATTTGTTTTCCCTAAGATATCGATAAAATGTTTCCGATAAGCTTTATAATTTCTCAATTGGTCCTTATCTTGTTTAGTGACCAATACTTTACGGTATGGGTCTTCTTGTAAAGCTTCAATCCGATCAGCCATCTCATCTTTACTATGATGGATAAAGAATTTCACTAATAGGGTATCATCATCCGTCAAAGCTTTTTCTACAAAAGAGATGTCAGCTAGGATATGGTTAAGTGTTTTTTCATTCATATCTAGCCGGTGGAAGAGGTCGTAATAGAATGAACGGTCGAAGAAAACAATCTGACCTCGTTTAGGTGCCCGCATAAAAAAACGTCGTAGATAGGGGCGTTGTGCATCTTCTGAGGTACTCTCATCAAAAACTGCAACTTCAAAATGTTTAGGATCCAATTCACGTGTCAAATCCTTCAGTAAGAATCCCTTACCAGAAGCCTCCCAACCATCTACAATCACTAACATGCTCTTATCGGTTTCCTGGAGTTGCCGGTGTAGTTCAGCAAATTTATCCCCTAATTCTGACCGTTTCAAATCTTGCAACTCCACTGGAATGCTCGTTCTATCTGCGTGTTTATTTGGCAACATTAGCATCACTTCTTTCTTTTTGGCAAAATGACAAGCAATATTTAACTTTATTTATATAGATTATAAAGCAAAAATGCAATAATGTATAAAGATTGTGCTATTTTCAGCTAAATTGCGTGTTTTTGAGAGGTTTCATAGAGTTTTATGATAAAATAATTAGGAACTCGTATAAGAAGGAAGGAAAACTGAATGAAAGATTTTAAAAAAGCGGTCAATCATTTCCATGAAACGGCCTATAAGGACAAGCAAGCAATCTATGAATCATTAGCGCGTACCCATTCACCGCATACCTTAGTGATTACCTGTGGTGATTCACGTATTAATGTTGAGAGCTTGTTACAAGCCGACCCCGGTGAAGTTTTCCAAATCCGAAATATTGCAAATATCGTTCCAGAATATAATGACCCGGACCCAATATTATCCCTACAAGCAGGTTTAGACTTTACGGTGACTGCCTTAGGTGTTGAAAATATTATCTTACTTGGCCATATCAATTGTGGGGGCTGTAACACTTGCTTAAACCCACCAGAAAATTTTGACGAAATGCCTTATTTGAAAGAATGGCTTGGTAAATTAAATCCAGTCAAGGAATCTATCGCAGATCAATTAGCTGAACTGGATGATCCAGTTGCTAAAAGTGATTTAATGGAAAAAACGAATATTATTACCCAATATAACCACCTATTGCAATACCCAATTATCGCCGAACGCGTAGCGGCGGGTAAACTAAAAGTGGAAGGCTGGCACTTTCATACGGATGAAGGTTTTGTTGAAGTTTATCAACCTGAAACCAAGACATTCGTACGACTTTAAGTTAAAATAGATATAGTTGAAGCGTCCTTGAGTCGAAAGGGCGTTTTTCTTTTCGATTTTAAGGGGGACGACAAATGATGAATCCACAAAAAGATCAGTTAGAAGCCATCCAAAAACTGATCAAAAATCCGAAATCTCTCATTGGTATCATTTTAGCCGCACTAGCTGTTTATGCCTCACAAGAGTGGTTGCCAATGAATGACCAGAATCATTCTCAAAATGACCAAGTTCAAGTCGCTGAAAGTGAATCAGCTGACGACGAAGGGACTTCAGGGGATGAGACGAATACAGGTCAAATTCAAGTGGCTGAAGAGGGGACCTATACGAGCCCAGAAGAAGTAGCTGCTTATATTGATGAATATGATAAACTGCCGGAAAACTATATCAGCAAGTCAGAGGCTGAAGACCTAGGCTGGGAATCTAGTGAAGGCAATCTGTGGGAAGTCGCTGAGGGGATGTCAATTGGTGGTGACCATTTCGGTAATTACGAAGGTTTGCTTCCAGAAGAAGACGATTACCGGGAAGCAGATGTGAACTATGATGGTGGTTTCCGCGGCGCTGAACGTATTATCTATTCCAACGATGGTGATATTTACTACACCGATGACCACTACGAATCGTTCGAACAACTCTACTAATGGTAAGGGGGGACGAGTATGCATACACTGATAATTGATGGCCAAGAGCTTCATGATAAAAAGGACTTGCACAACCACATTGCAGAAACCTTAGATTTTCCAAGCTATTATGGGGAGAATCTAGATGCCCTCAATGATATGCTAAGTTCACGGCAAGAAGAGACAAGAATCTACCTGTTGAACCTTGATACTTTAGCAGACCGTATAGGGGCTAGTTACAGTAAAAAGCTCCTTCAATTATTGTTGGATGTTGAAGAAAAGAATGCATTCTTGACTATTCTTAGGTAAGATGGGTATAAAGACAAGCTAAACGAAGTGACAAATCAATAAAGGAGGGAAGAGATGGGTGTAATGTTAACACTCGCCTATGACGTGGCGATTAAGGACCAGCAGTTAGCACTTGACATTATCAACCAAGCGCACGCAATGATCCGGGGTAAATTTCAGCCAGCTTTAATGTCTGACAATACGCAATTAGACCATGCCATTCATAAGCAATCAATATTATTTTCTGATGCCATGTCAGCATTTTTATACTATCGTTTGCTACAACAAACGATTTACCCTATTCAAATAAATGGCGGACTAGGTTTATCTGAAGATATTGCCCAGTCATTAACCTATTCTGAACAAGTACTAAAAGAAGCGCAGAAACTAGGAGAAGGCTATATCTTATATAATGCCAACTTTTTTGAAGATGGGCTATTAAATATGCAACTGATCAATTGGCAAAAAATAGTTCAAGATCAAACACCAGTTGCTAGAGTATTAGCCTTCTTTTACGAAATCCAGGCGCCAGTCTATATCGATGGTAGTATGCTCACGCAAGATTTTCTCGGCGAAGACTTGATTAGTTTAGACCAAGCCAAACAAAGTTTATACGCAGATGATGAAAAATTGCTATCAATGGCAGATATTAATTTTTCAGCACGTAAAACTAGTAAATGGCTAGAAATCTTTGACCAAGTAGATAAAAATAAGTACTACATCACAGGCTTATTTAAAAAGGGATATGCTACAGCAATTGCCAATATGACCTATATGACGCGACAAAACATTGATTACCATTTCCGAAGTGGTCGTTTTGCCTATGAACGTGACATGCTGGCAGCGATCGTTCTACAGATGGATCGTGAAATAGCGGCACTTGGCTAGTTAAGACCGTAAAATATACATAGAAAAGGTTTGAAAATAGCTATTCTCTTGCGAATTTTTAAGCCTTTTTTCTATGGGTAAGATTGTAAATATTAAGTAAATATCCTGTTAAGAAAAACGAAACGTTTCCAAAGGGTTTTCTGCTTGAGTGAATGAGAAATACTTTGGTATGATGAGGATGTCTAGAGGTGTTTGAAAAGTTAGTACGCTTTTTCTTTTCAAGGGCAGTACATACCTGTATTGCCACCACTACAAATGAAGAATTATTGGGATGTTATGAATGGGATTGAAAGGAAATTGGTGATCGTTTCATGGAATCATGGGATAAACGAGTTAGTCGAAAAGCCAAGATCGCAGACCTTAAAGAGAAGATTTACTTGAATTGTGTCAATATCGATGCCCCTTTTATTAATGCATTTTCATTGGCACATATCTTGTATTTAGCTGCCTTCTTTATGATTTTAATTGCTATGTTTGTTTTTCGTGATTTTATCAATACCAATCAAGTTGTTATTGGTCGGGTCTTGTTTACTGTTTCAGTTCTACAGCAAATACTCTTATATTCTTGGTATTACTTTGAGACGAAATTTGACTTGAAACAAGCCCTACCCTTACATATTTGTCGCTTATCTACGATTATGGGACTCGTTTATTTGGTAACTGGTAATCAAATGGTTATGCAGGTCCTATTTTACTTTGGTTTATATGCTTATTTCTCATTCTTTATGCCGAGTCGTATCAATAAAATATACCATGTATCTGGACTAAGTTACTTTTTAAACCATGTGATCACAATTTTGATTCCATTCTTTGCCTACTTTACAACAGGTTGGACACCATCGAGTCGCGGCTTAATCGTTTCATTAGGCGCTTTTGCAGTCTATTGGTTTGTGGCCCTTCTGGTCAATCGATCAACAGGTGGTAACTATTTCTACATGAAATACCGCCCATTGCCAATTCTAGATAAGTTGAACTTCCCAACTTATGCAGTAGGTAACTTTGTTCTTACCTTGATTGTATTTTTGATAGGCTACAGCGTATTCAATCTCTTTGCCTAAATATTTTGAAAAAGATCATTCGCACGCTGAGTTGGGCGTTAGCTCGACTTGGGGTGCTTTTTTCTTGCAATAACAATCGCTTTGTCTAGAGTCAAAAGGGTCATTCTTGAAAGGCTAGAGGCAGTCATCTACAATAATAGTTAAATAAGGGAACAACATTTGAAAGGGGCCTATTATGGGGATTATTTCGACTGTCGGACGACAGCGACAACCAAAAGTACAAGCTGATTTAAGGTACTATGAACAAGTGAAATTAATGAAAAATCGTTACACTAGACGGACCTTTCCAAATGGTGAATTTATCATCAAAAAATTACCTACATCTGATGTGGGAGGGCAATTGGACGAACGTTTACTAGGGTCAATCAAGATACACCGAGACCCTACACCCATTATCCAATACCTCAACGATATTATCGAGAAACAGTATAACCCCTTTCTGTTTATGTACCGCCGGGTAGTTGGGACAACATTAAACAGGGATATTTCAAACGGTCAAGTGACTATTCGTGAATATGACTTCCCGATTGAAGAACGGTTCATGCATGCGCGGGTATTTTATCCAGAAGAGGTTTTAAAAGCTGGTCAAAAAGCCCCTGTAATCCTCTACCTTCATGGTGGTGGCTTTATTGGGTCGACTTTTGATACTATTACCAATACTTGCCGGGGGATTGCTTATAAAACTGGCGCTATTGTTGTCGCTTTTCCCTATAGTTTAGCACCTGAGAAACCTTTTCCTAATGCTTTAATTGACGGCCTAGCTATGCTAGGGTGGGTGCGCGATAACGCTGATTTGCTTGGAATCGACAAGGATAAAATGGCGATTATGGGCGATTCTTCAGGCGCAAATATTGCGGCAGCTATGACCATTTATGATATTGAAGCCGGTAACCATTGGATTAAGCAGCAAATACTTCTTTATCCTATTGTAAACATGGCAATGAAGGAGACTGCTGAGTACAAATGGTCTTTGGATGAGTATGATATTCATGACAATGATGAAATTATTACCTTTATCGTAAAATCATTGGGGATTGGGGTCCATTACATCAACAAACTATATGCTAAAAATGTGGACTTGAAAGACCCGTTAGTATCGCCCTTGTTTGCTTCAGACAAAACAATTAAGCAAATGCCAGCAACGATCATTGTGACGGCAGAATATGATTTTCTTAGAATTGAGTCAGAGGCGTATGCCAAGCGCCTGCTAACAAATGGCGTGCCAGTTTCCTTTTTCCGTTATCGGGGCTTAGACCATGGTTTTGTGGATAAGATTGGGATTTTCCCGCAGTCAGAAGATGCCTTATCTGAAATTGGTACGCGGTTTAGGAAGACCTTTGGCTTAGCTGAAGTGGCTGATGGAGAGTGAGAATGATCTTTTCACTCAATTTCTAAATAGTTTTCATGTATAATGAGGTATAAAGTATGTTTCGCATACAAAAGAAAAAATGTCAGTGGTACATTTGAAGCGGATCAACAAAAAGGGAGTGTGTAAAATGTCTTATAAAATTTCACCAAAAGCTTCAGAGATTAATAGAGAAGCGAGTGCCATACAACAAGGGAATACTTTAGCGATTGTAGGTGCGTCTTTAATTACAGGGATTATTACAGGGTTAATTTCCTGGGCAATCGAAATGATTACTGGAACAACGGATACAGCAACTGCGCCAAGCGCGATGGTGACCATCGCTGGTTTAGCTTCAATGCTGATCACAATTTTTATATCTTTTCCGTTAGGCCTAGGACTTGATTGGTCAATTCTCCGATTAGTGGATGAAGACCGGTTCCATATTGGGAATATCTTTGAACCCTTCCAACGTCGTTATTTCCGTAATATCTGGAACCAAATTATCCTAACGTTTGTCATTTTTTTCTGGACCGTGTTGATTGCAGGGGTTCTAGGTCTCCTTGGTGCAGGTATTTTTTACATGATTGGTGAACCATTAACACCGCCAACTGATTTAACAGCTGGTGATTATTCAGGATTAGCGGGTGTATTTGTAGCCTTAGTGTTTGGTTTTACCCTGATTTATGTGATCTTGATTACGATAATTACTTTACGTTTAGCGATGAATAACTATCTATTATTTGACAATGACCGCATTGGTGGTCGCAAACCATTGAAAGTCTCTAAAACGATGATGAAGGGGAATAAATGGACATTATTCTGGATTGGCTTCCAAAATGCCATTTACCCAATCTTATTAGCTATCGTGATTTTTGGTGCTATTGCAATTCTGGGTATGTTCTTGAATAATGGTGGCTTCTTATTGGCTATCCTGTCCATTATCGCAACGATAGCGATAGTTATTTTCTCTATTAAATATTCTGTACGTCACATGGTGGCAACAGCCTTGTTATATCGTTTAATTACAGACGAACATGGTGACGATTTAGACCGAGTATTTCCTGAATTAGATTTAACACCAGATACACCGGTAAACACTTATCATACTGAGCAACGTCCAGCCTTTACGGAAAATGCAACCGCGATTCATCCGGCTGACGACGTGGCAACAGGCACAGCAGCGAACCAAGCGATTAATGAAACAGCTACGGAAAAGGAAGCTAGTGAAAGCGACTTAGTAGATGCGGATAATCATGAAGGTGCAACTGCTAGTACTGCAGCAGGTGCAGCGACCGTATTCTCTCTAGCAGATGAAGAAAAAGCTGGGCAAGTTGAAGCGAGTGAAGAAGTTGTAGAATCTAGCGAATATGAAGCAGATCAGGTTGTTGGTGATACAACAAGTCCTTCATCAGCCTTACGTGGATCATACTTAGTTGGTCAAGATACAGCTGATATCCGCCAACCATATGTGGCAACATATACAGCTAATGAAAAGCCTATTTCAGCTGTTCGAAACCACTTTACTGTGGAAGCCTCTGATTACAATGCTCAAGGACCAATTGAAGCTAAACCAAGCTTCGATTTGAATGCAGGTCCAGCTTCAGAATCAGCGGCAGTTCGTCATTCATATGTTGTGGGGGAATCTGCACAAGTAGCTAACCAAGCGATTAATGAAACAGAGGCAGAAAAGAAACCTTATAATATTATGGGTTATAACACACCTGAACGTACAGATTTTAGTAAAGTGGAAAATGCTAAAGATGTGATTATTGCAGCTGATAAAGCTGAAAGCGATGATGATGGTGTCTTAAATCCTGGTGACTTCGACCAAGAGGTAGACTACGATCCAGAAATTGACCCAAATAATAACAAGTAATTACTTGTCATAAATCAAACCACCGCCGTTCCTTTTAATAAGGAGGTGGTGGTTTTTGGATATGTTGGATGTTTCCATGCAACTGATCGGAAATGTAGGTTTTCCCATATTTGTGTCAGTCTATTTAATGACACGAACTGAGAAAAAACTAGATGACCTTATCGCAGCAGTAGAAAAATTAGGACAATAAGAAAAGGCGTTTGTCCACTCAGTTGAGTGGCAAGCGCCTTTTTTGATGGTATATATGATCGTTTTAATCAGAATTATTTGCCTGGTCAATGTCTAAGCGAATGGCTTCAGCTTTATTTTCCTTAAGACTTGCCTCTTTGTCGTAAGGGTTATCTTTTTGACCATCCCAGGCGGCTTTATGAATTTCAACTGCCACTTTTTCTGGAATAGATAAGGCTTGGATGTCTGCGATAGTCGCTTCACGAACGGCTTTCATCGTTTTAAAGTGGCGCAAGACTTTGGTGCGGGTTTTAGGGCCTACACCGTCAATGGCATCTAGTTTAGAGGTAAAGGATTGTTTACTTCTTGTCTTACGGTGGAAGGTAATGGCAAACCGGTGGACTTCATCTTGAATGCGTTGCAAGAGATGGAAGGCTTGTGACCTTGGATCGAGTGGGATGATTGTTAGCGGGTCACCATAAACTAAATTGGCTGTCCTATGTTTATCATCTTTGACCATTCCAGCAACTGGGATATCTAGGCCGAGTTCATCTTCTAAGACTTCCTTAGCTGCATTCACCTCAATCGCACCACCATCCATCAAAATTAGATCAGGGAATTGTCCCTTTTCTTTAAGGAGACGGCTGTAGCGACGACGAATGACTTCTTGTGTTGTGGCAAATTCATTTGACCCCTCTACGGTTTTAATCTTATATTTCCGGTACATAGACTTATTTGGGCGTCCATCCTCGTAAGCAACCATAGCAGATACGGGGTTAGTTCCTTGGATGTTAGAGTGGTCAAAACTTTCTATAGCCTTTAAATAAGGCAGGTTTAAAGCTTCAGACAATTGGTCAACAGCACCTGTAGTCTTTTGCTCCTTCATGGCCAACAATCTAAATTTATCTAGGTGGGCAATTTTGGCATTTCGCTCTGCCATCTGTAACATTTTAAACTTGTCACCGCGCTTAGGCGTCGATACCTTGACTTCAACTGTTTCAGCAATCAAATTATTGTCTAAGTTGCCAGGAACTAAAATTTCTTTTGGCTTAGTGTGGTTGCTTTCTTGATAGAATTGAACGATATATGAAGTTAACTCTTCTTCAGGGTCAGAATAGACTGGGAAAAGGGCCGAGTCCCGCTTAATAATAGAGAATTGCCGTAACAGGAATACCTGAATTGAAATCCAACCTTTATCGAAGTAAAAGGCAAATACATCACGGTCATTGTATTGTTTACTCATAATATTTTGCGGCTCTACCGTTTGTTCAATATAGTTGATTTGATCACGGTACTCAGCAGCTCGTTCAAATTGCAAGTCTTCAGAAGCAGCGGCCATTTTTGCTTTCAGATCGTCTTTGATATTCTTCACATCACCGTTTAAAAAGCGACGAATACGCGCTTTTTGGGCTTCATATTCTTCAACCGACACTTCATGGTCACAAGGACCAATACATTGGCCAAGGTGATAATAGAAACAGGCCCGCTTCTCATTCTTCCCACACTTACGTAAAGGATAAGTCTTTTGCAGTAAATCCAGGGTACCAGTTGCCGCATAAATATTCGGATAGGGACCAAAATACTCGCCACCGTCATCTTCTACGACAGACGTAATCACCATCTGCGGATCTCTTTCTTTTGTCAACTTGATATAGGGATACATTGTCCCGTGCTTCAACCGGATGTTGTAGTGGGGCTGGTGCTTTTTAATTAGATTGATTTCAAGCAACAGACTCTCTTTGTCTGTTTGGGTGACAATATAATCAAAATGATGAATTTCACTCACTAGCTGAGCTGTTTTCCCTGTATGGGTCGATTTAAAGTAAGACCGTACACGGTTCTTCAAGTTTTTCGCTTTACCAATATAAATGATTTGGTCTTGCGCATTCTTCATAATGTAACAACCAGGCAATGCTGGTAAAAGGGTTAACAAATTCTCAATTAACTCACTAGCCATTAATTGATCTCCTTTCCTCGTAGATTTGGGCCCGATGAATGAAGGGCAGTAGGTTTTTTATGTATAAATTTAAAAAGTTTTAATTGTCTACTCAATCCATAATTATACCACGCGGGTCAGATTTTTGGCAGTAATTTGAATGGTGTGCCTTGACTGGATGCGAATTAAGTGGGGAGAATTGACTGAATGCACCTTTGTGTTATAAGGATTGCCTTAGATATGGTAAAATATACAACAAAGCTAGTAAGCATAGAGATGGTCCTTGACTAGACTATATGTAGATCAAGAAGAGTTCCCAAACCTGAAATCGGTAGGGAATAAAACCAAGGAGGAATTGTTATGGCAAGAAAATCAGCTTTCAACACTTTATTAGGCTTGGGTACCTTAGCGTTGGGTGCGGCCTATGTAAGGTGGCAAAATTATACAGTTGGAACGACAGATTATTTTGTCGAAAACCCTCGTTTTAAAGATAGCTTAAACGGGTTTACGATTGCACACTTGTCTGATTTACATTTACCTGATCAAAGGGTAGACTTGAATGCTATTTTAGACCATGTGTATGAGATGCAACCGAATATTATTGCCATAACGGGGGATATCGTCCAAACAGATGCTACTAATTTGGATGAAGCTACGCTGTTTACCTTCTTTAAAGCTTTAACAGATATTGCCCCAACCTTCGCCACTTTCGGCAACCATGACGCTGTGTCCTTACAACACAACCTTTTAGTTCGCACAATGGCGTCAGCGGGAATCGTCCGCTTAAACGACCGAGCAATTACTTATACTTATAAGGGTCAACCACTGACCTTGATGGGGTTAGATGATAAAAAGAACAAGTACTTCCTAACCGGTGATGCTTTAAGAACAGTTGATTTAACAACTGAACAGATGGCACAACCAAAGATTTTATTGGCTCACCATCCGGAAGCATTCTTACGTTATCATGAAAATATCAATAAATCGCCGGATTTAGTCTTATCAGGCCATGCCCATGGTGGGCAAATTAGGCTGCCAGGTATCGGGGGTCTATTCGCCCCAAACCAAGGTAAATTACCTAAATATACTGCTGGTGTATTTTATCTACCGGGAAATCCAGCTAAGCAAATGGTGGTTTCAAGAGGGATTGGGGCATCTACCTTCCCTGTTCGTTTAAATAACCGACCAGAAGTGATTGCGGTGCATTTAACAACCGATATTGAGCGAGCGGTAGACGGCTTAAGACAGTCGATTGATTATATGACTGAACAAGAAGGTGGCATCACCAAGCAACAAATAGAAGACCAGTACCTAGCTCGCAAAAAAGAACGCGCTCAAGCTCATGGGTATTTTTCTGTAACGCCGGATGCTAGAACAAGCGATGAAATAATTGGTGCCATTGATCAGGAAACAGAAGTTGACGCATATACATTGATACCAAATGAGGAGGAAACGGACATGACAGATCCAAGAACAAATCCATTTGTAGATAATAATGATTATGATGATGATGTAGTGGACCGTACAACGATTGAGGCACCTAAATATGAAGCAGATGATGAGGAAGAAAAAGGTATACAAAATCCTAGTTTCAAATCATCTTATATCTTGCTAGACCCTGAAACAAATGAAAAAACACTTGTAGATGAAAATGTAAATACAGAGCAAGTTTTCTCTGATAATTTAAATGAGGAACTATTTATTGTGAAAGACCCTAAGAAAAAATAAGAGGAATGCCTTCAAAGGTAGCATTTTTTCTATAAAGATAGCCTTTAACTTCATTAGTCAGCAATGACCAAAATCATAATAAATCAATACAAAGAAATAGAGGACAAAAATGACGGAAAATGATACACAATTGACGGGCTTTGTAAGCCAACTACCTACGGAACTTCAGGAAAAATGGCAGTCAGCTGGCTTTGGGCAAGCGACTGACATTCAAGTGGACAGTTTCCAACCCATGTATGATGCCCAAAGTGTGATTGGTTCAGCACCAACAGGTTCAGGGAAAACCTTGGCCTATTTACTACCCGTATTAAGTCGGATGGTTGCCAATCGTGAAGCGCAAGAAGAGCAATACAATGGGGGCATCAAACTGATTGTTTTAGTGCCTTCGCAAGAATTGGCTTCCCAAGTTGGCGACGTGGTTCAAGAATGGGCACGTGCTGTAGACTTTAAGGCCATGAAAATTATTGGTGGCGCCAATGTAAAACGTCAAATTGAAAAAATTAGAGAAAGACCGGATATTATTGTAGGTACCTCTGGCCGTATGATTGAATTGATTGACCAACGCAAATTAAAAGTGCATGAAGTGGATACCATTATTATCGATGAGGCAGACGCCTTACTAGATGAGGAACATATCGGACAAACCAAGCAATTAGTGAAGAAATTGCCAGGTAAAACCCAAGTTGCGCTATTCTCTGCAACAGTTCCGGATACTTTAGCTGGTTTAGCGAGTGACTTATTACATCAACCCGTTGTAGAATTGACAGCTAAAAAAATTGGTTCGGCTTTTGAAAAGCAACGTCAAGATGGATATATTACTGTACCTGTCCGCAAACGTGATGAGATGTTACGGCGACTAGCCCAAGTAGATGGGATGCAAGCCTTAGTCTTTGTCCGTACTGTGGCTGAAATTGAACAATTGCAGCAAAAACTACAATTCAACCATATCCAAACAGCTTACTTACATTCAAAAATGGCTGCGCAAAACCGTCAGCAAGCTATTGCTAAGTTTACTAAAGGTGACTATACTTACCTGTTCACAACGGATGTAGCGGCTCGTGGCTTAGATATTGAAGACCTGCCAATGGTTATTCAATATGATTTACCAGCGACCCCTGAACAATATACCCACCGGGCTGGACGAACTGGTCGTATGGGTAAAGAAGGACTAGTCTTGACCTTTGTGAACGATCGTTCCCTTAGAGACTTGAAGAAGCAGGTTGGTGACGATATTCAGTTAACAGCCTTCTATACTTATGGTGGACAACTAACAGACCAGGTGCCTAGTGGTGGCCAGAAGGATGAAGACCACCCCCTTTTACAAGAGGAAAAAGCAGGCGAGGGATCCAAGGCGAAACCCAAAGTGAAAAAAGTGAAGCAATCGCAAAAGCCGGCAGCTAAACCACGTAAGAAAAACCGGAAACGGGCCAATAAGAACAAGGGTGCTAGACGACATAAGGATTAATCCGGACTAGTCGAAAGGCCTTGAATTCGATACAATGAAGTAGCAAGAAACAATTGATAGTGTATAAATGATTTTAGAGGAGTGAATGTACATAATGAGCAACCGTTATGCAGTAATTTTAGCAGCAGGCAAAGGGACTCGTATGAAGTCTAAATTATATAAAGTGTTACACCCAGTTGCGGGTAAACCTATGGTAGACCACGTATTAACAAGTGTGAATGAAGCGGGTATTGATGAAGTGGTGACTATTGTTGGTCATGGTGCTGAGGCTGTACAAGAATTGTTAGGTGACCGCACGGCTTATACGACACAGACGGAACAATTGGGAACTGGTCATGCAGTGCAACAAGCAGCAGATGCTTTGGCTAGTAAAGAAGGTACTACTTTAGTGATTTGCGGTGATACGCCTTTATTTACTGCAGATACGATTGAACGTTTGCTAGATGTGCATGAGGAAGCTGGCTTTAAGGCAACGATTTTAACTGCACCAGCGGATAATCCAACGGGTTACGGCCGTATTGTCCGTGATAAAGAGGGACAAGTGGTTAAAATTGTTGAGCAAAAAGATGCGAACGAAGCTGAAAAATTAATTACTGAAATTAATACTGGTACTTACGTCTTTGACAATGCTTTATTATTCGATGCTTTAAATAAAGTAGGGAATGACAATGCACAAGGTGAATACTACTTACCAGATGTGATTGAAATTTTAAAAGAAGCTGGAGAAGCAGTCGGTGCCTTCCAAATGGATAACTTGGATGAATCATTAGGGGTAAATGACCGTGTGGCTTTAGCACAAGCGAACCAAACGATGTTTAAACGAATCAATGAATACCATATGCGTAATGGAGTAACCATTGTGGACCCGGATGCTGTGTATATTGAAGCGGACGTTGAAATTGGTGCTGATACTGTCATTGAACCAAATGTTTACCTAAAAGGTGATACAGTGATTGGTGAAGATTGCCATATTTACGCGGGTTCTACGATCCGTGATTCTAAAATTGGTAATGGTGTAAAGGTGCGTTCTTCTGAAATTGAAGAAAGCCAAGTGAAAGATGGGGTAGATATTGGGCCAAATGCTCACCTACGTCCAGCATCTGTTATTGATGAAAATGCCCATATTGGTAACTTTGTGGAAATTAAAAAAGCGCATATTGGTGAAGGCACTAAAGTTGGTCATTTAACTTATATCGGTGACGCGACTTTAGGTAAAAATATCAATGTGTCTTGTGGTGTTATTTTTGCAAACTACGATGGGGTGAACAAACACCACTCAACAATTGGCGACAACTCATTTATCGGTTCTGACGTGACAATTATTTCGCCAGTAAACGTTGAAGAAAATGCCTTTTTAGCTGCCGGGTCAACAATCACAAAAGATGTACCAAGCAAAGCCTTAGGTATTGCCCGTTCTCGTCAAGAAAATAAAGATGGTTTCTGGGATCGTTTGCCAATTGGTAAAAAAGACTAGGATTGCAATTTTTGCCATTAAATTCACATGTTCAGATTGGCTATTTAGCTAACAATCATGTTTTTTCTATGGTAAAATAGATATGATAAGAGTGTCTGAGCATTCAATATTGTGGAGGTAGAAAAATGTCAGAATCTATAGTCGATCACGGACTAAAAATCTTTTCATTGAGTTCAAACCAAGAACTTGCTGAAAAAATTGCAACTTCAATGGGTGTAGAATTAGGTCACATTTCGGTATCACATTTTAGCGATGGCGAGATTAAAATTGCGATTGAGGAATCAATTCGTGGGGACAATGTTTATATCATTCAATCAACATCTGACCCAGTAAATGATAACTTGATGGAATTATTAATCATGATTGATGCTTGTCGTCGTGCAAGTGCCAAAACGATTAATGTGGTAATTCCTTACTTCGGTTACGCACGTCAAGACCGTAAGGCACAACCGCGTGAACCAATCACAGCGAAATTAGTAGCACGTATGATGGAAAATGCAGGTGCAACACGCATTCTTGCCTTAGACTTACATGCTGCTCAAATTCAAGGGTTCTTCGAAGTACCGGTTGACCATTTATATGGTGCACCGTTACTAGCAGAATACTTCTTAACGCATGACAAATACATCGATTCAGACATCGTTGTTGTGTCACCAGACCATGGTGGGGTAACACGTGCGCGTAAATTGGCCGAATTCTTAAAGGCACCAATTGCGATTATCGATAAACGTCGACCAAAAGCCAACGTGGCAGAAGTGATGAATATTGTTGGGGATGTTGCTGATCGTCACGCGATTATTATTGATGACATGATTGATACTGCAGGTACAATCACTTTAGCCGCTTCAGCAATTAAAGAAGCAGGGGCATTATCTGTTGTGGCTTGCTGTACACATCCAGTTTTATCTGGACCAGCAATCCAACGTTTAGAAGATTCAGAGCTAGATGAGGTAGTTGTTTCTGACTCAATCTATCTAACTGACGAGAAACGTATCGACAAAATCAAACAAGTAACTGTATCTGAATTAATCGCGGAAGCTATTGTACGTATCCACGAAAACCGTTCAGTATCTCCGTTATTCAACGAAAAATTCAAAGGCATGCACCACGTCATTGAATAAGAAAGTTACTAGTTATACAAATTGAAAAAGGGCAGTCCTGGCTTAGTTGGCGGGACTGTTTTTTTCTTGCACACCCACACTCACATGTCATTGCTATGGCGTGATATGCTACAATAGGGTTATTCTGAACTTGGGACCTTGCGCTTACCAGGTCAATTATTTTGCAAGAGTATATGATATTGGAGGAAATTTATGTTTGGTAACTTTATGATCGGGTTTAATGCAGTCATGCCGATGTTGATTTACATGTTATTTGGGCAGTTCTTTGCCCAAGCGGGGATGATTAAACAAGAATCTTTCCAAGACTTTAACAAAGCATTATTTAAAATTTTATTACCCATTAACTTATTCACGAATATTTATAAATCGGATTTCCAGCAATCATTCAATGGGTATGCTTTGGCCTACATCATTGTCATTGCCTTAGTGATGTACTTTATTTTAGCCCTTATCATTCCTAAAGTGTCTGATGACCGATCGCGGTACGGTGTCATGTTGCAGGGATCTGTGAGAGCTAATGCGATTCTTTTTGGACTACCTTTAGGGACGTCCTTACTTGGCGAAGAAAATATGGGGATGGTGACCATCACTTTAGCCATCATTGTACCTTTCTGGAATATCATGTCAGTTGTCGGCTTCTCTTTATATTCTGAGGATAAGGTATCCTTTAAACAAATGGGGAAAAGTATTATCACTAACCCCATGGTTATCGCCACTTTAATTGGTTTAGTTGTCGTCTTATTGAATTTACAATTTCCAGAAACCATTAATACGACTTTAACTAATATCAATCGTATGGTTTCACCGTTAGCCTTAATGGTAATGGGGGGGACATTCCAAATGTCTAAATTGAAGGAAATTGATTTTGCACTGATATTTACTGTGGCCAATAAATTATTGATTTTCCCTCTAATTGGGCTTGCACTTGGTGCCCTTCTAGGTTTTAGAGGAGATGCTATTATCTCGATTCTAATCGCCTTTGCAGGACCAACAGCCGTATCATCTTATGCACAAGCTATTGCAGCTGATGGCGACGGTGATCTGGCTAATCAAACTGTCGTATTTACAACCTTATTATCCATGATTACCTTGGTTTTCTGGATTACCTTGATGAAAACGTTTGGTCTGTTTTAAATAAAGACTGTAAATGTTATGATAGATGAATACTATAATTAAATAGTTTTTAAAAATGCCAGGAGAAGATGTACTTAATGTCGCCAACTCCTGGCTTTTGCTTTTAATTAATCACTCAAAAAGGAAAGGGATTTTTTACTTAATGAAATTAAAATTTAGTCTACGTAGTTTTTTTAATAAACTACTAGCCGGTACTGCACAAGGGATTATTATCGCACTAGTACCTAATGCCATCATATCAAGCCTATTTTCTTATTTTGAAGGCAATCCATTGGCAGATATGGCGATTCAAGCTGGGCTTATTTTTCAAATAGCCACCCCATTAATTATCGGTGGTTTAATTGCTAAACAATTTGATTTGAATCCGATGGCCATCATGGTGACGGCAGCTGCATCATTTATTGGGTCAGGAGTGATTCAATATGATCCATCCATTCAAGGCTATGTGGGAGCTGGAACTGGCGATGTGATTAATGTCATGATCACATCTGCGCTTGCGGTTATATTACTTCAGCTAATCGGAGATAAATTTGGCTCTGTTTCAGTGATTGGGTTACCGCTTGTAGTTGGTATCGGTGTCGGCGTCTTTGGGATGTGGCTTTATCCTGGGGTTGCGCAAATTACCACGACCATTGGTGATGTGATTAATACCTTCACCGAGTTGCAGCCAATCTTAATGACCGTGTTAATTTCATGTTCATTTGCCCTATTGATTATTTCTCCGATCACAACAGTTGGAGTGGGTTTAGCAATTGGTTTAACTGGCCTGGCATCCGGTGCGGCTGCATTGGGTGTAGCGGCTACGACGATTGTCTTAGTTGTGAATTCCTGGAAAATAAACGAATCGGGTATTACGATTGCTATCGCACTTGGCGGTATGAAAATGATGATGCCCAATTTATTTAAAACACCGATTATTCTACTACCGTGTTTATTTACAGCCGCGGTTTCGGGCTTATTAGCCAACTTGTTTAATGTAGTCGGCACCCCTCAGAGCGCAGGATTTGGCCTAGTGGGCTTAGTGGGACCACTTGCTTCTATTGAAGGTGGTTTAGGTATAGTTGCTAGCTTACTTGTTTGGTTAGTGGTGCCAATCATTGTGACACTTATTGGGCAATTCTTATTTGAAAAAGTATTTAAATTATACCGTCGAGAAGACGTATTTACCTATCAAGGATAATATGAGTCAAAAAATAGTAGCTGTCTCCCTGAAATTGAAGGGGAGACAGCTACTATTTTTAATTAGGTAATAATCAAGAAAACTAGACTTTGATAGACAAAAAGACCAGCACACAACATTCTCTAAGTAATGTCATGTGGTGGTCTGGCATGTTAACTGGTTATATTAGTCGTCTAATTTTGCCCAAGCAGTTTCGATTGTTTCTCTTAAACGTGTCGCTGATAGTTCCATTTGTTGGAATTCGTGATCATTTAAGTCAGCTTCGATAACACCACGAATACCATCGCGGTTGATAATTGCTGGTGCACCAATAAAGACATCTTTTTGGTCATATTCACCGTCAAGGTAAACTGATACAGGGATAATCGCATTTTCATCATGAAGAATGGCTTTTAAAATACGAACTAGAGATACCCCGATACCATAGAAAGTTGCGCCTTTTTTCTCGATAATTTTATAAGCTTTATCGCGTACGTGGTAGAACAAGTTTACAAGTTCAGCTTCGTCGACTTTAGAGGTTTTTCCTACCCATTCGTAAATTGATTGACCACCAATATTTGCATGAGACCACACTGGGAATTCAGTATCACCGTGCTCACCCATAATATAAGCATGGACGTTTCTGGCATCAACATCTAGGTGTGTCGCCAATTCTTGACGGAAACGAGCTGAGTCTAATGATGTACCTGAGCCAATAACACGGTTAGCAGGTAGACCAGAGAATTTCCAAACAGCATAAGTTAAGACGTCAACTGGATTCGTAGCAACTAGGAAGATACCGTCAAATCCTGATGCCATCACTTGATCAACCATGCTCTTAAAGATGCGTAGGTTTTTATCTACTAAATCTAAACGTGTTTCACCTGGTTTTTGTGCAGCACCAGCTGTGATCACCACAACATCAGCATCCGCACAATCTTCGTAAGTGGCTTTGTAGATTTTTTTAGGGGATGTATAAGCTAGGGCGTCAATTAGGTCTAAAACGTCACCTTCAACGCGGTCCTCATTTAAGTCGATAATACCTAATTCTCTACCAACACCTTGAATGACAGAAGCATATGCAAATGCAGATCCTACAGCACCATCACCAATTAAAATAACTTTTTGACCATTTTTTGACATAATACATTCTCCTTAACTTTTTGTCTCTTATAGTGTACAAAGCAAACCATCTGGTAAATGTTCCATTAACCCGTGCAAAGCTAGTGAACAATTGCTTTAAAATAGCTTGTAAATAAGTTAGTGAAATATTTAACATAATAATAACATTCTGTTTGAAAAAAGCAATAGGTTTTTTGGAAATATTTTCAACTTTTTGCAATTTGACACAGGGAAATATCTAATGTAAACGAATACAAAAGCTTAATATCAAGGTGTTTTAGAAATATAAAAAATCTGTTACATCTGTATCTTGAAACTGTACCAATAAAAATGAGAAAGTTTGTGATAAGTTTGTGAAATGTTTTATAAGCGATTACAAATAGGTACAAAATTGTACTGGATTCTAGGTAAATGCAGACAAAATGGATTACGTTTTTATAAAGAAGACGCTTCTTTGCATAGGCCTTCATCCCTATTATGGCAAAAATGTATCCGCTTTCCAAATGAGACCTATTGAATAGGTAAAAAATGCTCACTATAACACCTAACAAAAATAGCGAGGATATTGAAAGATGAGCAGCTAAAGCTAGGCTAGTTAAAGAGGGTTTGTCTTTTAAGAAGCCTGTGACCTTGTGTTATAATAGGTTTATCAAATACAAAAGGGCTGTACGGGATAATTTGCAATAGGCGAGTTCATTCCTGTACAGGTTTTTGCGTGTTAACAAGAATTTGTACTATTAAAGGTCTTATCGACGATTACTAAAAAAATGAATGAAATTAGATAAGTGAAAACTAGCTAGAAGTAAACAAAGCAATACAAGGAGAAAGTATATATGAAATTAATTGTTGGATTAGGTAATCCAGGTAAAAAGTATGAAGGTACTCGCCACAATATCGGATTTATCGCATTAGATGAATGGGCGTACCAACACAATGAGTCATTTAACAAGACGGGATTTAAAGGAGAATACTTTGAAACATTTGTAAATGGTGAAAAGGTTATTTTTCTAAAACCCACGACATTTATGAACAATTCTGGAGAAGCAGTTGGTGCAATGGCGCATTACTATTCAATCCCAGTTGAGGATATTTTAGTAGTATATGATGATTTAGATATGGAACCAGGCCGGATTCGCTTACGCCAAAAAGGTTCTGCTGGTGGTCACAACGGGGTGAAATCATTAATCGCCCACCTTGGAACCGATAAGATTCGTCGGGTTAAATTGGGTATCGGTCACCCAGGTAAACATGGCACAGTAGTCAACCACGTACTATCTAGATTTCCAAAAGAAGATCACACGCCAATGCTAGCAGCTACGCGTTCGGCAGTTGAAGCCATCGACTACTGGTTAGCGGGTCATTCTTTTGAGGAAACGATGACAAATTATAACAACTAGCCAAGAGAAGGAGGGATACCGCTTGGATTTACAGACATTTTTCCTACAGGAATCTCAAAATACATCATTTAAACAGGAAGCGAAAAAAGGACAGTCAGTTCTTTACCTAGGTCTACAAAGGGCTAGTCGCGCTTACATGGCTAAAACTTTATTAAATTTGGCCAACGAACAAAAAGTGGTTATCGTCACCAATAATTTATTACAGGCGGATCATTTCTATAATGACTTACAAAATGATTTTGCAGATGACCAATTGCATCTTTTTAATGTGCCAGAATCTGTTGCAGCTGACTGGGCTATTGCTAGCCCGGAAGCTTTAGCTGACCGGCTAACTGTCTTGAATTGGGCGCGAGATCCTCAGGCATCCGGGGTTTTAATTACGCCGATGTTTGGACTGAAGCGGTTATTAACCCCAACGGAAATTTGGGATAATACGCGGTTGCAAGTTCGATTAGGGGATGAATTAGCACCTGATAAATTGGTACAACGCCTATTAAATCAAGGATATCAACGGGCAGAAATCGTCATGACGCCGGGTGAAATGAGTCACCGCGGCGATATTGTTGATTTCTATCCTTTGAATGCAGCCTATCCGGTTAGGGTTTCGCTTGGTTTTGATGAAGTGGAGCGGATTTCGACATTTGATCCGAATAGTCAAAAATCTCTGCAAGACCAACCCTCAATCAATATTCAACCATCACAGGAATTTATCGTCTTACCTCAACAATTGCAGGCTCAAGCTGATGCCTTTCACAAATTGATGTCTAAATCGCTGGCTAAGATTAAAGATGAAGTAGTCCGTGATTTAGCAACGGCAGTGGTAAATGATGAAGTCATGGCCTGGAAAAATGGGGAAGCCACCGAATACTCGAAATATTTCCACCGTTATATGTATCCTGAAACTACCACTATTCTAGATTATATCGGGGACCAAGCCTTTATCGTCTTAGATGACTATGCGCGTTTAATCCAAGAAGAAGCTACTTGGACAAGTAATACCGAGATGTATCTACAAACAATGGTTGAAATGGGGCAATTGCCTGCTCAGGTTCAGGTATACGCGGATTTTAAAGAGGCGATTCAAGCATTTAAAGGCCGTAAGTTTTACTTTTCGAATTGGCAACAAGGACTTGGCTCGCTTAAATTTGACAGTCTTTACCAATACCAAACAAGAATGATTACCCAATTCTATGACCAAATGGATGCCTTGAAAATTGAATTAGATGCTTGGATCCGTACTGGTCGAACGGTAGTCGTCATGCTGAAAGATAAGGACCGGGTTAAACAAGTCCAAACTATTTTACAAGAAATAGATGTGATAGCGGAAGCAACGGATGAAGGGAACATCTTCCCGAATAAGATCAATTTAATTGCAGGTGGCTTATCGGGTTCGATTGAATTTGTTCAAGAAAAGATTGTCTTTTTAGCAGAAGCAGATATCTTCCATACTCAAAAGAAACGACCTAAAGCAAAGAAACCACTGATTTCAAATGCGGAACGGATTAAAAACTACCAACAATTAGAAGTTGGCGACTATGTTGTCCATGTAAACCACGGGATTGGGCGTTATACCGGTATTGAAACGATTGAATTTGCCGGTACCCACCAAGACTACCTAACGATTGTCTTTGCTGATCAGGCGGCTATTCATGTGCCGATTGACCAAATTGACTTGGTGCAAAAATATGTATCAGCTGAGGGACGAGAACCTAAGCTGAATAAAATGGGCGGTAGTGAATGGGCGAAAACCAAGCAAAAGGTATCCAGCAAGATTGAAGACATTGCGGATGAATTAATTGACCTATATGCCTCTCGTGAAGCGCAAAAAGGACTGGCTTTTGGTCCTGATACACCAGAACAGGCTGAATTTGAAAATGCTTTTCCTTATTCTGAAACGGAAGATCAAATCCGTTCGATTGCTGAAATCAAGCAGGATATGGAAGCTGAAAAACCGATGGATCGCTTATTAGTTGGAGATGTAGGGTTTGGGAAGACAGAAGTCGCCATGCGAGCTGTTTTCAAAGCTTTAATGGAAGGGAAGCAAGTTGCTTTCTTAGTTCCGACAACGGTTTTAGCCCAACAACACTACGAAACCTTTACTGAACGATTTGCGGAATGGCCATTTGAGATTGGCCTCTTATCAAGGTTTAGAAGTAAAGCTCAGCAAAATGAAACCATCGCTGGTTTGAAAAAAGGGCAAGTAGACATTCTAATTGGGACGCATCGGATTTTATCTAAGGATATAGAATTCCTAGATTTAGGCTTATTAGTTGTAGATGAAGAACAACGGTTTGGTGTAAAAGCTAAGGAGAAATTGAAGGCCTTAAAGGCGAATGTAGACGTATTAACTTTAACGGCGACCCCAATTCCACGTACATTGAACATGTCTATGCTAGGGGTTCGGGACTTGTCGGTGATTGAGACACCGCCCGCTAACCGGTATCCTGTTCAGACTTTTGTTATGGAACAAAATTACGGGGCGGTTAAAGATGCGATTGAGCGCGAAATTGCCCGAGATGGCCAAGTCTTTTATCTTTTTAACAACGTAGGGCAGATTGAAGAAAAAGCAGCATTCATTAACGAGCTAGTACCTGAGGCCCGTGTAGCAATAGCCCACGGTCAAATGACGGTCGTACAGCTAGAGAATGTCATGATGGACTTTGTGCTTGGTGAATTTGATGTCTTAGTTACCACCACCATCATTGAAACGGGCGTGGATATTCCAAATGCCAACACCTTGTTAGTAGAAGGTGCTGACCGGATGGGTCTGTCTACCTTGTACCAACTAAGGGGCCGTGTTGGACGGTCAACCCGTATCGCTTACGCCTACTTTATGTACCGTCCAGACAAGATGTTGTCTGAGGTATCTGAAAAACGTTTGATGGCCTTGCGAGACTTCACAGAACTGGGCTCAGGTTTTAAGATTGCTATGCGTGACTTATCCATCCGTGGTGCCGGAAACCTATTAGGGAAACAGCAACATGGTTTCGTTAACTCAGTCGGCTTTGATTTGTATTCACAAATGTTGCGTGAAGCAGTACAACGTAAACGTGGTATCTTACCAGCTAAGAAAACGGCGCCAGTGGAAATTTCGCTATCGATTGATGCCTATATCCCGCAAACCTATATTCGTGATGAAAGACAAAAAGTGGAGATTTATAAGCGTGTGAATGCCATGAATAATGTCGAAGAGATGTGGGACTTGGATGATGAATTAATGGATCGTTACGGAGAACCACCAGTGGAAACCCAACTCTTACTACAAGTCGGCGCAATTAAGGCAGCAGCCGATAAAATTGGTGTGACAAGTATCAAACGGGTAACTGCCAGCAACACAATTGAAGTACTTTTCCATGACAACTTAGACCAGAAAGTGATGACGCCGGCCATATTTAAGTCTTTAGAAGACAATCCTTTCCGCTTAGCGATCAAGCAAGTGGGGGCAAGCTTATTGATTAGCCTTGGCCTGAATAAGTTATCTACAGAGGAATGGTTGGATTATTTACTGCAATTCATGACGAAGTTGGCAGAGGATGAAAATGTTGTTCAAATGAAGGCTGACCAGCTGGCTAAGGAAAAAGCTGATTACGAAAAAGCCCAAGCCTTAAAAGCGGAACAAGAAGAGGCGGCGAATAAGGCAGCAGTGGATGCCCAAGTCAAGGCAGCTGAAAATGATGCCAATCAAACGAATCTCGCGAATGAAAATGATCAAGCAGGTGACTAAATGGCGAAAAATTTGAAAGAAGACAAGTCATTACTAGGTTCACCTGCAACCACAAGTGGACATAGAGCCATGCAAGGGGCAGCAGTTTTAACCTTAGCGGCTATTATTGCTAAAGTTTTATCAGCTATTTACCGTGTCCCCTTACAAAACCTAGTTGGTAATGAAGGATTCTACGTCTACCAACAGGTTTACCCTATTTATGGGATTGGGATGACCTTCGCGCTAAACGGCTTACCATCTTTTATCGGCAAACAGGTTGCCCTGCAAAATAATAACAAGCAAACCAAAACGCTGATTAAGCGGTATGCAGCGATCATTTCGGTGTTCGCTTTAGCTTGTTTTGCGGTCATTTATTTTGGCGCTCATTTGATTGCGCAAACGATGGGCGACCTGCAATTAGTCCCTGTTATTCAAAGTGTGTCCTTTATGTTCTTACTGATGCCGGGGTTACTCCTGTCGCGTGGGTTCATGCAAGGGCAAAACCAGATGACCCCGACAGCCATTTCTCAAGTCGTTGAACAGTTTGTTCGGGTAGCGGTCATCTTAACTGTCGCTTTTATCTTTGCCCGGATGCAAGGCGCTGGACACCAGCCAAATGTCTATCAAATGGGCTTTTGGACCATGCAGTCAGCCTGGATGGCCGCTGGGGCAGCGAGTTTAGTGATGGGCTTTTACATGTTGAACTATCGTGAAAAAATCATGTATCAAGACTTTCTAGCTGGCCATTACGGCTTAGAGCAAGCAGCTAGGACTGAAAAGGAAGCGGATTTAGGTTGGCAAAGGTTGATCAAAGATTTTATCACAGAAGGATTTGTTATCTGCTTCTTCTCTGCCTTGCTAGTCTTTTACCAGCTGATTGATGCCTTAACGGTCTATGACCAGCTGGTTGAAAATGGCCTAGCTATGGACCTAGCCAAAAATGTGAAGGGGATTTACGACCGTGGCCAACCAATCGTCCAACTAGGCATGGTAGTAGCCACATCGCTTGCAACCTCCTTTCTACCGACTCTTGCCCTAGTGAAAAAGGGTAGCCATCAGCAAGTTGACGAATTTAACCTAGTCAGCAGACAGTACTTACGGGTGACGGCCTTTTTCGCTGTAATCATTACGGGCGGTTTTATATCGATTATGCCGCAATTAAACCACTTCCTATTTGCTAGTAGAGATGGTTCTTCAGTACTAATGGTTTATGTGGTTATGGTGATTTTCGCTAGTCTAGTATTGGGGCAAAACAACATCCTTCAAGCCCAGGGTCAATGGTACAAGGCTGGCTTAGCCTTTGTGGTGGGCATGTTAGTCAAGACCTTAGCCACCCCAGGATTTGTCAGCTTATGGGATACGGCAGGTGCCGCTTGGGCGACAAATCTCGGCTTAGTAACCATGGTCATTTGTTTAGACGCCTGTTTACCAAAACCCATCCGTTTACGGCACTTGGGACGGCTAGGCTTTAAGGCGGGTATATTAGCAACCTTAATGGTCTCGGTGAATTTCATCCTGGCTTATTTATGCCAGCAAGTGGTTGGATTACCATCAAGTCGATTGTTAGATGCCTTACTGATGGCCAGTCAGATCTTTATTGGAGTGGGGCTTGCCTTTGCCTATTTACGTAAAGATCCTATTTTAACCAAAATAGAATGGGAGACCTTACCTAAAGGCGAGCACATTTGGCGGTTGTTAAAGGGGAAAGAGGCTTAGGTCAACCAATCCATGCCACTTCATTAAGAAGTCGTTTAAAAACATGGTATACTATGGTTCAGTTACATAGAAAATTGATTTTCAGGCATCTTATTAGATTAAATAGAAAACTATTCGGCTAAATATCAGATAAAAACGTATAAAATAAAGGAGCAAGATTTTTTGCGATTAGATAAATTTTTAAAAGTTTCTAGAATTATTAAAAGACGCAGTGTTGCCAAAGAGGTAGCGGATAAAGGACGAATTACGATTAATGGGCGACCTGCCAAATCGGGTACTGATGTGAAAATCGGTGACGAATTGGTGATAACCTTCGGGAATAAGGACTTAACTGTTCGCGTGGAAAACTTAAAGGAAACAACCCGTAAAGATGAAGCAGAAAACATGTTTACCATTGTTGACGAATCTTACCACCAAGACCAAGAAAAAGGGCAATAATCGTCTAGATTTATGATGGCGCTAACTTTGAATTATTGTTATACTATTTAAGTATATGATTGACGGATTCAAAACAACCACAGAAAGGGGTTTTTGCTATGCGGCCAAAAGGTACTTCCGACCGTGACAGCAAAAAAGTGACATCATTAGCAGAACACCGTAAAGCAAAAACCAAAAAGTGGTCAAAAAAACCAAAGACCACAGCTGACTGGATTACCTGGCTGGTCGTAGGTATTTTCGCTATTGTAACGTTGGGTTGTGTGTCGACTGCTTATGCAGCGCATAAGGACCAGCAAGGTGTTCAAGAACAAATCGCTTTAACTGAGGATGAGATTGCTGGTGAACAAAAGGCAATCGATACCTTAAGTCAACAAGCGACCTTACTAAAAGATGATGAATACGTGGCTAAATTGGCGCGGTCACGTTATTACTTAAGTAAAGATGGCGAAATTATTTTCAGTGTGCCTGAAGACAATGCGTCTAAGCAGGCTGAAATTTTAAATAAAGCCTATTTACAACAAAATCAAGAAAATAATGATGAATAAATTGCGCTAACAAGGTAAACTAGAGATAGCTTTACCAGTCCGGATAAAAATCCATTTACCGGATGTAAGAATTTCAAGGAGGATATTTGGGATACATGGCAATTGAAGTAGGAAATAAAGTTACCGGAAAAGTTACAGGGATTACAAAATTTGGTGCATTTGTTGATTTAGGAGAAGGCAAAAATGGTTTAGTCCACATCTCTGAAATTGCTGAAGGCTACGTGAAAGATATTCACGATGTTTTATCAGTTGGAGATGAAGTAACAGTATTAGTTACCAATGTAGCTGATGACGGTAAGATTGCATTGTCAATCCGTCGTTTAAATGCTGACGGCGAAAGCAAACCAGCAACGTCAAATCGTGGACGTAACGATGGTGGCGGTCGTGACCGTGGCAACCAAAACTTCCGTAAAGATGACAACCGTGGTGGTTACCAAGGTAAACCAAAACACAACAACCACTCAACTGGTCGTTCTAACTTTGCTGGCGGTAAACCACACAAGTCAAATGCAGGTAATAAAGCAGCGACGAGTGATTTCGATAGCATGATGTCATCATTCTTAAAAGATTCTGATGACCGTTTAACTTCTTTAAAACGTAATACAGAAGGGAAACGTGGTGGCCGAGGCGGTCGCCGTTCTTAATAAAATGAGCGGGTTGTGACTGCTGTTGCAACTTTAAGACTAAGTGTAGACGCTTATTGGGAGGGGTCTGTGGCAAATTGTCGCAGACCTTTTTATCGTCCACAGGCTATTGATAATGATTAGATTCAAGAAAATCAAAGGAAGGGGTAACGAATGATGACAGAGCATTTGTTAAAAGCTGTAAGTGATTGGGTTATAGCGACAAAGGATAGACTAAAAGACCAAGTGCCCAGCGATTATGTGACAATCGACGGTCAAACACCATTTTTATTGGCCGTTTCTGGTGGCGTTGATTCAATGGTACTGTTAGATTTATTTGACCGTTTGCAAAAGCAAGGCCTAGTCACTTTTTCTGTCATCCATATCAACCACC
Source organism: Aerococcaceae bacterium 50-4 (assembly GCA_041223225.1). GTDB lineage: Bacteria > Bacillota > Bacilli > Lactobacillales > Aerococcaceae > Aerococcus. The sequence continues at coordinate 28,578 of JBCLPQ010000012.1, forward strand.
AATTACGCCCTGAATCAGATATGGAACAACAGATGGTCATTGATTATTGTGAAAGCCGGGATATTCCTATTCAGGTGGTTGCATGGGACCACGATGACCCAACAAACCCTAACCGGTCGGAATTGGCGGCACGCGAATTCCGTTATGCAGTCTTTGAACGGATGATGATGTTGACTAAATCGCCTTTCTTGGTGACCGCTCACCATCAAAACGACCAGGCAGAAACTGTCTTGATGCGGTTAGTTCATGGCGGCCGCTTGAAGAGTATCGCCGGTATTCATCCTTATCGACCCATCCAATTAGACAAGGGTTTGACGTCGGGCTATGTACTCCGCCCCTTATTAACCACTGATAAGGCCGATTTATATGCTTATGCAGCGACTAATAATGTGCCTTTTAGTGAGGACCAGTCTAATGATGATTTGGCTTATACCCGAAACCGGTTTAGACAGCGATATTTACCGGAACTAGAAGCGGAAGATGGGGCTGTGGTTGACCATCTGGGCGATTTCGCCTTGGCTGCCCAAGCGACCAACCGCTTTGCAGAAGCCTTTATGGATCAAGTTTTAAAAGCTGTAATGATGAAAAAGGACGACACTTGGCATGTTGATTTGGCGGCTTTACGCGACTATGACTTGGCTGAACAGGTTTTATTGTGGCAGTACATGTTCGACCGGACGAGGATTCGTGACTTGGCCGCCTTTACCCAAGATGGCTTTAAGCGGATGGTGGCTTTCTTACAGAGCGATCATGGACAAGCTGAGTGGCGGTTGCCGGGAGGCTACCGCCTTGTCAAGGTGTATGATACGGCTTATATTCTGCCTGGTGGCCGGTCTGATTTTTTGGCTAGTGGTGGTGATCATCAAAAGCCAGTGCAAATTTTGAAATGGCAAGACTGGTTGGTGTTAGGCGACCAGGGCAAGTTGGGTTGGTTTGACGAGGACCAAGCGGCTGCTGAGATTGAGGCAGGGGCAGTGGTCTTGGCTACTGTGGGTGCTGATGTTAGCTTGGCGGTGCGTGATCGCCGTCCCGGAGATTTTATCCGCCTGTCCAATGGTCATCGGCAAAAGCTGAATCGCTTTTTAATCAACGAAAAGGTCCCGTCTGGTATCCGAGATGATTTGTTTGTGCTAGTGGATAGTCAGCAAGAAGTGTGGGGCCTCTTTTTCCAGGGAGAGGTCTTATTCCGTAAGCTTAGTGGGGCGGGGTCTAAAGTATTGGTAAAATTTTAAGAGAAAGTAACGTATTTGTTGGAGAATAATGTTAAGATTGTTATAATGCTTTTCAGTTATTTGGTGGCTTTGCTGGAGTTTTGCTGTGCTGAGCTGGCTAGATTTGAAATAGTAGTCTTAATTAATTGCTATTAAATCGGGTTGTTTGCTAAAATAACCTAGAATTATGTGAAATGAAATGTGGAGGATTGTAGGCATGCATAAAGATGTAGAGGAAATTTTAGTTTCGACTGAGGAAATTGCGGAACGAATTCAGGTGTTAGGTGAGGAGTTGACCGCGGAATATCAAGATAAAAATCCGATTGTGGTTGGTATTTTGAAAGGGTCTATTCCATTTATGGCTGACTTGATTCGTGCAATGGATGTTAAATTACAAATTGACTTTATGGATATTTCAAGTTACGGCGGTGGCGTTGAGTCTTCTGGTCAAGTAAAAATTTTGAAGGATTTAGATGCGGATGTGTCTGGTCGTCATGTGATTATTGTTGAAGATATTGTTGATACAGGTAATACTTTGGCAAAAATCCATGATTTATTCCAACACCGTAAGGCGGAAAGTGTTAAGGTGGTAACTTTATTAAATAAACCTGAACGCCGGACTGCGGATGTTTCTGTGGATTATATTGGATTCACAATTCCTGATAAATTTGTGATTGGTTATGGTATGGACTTTGATGAGGATTACCGTCAATTACCTTATATCGGTATTTTGAAGCCAAGCGTATACGCACATTTATTCCATAATTAGTGAGGGAAATCATTCAAATTTTATTCACTGGCTACTATAAGAACAACAATTAGAATGGGGAAAATGAATGCAACAAAAGAGACCTAACAGACCAAATAGAAACACCTTCATCCGAAGTGGTTTGCTATGGCTGATTATGTTCTTTGCTTTGATGGCATTGGTTAGATCATTAACGAGTGATTCTACTGGTGGCACCACTGAGGAGTTAACACAATCAGAATTCGTTCAAACACTTTCTGATGGGGATGTAGAGAATTTCTCTATCCAATCTAACGCTGGGGCTTATCAAATCCGCGGTGCTTATAAGGATTCGGGTGAGGAATCAAGTGAATCGTCATCTTCAACAAGTGATGGGATTCCAATTTTCCAAGATTTACAACAATCTCAAGCTTCTGAGTTTGTGGTGAACGTATTACCTAATGACAATACAATTGCAACGATTACGGATGCAGCAAATGCAACGAATACTGAGATGACTGCTTTAGAAGAAGATCAGTCTGGTATGTGGCTAAGTTTATTATTCACTGCTGTGCCTATTATTTTCTTTGTTGTAATTATGTACATGATGTTCAGTCAAAGCCAAGGTGGCGGTCGAAACAACCCAATGTCTATGGGTAAATCGAAGGCTGTTGATCAATCGAAAAAAGAAGTGAAAGTCCGTTTTTCTGATGTCGCTGGTGCGGATGAAGAGAAACAAGAGTTGGTTGAAGTGGTGGACTTCCTAAAAGATCCACGCAAATTCCAAGCTTTAGGTGCACGTATTCCAAAAGGTGTGCTTTTAGAGGGACCTCCAGGTACTGGTAAAACATTGCTTGCTAAAGCTGTCGCTGGTGAAGCTAGCGTACCTTTCTACTCAATCTCAGGTTCTGAGTTCGTAGAAATGTTCGTTGGTGTGGGTGCTTCTCGTGTGCGTGACTTATTCGAAAATGCTAAGAAGAGTGCCCCATCTATCATCTTTATTGATGAGATTGATGCTGTTGGACGCCGTCGTGGTGCTGGTCCAGGATCAGGTCATGATGAGCGTGAGCAAACCTTGAACCAGTTGCTGGTTGAGATGGACGGGTTCTCTGAAAAAGATAACGTCATCGTGATTGCAGCAACAAACCGTTCTGATGTCTTAGACCCGGCTTTATTACGTCCTGGTCGTTTTGACAGACAGGTATTAGTTGGTCGTCCAGATGTTAAAGGACGTGAAGCCATCTTGAAAGTACATGCCCGTAACAAGCCTTTTGGCCCAGGTGTGGACTTGAAAGTCTTGGCGCAACAAACACCAGGATTTACTGGTGCAGAACTTGAAAACTTATTAAACGAAGCGGCTTTAGTGGCAGCTCGTGTAGATAAGCGCCAAATTGATATGATCGATATCGATGAAGCCCAAGACCGTGTGATTGCTGGTCCAGCTAAGAAAGACCGTGTGATTTCTAAGACAGAACGTCGAATGGTTGCTTACCATGAGGCGGGTCATACAATTGCTGGTTTAGTATTAAGCGATGCTCGTGTTGTCCATAAGGTAACGATTGTACCGCGTGGTAAAGCTGGCGGTTACGCAATTATGCTACCTCGTGAAGACCAAAACTTATACACAACGAAAGACTTGCGTGAACAAGTGATTGGTTTACTAGGTGGACGTGCAGCTGAACAATTAGTATTTAATACACAAACTTCAGGTGCTTCTAATGACTTTGAACAAGCAACAGGTATCGTTCGTGCCATGATTACTGAATATGGTATGAGTGAAGTGCTTGGACCAATTTCATATGAAGGTAACCACTCAATGCGTGGTGCATCTTCTGGTTATGCAGATAGCAAATCATACTCTGAACGCACAGCTGGTCAAATTGATGATGAAGTACGTAAGTTTATGGATGCATGCTTGGAAGAGGCAGAAAGTATCTTGGCTTCTCACCGTGATCAATTAGATGTGATTGCTGAGAAATTACTAGAACTTGAAACCTTAGATGAACGTACAATTCGTTCTTTATTTGAAACAGGCGAAATGCCAGAACCACTAGATGGTGAAGGCGAGCGTGAATCAGAAGCCAAGTCTTATGAAGAAGTGAAAAAAGATTTACAACGTGGTGCTGAGCACCGTCAATTACGTAACGGTGACTGGTCTGAAGAAACAACTTCAGAGGATCAAACAGAGGCAGCCGCTGATGTAGATGAGTCTGATGATGACGATAACGACGATGATCAAAATCATCAAGGACGAAACGCACACATCCAACAAGACTAAAAGCTAGGTGTGACATCAGTCGCTTAGACTCGTAACACTGGAAGAAATAACTGTAGTGATGGAACATCACGCAAGCTATTTCTGAAGTGGCTCGAGTCTGACTGGTGGAACCCGATAAAGGATGCGATGCAAGGCGTTAAGCTCGCATCACAATATAGATCCCCTAGGATTTAGGTCCTAGGGGATTTTTCTTTTTCCAATAGAAATCTGACGTTCACTTGTTTTGGCTAGAAGAATATATTTTCACTGGTGACGAAATTAGGTTAGAATGGTAGATGAGTGAGCAACAAGCGAATAAAATAGGTGAGGCAGAAGGCTGACTTTTGTCCCAACCGTAATAATGGAGTGAAATAAATGACAGATAAATTAATTAAGGCAGTAGCCTTTGATGGTGAAGTACGTATTACAGCTGTGGACGCTACAGCTGTCGCAAAAGAAGCGCAAAAGAAACACGATACTTGGTCTGCGTCTACAGCAGCACTTGGTCGTACCCTTGTTGGGACCTTGTTGATGGGGTCAGATATTAAAGATGATGCAAAATTAACGGTTCAAATTAACGGAAACGGTCCTGCAGGTAAGTTGGTTGCGGTGGCAGATGGCCAAGGTAATGTAAAAGGCTATGTGCAAGAACCCCACATTAGTTTAGATCCAAATGACCAAGGCAAGATTGATGTTCGTGGTGCGGTCGGAACGGAAGGGCTTTTTACCGTAACAAAAGATTTAGGTCTTAAAGAGCCTTTCACTGGTCAAGTGCCGATTGTTTCTGGTGAAATTGCTGAAGACTTTACCTACTATTTAGCCTACTCTGAGCAAACACCGTCAGCGGTTGGTTTAGGTGTGTTAGTAGATACGGATGAATCAGTGATTAATGCTGGTGGTTGGATGATTCAATTGATGCCAGGTGTTACAGAAGCTTCAATTGAAGCCGTTGAAAAAGCAGTTGCTGAAACCCCACAAGTAACGGAATTGTTGTCAGATGGCGCTTCACCAAAAGATATGATTAACCGCTTATTAGGTGAAGAAAATGTAAAATTCTTAGATGAACGTGATGTTCAATTTAAGTGTGACTGCAACAAAGACCGCTTTGCTTCTGGTTTAGCAACGCTAGCTAAAGAAGAAATTACCGCTATGATTGAGGAAGACAACGGGGCAGAGGTTGTGTGCCAATTCTGTAATAACCGTTACCATTTTACGGCTGAAGATTTACAGACTATTATAGACCAAGCTTAGACTAGTAGTTTGCTATAATAAGGGTATTCAACCACCGTATTCATGACCCACGCAATCATTTTTACAGAGAAAGGTTTGAGCTAGAAGATGGAAGTTACAAATTATATGAGTCAACTAATTGGAGAAACACCATTACTGAAACTACAACGATCAGTCCCATATAAAGCTGCACAGGTATATGTGAAACTCGAAACAGCCAACCCAACCGGTTCAATTTATGACCGCGTTGCCTTAAATATGCTTGAAGTAGCGGAAAATGAGGGTCGCTTGCAAGCTGGCCAACAAATCGTGGTTGCGACTACGGCTGAAGTTGCTGCCTCATTCGCCTTATTAGGCGCTAGCAAGGGCTATGATACAAAAGCATTTGTCCCAGATACAGCTTCTCACCATGATTTGACGGTTTTACGTGCATACGGGGCACAAGTGCAACTGGTAGCAGGTGATCAAGGCGTTGTGGCAGCAATGACCCAAGCGCGTGCTTACGCGGATGCAGGTAACCATGTCTTTATGGATGTCTACAATGACGATTCGAATGCAGCGGTTCATGAAAAGACGACAGGTCCAGAAATTATTGAAGCATTGAACGGTGCCCCTGACGCCTTTGTGACAACCATTGCAACAGGCGGGACGATGACGGGTATTGGTAATGCCTTAAGACAAGAAAATAAAGACATTCAACTTTATGCTGTAGAAGATAAATCGGCTAAATTCTTGTCTGGTGAAATGGCTAAGCCAAGTGAGGCTACTGGTTTCAACCCAGGTATCTTGCCTTTGAATTTGGAGACTACACTTTACGACAGTATTGTTGCAATTGATTTAGCTAAAGCTAGAGAAACGAGCCGATTATTAGCGATTAATGAAGGTTTGCTTGTAGGTCCAGCTGGTGGTGCTGCAGTGGCAGCGGGTATTGCAGTAGCACAAAACCTTGGGCAAAACAAAAAAGTAGTTGTGGTGATTCCTGATGACGGCAGGCGATTTGTTGCTGAAGGAACTTTCGACTTCAATACAGCAAATGAATAAGGTAGAAACTGACAGATAATTAAAAGTGAAAGAAGGCTTTTATGATGGAAGCAGAAAAAAACATTGAGGACCAACAAGAGCTGGTTGAGCCTGTTGCGCCTGAACAAATCCAGCATTTAAGTAAACTGTTTAAGGTTTTGGGGGATCCAACACGACTGCGCATTTTATATTTATTGGGTAGGGGAGAAATGATGGCGACAAAGATTTCCGAGGAATTAGGTTTGGAACAGTCAGCGGTTTCTCATCAATTAAAGAAACTCTTTGAATTACGTTTGGTTAAAAAACGCAAGGAAAGAAATACAGTCATCTATAGCCAAGCGGATAGCCATGTCCTGCAAATTTTAACAGATGCTTTCACCCACATTAAAGAAGAGGATGACCCAGAAATGGAAGCATAAGCAGTTGGTACTATCTTAAGGTTTTCTTTAACCTGAAAATTTGGTACAATGCTTGTGTTTTCGTATTCTCAAAAAGATGCGTATTTTTATCCAAAAAAACCGACCTGAAAGAAATAGTGCGCAAGGCCTGCTTGCTTTTTTTGCAGAAAGTTGGCAATATAGATAAGTATCGAATTGACTAGAGGATAACGATAGATAAAGTAAGGAGTGTATATAGTGACTGAAGAAAACAATCAACATCAAGCTACTGATGCGACTGAAGGGTTGAATGACCAACTGATTGTCCGTCGTGAAAAAATGACAGAGTTAGAAGAAAATGGTTATAACCCATTCGCTTCAGGGTTTGAACGTAGTGCAGTAGCAGCTGATCTACACGAAAAGTATGAGGCTTTTGATAAAGAGCAATTAGCTGAAATGGATGACAGTGTAGCCATTGCCGGCCGTTTAGTGACTAAACGTGGTAAAGGTAAAGCTGGTTTTGGGAATATTCAAGATATGTCAGGCAACATTCAAATTTATGTACGCCGTGACCATATTGACGAAGATGACTACGACCACCTATGGAAGAAAGCTGACTTAGGAGATATCGTTGGTGTTGAAGGTACTTTAATGCGTACAAATACTGGTGAATTATCTGTAAAAGCAACAAAATTTGTTCACCTAACGAAAGCATTACGACCATTACCAGACAAATACCATGGTCTAACGGATGTAGAACAAATCTACCGTCACCGTTACTTAGACTTGATTGCCAACCGTGAATCGTTCGACCGTTTCACTAAACGTTCGCAAATTATCCGTGAAATTCGTCACTATTTAGACAATAATGACTATCTAGAAGTAGAAACACCTGTTTTACACAACATTGCCGGTGGTGCCTCAGCGCGTCCATTTATTACCCACCACAATGCCTTAGACATGGAGTTATACTTACGTATTGCCTTAGAATTACATCTAAAACGTTTAGTCGTTGGTGGTATGGAGCGCGTATATGAAATTGGCCGTGTATTCCGTAACGAAGGAATTGATACAACACACAATCCTGAATTTACAATGCTAGAAGTTTATACAGCCTACAATACGATGGCTGATGTGATGGAATTGGTAGAAGGTTTATTCCAAACCGTTGCAGAAAAAGTACTAGGTACAACAAAAATCACTTACGATGGTCAAGAAGTTGAATTAGGCGGAACATGGCGTCGTGTCCACATGGTAGACGCAGTTAAAGAAGCTTGTGGCGTTGACTTCTGGCAAGAAATGACTGACGAAGAAGCGCGTGCAATTGCTAAAGAACACAATGTCCAAGTGGAAGACAATTTCTCAGTAGGACATGTCATTAATGAATTCTTCGAAGAATTTGTTGAAGACTCTTTAATTCAACCAACATTCGTTTATGGTCACCCAACAGCTATTTCGCCATTGGCTCGTAAAAACGAAGAAGACCCACGCTTTACCGACCGTTTCGAAGTCTTCATCGTAGGTTCGGAAGCTGGTAACGCCTTTACCGAGTTAACAGATCCAATCGACCAACGTGAACGTTTCGAAGCCCAAGTGAAAGAAAAAGACGAGGGTAATGACGAAGCGCACCCACTAGATGAAGAATTCTTAGAAGCCTTAGAAACAGGTATGCCGCCTACAGGTGGTTTAGGAATTGGTATTGACCGCATGGTAATGCTATTAACAGATGCACAATCTATCCGTGATGTATTACTATTCCCAACGATGAGAAATGTAGATTAAACAGGATGTGAGCTTTGGCGCTTAGGCAGGTAGCTTCTAACGCATTTGAGCGAATAGGTGCTAAAGCACTTACTCGCTCATAAACTGGAAGGCTATTGCCGTGACACACATCGTGTGGCGCAAACTAGCCTGAAGTGGAGACCTGACTGCCAAAGTGAACCCGACTACTGGGTGTGAGTGCACTTGACTAAAAAGCAATCTTTTCCGTGCTCTGCATGGCGAAGATTGCTTTTATTTTTTTCACTTTATTTGTTGACGCGCCTTTTCTAATGTGATAAATTATATAAGGTGCTTTTTGTATGCAGATTCCTGTATTTGTATCCAAATCGAACAGTCGTGCTGACTGGTACATTAGCACACAAACATTGGAGATTTAAAATTGTAGCTGAAAGGCGATTTTTATTTTTTCAAAAAAATTATGACACGCTTGGATGTGTGAGCATAAAATATATACAAAAAATTACCCATTAATGGGAAGGAGGAGCTTATAGTTATGCCAACTATTAACCAATTAGTACGCAAATCACGCCAAAGCTCAACTAAAAAATCTGGTTCTCCAGCTTTAGGCCGTGGTTACAACTCAATGAAACGTAAATCTACTTCTACAAACTCTCCTCAAAAACGTGGAGTTTGTACACGTGTAGGTACTATGACACCTAAAAAACCTAACTCAGCGTTACGTAAATACGCTCGTGTTCGTTTATCAAACATGATCGAAGTAACAGCTTATATCCCAGGTATCGGCCACAACTTACAAGAACATAGTGTTGTTCTTATCCGTGGTGGACGTGTGAAAGACTTACCAGGGGTTCGTTACCACATCGTTCGTGGTGCGTTAGATACTGCTGGTGTTAACGACCGTAAACAAAGCCGTTCTAAATACGGTACTAAAAAACCTAAATAAATAAAAATCGAAAGGAGGAGCACAAATGCCTCGTAAAGGACATATTGCAAAACGTGATGTATTACCAGATCCAATTTATAACTCAAAATTAGTTACTCGTTTAATCAACCGTATCATGGTTGATGGTAAACGTGGTAAAGCAGCAACTATTTTATATACTGCCTTCGAAAACATTAAAGCTGAAACAGGTAACGACCCAATGGAGGTTTTCGAGCAAGCAATCGAAAACATTTCACCAGTCTTAGAAGTTAAAGCTCGTCGTATCGGTGGTTCTAACTACCAAGTGCCAATCGAAGTTCGTCCAGAACGTCGTCAAACATTGGCTTTACGTTGGTTAGTAAACTACGCTCGTCTACGTGGTGAAAACACTATGGAGCAACGTTTATCACATGAAATCATGGATGCTGCTAACAATACAGGTGCTTCAGTTCGTAAACGTGAAGAATCACACCGTATGGCAGAAGCCAACAAAGCCTTCGCACATTTCCGTTGGTAAGATTTTTCTAAAAGTCGATAATTTATATTGTCGACTTTTCTCTAAAAACGTTATAATGATTGTGGAAACCAATTATTAAACGAATCAAAGAAAAAAGGAGTAAAGATAAGATGGCTAAAAGAGAATTCCCTCTTGAAAAGACTCGTAATATCGGTATCATGGCCCACATCGATGCTGGTAAAACGACTACTACTGAACGTATCTTGTTCTACACTGGTAAAATCCATAAAATCGGTGAAACTCACGATGGTGGGGCACAAATGGACTGGATGGAGCAAGAACAAGAACGCGGTATCACAATTACATCTGCTGCAACAACAGCACAATGGAATGACCACCGTGTAAACATCATTGATACCCCAGGACACGTAGACTTCACTGTTGAAGTTGAGCGTTCATTGCGTGTATTAGATGGTTCAGTAGCTCTACTAGATGCGCAATCAGGTGTAGAGCCTCAAACAGAAACTGTTTGGCGTCAAGCTGATACTTACAAAGTTCCACGTATCGTATTCGTAAATAAAATGGATAAAATGGGTGCAGACTTCTTATACGCTGTAGACACTATTCATGAACGTTTACAAGCTAACGCTCAACCTATCCAATTACCTATTGGATCAGAGGACAACTTCGAAGGTATCATTGACTTAGTGGAAATGAATGCTGAAGTTTACACTTCTGATGATGGTAGAGAGTATGAAGAACGCGAAATTCCTGAAGAATACCGCGAATTAGCTGAAAAATGGCACACAAACCTGATTGAATCAATCGCTGATGTGAATGAAGATATTATGGAAAAATACCTTGAAGGTGAAGAAATTTCTAAAGACGAGTTGAAAGCAGCTATCCGTACTGCAACTAACAACGTTGACTTCTTCCCTGTATTGTGTGGTTCAGCCTTCAAAAACAAGGGTGTTCAATTAATGCTTGATGCAGTTATCGATTACTTACCTGCACCAACAGATGTACCACCAATTCAAGGTCACGCTTTTGACAATCCAGAAGAAGTTATCGAAGTTCGCGCTAACGATGATGCACCATTCGCTGCATTAGCGTTTAAAGTGATGACTGACCCATTCGTAGGTCGTTTAACTTTCTTCCGTGTATACTCTGGTACTGTACAAGCGGGTTCATACATCCAAAATGCTACTAAAGATAAACGTGAACGTTTAGGTCGTATCTTAATGATGCACGCTAACTCACGTTCTGAAGTAGATGAAGTATTCTCTGGTGATATCGCTGCCGCTGTAGGTCTTAAAGACACTACAACTGGTGATACATTATGTGACGTTGACAATAAGGTTATTCTTGAGTCAATGGAATTCCCTGAGCCAGTTATCGAAGTTGCAATCGAGCCAGATACTAAAGCTGACCAAGATAAAATGTCTATCGCTTTAGGTAAACTAGCTGAAGAGGATCCAACTTTCCGTGCGTCAACTGACCACGAAACTGGTCAAACAATCATCGCTGGTATGGGTGAGCTTCACCTTGATATCATCGTTGACCGTTTGAAACGTGAATTCAATGTTTCAGCTTCAGTAGGTGCACCTCAAGTATCTTACCGTGAAACATTCACTCAAGAAACTCAAGTTCAAGGTAAATTCGTTCGTCAATCAGGTGGTAAAGGTCAATACGGTGACGTATGGATCGAGTTCACACCTAACGAAGAAGGTGCTGGATTTGAATTCGAAAACGCAATCGTTGGTGGTGTGGTTCCTCGTGAATACATCCCTGCAGTTGAAGCTGGATTGAAAGATGCAATGGAAAACGGTGTATTAGCTGGATTCCCATTAATCGACGTTAAAGCTAAGCTTTATGATGGTTCTTACCATGATGTCGATTCATCTGAGACAGCCTTCAAAGTTGCTGCTTCATTAGCGTTACGTAACGCTATCAAGACTGCAAAACCTGCAATCCTTGAACCAATGATGCGTGTTGACATCCAAGTTCCTGAAGAATACTTAGGGGACGTAATGGGTCACGTATCAGCTCGTCGTGGACGTATCGAAGGTCAAACACCACGTGGTAACGCGTTGATGATCAACTCACAAGTTCCGTTATCAGAAATGTTTGGTTACGCAACTACTTTACGTTCTGCAACTCAAGGACGCGGTACCTTCACAATGACATTTGATCATTATGAAGCTGTTCCAAAATCTATTCAAGAAGACATTATCAAACAATATGGTAAAGGTTCAGAAGATTAATTTTTAAATTAAAACTTTGAGCAATAACTTACTCGTAGAAATCAAGTGAATACTAGGTCTTTCCTAATGTAGATGCTTGATTTCTGATACGAGTTTGACTATAATGAACTTATTGAAAATCTATAATATTTAGATTTATATTTTCTATTCTTAGGAGGAATACATAAAATGGCAAAACAAACATATGAACGTACAAAACCCCATGTTAACGTTGGTACTTTAGGACACGTTGACCACGGTAAAACAACTTTATCAGCTGCTATCGCAACTGTATTAGCTAAACACGGTTTCGGTGAAGCTCAAGACTACGCTTCAATCGATAACGCTCCAGAAGAGCAAGAACGTGGTATTACAATCAATACTTCACACATCGAGTACGAAACAGCTAACCGTCACTACGCGCATATCGATGCTCCAGGGCATGCTGACTACGTTAAAAACATGATCACTGGTGCTGCTCAAATGGACGGTGCGATCTTAGTAGTATCTGCTGCTGATGGTCCAATGCCACAAACTCGTGAGCACATCCTTTTAGCTAACCAAATTGGTGTTCCTGCATTCGTAGTATTCTTAAACAAAGTTGACCAAGTTGACGATGAAGAATTACTAGAATTAGTTGAAATGGAAGTTCGTGATTTATTATCTGAGTACAACTACCCAGGTGACGATGTTCCTGTAATCGCTGGTTCTGCTTTATTAGCTTTACAAGGTGACGAAGCTCAAGAAGCTAAAATCATGGAATTGATGGAAGCTGTTGATACTTACATCGAAGAACCAGAACGTGACAACTCTAAACCATTCATGATGCCAGTTGAGGACGTATTCTCAATTACTGGTCGTGGTACAGTTGCTACAGGACGTGTTGAACGTGGTGAAATCCGTACTGGTGACGAAGTTGATATCGTTGGTATTGCTGAACAAATCGGTAAATCAGTTGTAACTGGTGTTGAAATGTTCCGTAAAAACTTAGACTACGCTCAAGCTGGTGACAACATCGGTGCGTTATTACGTGGTGTTCAACGTGAAGATATCCAACGTGGTCAAGTATTGGCTGCTCCTGGTTCAATCACTCCACATACTAAATTTAAAGCACAAGTTTACGTATTGTCTAAAGAAGAGGGTGGACGTCATACTCCATTCTTAACTAACTACCGTCCACAATTCTACTTCCGTACTACTGACATCACTGGTGTTATCACTTTACCTGAAGACGTAGCTATGGTTATGCCTGGTGACAACGTTGACATGGACGTTGAATTAATTCACCCAGTTGCAATCGAAAACGGTACTAAATTCTCAATCCGTGAAGGTGGACGTACAGTAGGTGCGGGTACAATCACTTCTATCGAAGCTTAATTAAAACAATTAAACTTTAAAAATTAAATTTGCAAATTGAAAGGAAGACCGGGTGACGACTCGGTCTTCTTTTTTTGAGCGAAAATATGACTATTTTACTAGTACATAGGCCAAACAAATGGCTCTACAATATATAGGACTGATGACATAAAAAAGTCATTGGTTCTATATTTTTTTACACAAAAAGAGGAATCTC
>JBCLPQ010000013.1:0-34347 GCA_041223225.1 Aerococcaceae bacterium 50-4
GAAGGATTTGAACCTTCGAACCCGAAGGAACGGATTTACAGTCCGCTGCGTTTGGCCACTTCGCTATCCCTCCATATAAACCATATCTTTGATTGTTTTGCTATCAAAAATATCGTACTTAAATAGTATAGCATCTGATATTATAGATTTCAATAGTTTGATTCAAACTTTTTTGGAATTTTTTCTGACCTTTTTTAGGCCTGGCTATCAGTTAGTTTTTCGCGACTCCCTTTACGCTTATTATATAGAAGAAAGATGTTTTTTAGTGACTGAATCTCAGCCGCATCTAGTTGCCGGTATTCCCCTTCAGCAAGAGTGCCAATCTTTAAATCCCCTATTTCTTGTCGGAACAAGTTCGTGACTTTTACACCACATGCGAGGAACATTTTTTTGATTTGATGACGGCGTCCTTCCGAAATCGTCACTAAAGCTGTTGAGGATTGCGAACTAGCTGAAATAATTGCCAAAACAGCTGGTTTACAGATAGTCCCATCGTCAAAAGTGACGCCAGCTTGAAATTGATTGACCATTTTGCCATCAATCAGCCCGTTCACTGTTACACGGTAGGTTTTGGGTATATCGAACTTAGGTTGTTGGAAAATATAATGAAGCTGCCCATTATTGGTGACGAATACTAAGCCATGAGCATCGCGGTCTAAACGACCAGTAATAGCTAAGTTTCCAGGATTGTCAGCTGGTTTAATCAAATCAATAACCGTTGGATATTGTGCATCTTTATTGGCCGAAAGATAGCCTTTTGGTTTATGGACTAAGTAATAGCTATGGCCAAAATGGCTGTCGATGATTTGTTGGTCTACCATAATCCTTTGCCAACTAGGGTCAACGACAGTGGCGAACTCTGTGGCAACCTCCTGATCAACGGTGACAAGGCCTGATTTTAAGAGTCTTTTACATTCTTTTCGGGTCACTTTTGCTGCATCCATGATTAATTGTCCGAGTAACACAACAGCCACTCCTTCCCTCTATATAATTACTATTCTCTCATTATAAACATTTTTGAGAAATGTGTCTCGAGATTCTATTGATGAAAGCCTGATATGTTATAATTTATAGTGAAAAACTTAGAATGGAGGATAGACACATGCAAATAGATTGGTCTAGTATTATTTCCTGGACAAATGTTTTCAATCTAATTGATATTTTAATTGTTTGGTTGTTTATCTACCAGCTTTTGAAAATCCTAAAGAATACAAAAGCCTTCAATATTTTAAATGGGGTTTTTATCTTCTTATTGATCAAGATTATCTCCACCCTCTTCCAATTGAAGACGGTAGATTGGATTATGAATAATATCATCCAATGGTCTGTTATTGGTGCGATTGTGATTTTCCAACCTGAAATTAGACGAGGTTTAGATCATTTAGGACAACAATTCTTTGCTGGTAAGCGTGAGGCTGGTGCCCGCAACCCGAATGAAAAGATGGTGCGCGATTTAGTAGAAGCTTGCGAATATATGGGTAAACGACGGATTGGTGCCTTAATTTCCCTACAACGGTCGCAACCTTTAAATGAATATGCAGCCACAGGTATCAAACTAGATTCAGCCATATCTTCACAATTATTAATCAATATTTTCATTCCGAATACACCGCTTCATGATGGTGCCGTTATTATTCAAGATTTACAAATTGCTTCTGCAGCTTCCTATTTACCCCTGTCAGAAAATTCAGAAATCCCTAAAGAGTTGGGGACTAGACACCGGGCTGCCGTAGGGTTAAGTGAAGTCACAGACGCTATCACAATAGTTGTATCTGAAGAAACAGGTGGTATTTCTATTACTGAACGTGGTGAGATTACGCGTGATTTAAACCAAGATGAACTTTATACAATACTTGCAGATAACTTTATCAATAGCTCTGATGACGATGAAGCAAATGATAACTTCTTAACTAACTGGTTTAACCAATTAACAGGAGGTGGCAAGTCTGATGATTAATAAATTTTATAATAATCGAATTGCCCTCTTAATTTTATCGCTTGTCTTATCGATTTTGATGTTTGTTTATGTTAAGGCTGAACAATATTCAGAAAACCCGGTAAGCTTTTTCCAGAATGTTAGCGAAGCAACAACAGAGACGATTTATAACGTCCCTGTATATATAGATGGTAACGTTGATGAGTATTACGTGACTGGCTTACCAGATACCGTATCTGTCAGTCTATCCGGGCCAAAAAACCTAATCGACCAAACACTTGAAGCAGATGATTTCCGCGTCATTACTGAAGATTTATCGGAACTTGGTGAAGGATCTCATTATATCCAGTTACAGTTAGAAAATGTATCCGAGGCAGTTTCTTATGAAATCTCACCATCAAGTGTCAATATTTCAATCGATTCCTTGCAAACAACTGAGTATCCAGTTCAAGTTGAAACATCCAACGAATCGGCCGTTGCAGAGGGGTATGAAATCACCGATATCAGCTTAAGTCAAGATAGTGTGACATTAACCGGTGCAACAAGTGATATTGAAAGTGTTAACCGGGTTTACACAGTGGTAAATATCCCAGACAACCTGTCTGAAGATTACACTACAACGGCTACTGTTATCACAGCAAACGCTGATGGGGACATTTTAAATATCAACACCGATCCAAGTGAGGTGGATGTGACTGTTCAAGTTTCACCTGAGGGCGTTTCGGTCCCAATTGAAGCCGATATTACTAACGAGCAAGACGGTTATAGCTATGAAACAACCATTCTAGATAATCAGACCGCTACTTTATCAGGAGACTATGAAGCAATTAACGCTATCAATAGTGTTATTGCTACTGTCGATGTCTCAGGGATTAATTCAACGACCACAGTGGATGCGCCTATAACACTCCCTGACGGTGTTACTAGTTCTGACCCCTCTAGCGTTCGTGTTCAAGTAATTCCAACAAATAACGCATCTTCATCAACTTCAAGTACTTCCTCTAGCGCTTCATCAGAAAGCGAAGAAGAAACTAGTGATTCGGCACCTACTTCAAGTGAGGACAGCGCAGCCAGTTCAACCAGCTCCGAGAGTGGAAACAATGGCAACGAATCTTCAATTGAAGAAGAGACGACTAGCAGTGATTCGAACGAAAACGCTAGCTCAAATACAAGTGAAGTTGGTGTGACAACAGGTACCAGTAGCAACTTGCAAAATAACAACGGTAATGTTCAAGCTGACACGATACAATCAACTAACTCAGAGAGCGTCAACAGCTCTTCTAGCGCAAATGTCTTTAACGGAATACTTGCTTTTTTAGCTAGTTTTTTCTAGTATTAACCAGTGTAGGTTGAATTGCCTTTTTAAAGATTAGAAAGGCAACTATTCTTTTTAAATATATATCAGTAAATGTTATACTATAACGAAATCGACGACAAAATCGATATTCACTTTCGAAAATAAAGGAGTAAATTATGAGAAAATATTTTGGTACTGATGGGGTTCGCGGTTTAGCGAACGAAGAATTAACACCAGAATTAGCATTTAAATTGGGTCGTTTTGGTGGTCATGTGTTAATGCAACATGCACCAGAAGGGATTGAACACCCTCGTGTTCTAGTTGCCCGCGATACACGTATCTCAGGACAATTATTAGAACAAGCTTTAACTGCTGGTTTATTATCAGTAGGAATTGAAGTGCAACAATTAGGCGTTATTACCACTCCAGCTGTATCTTATTTAACTCGTACGACCGGTGCAACAGCTGGTGTAATGATTTCAGCTAGTCATAACCCTGCCCCAGATAACGGAATTAAATTCTTTGGTTCAGACGGTTTCAAATTATCTGATGCCCAAGAAGAAGAAATTGAAGCTTTACTAGACCAAGAAGAAGATACTTTACCTCGTCCATCAGCTGAAGGATTAGGTACAGTAATCGCAAATCCTGGTGCAGTTGGTAAATACTTAGAATTCTTAGCATCAACTATTTCTGGTGATTTATCAGGCATTAAAGTAGCAATCGATGGGGCTAACGGTGCAACTTCACCACTAGTTAACCGTTTGTTCGCTGACTTAGATACTGACTTCACGACAATGGCTACTTCTCCAGACGGTATCAACATCAACGAAGGTGTTGGTTCAACACATACAGAAAAATTACAAGAACTTGTAAAAGAAACTGGCGCTGACGTTGGTGTAGCTTTCGATGGTGATGGCGACCGCTGTTTAGCAGTTGACGAAGAAGGTAACCTAGTAGACGGTGACCAAATTATGTTCATCTGTGGTAAATACTTAAACGAACGCGGTAAATTAAACGACAATACAATCGTATCGACTGTAATGTCTAACTTAGGCTTCCATAAAGCTGTTGAAGAAGCTGGTATGAAAGCACCGCAAACTAAAGTGGGCGACCGCTATGTTGTAGAAGAAATGCGTGAGCATGGTTACAATCTTGGTGGTGAGCAATCAGGCCACATCATCTTTATGGACTACAACAACACAGGTGACGGTCTTTTATCAGCAGTACAATTACTACATGTATTAAAAACATCAGGTAAAAAATTATCTGAACTAGCTGGTGAAATGAAAACTTACCCTCAAGAATTAATTAACGTTCGCGTAACACGTGAAGGTAAAACAGAAGCAATGAATTCTGCAACTGTACAACAAGTCATTGCCGAAGTGAATACAGAAATGGACGGAAACGGCCGTGTCTTAGTTCGCCCTTCAGGTACAGAAAATCTATTACGTGTCATGGTTGAAGCACAAACAGATGAAGAAGCTTACGACTATGCAAAACGCATCGCTGATCAAGTAGCAGAAGAATTCGGCGTAGAATAAAAACAAGGTGCGAGAGTCGACGCTCAGAAAGGAAACGTTGGAAGCTTAAGGCAGTAGATGGCGCAGTCAGCTACAACTTAAGCTGAAACGCAGTCTTTTCTGGAGGCTCGAACCCGATTATAAGGGTGTGGTGACAGGAACCTATTTCTGAAGTGGACTCCAGACTGCCAAAGTGAGCTCAACTTCAGGATGCGATACCTCCCGATTATCGGGAGCTACTTACCCTAGATATACAAAAAAACACAAAACAGTTTTGAAAACTGCTTTGTGTTTTTTTATTACGTTATAGCCCTAACAAATGTTGAATAGTACCATTTTCTATCAAAATAAAGACACCTAATCCGATGAATACAACTGGCACAATCACCCGCTCATACTTTTCAACTATTTCATTAATCATATCCAATGTTGCTAGTTTAAAGCTTAAGTAGTTTAATACAAAGATGGAAAGAGCAAATATACCTAACATCATGATGATTTCATTGAATGTTAGTGATGTAAAGTAAGGAATATAGATACCTAAATTATCCCCTCCTGAAGCAATCGTTATGAGTGTAACGGTCCAAACCAAAGAAGAAGTTCGATTATTTCGTATGTTCTCTTCAAGATCCTCCTCGTCGACTTCATCGCCCTCACCAAATATGGCAAAACGGATACCAAGATATAAGGGGATCAATCCAAGTAGACCTATTATCCAATCTTCTGGTACAAAGTTTAAAAAATAAATAACTATTAAACTAACAAATACCAAGAATCCGATACCCAAATATTGACCTGTCAGTACTGTTAAAAATTTTTCTTTCCCTACACTAGCAAAAATAACCAATAAAATAATTAAGTAGTCTATACTGGTTGAAATATAAACAACCAGAGACGATATCATTGTATTTAACATTCCAGGCTCCTAACATATTAATAAGAATAGTTGCTGGTGGCATAAGCCAACTTAAATAATATTATCATATACGATTCTTATCTTTTATTATATTTTGCTATTTAGGAAATAATGCACTGCTTTGTGTAAGAATGCTGCTGCACCTGGTGCAATATTTTCATAATAGGCCTTAAACCGGTCATCGTTAACATACATATCTACCATATTCATATGCATTTCTTTACTATACTTACCTTCTGGCCAATAAAAGGTTAGCCATTGGCGGTGTAAATCTACCACTTCTTTAGCAAGATGACTATTGGGATCACCTATTTTAGTTGCTTCCGCTAGTTTCTGATTTAATTGGTCGTTCAGTACTTCAATTGATGACCATTCTTCTTTGCTAGCACCTAAAATTTTACGGTTAGCAGTATCCACTTGGTCGTCACCATATTTAGCACGTATTTCTTCACCATAATTCGCTTCGTTTTCATCTACTAAGTCTCTTTTAAATGCTTCAAATTTTTCTTCATTTGTCATATTTCTTTCGCCCCTTTGTGCTTGTATTGTAGTCTCTACCGTCTCTATTAACCGGTCTATACGACGGCGTTCTCTTGAAAGGTAAGCCAAATGTTGATCCAAAGCCTTCGTCACTTGGTAATCTGGCGCCTGTACCAAAGCACGAATCTCAGCTAGCGGCAGGTCCATCTCCCGGTAGAACAGGATTTGTTGCAGTAAGTCGACTTCTGCCTGCCCATATAATCGGTAACCCGCATCAGATAAACTTTGCGGTTGCAATAAACCAATCTTGTCATAGTGTCGCAAAGTCTTTCGTGTCACACCAGCTAAATCGGCCAATTCTCCTATCGTATACATCCTACTCACCTCTCAATAACTATCATAAAGCTTCCCCTAAGGTAAAGGTAAACCCCTTTTTTTGAAAAAGGACGAATTTCATTTAAACTAAGTATTATTTCCTACTTTTTTCCTATTATAATGTTAAAAAAAGACCTGGCAAAAATATCTTTCGCCACGTCTTTTACTGCTATTCTATTTCATGATGGTGGTGGTCATGTTTCTCCATCTGTGCGATTAAGTTTGCCCTGTCTTCGTCAGACATTTCTTCACGGTTACGGCGTAAGGTAAAGTGGTCTGGGACAGGGTCTAAACCTCCTGGCACCATTGGATTACAACGGATAATCCGCGCTGTACCCATAGCTGCGCCCTTCAACGATCCATGTTTATTAATCGCTTGAATCATATAAGTCGAACAGGATGGATAATAGCGACAGGTTGGGGGAAACATTGGAGAAATGTATTTTTGGTAACCCCGAACCATTTTTACCAGGGGTTTGTCAGCCATATTCTACCTACCCCTTTTTCTCTTCAACCATAGGTAGTAATAATCCTTCAGCAATTTCTTGCGCTTTATCCTCGCCCTTCAAGATACGGATAATATCCAAGGCAAAATAAACAGCCGTGGCAGGTCCACGCGAGGTCAATACTTTATGGTTTTCGTCGTAATAGGTGATATCTTCGTGGAAAGTTTTGTAGTTTACTTGGTCCTCAAAACCTGGATAGCTTGTGCCTTCCAAGTCTTTAGTGATGCCTGCTGCTTCAAGTACAATTGGAGATGCACAGATACTTGAAACATATTTGTCACTGGCTACTTGTTTGGCAATCAAATTAGTTACTCGTTGGTCTTTGGCTAGTTTCTCCGCACCTGGACGGCCACCTGGAGTAATCACCATGTCATAGCTATCTGTGTCGATGTCGTCTAGCATCTTATCCGCTATAATTTCAATACCGTGGTCACCAATTGTTGATAAGCTGTCGTTGATAGATACCATATCTATTGGAATTTCTGCACGACGTAGGTAGTCGATCACTGTAATCGCTTCTGTTTCTTCGTACCCTTCACCTAGTAAAATCATTGTTTTCATCTTAAACCCTCCAGTTTAATCTGCTCGCTTGTCTTACCTATATCTTACCTAAATTTTTGAGATAAGAAAAGGATCGACACTTGGCCGACCCTTCTACATTCATTAATTTTATGGGGTTCAAGTTTACCCCTAGTTGAGCTCGTCAGGACAACCAGGTGTCCGCTTCAGATTATGGGCGAGTTTACATTTTAGTGTTTACTCTCCTAAATGCCTTAGCAGCCTCCTAGCTGAACGTCCTAACTTACATCCTTAGTCGGGTTCGCTCGACCAGCTCAAGTCATCTTCAGCCTAGTTTGCGCCACACTTCATGTGTCACGGCTCTAGGCTTCCAGCTTTATTGAGCTTGGCGGTCTCTCTCTCACCCTTTATTTTTATTGAACGCGTGATCCGTCTGCGTATTCACCATTTTGGTGTGCACGACGACGTTCTTCTGCACGTTTACGTTCGTCTTCAGATTGTTGTTTTTGGTAATCTGCACGTGTCATCACGTCGTTTACGTTCATGTTTACTTCAACCACTTTTAATCCAGTCATTTTTTCAACATTTGCTTTAACTTTTTCGATTGTTTTATCGAAAGCAGCAGGAATATTTTTGCCGTATTCAGCAATTACTTCTAAGTCGATGGCAACTTCTTTGCTACCTACTTCAGCGCTCACACCTTTAGTTTCATCTTCACCAGATGCGAAGAAGCTTTTCACGCCAGAAGTGAAATTCCCTTTCAACTCTAAAATGCCGTCAACATCTTGAACTGAATTATTCGCAATACGTTCTAATACGCGTGGTTCAAACGCTAAATTATTTTCATGTTTCACTTGTTCATTTGTTGTTTCAGCCATAATATAATTCCTCCTAATATTTGCGTTGGCGATCTAGCCAACTCTGATAATCTATAAGTTAATGGTAACGTGAAAAAATCGAATTTTCAACCGATAACCCTTAACCTATTTCATAAAAAACCGCAACCAAGCGCGTAAATCTACCTCTCCATCAAAATAAGCACCTACAATGAAGCCAATTGCTGCGATGATAAAGACTAGTAACGCTGTTCCAAAGTTAAAGACTACCCACAATAGTGCAAAGATAAAGGCTGATAATAAGCCGATAATCCGTCCTTTATATTGACGCCAAATCGCACGTTCTGCTTGCTTGTTTCGTTCTGACATATTATCCCTCCTCCTTATTGCACACGTGGTGCTGCTTTTTGTCTAGCTTGCTTTTCAGCCACTACAACGCTGCGGTCAAGTTGATTAACCTTCACGTTGACATCCTCAACTGGAATCCCTAATGAAACTGACACAGTATCACGGACACGTTCTTGAACTTGGTTTGCTAAGTCGATGACATTCGCAGCCTCGTC
This sequence comes from Aerococcaceae bacterium 50-4, assembly GCA_041223225.1. GTDB lineage: Bacteria > Bacillota > Bacilli > Lactobacillales > Aerococcaceae > Aerococcus. Next base: position 8,949 of record JBCLPQ010000013.1, read on the forward strand.
CACTTGAAAAACAACATTCACTTTCGTATCTTCCGGTCGTTTACCAAACCGAACTTTAGCGTCAGGAAATTTTACTCCCGGCACACGTTGACTAGCGCGGACTGCCGTGTCTTGAACAGAATGCTTAGTGAAGCTTAATACACCGGCATCTGTTTTGACTTCTAAGTGGTCACGTTTCGCTGGTGCCACAACCGCCTGTAGGAAAACGACTAACACAACTAAGGCTACAAAGGCTAGGCCAGCTAACATGGCCCATTGACCATAGGTATTCCCTAGTATTGTATCTTGTACGAAAGGTGTTAGGTATTGAATTGGGTAAAACAGGGCAATTGCACATAATAATGCAAGCAAGCCCACTAAGGTTAAAATAATTTGTAGAAACCTTCTAAAACCACCCATCGGATCCCCTCCTAATTTGCTTATATATTATAAATGATTATATTTAGGTTACAATAAAAGTTATTAAAATACAAACAATCTGCATAATACTTCGAAAGCGAATCATACTATTTTCCAAGTGCAAATAAACATGTTACACTATATAAAAATAAGTAGATAAATGAACAAAAAAGGAGCTTACCCACCATGAAGACAGTTGTTATCAGCGGATCAAACGTCGGCACCAAATCACGTGTCGCAGCAGATGAATATATCAGACAAGCCAAAATCTATCGTCCAGATGCGGATATCGAGTTGATTGACTTAGCCGAGAAGGAAATGGTTTTTTCTGATGGACGCAACTACTTTGAATACCCTGGTAATACTGGTGAAGTACTTAAAGCCATCATGGCAGCAGACATCTTAGTCTTTACTCTGCCAACTTTCCAAGCATCTTACCCTGCAACAGTTAAGAATCTTTTTGACCTCTTACCTGTAAATGCCTTCCGGGAAAAAGTCATTGGTGTCATCAATACTGCTGGATCACCACGTCATTTCTTAATGGTAGAAAGTCAATTAATGCCGATTCTAAACTATATGAAAGCAACAGTCGTAAACAAGTATGTATTCATTGAAGATCGTGACTTTAGCCGAAATGAAATCGTTAGCGATGACGTTATTTTCCGTATTGAACGCCTGGTCGACGATGTATTCACTATGGCTGACGTTCAAGCCGAAATCCAAGCCAAAAAGGATGCTGCTTACGGTTTTTAAATTTCATACTTATACAAAAAAGCGTGTCTTAGGAAGTCTTTCAACTTCCTAGGATACGCTTATTTTTATCGCAAAAATTGATCACCTAATTGAGGCTATATAAAAGTATTTATAATCGGGTTCTTCTAACGCATAAACATCCATAAGTCACTTCGTTCCAATGGCTGCTTTACAAAAGTCAGAATTGTCCGATACTTCCCAAAATGCTCCAATAACGTTTCGTTATTGTTCGGCTTTTTAAGGTGTAAGGGCTGACTTCAAGAAAGGAACCGTTGGAAGATTAAGGCAGTAGCTGACAAAGTCAGCAACAACTTAATCTGAAACGCAGTCCTTTCTGGAGGCCCGAACCCGATTTTGGTCCAGTTTATGGGAGAGTTTACGCTTTAGCGTTTACTCTCCTAAATGCGTTAGAAACGTAAATTCTAAACGACTTTTGTCTCACCTTCCTTAGTTTGATTGCATTAATTCGTCCACATAAGCAACAACATCCGGTTGTTCTGCTTCAATTTCAGCAATCTTATCTGCAAATTGAGGTAGATGGTCTTTGTGGGCATATAATAATTCGTCTAATACCCGTTTGGCAGTTTGACCGCCTGGCACTAATGGATTAATGGTAAAGGCATGTAAAGCCGCCCCATAATTCCCTTCGATTGCAGCACGGATTACAGTTTCTTCCATCCCCTTCATCACTTGAAGCATACCACGTGCTGCCGGCATAAACTCACCCCAATTAAAAGGCACAGCACCGTGGCTGGTAATTTGTGCAGAAACTTCCACAATAGCGTCATATGGTAAATCTTGAATCGTACCATTATTTTGAGTAGAAACAACCATCACTGTCCGTTTATCATTATAAATCGAAGCAATCACTTCACAGGCTGCATCAGAATAATAAGTCCCACCACGTTGCGTTAACTCTTCAGGTTTATAATCTAATTCTGGATCCTTGTACAATTCAAATAATTGTTTCTCTGTTTGCTTCACTACTTGCGCACGGGTTTCCCCAGCTTCAAATTCCTCGATTGAATGTTGTAACATTTCATCCTCAGAATAGTAATAACGGTGGTAACCACAAGGTAGCATACCTAAATCTTGAATTTGTTCAATATGGTAATTGGCATCATGAATATTCTTCAAGGCAGACTCTGGACCATCTTCTGATTTTTGATATAGCAAGTCAATCACTTTAGCCGTTAACTCTTTACCTTGACGGTCCCAAACCTTATGCCAGTGGAAGTGGTTAATCCCAGCAAATTGGTAGAATAAGTCCTCTTGATCAACATCTAATTGACCAGCGATATCCATACAGTGTGTAATCGGTACATTACATAAACCAATTGTTCGTTTCCATCCGAATTGCTTGATTGCGGCTTCCGTCACCATACCCGCCGGATTGGTAAAATTAATTAACCAAGCATCCGGACATTGCACCTTCATATCTTCAATAATTTGTCCGATTACAGGAATCGTTCTAAAGGCTTTCAACATGCCTCCAGCACCATTTGTTTCCTGACCTAAAATCCCGTGAGATAAAGGAATACGTTCATCTTTTATCCGGGCATCTAGTAGACCTACACGGAATTGTGTCGTGACAAAATCCGCATCTTTCAAGGCATTAAACCGGTCTAAGGTTAACGTCACCTTCCAGTCTAATCCAGCGGCTTTTACCATTCTCTTGGCCATTTCCCCAACAATATTCAACTTTTCTTGCCCAGCCTCAATATCTACTAAGACAATTTCTTCAATCGGCATTTCATCCTTACGTTTAATATACCCTTCAATTAATTCTGGCGTATACGAAGAACCGCCACCAATTGTAACAATTTTTAACCCTTTACCCATCCTATGTAACCTCCTATTGTTTAATCACCTTCATCATATTCGACATTGTAACCCTTTACAATACGAAGGAATCAAATAGTAAGGCTAAACACAAAGTAAGCCCAACTAATTGGATATCACGTGTCAAACTTACACAAAATATGCTATTATTTGTAAAAAGGAGGTACCACCATGTTGCTGATTGAACAAATGAAAACGACACATTTCTCTCACGCTGAACAGTCCTTAGTACAATACATGATCGAACATCCTGAAAAATTGGACCAATTAACCACCACACATTTCGCAGAAATTACCCACACCAACCCAACCAGTCTCATCCGGGTAGCCAAGAAACTGGGCTTCAATGGTTGGACTGATTTAAGAGCTACCTATCTTGACGAGTGGACCTACTTAAACAGCCACTACAATGCTATTGATGCCAACCGACCTTTTGCTAAAAATGATTCCCTCGCAACGATCGCTAACAAAATGGCCAGTTTGGAGCAGAATACCATCCAAGATACTTTGTCCCTATTGGATTACCAAGAAATTCAAAAAGCTCAAGAAATTCTACTAAAAGCTAAAAATATCAAAATCTTTGGTAGCCATACGAATGCGATGATCTCGCAAGAATTTGTAACGAAAATGCGGCGAATAAATCGTAATGTCACGATCGCTTCTACCTTCCATTACGTGGATTATGAAGCTTATCATGCCGATCAAGATACATGCGCTATTATGATTTCATATTCGGGAGAAAATGCTGGTTTGCTTAAATGTATGGAGATTTTGAAACATAATCATGTGCCAATTATCAGTCTAACAAGTATCGGCGACAACTCTATTTCACAAATGAGTGACTGCCGTTTAAATATCACAACCAGAGAAAAATTGTATTCGAAGATCGGTAATTTTACCTCAAATACCTCAATTATCTATTTACTCAATTTGCTGTATGCCATTGTCTTTGCCAACGACTATGACGAAAATCTTGACCACATCATCACAGTCGGTAAGCACTTTGACCAGCGCACCACGTCCATTGATATCATACGAGAAAACTAAACCAGAAGGTGAGACAAAAGTCGTTTAGAATTGACGTTTCTAACGCATTTAGGAGAGTAAACGCTAAAGCGTAAACTCTCCCATAAACTGGACCAAAAGCCGAACAATAACGAAAGGTTATTGGAGCATTTTGGGAAGTATCGGACAATTCTGACTTTTGTAAAGCAGCCATTGGAACGAAGTGACTTATGGATGATTATGCGTTAGAAGAACCCGATTATAAGCGTTCTTATATAGCAAAGCGAGGCTGGGACATTTTTGTCCCAGCCCCAAGCAAAAAGAGTCGCCCTGCTTCAAGGGCGACTCTTTTTTTCAGTTTGATATTCAGATATACTAACCTACTTCAATTTGTGCTGCTGGGTCGTTGAAGATATCTTCGTTTAGTGTACCTAAACGTTTAGATGTGACGACACCAGCTACAATTGAGTCATTTACATTTAAGGCTGTACGGCCCATGTCAACGATAGGTTCGATAGAAACCATTAAACCAATAATTTCTACTGGTAAACCTAAGGTACCAAATACGATTAGCGATGCAAATGTTGCACCACCACCAACACCGGCAACACCGAATGATGAAATGACAACCGTACCAATAATTGTTAACCAAACCATTGGGTCAGATAAGTCCATACCTACTGTTGGCGCAACGATCGCAACTAGCATTGTTGGGTAAATACCCGCACAACCGTTTTGACCAATAGATAAACCAAAGGTACCTGCAAAGTTGGCTGTTGCATCTTCAACCCCTAAAGCATCAGTTTGTGTTTGAATATTCATTGGTAATGCCCCACCACTTGAACGCGAAGTAAAGGCAAAGCCTAATACAGATGATGCTTTCTTGAAATAGTTAATTGGGTTAATTTTGAAGCCAGCTAAAATGAAAGCATGAATAGCAAACATAATAATGATGGCCACGTAGGCCGCGATAACGAAAGTAGCCATATTCAATAAAGCTTGGAAGCTTGATGATGCTACGGCTTTTACCATTAAAGCAAAGATACCGTAAGGTGCCATTCTTAATACTAAAGTCACAATACGAGAAACAATCGCGTCTAGCGCATCAATCATTTTTTTGAAGTATGATGCTTCTTCAGGATGTTTACGCGCCACACCTAGGTAGGCAACACCTACAAAGGCTGAGAAAATCACTACGGCGATATTACTTGATTGACGAAGTCCTGCCATATCTTCAAAGACGTTAGTTGGGATAAATGACAGAATTTGTTGTGGTAAAGTAACATCTGCGATTTCAGCTTGTCGCTCTTGAATTGTAGCGATACGCGCCGTTTCCGCTGCCCCTTGCGTAAATTCTGCACCATCTAAGTTGAACAATAAAGCAATCGCTAACCCAATAAATGATGCAATGGCTACTGTAATAATTAAGACAGATAGGACATTGAAACCTATTTTACCTAGATTATTTTCCCCTTCAACACGTGTGAAGGCCCGGGTTAATGAAACGAAGATTAATGGCACAACAAGCATTTGTAGGAAGGATACGTATCCATTCCCCACGATGTTGACCCAATCTAAAATTGATGTAGTTGTACTTGAATCGGAACCAAATAGTAATTGAATAATAATACCAAAAACAATCCCAATACCTAATCCGACAAAAACACGGTTTGAATATTTCACGTGTTTTCCTGCTAAACGGTTTAGGAATAATAATACAAGTACAAAAATAGCTAAAGTAATAATGACTGCCACTTTTGTCTCCTCCTAAATATTGATACAAATGTTATGCTGGTAATTGGCCAGCAGATCCAATTACATCATTCAACTGGTCATTCAAAATGTCAATGAAACGTTCAGCTTCGCTAGAAAGTTTACGGTATTTATTTTGAATATAAATAATATGGTTGTCTTCAACATCTGTGATAGGAATGGTTTTCATCATATCACGGAAGGGTGAAGTTAAAATACCCGTACCCACTAGGATGGCGTCGGTTTTCACTAAAACATTAATTGAAGTTGCCCGGTCGCTAACGTAAATAGTTGATTGTGTAGAGTCCTCTCCCAAGTCCAAAGCTTCCTCTGTTAATTGCGCTGAGGAACCTTGTGTCTGTTCGAAAGTAACAGATGGATAGGCCAGCAAATCTGCTTGGGTTAGGCTTTCTCTACCTGCTAAGGGATGTTGTTTACCAACAAAAACATGGGGTTGAAAAGCCCCGATTTCTGTATAACTCAATTCGTTGTGATTAAGGTATTGCTTAATGACCTTTTGGTTGTAAGCATTGATGTATAAAATCCCAATTTCAGAATAGGCATTTTTAACATTTTCCATCACGTCAGTCGTTGAGGTTTCTAATAAACGATAATGGTGGGCGCTATCTTCATCATTCGCAACCAATACCGCAAATGCTTCTGATACAAAGTCATAATGTTGACTAGATACTGAAAACAATTTTTTTCGGTCGGCATCTAAATAACGGTTTTCCATCACAGATACCTGTGACAAGACGTCACGGGCATAAGATAAAAATTCGCTACCTTCTTCAGTAATGAAGATACCGCGCTTTGTACGTTCGAAGATCTGTAGGTCGTACATCTCTTCTAACTCACGAATGGCTGTTGATAAAGAAGATTGCGCCATGAACAGCCGTCTCGCTGCCTCACGGAATGATCCGCTATCTGCAACAACAACAGCATATTTTAGTTTTTGAAAGTTCATGGCTTTCTCCATCCTTCCCTTGTGAACTCCTACACTCACAATTCTTTATATTACACTAATCAAATTCGCTTTTCACTATTACTGCTCACAGATACTGCAATTTTTATAAGTCAAAAGCTTGCGTCATATCTGCCACTAAGTCATCACTATTTTCGATCCCAGTTGACACACGTAAAACCTTATCAGTTAGTCCGTATTGTGCACGTAATTCAGTTGGGATATCCGCATGCGTTTGTGTTTCCGGATAAGTAATTAAACTCTCTACCCCACCAAGACTTTCGGCAAAAGTAAAAATTTTCAAGTTGTTCAAGGCTTCGCGGATAATACTAACATCTTTCACTGCGAAAGATACCATACCACCACGACCTGAATAATACACTTTTTCAATGGCTGGATGGTTTTCCAAAGCAGCTACCAATGCTTTCGCATTTCTTTCATGTTGTTGCAGACGAACCGCCAACGTTTTTAGTCCACGGATGATCAACCAACAGGCAAAAGGATCTAAAGTTGCACCAGTTGTATTTAATTGGAAAGCCAACTTTTCATTAATTTCTTGCCCTTTACTCGCCACTAAACCGCCCAAGACATCATTGTGGCCACCAATATATTTAGTTGCTGAATGAATTACGACATCAGCACCTTCATCTAGTGGTTTTTGAATGACTGGTGTATAGAAAGTATTGTCCACAACGACAATTGCCCCCACTGCATGTGCACGCTTAGCGATTTCTACAATATCAAACTCTACCATCATTGGGTTGGTAGGCGTTTCAATAAAGACCATTTTAGGGCCCTTTTCAATTTCAGTATATATCTCATCTTCTGTTAAACAGTAAGTGAAATTGTAGAAACCTTTTTCTTCCATGTAATGGAAATATCGGTATGAACCACCATATAAATCTTGTAAAGTAACAACAGTATCCCCATATGATAATAAGCCTTCAATCACTAATTGAATTGCAGCCATACCTGAAGCAGTCGCAAATCCTTGTTCACCATTCTCTAATACTGCGATTGCTTCTTGCAGGATATCACGTGTTGGATTGGCAGTACGTGTATAGTCATAACCAGTAGATTCGCCTAAACCTGGGTGTTTATAGGCTGTCGAGAAGTATAATGGTGAATTAATCGCCCCATAAGCCTTGTCACTATGGTTACCAATTTGCGCTAGCAAAGTTTCAATATGTCGTTCTGTCATCATCATTACCGTCCTTCTATTAAAATTCAATTAAATTCGCCATCGCTTTTCCCAATCATAACATGGTTTAAATGATTAAATTTTATGGATATTAGAACGGTGGTGTTCGTTATAAACGAACACACATATAACAGATTTTAGTAAAAAAGGTCACCAACACTTAAGTTGATAACCCTTTTGCTAACTGATAGGTTAGCTTATTTAAAATCTACGTATACTGTTACGCCATTTGCATCTTTAGCTGTTACATGGTCGGCTTCTTCAGCAACTACGCGACCATTCGCTTTTAATTTCGCAACAATATTATTGTACAATTCTTCGTTATGGTAAGTTAATGTGTAAGCTGCTAAACCAGTTTGGTCTTCAGCGTAAGGCACCATTGATTCTGCTCCCCAAGCGTTTACCGCGATATGGTGGTGGTAGTCAGAGTATGAAGTGAAGTGGACGTTGTTCGTGAAGCCCATTTGTTCTTCTAAGACCATTTCATCTGTTAAGAAACCAAAGAATTCTTCTACTTTATCTGATGATAAGTGTAAGTGACCAATGATTGTGCCTTCTGCAAAGAATGGTTGGGGTTCGTCAGATGACCGGCTAGCTAATACGCCTTCCGCATCCATCGGTTCAGTCACACCAGTTATCCCGCCATTTGGACCGTGTGTCCATTGGTCAGCAGTACGGTCAGCATAAATTTCAACACCATTGTCTTCTGGATCTTGTAAGTATAATGCTTCTGAGTAAGAGTGATCTGAAGCGCCGTATAATTGTGTTTGGTTTAATAACATACGGTACAATACGTCACCTAAAGCTGCACGTGATGGTAATAACCAAGCAGTGTGGTATAAACCATTTTTGGGTCCGGTGATTAATTTGTAATCAGCCTTACCATCTAAAATTAACTGCGGAGCATCTTGCCCTTTGAAACCTAGTTCAACGATGCCTTCAGTTTCTTCATCTTTTAAGATTTCTAAACCAATCACTTCATTGTAGTAACGTTTCATTTTGTTCAAGTCTTTTACACGGTAAGTAACTGTTGAAATTGTCACATCATTAAAAAATTGTTTTTCCATTTATATTTTCCACCTTTTATTTTTTATATATCAGTTGATATTACTTCAACTTTCCCTTTAACAACTTACTTTTAGCAAATTGGCTTACTAAAAGTAAGTTCTAAAATAGTATACGATATTTTTGGGTCTAGGTAAATAGTTTTGCTTCATTCTGTGAAAACTTTCATTTTTTGGTATCCCGAATTAAAATGGGAAAACTTTGCTAATTTCAATGAAAAGCAATACCAAATGATTTATAATAATGGTGGAATGTTTGGAGAATGGAGTGAATAAATATGATTGATTGGTTTGTAAATGCTAACCCTGTGTTACAAGCTACATTAGCCGGTGTCTTTACTTGGTTAATGACTACCTTAGGCTCAGCCTTGGTATTTTTCTTTAATGAAATTAACCGTCGTGTATTAGACATTATGAACGGTTTCGCAGCTGGGGTAATGATTGCAGCAAGTTTTTGGTCATTACTCGCACCATCCATTGACTTCGCAGAACAAAATGGTTGGGGACGCTTATCCTTTGTACCCGCACTAATTGGCTTTATCGTAGGTGGGCTTTTCTTACGTCTCATCGACTACATTACCCCTCATTTACACATGGGGAATAACAAAATGGATGCTGAAGGACCTAAAACAAAGTTACCAGCAACAACGCTATTGTTCTTGGCGGTAACGATACACAACTTCCCTGAAGGATTATCTGTCGGGGTTGCTTATGGTGCCAATGAATTTAACGCCGCAAGCATCGCTTCTGCCTTGGTGTTAACGATGGGTATAGGTCTACAAAACTTCCCTGAAGGTGCGGCGCTATCAATGCCTATCCGTGCTGAAGGGGCAAGTAAATGGCGTGCTTTCCAATTAGGTCAAGCCTCTGCCTTAGTTGAAATCGTCGGTGCCGCTTTAGGGGCATTACTGGTTTCTCAAGTAACAGTTATCTTGCCTTATGCCCTGGCTTTTGCTGCCGGTGCCATGATTTTCGTTTGTGTGGAACAACTGATCCCAGAATCTCAATCGCATGGGAATTCTGATATCGCCACAATCGCGCTTCTTGTCGGTTTTGGTGTCATGATGACATTAGACGTTGCTTTAGGTTAAGCACTTTTCAAAAAGAGTTTTAATACGAAAACCCATCAACCACGCGCAAAAAGCTTGCATTTGGTTGATGGGTTTTACTTTTTATTCAAGTTGCTATAGCGAACATAGGATTGCTATGCTTCCAGTTTTAGAATTTAACATCTGCCTCTTGCATGGCTTTTTGAATGTAAGCTGCTGATTCATGTAGTTTTGCTTCTTCCCAATCATTCAAGCGCACTGGTAATCGTTTTTCTACCCCATTGATACCAATGATGCATGGCATTGATAAGGCCACATCCCCGTTATAGCCATATTCACCACGTAATGTCGTACATGCTGGGTAAACACTGCGTTCATCTAGCACAACTGCCTTGGCCATAGTAACTGCTGCTTGGGCAACCCCTGCATTGGTCCAGCCTTTACCATTAAACACTTCATAGGCAGCTGATACCACATTTTTCTTGATATCTTCAGGGCTGGATAAGTCTACTTGCGGGTCACGGTCAAAGTATTGGTCTAAGTCTTCGTAAGGCACGCCTTGAATATTCAACTTACTTAAGACTGGGAAAGCTGTTGCGCCGTGCTCGCCCATCATGTAGCCGACAACTGATTTGGGATCGACATCGTAAGCATTGGCGAAGACATTTCGTAAGCGAGCTGAATCTAGCATCGTCCCTGTACCAAAAATCTTCCCTTCAGGATAGTCGAATTCATTTTCCGCGATATATAGAATCGTATCTAACGGATTCGTAATGACGATAATGATGGCTTCTCTGGTATGTTCAACAATATTCCCCATCACATCGCGGATTGTTTTAGATGTAATTTTAGCCAAGGTTGCACGGTCTGGTTCTGCATCAGGATTGTTAGGATCTGGTTTCATCGAATTCCCAGCTGCAATCACAATCACATCCGCATCGTCCGTTTGCTCATAACCACCATGGGTTACTTTAATATTATTCATGTAAGTCAATGCCCGCGCTTGCTCTTGGTCGACAGCCTCACCGCGCGCTACGTTTTCATCAATATCAATCACACCGATTTCGCCAAAAACGCCGGCTTTCATGGCATCTGCTAGAACATACGAGCCTACATGGCCCACGCCTACTACGACTAATTTATTTGTTTTCATAAAATCCCTCCATCATTTTCTATAAATCATAGGTCCATTATATCGTACTTTAGCAGATATTTAAGGGTTATGTGAGATTTTGATTAGAAAAAAATAAACGTCGTAATAAAAAAGAAGCTAGGAATCAATATCCCTAGCTCCCCATGTTAGTAAGCTCGTTTTTCATCCTCAACCGTTCGAGCAAAACAGTTGAGTTCAAAACCATTATTTAATAACTAAAACATGTGACTTCACGTTACGAACAACGTATTCGGATACAGAACCCATCATGGCACGTTCGATAGCACCTTTACCAGTTGCACCTACAACCACAAGATCTGCTTTTGCTGTTTCCGCAAACTCTACAATACCGTATCTTGCATCCCCCTTAATAATTTCTAGGGTTACATTTTCAAGACCAGCTTCATTAGCTTCTGTTTTATACGATTCTAAAACACTATGCGCATCTGCCCGCATGTCATCATATAAGCGCATAGAGGCCTCCGGATTTCCGAAGCGTACGAAGTCATCCAAAACATTCAATACGATTAATTCAGAATTGTTTCGTTTGGCGATAGACACTGCTTCTCTAAATGCACGATATGAAGCATCTGAACCATCGACGGGAATTAAAATCTTATTATATGCTGTTACTGACATGATAGCCCCTCCTTATGGGTGATTAGGTGTATCCTTTTATTATTTCACAACTAGTACTGGGATCTTAGATAATCGTACTGTATTTTCTGCCACAGACCCTACTAAAGCCCGAGTTACAGCACCTTTACCAGTTGCACCAATTACCACTAATTGGTAGTCACCTTCATTAGCGATTTTAGCTACTTCACGTCTTGGATTACCAAAAGAGGTGAAGGTACGAATGTTGTTGAAGTTACGTGCTTTACCGTAATCTTCATATTTTACAAGAGTTTCAAGGGTACGTTTTTTCATCTCGTTGATATCTGTTTCAGATACCCGCAAGTCACTAAAGACATAGTCATCGGCAATTACTGATAGGACGTCTACAGTAGCGTTTGATCGCATAGCAATATCGACTGCATCCCTGAAGGCTGCTTTACTATTTTCCGAGTCATCCACTGGCACCAGTATACGTTGAATGTTATCAAGAATCATTTTCGTTACCTCCCTTACTTTCTTTCTAAATAAAGTATAACACACATTTGGAATCGCTTACAAAATTAAAGCCTCCAATTTAAAATAATTTGGTTAGCCCAAGAGGATGAATACCCGCTAGAACAGCATTTAAAAAGGCTATAACATGCGTCATAGCCCCTTTATTCATACTTTTACTTGATTATAAGTCTTGTAATGATGTGAATGCTAAATCTTCAGCGGTTAATCCTTTTAGGAAGGCTACAGTAACATCTACTGTATCTTGGAAGTCTTGGTAAGCTGAAATTAAGTAGTGAGTGTGGGCATAGCGAGTCGGCATACCTAATGTAATCACTGACACCCCATTATTTGCGGTATGAATAGCACCTGCATTGGTACCTCCACCATCACGCACTGCTTGTTGAATTTTGATACCAGCTTTTTCACTTGCTTTGACAAATAGTCCATTTAAGTGATCAGATGCGATATAAGTTGAGTCGCGGTAACGTAATTGAGGCCCTTGTTTTACTCGTCCTTGACCAAGTGTAGCTGATTTTGCGTAGTCATCTGAAGGTGTTCCTTCAAATACAATAGCTACTTGCGGATCAATACGGTTAGTTGTTACTTTAGCACCACGTAAACCAACTTCTTCTTGTGTAGCAAAGGCACCAACAAGGTTAAATGGTAAGTTTTTAACGCCCTCAGGTCCTAATTCATTAAAAACCGCTAAGGTTGCTGCAACGCCTAAGCGGTTATCAAAGGCCTTACCAATCATCATACCGTTCTTTTCGTTGACCTGGAATTTGGTTGCTGGCACAACCGGTTGGCCAACTTCAATACCGAAATCATTGATGACTTCTTCTCTTGATGTCGCACCCACATCTAATTTTAAGTCAGTTAAGGCAACTGGTTTCGCCTTCTCTTCCGCTGACATGAAATGGATAGGTTTACTTGTGGCAACTGCCGGTACATAGGTCTCGTTATCGTTGGTTCTCACCATGAACAATTGTGATTGGGCAGAAGCTGCGGTCCAACCTCCTAAAGCTTGCATGAGCAATAGCCCATTTTCATCAATCGCTTGCACCATAAATCCAACTTCATCCATATGTGAATCTAACATAATTGTTGGTTTGTTCGGGTCAATATCCGTAAAATTCATATACAGGTTCTTCATCGCATCTTGTTGTAGCGTAAAGTCGCCCTTGTTTTCCTTCACTAGGTCAATAACCTGGTCTTCATAACCTGGCGCCCCGTAAGCATTTGATACGTCTTCTAACAATTTAATATATTTCATCATGCACCTCTTTTAGACTTTCTAATGTATTTATTTTACCGATATTCAGGATAAAATGAAAGCGACTACCCTTCAACGTAAAAACCACCCCTTTCCTTGCTATCCTGCAAAGACAGAGATGGTCCTTTCAACAATTATTTGTCTGCATTAATATGATCGTATTTCTCTGGTTCATCCTTAAATTTTTTCACGACATAAGGGCATAAAGCTTTAATCTTGCGACCTTTCGTTTCGGCATCGGCAACTAAGTGGTCTAGTAATTGTCCAGCGACACCTTGTCCACGTAAGCTTGGATCCGTCCATGTGTGTGTTGCAACAATGGTGTTATCTTCTTTTGGTTGATACTCAATTTCAGCAATACGTTTATCACCTGCTTCGTTGAAAATCGCAAATCCATTCGTTACTTCTTTAATTTCGTAAGCCATAATTTTCCTCCTTTATAGGTTTGACGGTTTTATTGCTTTTATTATATCAAAAACAATGCATAATACCCCAAAATTTGGCTTGGTTGACCTTATTTTCAATTCATCGGTATAATGAAGTGAACTTAAATGATTGGAAAATATTTTTCAAAAAAGGAGTGGCAATATGGGCCTATTTTCAGGATTATTTGGCAATGCGTCAGAAGCAGATAAAGAACGGGTTTCTGAAACTTTAGAGAAGGTACTAATTCCCGGTGAATCGATTGAATTATCTTACAATATTTTACGCGATTTAATCGTATTTACCTCTTACCGTCTGATTTTAATGGATAAACAAGGAGTTACTGGTAAGAAACGCGATTTTATGAGTATTCCTTACAAGTCGATTTCACGTTTTTCAGTTGAAACTGTCGGAAATTTTGACGTGGATGCTGAAGTAAACATTTACCTATCAGGTAACGAGCAACCAACAATCGCCCTACAATTTAAAGGTGGCGATGTTGTTTTCGATGTACAACGTGCCCTAGCTGCAGCGGTATTACTGTAAGGCTTTAGATATTTTACAAGAGTTGGCCGAATAGTGGTCAGCTCTTTTTTTGTAGCAACTTTTAAGGTTATTGATTATCTTATATTTTGTCAGCTTTCAGAACACACTTAAAGGTTCATTTTAAATAGTCCTTTTGTATTTATAAAAATAATATAACATTTTTGGTTGACATAATATTATAGCTTATTTATCATAATATATATTAAAAGGTATATAGGAGGTATATTATGTCACTAAAGTCTACTATTTATGATGCTGCTAAGTTAGAATTTTTATCAACAAAGCGACCACCAACATTTGGTACGCGCGGCGCTGTAACGTCTCCCCATTATCTTGCAAGTGAAGTTGGAAAAAAAATAATTGAACAAGGAGGACATGCTATAGAAGGTGCTATTGCGATAAACGCAGTACTTTCTGTTGTTTACCCGCATATGGGTGGTCTAGGTGGCGACTTAATGTCACTAATATGGGATCAAGGTGATCAAAAAGTCTTAGAAATTAACGGTACAGGTTATGCAGGCGAAAAAGCAGTGCTTGAGGAGTATGCCGACGTCGAAGTAATTCCTGAACGAGGACCTAAAGCAGCCATTACGGTTCCTGGTGCTGTAAAAGCTTGGTGGGAAATGCACCAAAAATATGGAAAACTAGAATGGAAACAGTTATTCGAAGAGGCTATTCATTATGCTAAAAATGGTTTTCCTATTTCAATGAATTTCAGTGATTACATCGCGGAAAATTTAGAACTTTTAGAAAAAAACGATGAAGCATATAAAACGTACGTACCCAATGGCAAAATTCCAGGAGAAGGCGATATGTTAATTCAAGCTGATTTAGCTCATTCTCTAGAATTAATTGCAAATGAAGGGCCTGATGCTTTCTATAATGGTGAAATTACGGATAAAATCATTGAAAGCATAGAAAAACATGACGGATTGTTGACTAAAAAAGATTTCCAGGAATACGAAGCAACTTGGGATCATCCGGTAGAAACACAATATCGAGGATATACCATTTGGCAAACACGTCCTAATAGCCAGGGGGCAGCTGCGACAATTCTTTTAAACATTTTGGAAAATTTTGATTTAGAGGACATCGGTGATAATACGGTTCAATATTATCATTTAATGACTGAAGCAGCTAAATTAGCCTTTGTATACAGAGATCAATATATTACGGACGAAGATGAAATGGACATCGACCCTAGACGCTTTGCCAAAGATAAACTTGGCGAACGATTATCTAGTGAAATTTATTTTGACCGGTTGACTGATGACGTCATTGAACGTGATGCCTTGCCAAAATTCAAAGTTGGAGACGATACCGTTTATATGGCTGTCGTCGATAATGAAGGGAATGCTTGCTCCTTGATTCAAAGTATTTATCATGAATTCGGATCTGGATTTATGCCTGAAGGTACTGGTTTTCTCCTACAGAATCGGGGAGAATCTTTCGAACTAGATAGCAATCATCCAAATTCATTAAAACCGAGAAAACAACCCTTCCATACAATTATCCCTGCCTTAATGACAAAGAATAATAAACCAGTGATGTTATACGGCACCATGGGGGGCGAGGGCCAGCCTCAAACCCAATCTGCGATGGTTACAAGGGTCGTTGATTTTGGTTACAACATCCAACAAGCTATCGAATCGCCTAGATGGTTATACGGAAGAACTTGGGGTGATGATAGTGACTCCCTTAAAATTGAAGGTAGGATTTCAGATGAAATTATCAATGTTCTGGAAAAAATTGGCCATAAAGTAGAACGTGATGGAGACTATTCTGATCAAATGGGACATGCTCAAGGCATTATTATTAACCAGGACACAGGTGTCCTGAGTGCGGGAGCTGACCCTCGTGGTGACGGTATTGCATTATCTTGGTAAAAATTAATTGAGGAGGAGATTAACAAAGTGGATCACAATATTCCTATAACTATTACTAATTGGCTTTTTGCCATACTGCCTATTGCTACCTTATTTATCATGTTGATTTTCTTAAACACTTCTGCCCCCTTAGCTGGCGCTATAACCCTAGCTATTTCGATTGTAGTCGGTATGTATATTTTTGAAATGCCTATGGATACAACAATGGTTGGCTTATCTAAAGGGGCGTGGGATGCTTTATTCATACTGATTGTCGTATGGACAGCTTTATTACTCTATCAAGTCATTCGAAATTCGGGTGCTTTTAAAGCGATAAGAAATGGTGTTCAAAAAATTAGTCAAAACTATTTATTCTTGTCACTAGCATTCGGATGGGTATTTGCCTCATTCTTGCAAGGTGTTGCTGGATTTGGTGCACCCATTGCAATTGTCGCACCCTTGCTTATCGGCATTGGTTTAAAACCTGTCTATGCAGTAGTACTACCTTTAATCGCAACTAACTGGGCTAAATTCCTTGGTTCACTAGGAACCGGTTGGCTTGCTACAACGAATTTAGTCAATATTGAAAATGAATCTATGACACTTTTATTTTCAGGAATCATGTTGTGGATTGCTGATTTAACTGGTGGACTCATCATTGCTTGGCTATTCGGACGAATGAAAGCTATCAAAGAGGGATTACCAGCGATCCTGCTCATTTCGCTGATTCATGGTGGTGGACAAATTCTTGTTTCACAGTTTAATCCCGTTTTAGCAACCTTTATTCCGTCTATTCTTGCTATGGGCGCAGTGATTTTATTAACTCGTTGGAAACGTTATAGTGAGCCATCTGATTTACAAGAAAACTCGCCTATTATTGAAAATATTGGTGGTGAAGACGATCTTGATGAAGAGGAAGATGAGGCAAATGTAGCAGACCTCAGTCTTAACGACGCCCTAATGCCTTATTATGTCCTCACAGTGTTATCGGTCATCGGTCTCGGTATTCCTGCAATTAGTGACTTTTTAGGTCAGTTTGAACTTGGTTTCGCCTTCCCAGAAGTTTCAACTGGTATGGATTATGTTGTCGAAGCAGAGGAACTATATTCACCTTTAACCATTTTTACTCATCCTGGTTTCTACTTATTCATTAGTTCAGTATTTGCCTACTTTTGGTTTAAATCCAAAAATGCTTATGAAAATAATGATGACCTAATAAAATCTATTTTTAGTGGCTTATACGATGATGCAAAAGATTCAACTCTTTCTATTTTAGCCTTTCTGATGATGAGCCAAGTACTAGAACATTCTGGTCAAAACGCCACCCTAGCTATGGGTATCGCAGCAGTGGCGCCCCCAGCACTATACGCTTTCCTATCTGTATGGATTGGTATTATTGGTGCATTTATGACGTCTTCTAGTACATCAGCAAATATTTTATTCAGCCCATTACATCAAAGCGTAGTTGGCACAATGGGCGGCTTAAGCTTTAACCTAGTGATTGCTGGCCATTCAGCTGGTGGTGCAATTGGTAATGCAATCGCTCCTGCAAATATTGTCATAGGAGCAAGTACTGCTAGCGTTGAGGATGAAGAGCAATCAAAAATTCTAAGAATTGGTATGATATATACCCTAATAGCAGGTGGACTATCATCGTTAATAGCAGTTGCCATCCATCTCTTTATTGGTGGATAAAAGAATAGAAGTGCTTAAAAAGGACTGAGATTGAAATCCCAGTCCTTTTTACTATATAATCACTTACTAACATAATAATCATAATCCAATAAATTTTGTTATTTTCTCATACTTTCCGAAATAGCTTCAGCTAGCCCTTCACGCAAGGTAAAGAAATATATACCAATAATGATGTCAATTATGCCCCCAAATAAGAGTAAGCTCCAATCTGTGTATAAATATATCATCATAGATACGATAGCCCCTAACATAAAGCATGTCACATTAGCGATATGAAACTTGACTTTCCACCGGTCCGTAGACATACCTTTGATGGCACGTCCAATTTCCACGCCTATATCCGTAATTGTTCCGGTTAAAATCGTTGTGCGAACTACTAGTCCCCTATAATATACAAACATACCATTCTGAAGACCTAGACTAAATGAGATATATAATAAAAATAACATCGAAGTGCTACCAAAAATATCAAATAGAAAGAGAATGATTCCCATAGCAATTAAAAAACTACCATACTGTAAACGGGGGTGGAACTTATCTGTGGGATAAAAATATCCGCTAAATATCGTTCCTAGAAAAAAACTAAGTGTCAAACTGATCACTCTTACTAGCGCATCAATGTCACCCTCAACTAATAACATAGCAGCTGTGGTTATACTGCCAGTGTGCCCTGCCAACATTTCAGCAAATAATAAAATAGTCATTACGTTAACATATCCTGCTATAAAACGTAATAATAATACCCAAATAGACAATTCGATGTTTGTTGTCTCTTTTTTCATCATATCCCTTTCTTTTCCAAATCTTCAAATTAATATTGATTCCATGTCAAAATTAATTTAGTATGTCTAAAATCTATAAATAACCAGTGATACAAAAGAGGTAGCAAACAACAGTCTACTACCTCTTCATCAAAGTTATATCTTTAAGAGTATAATAACCTATAAGATATGTTTATTCAAGTTTAAATTAAACAATTTGTTGCTATATATATTTTGAGCATCCACACACGTAATCTATAAAGTATGCCCATTTAGATTTTTATATTCAACCATGGCAAAACCACGTCACATTTTGAACTTTTGCATGTTGAATCTTCTATAAACGTTGACTTATAGCTATTAACGCCAGCTAGCGAGATACCAAGGATCACCTCCTTAAGGTGGAACAGTTTTTGAATGCATCATCCGGTTAACAAACGCAAGGTGGGTACGATGTTGTTTGAAAGAGATCATACATTTTTTCATTTATTCTTTCCTCCTAAAGGTGTGAACAACCATCAAAAAAAGCGTCAGACACCAAGGTCAAACGCTAGTTTTAATAGATATATTCAATGTTGTTGGTGTAAGAACTGCAGCATCGAAGGCACAGGGAAAGATTGAACCGTTAACTGGTAACTGATTCAATTGTGCATTCCAAGTATTAAACAATAGATTCTTCATATTATACCTCACAAAGTTGGCAATTTTAGTTAAAAATCAATTGACTGCTTGTTACTACAATTTTTACACCTTCATCATAGCATGACGAAATTTCTTTTGTCTAATAATTATGCGCTCAAAAATTTGAAAAAAATGTTCGGCTTTTACACACACTTCATTGGCAAAGGGATTTTATTGATATATAATAAAGCAGTATGTCAAATAGACGCAAGAGAATTTTGAAGGGACGATTATTTATGTCTAGAGCTGTAGGTACTGTTGTAAGAGGTTTACGTGCCCCAATTATTAAAGAGAACGATGACCTAGCTGGTATTGTCGTAGATACTGTATTGAATGCTGCGAAAGAAGAAGGTTATGAAGTGCGTGACCACGATATCATAACAGTGACAGAGTCTATTCTAGCTCGTGCACAAGGAAACTTTGCAGAATTAGATGCTGTTGTAAAAGATATCCAACGTCAAACAAAGAGCGAAACGATTGGTATTGTTAATCCAATCCTTAGCCGCAACCGCTTCTATGCTATTTTAAAAGGTATCGCTATGTCAGCAAAAAAAATCGTGATTCAATTGAGCTACCCTTCTGATGAAGTGGGTAACCGTTTAATTTCACGCGATGAATTAGAAGCATCTGGCTTAAACCCATACACTGATGTTTTAACAGAAGCTGAATTCCGTAGCCACTTCCCAGACTTAGCACATGAGTTCACTGGTGAAGACTATGTTGCCTTATACAAACAATGTGTGGAGGAAACTGGTGCAGAATGTGAAATTATTTTTGCGAACCACCCTCAAACTATTTTAGATTATGCTGATACAGTAGTTATCGCTGATATCCATGACCGTAAATACACACGCCGTACATTAGAAAAACATGGTGCTAAAGAGATCATTGGTTTAGACCAAATCTTAAACCAATCAATCGATGGCTCAGGCTATAACGAAGACTTTGGTTTACTAGGGGCAAACCTTTCTGGTAACAATAGCTTAAAACTTTTCCCTCGCGATGCCCAAGCATTCATTGAAGACGTTCAAAAACGCTTATTAGAGGCAACTGGTAAAATAATCGAAGTAATGGTTTATGGAGACGGTGCTTTCCAAGATCCAGTAGGTCATATTTGGGAACTAGCCGACCCTGTTGTATCACCTGGTTTCACTAAAGGCTTGTCAGGTACCCCAGACGAAATTAAAATCAAATATGTTGCGGATAATCAATTCGGTGACTTATCTGGTGAAGAACTATCTGAAGCAATGCGCGCTTACATCAAAGACCATGACAAAGATAGTGAAGAAGGCTTAAACACATCATTAGGTACAACACCGCGTAATATCACAGACTTAGTTGGGTCATTATCAGACTTAACATCTGGTTCAGGAGACAAAGGTACACCGTTTATCTATATCCAAGGCTACTTTGACAAATATTCAGATTAAACAAGGGTGTGAGCTTTGGCGATAAGACAGGTACAACTGGAAGAAATATGCCGTAGCAAGTTTACTTGCTGTAAATATTTATGAAGTGGAGACCTGGCTGCCAAAGCGAACCCGACTTAGGATGTGAGTGAGACCGCTTAGCTCAATCCTCAAGGACACGACGAATGTTGTGTCCTTTTTGTGTACGCAAAAAAATAACCAGCTGTTGGGAAGACAGCTGGTTAAACTTGTATCTTTCGTTTGGGAGGAGAAAGATTTATGAAGAAAAGTTTGCTTTGTTTATTGGGTATGCTTATATAATAGGCGATAGGTTTGAAGATGATATGAAAATATCAGTCAATTGTATGCTTTAATTGTGACAAAAACTTTAACAATTTCTAAAGGGAATCTTTTTTCAAGGCAAAAGGTCTATGATACCAAGCATCATAGACCTCTTTAATCTTGTTATTTTTAGTAGCTACTCTGACTTTTGTAGTCGAGTTCGAGTTCGCTCGACCAGCTCAAGTCCACTTTAGGAATAACCGAGCTCACACCTATAATCGGGCTCGTTTTGGCAGTCCGGTCTCCACTTCAGACTAGTTTGCATCACACTTCGTGTGATACGGCACTAGTCTTCCAGTGCTACCTGCCTGAACGCCAAAGCTCGCACCTTTCTTCTTAATGCGTTTTTCCGCCTACGATTTTCATGTCTTCTTTACCATCAAAATCCACAATAGCTTCAATAGATGCTTCGATTCCGCGAACGATATCTTCTAAAGCCATTGACGGCGTATTCGGACGATTTGTCACTTGTTCTGGTAAGAATGGAATATGCATGAAACCAGCTTTAATATTTGGAAACTCTTTATTTGTTAAGTATAAAGAATGGTACATGATGTGGTTGCAGACAAAGGTGCCGGCTGTATTAGATACCTCAGCTGGTACATTGGCTTCTTTCATATAAGTAACCATTGCTTTAATTGGTAACTGACTAAAGTAAGCTGGTTGTCCGTCTTCTTTAATCGGCTCATCAATTGGTTGTTGTCCATCATTATCTGGAATACGCGCATCATCTTCATTGATGGCTACACGTTCCGGTGTCATAGCGAAACGGCCACCTGCTTGACCAATATTTAAGATATAGTCAGGTTGGTATTCTTCAATCGCTCTTTTTTCCACTTCTGCACTCTTATTAAAGACAGTTGGAATTTCTAATTTGATAATTTCTGCACCCTTGATTTCTTCCGGCAGACGTTTCACTGCCTCAATAGCAGGGTTAATCGTGTCGTCACCAAATGGATCGAATCCTGTTACTAAAATTTTCATATTTATACCTCCTAAAATGCCCAAGTATACATTAATACAATATGTACTACAATTAAAGCGATAGCAATTGGCGCTTGTCGTGTAATTACACCATACTCACTCTTCATTTCTAACAAAGCGACTGGTAAGGCGTTGAAATTACCTGCCATAGGTGTTAATAATGTCCCACAGTAACCAGCAGTCATCGCTAACGCACCAGCAATTGCTGGGTTACCACCTTGCATGATCACAAATGGAATCCCGATACCTGCAGTAATGACTGTGAAAGCCGCAAAAGCGTTCCCCATAATCATTGTGAAGACAACCATTGCAATCACATACATGGTCGCACCCCAGAATTGGTCGCCTTCAGGTACTAAATTCCCAAAGACAGACGTTACAATTTCACCAACACCCGCATTAACAAAGATCACTCCTAATGCCGCTAATAATTGTGGCAAAATAGCTGTCGATCCAACTTGCTGCACATTGCGATTAGATTCATGCAAGACTTGTTGGAAAGGCGCTCGGAAAATAGCCATCGCAATAACCAAAGCAATAATCGCCCCAATACCGATTGCAGCCGCACCTGATTCAGGAATCACCTGTGCAAGTACTAATGCTGTAACTGCCATAATAATAACAGGAACAAAGACTAGGTTACCAAAACGGTCAGCACCAGCTTCAGCAACTTCTTCTTTTTGCTCAAAATTAGCTGTTACAAAGTGTTTCACCAAAGTAATAATGGCTAATAATAAGACCAGGGCACCAGAAATCATAGCTGGTAGCCATTTTCCTAAAGCAAATAAGATGGCCAGGTCAAACCAGAATATAGCTGTACCAATACGTTTATCTTGGTCAGATTTTAAAACCTTGTAGCCAGTAAAGGCAAACTGTAAACCGATCAAAATATAGAAGATTTCAAGTAAAGTTGTAAAGAACATTTCCATCCTACTTACCTCCCTTACCGTATTTACGGTTCATTTTTTGGTCAAATGCATAGTTGTAAATTGCCGTTAAAATAAAGGCAATAATCGCTACTGGTATAGAGGCACGAGCTACATCAATCGCCATTACTTCATAACCTAGAGATTCCAAAGTTCCGGCAATCAATAAAGTTCCGGCACTTGCCACAAAAGTGTTTTGTGCATAGAAATTACCAATATTTTCCATAGAAGCCGATTGTGCTTTAATTTCCTCTTTCGTTTTTTCGTCAATCTCGCCGTTCTTTGAAACAGCCGCGGCTTCTGCCATCGGTTGAACTAATGGACGCACAAATTGTGGGTGTCCACCAATACGAATCGAGAACAAACCTGCTAGTTCACGTAATAGTAAATACAAGGTTAAGAAAGACCCTGTCGTCATACCTTTTACCTTATTAATTAGTCGAACAGCTTGATTTTTCAAACCAAATGTTTCAGCTAACCCAATCATGGGTAAGGTTAAAATAAAAATGGTTACTAAGCGGTTATTGACGAACCCTTCACCAAGCATCACCAAGAACTCTGTGGCTGAAATGCCTGATACTAAAGCTGTCGCTAAACCTGCTATGACAACAACTGCGATTGTATCTAATTTCATTGCGAAACCAATAATAATAATTAAAATACCTATCAATGGTAGATAATACATAGTTTTCACTCCTTTTTCGATCACATATGATCTTATTCACCTATTTTATCATTATTTTGCAATAATTCATATGAATTTCACAAAGTTATATTGTATATATCCAATGTAAAAAACGGATAACTATCCGCTATCCGCCCATTTTTAAACTATTATGCATTTTTAGAATTTCACATTATCTGATTATTGGTTCTGCTGATAATGCACAATCTCTCTAATGGCACTATCTTTTTTATGTCCAGCAAATACGAAAAACATAGAGAAATAGGTGGTTGCACCACGTTTATCCGTTATTTTTCCATGTAGCGCAGCTTCCTTACCATGGGATAATATCTGAAAGACCTCCATGGATGAAATATCCGCTATGCCTACAAATTCTGACTTCACTTGGTCTTTGCCCCTATAGGTTAAATTACTATAAGGTGCCATATAAACAAGGTCATCCGTCAGCAAAGCATCAAGTCGACTAAAATCTTTCGCATATAACCCTACCGCCAAATCTCGCGCTATACGTCGTTTAGGAGCGTTATCGCAGGATAAATCTCCAATAAGAAAGAAGGGTGTGTCTGGCCAATCTGACGCCTCTGAAGTGAAGGATAAACCTAAATCACTCAAGGTATCTTCCAATATACTAATTGCCTTAGGACCTACCCCATGCAATTTAGCCAGGTTAGTTTTTGAAATATGTGTCAATTGTTCAACCTGATCAACACCTACTGTCGCCAAGGCGGCTGTCGCTGGTTTTCCAATTTTAGGTAAGTCTGTCATTCTTCATCGTCCCCCTATTATCACTATCCCTAAGCTTTCATGTACTTCTTTTCTTTAACCTACTAACTGATCTTTTTACCCATAAATACATCCATCAGCGGATGATGATCTTCCGTAACTATGGGTTTTGCTAATTGATCAAATCCTAGCTTTTCATATAATTTAATGGCTGATTCCAATGAGTGGATAGTTTCTAAATATAAGTACTGATAACCATGACTTGATGCGAAAGCCATTAATGTTGCCATCAATTTTTTTGCATAGCCTTTACCTCTAACTTCTGGTAAAAGGTATAACTTTTGCACTTCAGCTACTTTACCCAAACCGTCAATGGATTCAGCTAACAAGCTTATCCCTATGCCACCAACCACACGACCTGCCTCTTCAAGTACCCAGTAATCACTATCCTCTAATGGTTGATAGTAGTCATACAAATAATCTAATTGAGGGTCAAAATAAGCCGTTCCTGGCACATCTAAATGGTATTCCTCTAATACCTGACGGATAATTTCAGCAACTATTATTTCTTCATCTTTTTTCATTGACCTAATCAATGCCACAGCAGTCATCAATCCTCCAATCTGATCTACTACTAGCTATTCATTTAGCTATTCATTTAAATATACAAAAAACCTCTAACTTAAACAAGTGTCTAAGTTAGAGGTTTTATTTTTGCATGGCAACGTCCTAGTCTCACAGGGGGCAACCCCCAACTACATTCGGCGCTAAGAAGCTTAACTTCTGTGTTC
>JBCLPQ010000014.1:0-33780 GCA_041223225.1 Aerococcaceae bacterium 50-4
ATATTGAACCGCCGTGTACGGAACCGTACGCACGGTGGTGTGAGAGGACGGAATCGAAAGATTCCTCCTACTCGATTGGAAATCAATTATGCCTATATTTTTCATTCCTTGTATCCTATAGGTTGACCTCCAATTGTTTTAACTAGTCGAGACTTACAATAAATGATTAAAGTCCCTTTGAACATTGACGATAATTACCTTCTAGAATGTACTTCCTAATAGTCTAAGTAAATCGTTTAGATGATTTTACCTTGTTGTTTGAAAGCTCTTCCATTATGATTGTTATATTGAATTGGGAAGGGGATTTTATGAAAAAGTTGAAAAATGGTAATCGAATTATACAGGTTATTCTTGCGATGGGTATTGTATGTTTAATGGGGATTGGTTTGGCCTATCGAGGAATCATTTCACCGAAAGATTCTGGAGAAACGACTGATGAACAAAGGCCGGAAAATACAGAACCTATACAAGTTCCAAAATTTCTATCCGATCTACCATCGAAAGCTGCGGAAGACCAGTGGCATGGAACGGAAGGGCAATTTGTCTTACGTTCAGTAGGAGATGTGTTAATCCATACTGAAGTAACAGCGACAGCAGATACAAGTTCGGATGTATTTGCAGAACAAACAAGAAACTTGAAAGACGCTGAAGCATTAACAGACAGTAATTTAATTGCTCATGGAGCGGACGCAAGTATTGATCTAGGCGTGGATGAGTATAATTTTGATCCTATGATAGCACGTATTGCGCCTTTCACCGCTTATGCAGATTATACGGTTGCTAATTTAGAAATTCCAGCTGCCTATCCAGAATTACCGGTAGCCACTTATCCAAATTTCAATATGCCTTCATCTATCTTAGGTAGCTTGAAACGGTCAGGAATTGATGCGGTTTCCACCGCTACAAACCACACCCTTGACCAGTTTGCAGATGGTGCTTATATAACGATGGACCACTTAGACCAAGCAGACATGATGTATTATGGGTCTTTTCGAAGTCAAGAGGATAAAGAAACAGCTAGGATTGTTGAAAAGAATGGCATCAATTTAGGTTTTTTGGCTTATACCTATGGCACAAATGGGATGATGCCACCTGAAGATGAACCCTGGGTAGTAAATTATGCAGACTTAGCAACCATGTTGGATGAAGTAGCGGTTTTACGTGATCAAGTTGATGCGGTAGTTGTGTCGCTACATTTAGGAACAGAGTACGGGACCTTGCCAGATGATGAACAATTAGCTGTCACACAAGCGTTGGCTGATGCGGGTGTAAAATTGGTAATAGGTGGCCACCCACACGATATGCAACCAGTCAATTGGTTAAATGATAAGGAAACCTATGTCATCTATTCTCAAGCATCCTTTATGACGGGGCAAGATGCAGATGATAATAAACTTGGCGGTATTCATGAAATCACTTTTGAACGTGATGAAGACGGTCAAGTGAGGGTGAGTGATGGCAAGTTCATGCCGACCTATTTTTCAGGAACTGCCCATGAAACAGCTTATGAGAGCTTCCCGTTAGCGGATTACAAAGGACAGGACAATGATCAAGCGACATGGGTAGATACCATTCATGACCGGATGCAAACCTATGCTGAGGATTTTACTTATCAAGATTATTTAGAAACTGCCTGGACAGAAGCAGTAAGTTTTGAATAAAATCACAGAAATGCAATAATAGATTGTTTTTGTATTGAATTTCTATTAAAATGTCTTGTTTTATTGAGATAAACATTTTTTGATTTCGTTTTCAAATAGCATAGATTATAATAGAATGAGATTTTGTTTAATTTGAACGCGTAATATTTACTCAGAATTAGATGAAATACTGACCTTATTTATGTTGTCAGTGGGATTTGAATTAAATAAGGGATAAATAAATTGAAGGATGGGATAACATGCAAGCAGTAATTACAGTTATTGGTAAGGATAAAGTTGGTATTTTAGCAAAAGCAGCTAGCAAGTGTGCTGAACTGAACGCCAATATTGTGGATGTAGAACAATCTATTATGCAAGATCTTTTTACCATGGTAATGATTGTCAATATTGATGATTTAAACGTTGAATTTGAGGACTTTAAAAAAGCAATTAAAGATGCATTAACTGAAATGGCAGTTTATGTAATGCACGAAGATATTTTTAACGCCATGCATAAAATTTAATTCAGTTAAGGAGAAGGAAAATGTTAGAAATGAATAATATCATTGAAACTGTTTCAATGATTAAGGATAATAATTTAGATATCCGTACAATTACAATGGGTATTTCATTAATTGATTGTGCAGATCCAGATATCGACCGGTCATGCCAAAAAATTTACGATAAGATCACGACTGTGGCCAAGGACTTGGTTAAAGTAGGAGAAGAAATCGAAGAAAAATACGGGATTCCTATCGTGAATAAACGTATCGCTGTGACGCCCATATCTCAATTATTAGCTGCTTCAGCTGGAGACCCATTGAAGTATGCACATGCGCTAGATAAGGCGGCAAATGCGGTGGGTGTGAACTATATTGGTGGCTATTCAGCTTTAGTACACAAAGGATTTTCTGCTGGTGATCAAGCATTAATTGAATCTATACCACAAGCCATGGCTGAAACTGAACATGTGTGCTCGTCGGTGAATATCGGGTCAACACGTGCCGGTATCAATATGGATGCTGTAAAAATGATGGGTGAAGTTGTTCGTAAGGCAGCAGAGCTCACACAAGAAAAGGAAAGCATGGGCGCATCAAAAATAGTGGTTTTCTGTAATGCAGTTGAAGATAATCCGTTCATGGCAGGTGCTTTTCATGGGCAAGGTGAACCGGATGTTGTGATTAATGTTGGGGTTTCTGGACCAGGCGTTGTGCGTAATGCTCTGGCTGAATTACCCAAAGATGCTTCACTAGAAACTGTTGCAGATACGATTAAGCAAACTGCCTTCAAAGTCACTCGTATGGGCCAATTAGTAGGGACAGAAGCTTCTAAAATGCTAGATGTACCCTTTGGGATTGTAGACCTGTCCCTAGCGCCTACACCGGCTGTAGGTGATTCAGTAGCACATATTTTAGAGGAAATTGGTTTAGACCAAGTAGGTGCTCATGGTTCTGTAGCCACTTTAGCCATGCTAAATGATGCCGTTAAAAAAGGCGGTATAATGGCCTCATCCAATGTTGGTGGTTTGTCAGGTGCCTTTATCCCTGTTACAGAAGATGCAGGAATGATTGCAGCAGCAGCAAATGGCACGTTAAATATTGAAACATTAATGTCTATGACAGCTGTATGTTCAGTTGGTTTAGATATGATTGTCATTCCGGGGGATACAACACCAGAAATCATCTCAGCTATTATTGCGGATGAAGCAGCAATTGGGATGATTAATTCAAAAACAACAGCTGTTCGTGTGATTCCGGCAATTGGACGTCGAGACGATGAAGTACTGAACTTTGGTGGTCTATTCGGTGAAGGTTCAGTAATGCAAGTCAACAGAACTTCTCCTAACACCTTTATACATCGTGGTGGTCGAATTCCTGCACCAATCCAGTCGCTTAAAAACTAACAGATATAGTAACATAGCCAAAGTCCTTATCTTATCACAAGGTAAGGGCTTTTATTTGGTAGATAAATCATTTCAATCTATAATATATATACAGTGAAAACTGAATTTTAGTTAAGGGGAAATCACATGAATTTATTAAATCAAACATTAACCTTAAATAATGGGGTAGAAATCCCACAAATCGCATTAGGAACATGGCAAACACCTACTGCTGAAGCGGTAAGCTCTGTTCGTTTTGCCTTAAATAATGGCTACAAACATATTGATGGCGCGCATGCTTATGAAAACTCCAAAGGAACAGGAGAAGGTATTAAATCATCAAATGTTCACCGTGAGGATATTTTCATCACGACAAAAGTTCGTGGGGAAGCCAAAACTTATGAAGCAGCAATGGATAATTTTTATCAAGAATTAAAGGATTTAGATACTGATTATATCGACTTATTACTCGTGCATTGTCCAACACCTTGGCGATTCTTCTCTAGAACCGATGATAAACGTCCTAGCTTCTATGAAGAAAATATTCAAGTATGGCGTGCACTAGAAGAGCTATATGACAAAGGTTTAGTCCGTGCAATCGGTGTTTCAAACTTTAATGCGGATGACTTACAACATTTAATTGAAAATACTAAAATTAAACCGGTTGTAAATCAAATTAAATATCACATCGGGTACACACAAGATGATATTGTGTCATATTGTGAAGCTAACGACATCATTGTTGAAGCATATTCATCGTTAGGGACAGGTCGTTTATTAGGTAATGAAGACATTAAAGCAATCGCAGACAAATATGAAGTATCTGTACCACAATTATGCTATCGTTACCCATTGCAAAAAGGGCATATTATTTTACCGAAATCTGTGCATGAAGAGTACATTCTTGCCAATGCTGAGTTAGATTTTGAAATTTCTAAAGCAGACATGAAAACTTTAGACGCTTTAACAATTGCTTAAATACTTAGTAATTTCAATACAAAAAAACGGGTTAGCAAGTATTTGCTAGCCCGTTTTTGAATTAGTTAACTTAGGTTAACCATCTTGTTCAACATTATCTTCTTCAAGTTCTTGACGACGTTGTTCATTTTCTGCACTACGTAATCTAAAGGACTCTAATACTTCTCTTACTTTAGTATTCACAGAAGCATTTGATTTAGAACGGTATGGTTCTAATTTATTCATGTAGTCATCCATGGAACCACCAATACCAAATGTAAAGCTTGGTTCTTTTGGATCCATAGCAGCTGTAAATAGTTCAGTATTTGTAGCTGCGGATGAAGGAATAGTGTAATTTGTATTATAAGGACCTTCAAAGCTTCCAGCTTGCGTGCCTGTTTCAGTCACAACGGTTTCTTCGTGAACACCTTCAGGTTGCGCTAATACTTCACCAGAACCCATAGTATTTGGATAGTAATAGTTTAGTCGGTTTCCTAAGGTTGTCCAGTAACGTAATGAACGTTGCGCTGGTGTACCGTATACAGCGTTTTCTGATTGACTGTATAAGTCACGAGTTTGGGTAATATTGTCATAACCAATCCAAGACGTAAGGGTCACATTTGGTGTAGAACCATTTGCCCATAAGTCTCTAAACTGTTCTGAAGTACCAGTTTTCATAAACCAATCCAAATCACTGTCCATTTGCGATTTGTAAGAAGCCATCGCACCAGTGCTTGTCGCATCTTTTAGGATGTCTGAAATAATATAAGCTACATCTTCATCAAAGACACGTTCCTTTTGTGCTTGATGTTGGTAAACTACATTACCATTTGAGTCGGTAATCGTTTCAATTAAATATGGCTCAACGTAGACACCGCCGTTAGCAAATGTAGCAAAGGCCGCAGCATTCTCTAATACGGTTGGCCCATAAGTAGTCCCACCTAGTGAAAGCGCGATATTTTGGAATTCATCAGGTGTTATGGCTTCATCTAAGCCCATCTTATAGGCGTACGATTGTACATCTACACCTTGATTTAATAGTTCATTATACAAGGAAAGAGTAGGGTTATTCATTGACGTTGATAGCGCATATCTAGCAGTTACAAAATCATTTGAAATGGTTGTACCGAAGTTTGTTGGTTCATATACGCGGCCGTTTGGCTCTACAATACGCGTATAGGTATCAGCTAACATAGTGTTAGCACCTGCTATTTGTTCTTGTAAGGCTGGTGCATATGTCAATATCGGTTTTAACGATGAACCAGGTGAACGGCGAGATCTAAAGGCATGGTCTACTTGGCTGGTATCAAAGTCAATACCACCAACAAATCCAAGCACTTGTCCAGTATCATTGTCTAATAAAACTGTACCATTTTGAACCGGCTCTTCGGTTTCAATGGTTTCTCCAGTTTCAGCATCTGTTGTTTCATCATAATAAGTTGTCCCAAATGATGCAGAAAATTCTTGAACTGTTGAATTCATAGTTTCGTAAATATCAGGATCTACAGTGGCTTTGATCGTCAATCCACCGTTACGCATTTGACTTTCTGCCTCAGCGTAATATTGGTTATACAACTGATCATTTGCATTAACATCACCCATTGTAAGGCCATCAGCGGCAACTTTTTGCTCCATTAAAATATCAATGGTTTCAAGTTCCACTGCCTGATAGATATAAGAATTTCGTTCATCAGGGACATCTTCGCTAGTTCCAGCACTTAAAAAGTCTTGGGTAATATCATAATTAATTGCTTCTTGATATTCTTCCTCAGTTATATAGTTGGTTAGTCGCATCCGCTGTAATACCTCATGTGAACGGGTAATCCCATCTTCTAAATATTCAGCTTCCTTCAACTCTCCTGATTGTAAGAAGGGGGTATAGGTATACGGGTTTTGTGGAATACCTACCAAGAAAGCAGCTTGTGGCAAGCTCACTTCACTAGCAGTAACACCAAAAATTCCTTGAGCCGCGGTTTCGATTCCTGCAATATTTTCCCCTTTATTATTACGACCGTAAGGTGATTCATTTAAATAACCTTGTAGAATTTGTTCTTTAGAATAATGATTCTCTAATCGCATGGCCAACAAAATTTCTTTGGCTTTACGTTCAAAAGAGACTTCGTTAGTTAATAGCTTTTGTTTGATTAACTGTTGGGTAATAGTTGAACCACCAGAGCTACCACCCACACCTAAAAATGTCGAAGCACCTGCGCGAATAATTGCTGAGGGTACCACCCCATCATGGTCGAAAAAGTTTTCGTCTTCAGTGGCAACAAGACCATTAACAATATAAGGACTAACATCTTCTAGCTCTGTATTTTCACGGACCAAATCAGCACGAATGCTGGAAATCTCTGTATCATCACTATAAGTCATAGTAGAAATTTCACCAGCATTTTCAACCGCATTCGCTAGTTCTTCTTCAGTCGGTATAGGCATATCCTCCACTAACCCAATGAAGTAACCTGATCCTAAACCAAGTCCCAAAGACCCACCTAAGAAGAGAATGAGCAATAGGACGAGAAAGATTTTAGCGAGGGATTTGAAAGCGACATTCACATAGAACATGACTTTTTCTGAACCAGAAAGTTTGTTCCCAGTTGTTTTCTTTTCTTCATTATTTTTCTTCTTCACTATACACACACTTTTCTATATCATATTTATATTTAAAAATAGCTCGATTTGCTATTTATTATATCAAAACAATTGTATACATGCTATGTGAATTCCCTACTGTAAAATGAATGTAAAAGATACTGCCACTTTTATTCGTCTTCAAAGTATTACAAGGATCAATATAGCTAATTCTCAATTGGTCTAGTAAAATAAAAGTAATAAAAATGAATTGGAGGTAGTGGGCATGTCTAAAGTAATGTTGATTATAAACCCAGCGTCAGGTAAGGGGGTTGGAAAAGAAATACAAGGTGATTTAGAAAAAGCTTTATCTGCTTCTTTTGATGATATCGATACCAGGTTAACTGAAGGTGAAGGCGATGCTATTAAATGGGCACGCGAAGCAAGCGATGAAGGGTATGAAGCCGTTGTTGTGGTCGGTGGAGATGGAACAGTAAATGAAGGTATCTCGGGTATTGCCGAAACAGATTCAAAGATTAAGTTTGGTTTTATTCCACTTGGTACAGCCAACGACCTTGCCCGTGCACTGGGAATTAGTTTAGACCCTAAGGAAGCCGCTAAAGCATTGGCAAACTTTAATACTAGACGAATTGATATCGCTAAAATAAATGACCAATATTTCTGTAATGTCGCAGCGATTGGATCAATCCCTTCAGCAGTGATGGAAACATCTAGTGAAGAAAAGTCTAAATTTGGCTTTTTTGCTTATATACGTGATTCAATGCGTGCGGTACTAAAGGATGATCAATATACATATAGATTAGTGCTAGATGATGACGAAGAAATGGAACTTTCCACAAAAGTAATTATCATTGCCTTGACAAATAGTGTGGGTTCTATTGAAAATATGATTGCCAACGCAAAGCCAGATGATGGATTATTACACATTATGACGCTCAGAGATGAAAATCTATTAGCAGAACTACCTGGAATGATCCAAGAATTGAATGGTGGCTATATCTCTGAAGCCAACAATATGATTACCTATAATGTCAAAAAAGTTGCTATCAGTATTGTTAATGAGGATGCAGAGCAAGTAAAAGTAAATGTTGACGGAGACGAAGGGCCAGCTTTACCGATTGAAATAACGGTGTTGCCATCTCATGTTGAAGTAATGGTGCCAAATTCAGCGTCAAAATAGCCTTCATTGCTATGATGTCAATACTTTGATATAATAGTCTAGTGGAATATTACATGAAAGAGGGTATATATCTTGGCAGGACATAATAAATGGAGCAAGATTAAAAATAAAAAAGGTGTAACCGATGCTAAGCGTGCGAAAGTCTTTCAAAAACTTTCTCGTGAAATTTATATGGCGACGAAATCGGGTGGACCAGATCCAGACTCAAACCCATCTTTACGATTGGTAATGGATAAAGCTAAAGCAGCAAATATGCCAAACGACAATGTAAATCGTGCGATTGAAAAAGGTTCTAGTAATAATGCTGGTGAAAACTATGATGAAGTTACTTACGAAGGTTACGGCCCAGGTGGTATCGCCATTTTAGTTGAAACTTTAACAGATAATACTAACCGTACCCTTACAAGTGTTCGTACTATCTTTAATAAAAATGGTGGCTCATTGGGTGAGTCAGGATCTGTAGCTTATATGTTTGATCGTAAAGGTTATATTGTTATCGAACGTGAAGGTTTAGATCTTGATGAAGATGAAATGTTGATGAATGTTATCGAAGCTGGTGGAGAAGATATGACGACTTCTGATGAAGTATTTGAAATCTCTACTGAAGCTACTGACTTTACATCAGTAAGAGACGCTTTAGAAGAACAAGGATTCAAATTGGCACAAGCTGAATTGACAATGGTAGCTAAAACAATGTTGGAGATACCAGAAGATAAAGCTGGCCAGCTTGAGACTTTAATTGACTTATTAGAAGATGATGACGATGTACAAAATGTACATTACAATACACAATTGCCTGAATAAGCCGATAAAATCAGATATATATTATATAAAAGGTGGTGGTAAGAGAAGATACATTTCTTACCACCACCTTTTAATTAAAGAAAATGACCTATGTTTAACAGGATAAGCCCGGTAACATAGGTCATTTTTCTATTCTATATGTTCTATTTGTTATTTAAGATGCGTTTAACCACTTTAAGACGTGTAAATTCTTCACGTTCTTTTTCTTCAAGGGCAGAAGAAATTGATTTTTGTGCACCTTCCAACTGTGGAATCGTCACATTTTGTAGCGCATTTACACGTTTTTGTGTTTTTTGCATATTATTCGCTAAACGATATGCTGCATTCTCTACCTCAGCAATCTGAATGAGCAACTCTTTTACCTTACGAAAGGCAATCCTTGCTTCATCAATAGCCACTGTATGGTCCTGAAATGAGTAAGCAGGCTTCATGGGACGGGGCTGATAATTGATTTCAGGAACCTCTGACCCCATAACACTACGAACTTTTAACTGGATATCGTCTTCAACATTTACGTTATTAGATGCATCGTGTACACTCAACATTCCATTTTCATAGGCTGCTATAGAAAGTTTGTGATAAGCCAACTCATAAGCTTTTTTTAAGTCATCTTGTAAGCCGGATGCCTTATTTAGCAATTCAATTAACTCATTCATCAAAATAATTCGTTTCCGGTCCATCAATAGATAACCGTTACGAGATAAATCCAATGATTTTTGAATCTGCATTAAATTTCCCTTGGTAGGGGTGCTATTAATATCCATTCATTTTCACCACCTTATATTAGGGGCTGATCTGTTGCTTGTTGGTTTAAAACTTCGTCAGCTGTGTTTTTATAATATTTGTCTAGAACTTCAGTATCCATACGTGTTAATTCTTCACGCGGGAAAATGCCCAATAATTTCCATCCAAGGTCTAGGGTTTCTTGAATTGTTCTTGTTTCATCTTGACCTTGACCAACGAAGTTTTGTTCAAATAATTCACCGAATTTTAAATAGAGTTTATCAACATCTGATAACTCTTCCTCTCCGATAACAGAAGCTAATGATTTGGCTTCATTGGCACCAGAGTATGAGGCAAATAGTTGGTTTGATACGTCCGAATGGTCTTCACGCGTATAACCTTCACCAATACCATCCTTCATCAAACGAGAGAGTGATGGTAAAATCCCAACCGGAGGATAAACATTTTTACCTTCAATTACACGGTCTAATACAATTTGTCCTTCGGTAATATAACCAGTAAGGTCAGGGATAGGGTGGGTAATATCGTCATTAGGCATAGTTAGAATTGGAATTTGTGTTACTGATCCAGGTTTGCCTTTCACAATGCCAGCACGTTCATAAATCGTTGCCAATTCAGAATATAAGTAACCAGGATAACCTTTACGGGAAGGGATTTCTTGTTTAGCAGAAGACACTTCACGTAATGCTTCAGCGAAAGAGGTCATATCTGTTAAAATAACTAACACATGTTTGCCTAAATCATAAGCTAAATATTCAGCTGTAGTTAATGCCACCCGTGGTGTAATTAAACGTTCCATTACGGGATCATCAGCTGTGTTTACAAACATCGTCACATGTTCCATTGCACCAGACTCTTCAAAAGAACGGCGGAAGTAATCAGCGATATCGTGTTTTACACCCATCGCAGCGAATACAACAGCAAATTCTTCATCAGAATCTTCACCTAACTTAGCTTGTTTAACAATTTGTGCAGCTACTTGGTTATGGCTCATACCATCACCAGAAAAGATAGGTAATTTTTGGCCACGAATTAAAGTCATTAAGCCATCAATTGCCGAGAATCCTGTTTCAATGTAGTCACGAGGGTATACTCGCGAAACCGGATTTAATGGTGCGCCATTCACATCACGTTTGATATCAGAGTGAATAGGACCTAAATCATCGATTGGGCGACCGATACCATCAAAGACACGTCCTTGAATTTCTGGTGCAAGCTCGATTTCTAAACCATGTCCAGTAAACTGCGTATGCGTGTTATCTAAAGACATTGAAGTAGTAGAGTCGAATACCTGGATAACAGCTTTTTCGCCTTCCATTGTAATAATTTGACCTAGTTTTTCTTCGTTACCATTCACGCGAAAACGTACGATATCGTTATATGCAGCGCCTCTAACACCATCTACAACTACTAGAGGGCCATTAATGGAATTTAATCCTAAATATTCTATTGCCATTATTATTCCCCCTTAACCGTTCTCTTGCATAGCTTTTTCATAGAAATTATCGATATCAGTGAAGTAGTGATCGAAATCATCTAGATTATCATTCGATGTTGTGTACTTCATATTAATAATATCAGTGAAAATATTTGATTTGTTTAGATATGACATTGGCATACCCCATTGAATTAATGATTTAGCCCGGTGATGTAAGTATAAAATGACATCCATCATTTTTTCTTGTTTGGCCATTGGTACAGCAGAGTCAACTTTGTGGAAAGTATTTTGTTGTAAGAAACCTTCACGGAAGACACGAGCTGTTTGTAAGACTAGTTTTTGATGGTCAGGCAGGACATCGGAACCGATTAACTTAACAACTTCCATTAATTGATCCTCTTCATGTAATAGCGCCATCATTTCCGCACGGTTTGCTAGGAATTTTTCAGAAACATGTGCAGTATACCAAGCACCCAAGTCATCTACATATTGACTGTATGAATTCATCCAGTTAATTGCTGGATAATGAC
The DNA here is from genome assembly GCA_041223225.1 of Aerococcaceae bacterium 50-4. GTDB lineage: Bacteria > Bacillota > Bacilli > Lactobacillales > Aerococcaceae > Aerococcus. The sequence goes on from JBCLPQ010000014.1 coordinate 11,771, forward strand.
GTTTGTGGGCAAGTTCTGAATCTAATCCCCAGAAGCAACGAACAAACCGTTTCGTATTTTGAGTAACTGGCTCAGAGAAGTCCCCACCTTGAGGAGAAACAGCCCCGATGATCGAAACAGAACCTTCAGTTTGGTTTAAGTTTCGCATGTAACCAGCACGTTCATAGAATGTTGCAATACGGCTAGCTAGGTATGCTGGGAATCCTTCTTCTGCAGGCATTTCTTCTAGTCGACCGGATAATTCACGTAAAGCTTCAGCCCAACGAGAAGTTGAATCGGCCATAATTGCCACGTCATAACCCATATCACGATAGTATTCCGCAATTGTTAATCCTGTATAAATAGAAGCTTCACGGGCTGCTACGGGCATGTTTGAAGTATTGGCGATTAAAACAGTACGTTCCATCAAAGGTGCATTTGAACGAGGGTCAATCAATTTTGAGAAGTCTTCAAGTACTTCGGTCATTTCATTCCCGCGTTCACCACAACCAATATAGACAATAACATCAGCATCAGCATATTTGGCAATTTGGTGTTGCATAGTTGTTTTACCAGTACCGAAACCACCAGGAATTGCAGCAGTACCACCTTTAGCAATTGGGAAAACAGAGTCGATAATCCGTTGTCCAGTCACTAGAGGAGTAGTTGATTCAAAGCGTGAAGCTACCGGACGTGCTTGACGGATTGGCCATTCTTGATATGCTTTGATTTCATCAATATCACCATTAAAACGGCGTACCTTAACCAAGATATCTTCGATTGTGTATTCACCTTCAGCAACGACTTCAACCACTTCACCAACCGTTGTAGGTGGTACAAGGACTTTATGAGTAATGGCATTAGATTCTGGAATTTCAGCAATAATTTCACCACCAGAAACTTGGTCACCGACCGCAACAACTGGTTTCACGTGCCATAAAATCGATTTATCTAAAGAGTCAACTTGTACACCACGTTTAATCATATAGCCTGATTGTTTTTCGATTTCAACTAGCGGACGTTCAATACCATCATAAATATTATTTAGAAGGCCAGGGCCTAATTGTACTTTAATCGGCATTGTGGTTCCGTAAACGCGTTCTCCAGGTTGGATACCAGCAGTTTCTTCATAAACTTGGATAGTTGTTTCTTTTTCATTAATTGAAATAACTTCTCCAACTAATTTATCTTCACCTACGTGTACCATTTCTTGCATAGATAAGTCGGTTGGACCAGCAATTTTAACGATGGGACCTGATATTGAATAAATTAAATTTTCGTTTGCCATTCTAGTCTTCAACCTCCTTTATTGTAAATTCATCTTCAGTGTTCGCTAATAGGGTAGAGAAAGAATAATCAATTAATACTTGACGATCTTTCAATACACCCCGCACGCCACCTAGAAACTCTCGATCCGAGATTTGAATATTCGCATTTGTTTCTTCTAATAGGAACGATTGAAGGGCTTGGTCAGAATGATTGATATAAACCACTAACTGTTCACTATTTTTATCTGCATAATTCTTTAAATTTCTCACCATCACAATCAATTGGTTGCGATATTTATCTGTTTGCATATAATTTTGAATCGCTTCGTTAAAGTCAGCGAATAAAGATTTTTTCAATTTTTCTTCTTGTAAGTACAAATCACGTTGTAAATGAATTTGACTTTGAGAAATATTTTTATTTAACTCTTTTCGCATATCTTTCTTTGCATTTACAAATTTTGCCTCAAATTCTTGATTCGTATTCTTAACGAATTCATCATAGTCTTTTTGCAAAGTAGATTCGTATTGGTTGACTTGTTCATCAATAATACTTTGTGCTTGTTGGTTCACTTGCGTTTCAAAATAAGCAAATTTATCTTCTAAATCCATTGCTTAAAACTCCCATTCTATAATTGAATACCGATTGCGTGTTGAATTGTTTCCGCAATCGTATTGGTCGCATTTTGATATTCGTTTGCACCTAAGACTGAAGTGATAAGTGGTGTCGCTTGATTAAAGCGAACATCATTTACAAGGTCTTGATTACTGTCAATTAATGAAGGTGAAATATAAAGAATGCCAATGCTTTTATCTGCTATCGCTCGATTAAAAGCAGGTTCAAATGCCGCAGGTTTTACAATTTCACCTTCAATACCCACTAATCGCAATCCAGTCAAAGTGTCTAAGTTATCGCAGATTACGTAAGCTTTCATTATAGTTGACCTAAAATCATGAATGAGATGATCAAACCGTAAAGGGCAACACCCTCAGCAAGACCAACGAAGATTAAAGAACGACCGAAGATTGAACCGTCTTCTGAAATCGCACCTAGGGCAGCTGACGCAGCTGATGCAACGGCGATACCACCACCGACACAAGATAAACCAGTAGATAATGCAGCAGCGATATAACCAAGACCTGTTGCTAGGCCTGCAGCGTCTCCTGCAGTTTCTGCAGCAGCACCAGTAGATGCTAAGGCAACTTCAGGGTTGTAAGCTAATACAATGGCAATCAGGATACCAGCTACTACGAATACTAAGTTAGTGGTTAATGATTTTTTGTAACGTTTTTTAGTCTTTTTACCAGTGTAGAAATAACCAAATGGTAAAACAAAACCTAAAACGAAAGTTGCAACCATAGTTAGTTTAATTAATAATTCTGTTGTCATTTTTATTTTCTCCTTTAATCTTTAATCCAAATATTTTTAAATTCAATACCATCGCCACGATAGAAGTGACTGAATATTTCATAGAATTCAAGACGTAAAACTTGAATTGCTACAACTAAACCTTCAAAACCAGTTACAAATAGGTTACCCAAAATAATGACTAACCAGTTGATATTGCCTGAATTTTCTGCACCAGCAAACATCAATACCACACTCATCATTGCACCATGGGAAATTGCGAATGCGCCCACACGGACAAATGAAATTGAGTTTGAGAAGTAAGTTAATAAAGTTTCAAAGGTTTCGAAGAAGATGGTTAAACCTTTAATCACGATGTTGTCGCCATTTTCTTCTTTATGGTTTTCTAATTTGTTGATAATCTCTTCCTTAAAGGCCACTGTAATTAATGATAGGGCCAGAATAGCAACTAAGATGCCCATTGCTGGAATCGTATGTCCAGACATATAAAGCACTAGCATACCAACTAATACGAAATAGAAGATAAAACCGGCGATACCATTTTTATCGAAAATCGCTTCCCATTTTTCTCCGGCGTTAAAACGTTGCACAATATTGATAATCATTGTTGCTAGGATTAAGAACATCCCAAAAGCAACGGCTACGATAAATACTGTATTTAGACTACCGAAGAAGGGAATATCAGTCATATGTGTCATCGGATGTAACCATAATGCAGGAACGACATCTTCAAATCCGAAAATTGACCCATATAAAAATCCGAAGATTGTAGAGCTTAACCCGATTGGGGCTAGCATGCCGATTGGTCGCATTTTTTTATTGAAGAAGCCAAGAAGACCAACTAGGAATAGTACGAATCCTTGCCCAATATCTCCGAACATGGCACCAAAAAGAAGGGAGTAAGAAATACCTACGATCGATGTTGGATCAATTTCACGATAATTTGGCACTCCGTACATTTTGGTTAATAATTCAAAAGGGCGAATAAGGAAGTTATTCTTCATTTTAGTTGGTGGATTCAAGTGACTATTGTCATCTTCGTCTTCGATATACATGGTCACGTTTGGATCATTCTTCACATCGTCGCTAAATTTTTGCGCATCTGATTGTGCCATCCAACCGATTAATAAATAACGCGTTTCTTTCTGTGCAAATTCTTCACGTGTAATCGCTGCAAATTTACGTACACCGAAAGCTTGTGACAAGTCTATTAACCGACTTTTGGCTGCTAATAAGTCTGGTGCTACTGGGGTAACTAAGGCACGCATTTTACGTTTCAACTGGATTAATTGGCTCTCAGTTTCTTCAACAAGATTTTGATATTTATGCGTTATATCACGGAAGCTGCCCGTTTCTTCAGGTAGATAGATACGTTCCCAAGCTAGTGAGAATAGTAATGCATCTACACGTTGGCGAGCTTCATCAGGAGTGAAATAAACCCCATAAACATATTTTTCTGTCTCTTCACTTTTCACAAAAATTGCTGGCACCATAGTTTCAACATATTTTTCAAATTTACGATAGTTTTCACGCGTAAAGCGACCAAAGCGGAATTTAATGTGGTTCATTTCGTATATTTTATCTAATGTAAAATCAATAGATTGAAATGGTCGAAACATTAATAAGTTTTCTTGAGCTTTGTCATGGTCAGCTTGCACTCTAGCAATGGCTTCAAGCTCTTTTTTAAGGCTATCTTCAACTTTAGTGACTAGTGATTTTGTTTCTGAAAAGGACATAGGTGTTTCAATATGGATATCATCTCCATGTTCCACATTTGTATAATCTAATAAGTTATCAATTCGTTCTTCCCAAGGTTCATAAGGGTTTGGACTTGTATAGGGACGAAGTGTTCGAATCTCTGACAACTCCTTCAACGCATTTTCTAAATGGATTGGATAGTGGGTCAAGTAACGATCCGCCATCCGGTCAATATCGTCGCGAGGACCAGTAATATTGACTAAGCGCATTTCGGTTATCATTGATTTAAACTCCTTTCTATAGGTGAGATGTTTTTATATGTAATTCGTTCGGTTAATTCCTCTAAAATCAATAAAGTACGGCGACTATCTTCTAAGTAATTAATAATTGCAAACATTGATTTAGGCGCTCTAGTTGCTAGATGTTTTTGTAGGGAACTTAAAAATCTTTCTTCATATTTTTGTAAGGATTCCGAAGTTGATAGGTGTTCAAAAATATCACCATATCCTAGTTCAGCAACCGTGATTTCAAAATTGCGAATATCAGGTGCTTGTAGCAATCGATCAATGTACTCATCATTTAATCGATATTTGGCATCTACTAAAGCAGAGGTCACTTCGTTGTCGCTTAATTGATACAGGAATTTCAAACGATAAATGGTAAAAATATTTAGAATATCAAATCTGGCACCAAACAGTTTTTTGAATCCTGTAAGTGATTCGCCGACTAAGTATTTTTTACCCGCGTGCCAAATTTGCTGAATAACAAATTGGTCAAAGGAAATTTCAAATTCATAGCGTTCATAGTCATTTTGACTAAATAAATGGCTATATTTTTGAAAGAAAGGGCCATAAATGGTATCAGAAAGCGCATCGACAACAGCACTTACATCAGTTGCCATGATGAGGTCAGTCGTCTTGAAGCCACGATTATCATCTAGATAATGTGTGACAGGGCTCATTATGACCGTTGTCTCACCGCGATTGACTACAGTTCTCAAAGTATGTTTGATAAACCAGGCTTCAAAGAACATGGCGAACCGTTTTAGAAAAGCACGCTGTTGCAATGAGGCAAATCGATATATTTTTAAAAATTCAAAGAAATTGCCATAATTTAACATCAACTCAATATCTTCTCGCGAAGAGACATCAGTATTTAGTACTTCTGCTGCCTTTTGGTAAGAAGGATTTTCGGTGATTAGCGTGTATAACTCGTTTAAGCTTCGAATATTACCATTTGCCTCAATCTTTTCCCTAGTCAATAAATGTTTCCGCATACCATGAATTTTTGTATCTATAGCAGTAAAGTTATCCAATTTCATCGACTCCAAGCTTCGTTACTTTTTCCATGAACGCGTCTACATACAGACCATGTTCATTATCAATAATATCTTGAATACGTTGCATTTTGCGGGAAAATTTAGCAGAAAGATTATGAGATGTTTCATAGTCTTCAGAACTAAAAGATTCTTTTGTCGCTTCGATTTTCTTAGCATAAGCATCATTTGATACCTCAAAAAAATCACGTTTCTTCTCATCAAATGATTTTTTAATCATCATTTTTTTATCTTGAACCGTATTCTCTGCATCCTTAGCCGTATTTTCAATTTGATATAAACGATTTACGATGTCATCCATTGCAGTTCCCTCCCTTTTTGTAGTGCCGTTTTTGACGGCCTAACTTAAAGTATATCATTTACAAATTTTTTCAAAATTAAAACGGATGTTTATCATGCAAAAGCAAGCAAAAAAGTGAGATGAGCTTTTTTTTGCATATTATTTTCATTTTTTCAGCATATTTTTAGCGTTTTTACGTATGAACTATATGACCTGATAAAAAACGGAGGTGGTAGGTTGAAAGATATTATTGACGAAATGATTCGAATGGCGATTTTAAAAAAATCAGACGATATTCATATATTGCCAGAAGGTCAGCTGTATCATATTTTTCTAAGAGACGGACATCAATTAGTTTTACTGGACACACTAGAATTTGAAAAGGGTAGTCAACTGATTCGATTACTGAAATATACAGCGAATATGGATGTAGGCGAAAAACGGATGCCACAAGATGGCGCCATCGTGTATGATTTGGTAGACGACAAAATTGAACTACGTTTATCATCAATATCCAATTATCTGATGCATGAATCTTTAGTTATTAGAGTTTTTCATGACAAACTATCTAACAGTTTTAAGGCAAACCAATTCAATCAAGCGGCTTACGATACTATGAACAAATATATGAAACGAAAAAGTGGACTAATCATATTTTCCGGACCAGTTTCATCGGGTAAAACGACCACTATTTATCAACTGCTTAGAAATGCATACAAAGAAAAAGCCAGTCAAATAATCACAATTGAAGAACCGATTGAAATTAAAGAACCAACTTTTCTACAGACTGAAGTAAATGAAAAAGCAGACATTACTTATGATCGTTTGCTAACAGCAAGCTTACGTCATCATCCAGATATTATTTTGATTGGCGAAATCCGAAGCGAGGAGACTGCCAAAATGGTTATCCGGGCCTCTTTAACTGGTCACCTTGTATTAGCAACTATCCATGCTAAAAACACATTTGGGGTTATCGGCCGATTAAAAGAATTAGGGATAACTAACGAACAATTGGTACAAACACTCCTACTAGTCGTAGCACAGAGACTAGTCCCACAGGTGAAAGAACAGGGGGCGAATCTTGATCCAACTGAAAAACTTGCCTTATTTGAATTGTTGCATGGTAAAGCGTTAACTGATTTTATTATAAATCATAACTATCCCGCTAAATTTAAATCATTAAATTTATTACTAAAGGAGGCTTATGATCATGGCTACATTTCGCAAACAAGCATGGAAGAATATCAATTGGAAACAATTAGCAAACGTTGAAATCACCTCCTCCTGGCAACCTCATTTACAAGCCACTGTCCTTTTGTATATTGCAGAAATGCTACAAGAAGGCTTTCCTATGTTAGAGATTTTTGCGTTTTTGATTATTATTTTTCCTAAGCAGGAGACTACCTTCAGAAGAATGAGTAAGGGTTTTTCTGAAGGACAATATTTTTATCAGGTCATTGCATTGATGAATATTAAAGGTAATATAGCTTATCAAATTCAAGTTGCAGAAGCTTTTGGTAATTTTGGATCGGGATTAGAAGTGATCGCGAAGTATATACAGGAACGTGACCAGCAGTTGAAAAAGTTGAAAGGGGTATTAATCTACCCCCTTGCCTTGATTTGTTTAATGTTTGCCATGCTATTTGGTTTACGTGTGTTTCTACTGCCACAATTGAATGTGATGGCAATAGGGGAGAGCAACAAGTTACTGACCTATCTATTGACCTTCTTGCAAGAGCTGCCTGTAATTATGATAGGGGTTTCAATTTTCTTGCTCATTATCTTGTTTATTTATCTTATTTGGAAAAGGAAAACTAATCCGCTCGATAGGGCAAAGTTATATGTCAAATTGCCAGTTATTGGTAAGCTGTTTAGACTGTATTACACCCATTTTTTTGCCTATGAATTTAGCCAACTTTTCAAAATAGGTTATTCCGTACGTCAAATTACTGAATCGTTGAGGAAACAGAATGAAGTAGTTTTTCTTCAAGCTTTCGGTGAATACTTAGATAGTCAATATAACCAGGGGGCTTCATTTGCTGACAGTTTAAAATCTGTGGACGTTTTTACTCATGAATTTCCAGCAATAGTCCTTCAAGGAGAGCTGCTAAATCAATTAGCAGTAAAAACAAGGTTATATAGTCAAAGGGTTTTACGGCTACTGTACCAATTGATAGACCAACGTATAAAAGTTACCCAATCGATTTTGTTTGTTACCGTCGCTATATGTGTTGTCATGGTTTATTTGATTCTAATGTTACCGATGCTAACAATGTTAGAAACCATTTAGGGGGAGTTAAAAATGAAAAAATTATTAATAAAATTGATCAAAAAAAGTCGTCAAAAGCAAGGTTTTACGCTAATTGAGATGGTTATTGTGCTATTCATTGTGGCAGCCTTGCTACTGCTCATTATACCAAATATGTCTAAGCAAGCAACTAAAGCAGAGGAAACTACTAACAGCGCGCTAGTAGAGACCGTAGAGGCACAAGGGCAAATTTACATGCTTGAAGAGAATAAGGATGCTTTTACGCCAGAAGAATTAGCTAATAAAGGTTATATTTCAACTGATCAACTAGAACAATATAATACGATTCCAGTTAAACCTGAATAGGTATGTTAGTAGTATGATCACACAAAAGGCATTTTAGGAGGGTGAAACTGATGAACATTTTCAAATGGAAGTCTGGATTTACCCTTCTTGAAATGTTACTTGTGCTGTTTACTTTGTCATTATCATTAATACTTGCGGTCCCATATGCGAAACAGGCAACTATTCGCTATGAATCAAAAGTAATGATGCGTAATGTCATGCAGCATTTTGAATACGTCCACAAAAAGACTATAGTGAGAAAAGGCTATCACTTTGTACGATTTTCAGATAATCAGGTAGAGTTTAAAGCTAATTTATTGAAGCGTTCACCAGAAGATATAACGTTTACATTTCCTGAGGAGACATCATTCTTCAGTGCTAAAGAAATTAAGCTATTAGCATCAGGAGATATTAAGCCTCAAACGATTACCCTAATCACGCCGACGAAGGATTATCAAATTGTATTTCAATTTTCCGGAGGACGATATGTATTTGAAGAAAAGTAGAAAAATAGAATTAATCTTTACTGGATTGAATGATAAAAATGATAAAAAGGGATTCATGTTAGTTGAATCCTTAATAGGACTATTTTTGATAGGTTCAATGGTACTACTGTTGATCGCTAACCAATATGTGCAACTAGAAAAGTTACGATTGAGTGAAATGCAATTGAGCAATAGTCGTGAACAATTCCATCAATTAAACGCGGTCCAATTTGGGGCTAGTGTTCATCAGGGCATTGAAATTGACCTAAGTCAAGGAAGGCTGGAGGATCAAAGAAATGGTCAAGTTACAATCTTTAAAGCTTACTAGTCAACCTAAACATTCTAAGGTGAAATCCGGATTTACTTTTTTAGAAATCATTTATTCGATATTTTTTTATGCTTTAATTCAGTTCACTTTTACGGCAGTAATGAGTTTAGAAATTAATATCTACGAAAGGTTCGAAAATATGGCTTACGATGATTTTGATATCTTTTCAAATCAAATGTTAACAGACCATACTCAGACTAATTTAGTCAGCTACACCGCGAATACACTATCTTTAATTGAGGATAATAAAGTAGGCATCTACCGATTTTATAAGGATAATAATGGGCATATATGGATAAACTATTCTCTCAATGGTGGATATGAACCACAAATACCAAAAGCAATAGGATTGAAGGTTGAAGAAGTATCGGAAGGGAATTTTTTGTTTAATGTTACGCTGGCTGACGAGAAAAGTTATGCCTTACTCTTACCCTTATTGAAAGAAGGTTAAACATGCATAAAAAAGGTTTTGTATTATTTTCTTCCTTACTATATATGTCTGTTTTAACTTTTATTTATTTGGTGAATTTAAATATGTATACTAGTCAAATGAAATTAAATGAGGAAATTAACCTATCTTATCAAGCACAAATAATGTCACGGCTTGCCATTGAAAAGGTGATAGCTGGTCAACATGAAATGAATGTTAGCAATTTGGAAATTATGAAAGACGATGTTCCCGAGATTCAAGAAAATGATCGTGAAATCATTGAAGAAGAGGAAGCGAAAGATCTTGCTAGCGATGATTCATTAATACCTTCTGGTAAATTAAGTGAAGTAGAAGCGCAGAGTGATCTGGAAAGTGAAGAGAAGACTAACGGCCTTCAAGAATTAAAGGATGGGAAATGGACGATTGGCTTTAAACAAGGTCAAGTTTTTGTTGACCTAAAAGATCAACAATTTAGTACGGAAGTCTTCTTAGCTGAGAATGGCCATAAATATGCTTATACCAATGTCCCATACGATCGGAGAATGAATCAAGGTATGTAAGTAGTTTGAACCTATCTAGTAGTAGAAAAAGGTAACTATCAAAAGTCAACTTGCTGGAAAACTCATTCAAATAGCGATAAGAGAAAGCAAAGTTTCAATAAAGACTGATATATGCTATACTAATTGGGCTATAAAAGTGATTCTATTTAGATAAAATAGATAAGTCAATATGAGGTGAAGAGTTTGGAAAAGAGAATAAGTGCTTTGCAAGAAAGCATGGCAGCTGAAGGTATTAATGCTTACTATGTCACTGACCCATTTAATTTAAGATATATTAGTGGATTTACTGGAACAAGTGGTACAGCACTAATTACAGCGAATAATGCTTACTTCATCACAGATTTTAGATATCGGGAGCAAGCAAGAACTCAGTGTGAAGGCTATGAAATCATCATTGCGGGTGGTTCAGCAGCACATACAAGTCCTTTAAGATTTGTGCAATCTGTTGTCGTAAATGAAAATATAAGCCAACTTGGTTATGAGGAAGAATACATGACAGTTGCAAAATTTGACGAGTTAGAAGATATTGTGTCTGCTCGTTTAATCCCCGCTTCTGGTATGATCGAAGCTTTACGACAAACAAAAGATGAAGCGGAATTGGCAATTATTCAACGAGCATGTGAAATTGCGGATGCAGCCTTTGAACATATCCTAGGTTTCATTAAAGTTGGTATGACTGAAATCCAAGTAGCGAATGAATTAGATTTCTTTATGAGAAGCCAAGGCGCTAGCGGTGTATCTTTTGAAACAATCGTTGCTTCAGGCTATCGTTCTGCAATGCCCCATGGTGTGGCTTCTGAAAAAGTGATTGAAGCAGGTGATATCGTAACATTAGATTACGGTTGTTACTATAATGGCTATGTTTCTGATATTACTCGGACAATTGCTGTTGGTGAACCTTCAAGTAAAATGAAAGAAATTTATGATATTGTTTTTCAAGCGAATCAACTTGTAAATGAACAAGCCAAAGCAGGTATGACCGGGGCAGAGATGGATGCGATTGCCCGTGATTTCATTGCGAATAGTGGCTATGGGGATGATTTTGGACATTCACTTGGTCACTCTATAGGTTTAGATATTCACGAATCGCCTAATGCAAGCATGCATAATAAACAAGTCCTAAAAGCAAATACCGTAATCACGAATGAACCAGGTATTTACTTAGAAGGTATTGGTGGCGTTAGAATTGAAGATGATTTAGTTTTAACGGAAGATGGTAATAAAGTGCTGACTCATTCACCACGCCACTTGATTATCGTATAATTTCGGTTAGAAGAAAGAATGCATCCGACTTTTTGAGCCAGGATGCATTTTAATGTGATATAATTTTGTTAACATTAAAATTTTAGGAGATGTAAAAATGATTACAACAAACGATTTTAAAACAGGCTTAACTATCCAAGATAATAACAACTTATACCGTGTTGTTGAGTTTCAACATGTTAAACCAGGTAAAGGTTCAGCTTTCGTTCGTTCAAAATTGAAAAACTTACGTACAGGTGCATTATTAGATAAAACTTGGCGTGCAGGGGAAAAAGTAGAAACAGCGCATATTGAGAACCGTGACATGCAATACTTATATGCTGACGGTGACACGCATGTGTTTATGGATAATGAAACATATGAACAAATTGAAATTCCAGCCAACCAAATCGAAGATGAATTAAAATTCATGTTAGAAAATATGGAAGTTAAAGTGATGACTTTCGGTGCTGAAGTTTTAGGTGTGGAATTACCTAAAACAGTAGAATTAGTGGTTGCAGAAACTGAACCTGGTATTAAAGGTGATACTGCTTCAGGTGGTTCTAAACCAGCGACTATGGAAACTGGTGTTGTTGTAAACGTCCCATTCTTTGTAAATGCTGGTGACAAGTTAGTGATCAATACAACTGATGGTGGAGAATACATTTCACGCGCGTAAGTTGAGATAAGGAGTGAACGACAATGGCTGATAAAATAGAAGCATATAAGCACAATCAGGTGCAAGCTACTGGTGCAATTGAAATTGCTCCTCAAGTAATCGAAAATATTGCCGCGGAAACAGCTTTACAAAGTAAAGGTGTACGGGCTATTAAACGTGCTAATAAGACAATTCAAGATGTTTTCCAACGCGATGCCGGGGTAATTCTTTATCAGAACGACAAAAATGAGATGGTATTAGATATGTCTGTTGAATTGTATTTTGGTTCTGCTGTTATCGCAGTAGCGCAAAATATTCAAACACAGGTTATCGATCAAGTTAAGTTCATGACAGACATCACAATTGATGTTGTAAATGTTCATGTAACGAACTTGTATATGGAAAAAAACAAGTAAATAAATCGTATTAAGGGGAACAAGTATGAAATTAGGGTTATCACAAATTAGAGAACTCGCTGTATTAATATCTTATGAGCAAGAGTTCAATCCGCAACTTTCTCTGGAAAGTGCCTTCAACCACATCCTTCAAAACCATAGTAAGTTAGGTCAAAAGGTGAACTTTGAAGAATTAACTGAGGAAGAATTTATTGAGTATGAAAATCATGCAATTAAGTTGAAAGATAGTATCGAGAATTTTTCAGCTAGAAATCATTTTGATAAATTACCGGATGTTACAGAAGATGTGACTGTTCCCGCTTACTTACGTACATTAGTGGAAGGTGTTAAAGCGAATCGCTTTGAAATAGATCAAATGATCGATAACCATATCCATGGCAATTGGTCAGTACAGCGATTGGAATTAGTAAATCTTCAAATTCTTAGAGTGGCTGTATTTGAGCTATTATTCACTAAAGAGGAAACGGTCCCTCATGTGGTTGCGGTTAACGAGGCCATTGAATTAGCGAAGTTATATTCGGATGACCGTGCGCGTAAATTTATTAATGGCATTTTGTCAAACATCTTAACAGACCTAAAAGCGAGTAAAGATGTAGATGAAAACAAAACTGACTTAGACAGTGAAAAGCCAGCTGAATAATCGTTTTGTAGAGTAGAGGCCGGGACTTGAGTGTCGTGGCCTCTACTTTTTATATTTTTCTGTTCTTATTAAAATTGAAATATTCTAAGTAGGGTCAACATGACTATTAAAATAGTTCAACATTCGATATACTTGGTACATTACTAAATGGATAAGGTGGGCATTATGATAGAAATTAGGTCTAAAGATTACGTAAAAGTTCAAACAGATTTATTAACTCAAAGAGTTAGTGAGTTAAAAGCTAACGGTATTCACCCCAAAATAGTCATTATACTTTGTGGTGACGATGAAGCAAGTGCGTCTTATGCACGAACTAAGATGAGATTTGCTGATAAGATTGGGGTAGAGAGTGAATTGATTACTTGCCCAAATGAAACAACAACTGAAGAACTATTCGCAAGGCTTCATCGCTATAATGAGGATGATTCGGTACATGGTATTATGATTGAAATGCCATTACCCAAACAAATCGATGTACAAAAAATTAATATAGCGATTGATCCAGAAAAAGACCTAGATGCTATCCATCCTGTTCACTTGGGGAACTTATTGGCAGGAAATCAAAGTCGTGTACCAAATACGCCACTTTCAGCAATCACATTAATGGACGAAGTGAATACCATTTTCAAAGGCAAAAGAGCTGTTATGATCGGTCGATCAACAATTGTTGGTAAGCCACTAGCAGAATTAATGTTGCAACGTGGTGCCACAGTGACCTTGGCGCATAGCCAAACTGAAAATATGGGTGAATTAACACGTTCTGCGGATATTATTTGTGTCGCTGTAGGGATTCCTAATTTCTTAACGGCAGACATGGTGTCACCAGGAACGACAGTGATTGATATCGGTACCACTTATGACGAGAATGGTAAAGTTACAGGCGACGTAGACTTTGAGAATGTAGCAGAAAAAACACATGCGATTACGCCTGTACCAGGTGGAGTTGGACCAGTAACAAAATTAATGGTGTTTAAGCAGATGATAGATAGATTAGAGGAAGTGACAGAGATTGTCTGATAAGAATTATTTAACTGTTAGTCAGCTTACGCAATATATTGCGACGAAATTTGATAAGGATCCATATTTACATCAAGTATATGTGACTGGTGAAGTTTCTAACTTTCGTAAACGGGCCAAACATCAATATTTTTCTTTAAAAGATGATCATGCGGTACTATCTGGTGTGATGTTTGCAAATGCATTTAATCAGTTAAAATTTGAATTAGAAGATGGTATGAAAGTTCTCGCAATCGGCCGTATTGGCGTTTTTAATCAGACAGGTCGTTATCAACTATATATCGACCATTTGGAGCCAGATGGTGTGGGTGCTCTATATCAACGATATGAACAATTGAAGAAACAACTAACTGAAGAAGGTGTTTTTCAATTTGAACCTAGGCCAATCCCGCGTTTCCCCAAAAATATTGCCGTCATTACTTCTCCGTCAGGGGCAGTCATTCGCGATATTATGACGACTGTTAAACGGCGATACCCGGTAGTTCAATTAACCTTGTATCCAACAGCAGTGCAAGGTAAACATGCTGCTGACCAGTTGGTAAAGAACTTAGAACGCGTTTCTGAACATGGTGGTTATGACACCGTCATTGTCGGCCGTGGTGGTGGATCAATTGAAGACTTATGGCCCTTTAATGAAGAGAAAGTAGTTCGTGCCGTTCGAAAAATGACTATCCCTATTATTTCTTCAGTAGGACATGAAACAGATACGACGCTTGTTGACTTTGCCAGTGATCAAAGGGCTGCAACACCAACAGCGGCGGCAGAAATAGCTACTCCTGTATTATCTGAAGAAGTGATACGCATCCAAGAACTACAAGCAAAGTTGTATCGTGCGCAAGTGAACCGTATTCAGTACCTTCGCCAGCGATTGGTAGAACATCAAAATGCTTATATTTTCCGCCAACCGCTACGATTGTATGAAGGACACCAAGTCAAACTTAAAAACCTACAAGCGCAACTTATTCAAGCGCAAGAAACAAGTTTAAAATCAAATAAAATTACAGTACAGCACTTGGATCAAAGATTAAGCCAAGGATCCCCACTGCTTACTTTGAATACTTACCGTACGAAATTACAATATTTACAACAGCAACTAATCAATAGCCAAAGTCAGCAACTAAGATCTAATGGACATCGCTTGCAAAAGACTATGTCTCAATTAGATTTACTTTCACCATTGAAGCGAATGAGTAAAGGTTTTGCGTATGTTACAAGCAAACAAAAGCCAGTAGATTCCATTAATAAAGTGGATATTGGTGATCCCTTAGCCATACAACTAGCAGACGGACGTATCACAGCGCAAATTACCGGAACAGACAAGAAACAATTTTCTAAATTTAAAGGAGAATCATAAATGGCGATAGATACCTCAAAATTATCTTTTGAAGAAGCATTAGAAAAACTAGAAGAAATTGTCAATCAATTACAAAGTGGCGATATCAAATTAGAAGAGTCGATGGAAGCATTTCAAGACGGCATGATTCTGAGTAATTATTGCAGCCAAACTTTGGAAAATGCTGAAGAGACAATGACTAAACTAATGACAGAGAATGGCCAACTAGAAAACTTTGAAGAAACTACTAGTCAAGGTGATCAATAATGGATGTAAAGACTTTTATGGATGAACACTTGCCAGTTTTAGATGAGGCTATTCTTCAATCGGTCAATCAGTTTGATACTAGTCAACCAGATAGGCTAAAAGAATCGATGCTTTATTCTCTGAATACTGGAGGCAAGCGAATTCGTCCTATGCTATTATTGGCGACTTTGAAAGCATTGAATACAGATCTTAAAGTCGGAATGAATACAGCAATTGCGTTAGAATATATCCATACTTATTCACTTATCCATGATGATTTACCTGCTATGGATAATGATGATTATCGTCGGGGGAAATTAACCAATCATAAGGCCTTCGATGAGGCGACAGCTATCTTAGCTGGAGACTCATTGCTAACGGATGCATTTGCTCTTATTGCTGACGACTATAATATTAATAATCTACAAACGAAAATAAATTTAATTGCTAGTTTGTCAAAAGCTGCCGGTTCCACAGGGATGATTGCCGGACAGGTGATGGATGTTTCTTCTGAAGGCAAACAAATTGACTTGCAAGACTTACAAGCTGTTCATAAACATAAAACAGGCGAATTAATTCGTTATGGTATCTTTGCCGCAGGACAAATTGCTGAAATTTCAGAGGATGTGGCTGGACTACTAGATGAATTTGCCTGGACTTATGGTATTGCCTACCAAATTCAAAATGATCTGCAAGAAGTTATGTGGACTGATGACGCAAGAGGCAAGCACAATCATTCAGATGTAGATCTAGGTAAAAATACTTACCCATCTATTATGGGCACAAATGGTGCTTTAACAGCTTTATCTGATAAAATTAATTTATGTAAAGATTTATTAGCAAAGATTAAAGCAATTGAACCAGCCTTTGATGATGAATTACTTGCTGGATTCCTATCATATTTAAAAATTTAAGGACGTAAATGGGGTGAATAAATGGAAAAAGAAAGAGCGGATATTTTAGTTGTTCGTCAGGGATTAGCAGATTCGCGGGAGAAGGCGAAGCGGTTTATTATGGCTGGACAAATTTATACTGAAAAAGCATTGCGCGTAGATAAACCTGGTGAAAAATTACCTGTTTCCACCCAACTGACATTAAAAGGTGAGGATGTGCCCTACGTCTCACGTGGAGGCTTTAAATTAGTTAAGGCTATGGAAAGTTTTAATCTTGATTTTACAGGTAAGAAAGTTTTAGATATTGGATCTTCTACAGGTGGATTTACCGATGTTGCGCTGCAAAATGGCGCTAGTATGTCATACGCACTGGATGTTGGGACGAATCAGTTGGATTGGAAGCTTCGCTCGGATGAGCGTGTAGTCGTAATGGAACAAACCAACTTCCGTTATTCTAAACCTGAGGATTTTACGTCAGGCCAGCCTGACATTGCCACAATTGATGTTTCGTTTATTTCTTTAGATCTGATACTACCACCTTTGCGTTCAATTTTAAAAATTGATGGACAAGTGGCAGCTTTGGTTAAACCACAATTTGAAGCGGGTAAGGATAAAGTAGGTAAAAAAGGCATTGTCCGTGATAAAAAAGTACATAGAGATGTCATCAACCATACAATGAATACAGCTATCGGATTAGGTTATGACGTTTCAGGACTGACCTACTCGCCAATTACCGGTGGTACGGGAAATATTGAATTTTTAATGCTATTAACAAATACAGATGGTGAACCCGGAGTGATTGATACTTCAATTGATATCGATGCAGTGATTGAAGACGCACATTCAGTGTTTCACTAGGCATCGCTATTGATAATGTTTGACTATTTATAGGTTTGATAAGGGGAGAGATGTAAATGCTTCAGCATCTTACAATTAAAAATTTTGCAATCATAGAAGATTTAACCATTGACTTTGATTCAGGTATGACTGTGCTCACTGGTGAAACAGGGGCGGGGAAATCAATTATTATTGATGCTGTAGGTTTACTTGTCGGTGGTCGTGGCTCTACAGATTTTATCCGCTATGGAAGCGAAAAGTTAGATTTGCGTGGCATCTTTTATATGCCAGACCTTTCAGAAGAAGGGCGTAATATGTTAGCGGAAAATGACATTCCTTTTGATGATGCCCAATTGATGATTGTTCGTCAGTTGGATACCAACGGAAAAAATAACATCAAGGTTAACGGTGTATCGATGACTGTGAGCATGCTTAAAGCCTTGGGAACACATATTGTTGATATTCATGGTCAAAATGAACATCAATCCTTAATGAATACGAGCAATCATATTCATTTGCTAGATCATTTTGCAAAAAATGATGTTGCGCCAAAACTTGCAACGTATAGAGAAGCGTATGCCAATTATCAAGCAGTTAAAAAACAATTGGATAGTCAAAATCTGAATGAACAAGAAGCAGCACAAAGAATTGATTTATTGAAATTTCAAATTAATGAAATTGCCTCTGCTAACTTACAAATTGGTGAAGATGAAGCTTTAGTTAGCGAACGTGATCAGTTGCAAAACTTTCAAAAAATTGCTGATGCGTTAGGTGCTAGCAATAATTTACTATCTAACTCAGAACTAAACATCATTGATTCAGTTGGTCAAGTTATTGGTGAATTAGAAATGATTCGCGATTTTGATACATCATATAGTGATTTTTATGAACAAGTGACGGGTACTTATTATGCTTTGCAAGACTTAGCTTCTAGTATTTCTGACCAAGTGGAACAATTGCATTATGATCCACAGCGTTTGGATGAAATAATTGAACGTTTAGCAGTTTATAAAAACTTGGCCCGTAAATACGGAGAAAGTACTGAAGAGATCTTAAGCTATTTAGACAAAGCTGAAGATGAATTGAAACAATTAGAAAATAGAGAATCCAATCAGCAAAAGCTAAAGGATGCTGTAGATCAAGCGCATGCAAATGCATTAGCTTTGGCGAAAGACCTATCTGAAAGTAGAAAAGCTGCAACAAATGGCTTAGTCAAAGCAATTGAAGGGCAAATGCAAGCACTTTATATGGAGAAAGCGAAATTCCGTGTGGATATGCTAGCGCTTGATGAACTAGGTCCGTATGGTATGGATGATGTGGCTTTCATGATTGCTACAAATTTGGGTGAACCATTTAAACCATTAGCTAAAGTCGCATCAGGTGGGGAATTATCCCGGTTGATGTTGGCAATGAAAACTATTTTTCAAAATGCATCAGGCGTAACGGCTATTATCTTTGATGAAGTTGATACTGGTGTATCTGGCCGTGTCGCACAAGCTATCGCAACCAAAATGTTTGAAATTGCCCTTAAGGCTCAGGTATTATGTATTACGCATTTACCACAAGTAGCTTCGATGGCTGACCATCAATTATTTATTTCTAAAGAAGAAAATGAAAGTCGCACCTATACGAATGTGCGATTACTAGACAATGAAGAACGTGTAGACGAAGTCGCTAGAATGTTAACTGGGTCTAACATCACAGCAGTTGCCAAACAAGCTGCTGCTGAGCAAATAGAAGAAGATCGACAGTTTAAGGCGAACTTGCGTTAGGTATGAGGAGGAACTGCATGAAACCCAAGATGATAGTAATTGCTGGGCCTACTGGTGTAGGGAAAACCAGCCTATCTTTAAAATTAGCCAAAGCATTTAATGGTGAAATTATTAACGGTGATTCAATGCAGATTTACCAATCCTTGGATATAGGGACTGCAACACCGACTGAGCGTGAACAGGCAGAAGCAATCCACCATTTAATTTCTTATGTTGATGTAGATGAAGACTATTCTGTATCGCGCTTCAAAACAGACGCTAAAGCCGCGATGGAGGCTATCTTAGAAAAAGGTAAATTACCTATCTTAGTTGGTGGAACAGGATTATACTTAGAATCATTTATTTACGACTTATCTCTAGGTGGTAAAAATTTAGAACATCCAGAATTCAGAAGGCAAATGGAATCATTGGCGAATTCGGAAGGTAATGAAGCCGTTTATCAAAAACTGGTTGAATTAGACCCTAAAGCAGCTGAAAAAATACATCCGAATAATCTTCGGAGAGTTATTCGTGCACTAGAAGTAGGTACATTTTCTGACCGACTGTTTTCAGATCAAGCTGAAACACATGATAATCACGAATCACCTTATGATTTATATATTCTTGCTTTAAATACGGACCGTGAAGTCCTATATGAGCGAATTAATATGCGGGTAGATGCAATGGTCAACCAAGGATTAATTGAAGAAACTAAATGGTTATTATCGCAAAATCTGGATGAAAACCAGCAATCGATGAAAGCTATTGGGTATAAGGAGCTATTCCCCTATATCCGTGGTGATATGCCTCTTGAAGTGGCGCTTGAAGACTTGAAGCAAAATTCAAGAAGGTATGCGAAACGACAAATAACTTGGATCAAAAATCGCTTAAAGGATGTGCACTGGATTGATCTAGTTGAACATCCTGAGAATTTACAAAGTGTATTGCAGTTAGTTGAGAAATTTGTCAATACAACTAGTGAATATTAGTTGAGATGAACGGTCCAGAAGGAGGAAGTATGCAAAAAGTATTATTAGCAGCAGTTCAGACACCTGAAATCAGTGACCGACAATTTGACATGCAAATTGAAGAGCTGGAGGAATTAGTCAATACAGCAGGGGGAGAAGTAGTTGGCTTAGTTTCTCAGAAACGTGAACGTTTCGATGCACGAACCTTAATAGGTAAGGGGAAAGTGGAAGAATTATCCATGCATGCAGATGCAAACGAAGCGGACTTAATTATTTTTTACCAGCAATTAACGCCCTCACAAAATAACAATCTTCAACAAGAAGTAGATTTCCCCGTGATTGATCGTATCCAGTTAATATTAGATATTTTTGCTATGCGAGCGACTTCAAAAGAAGGTAAATTACAAGTTGCCTTGGCGCAAAATGAGTATCTTTTACCACGGTTAGCCGGAAATTATAATGCCTTATCTAGACTAGGTGGGGGTATTGGTACAAGAGGTCCCGGTGAAACGAAAATTGAACAAGACCGTCGTGTACTTCGAAGTGAAATCCAACGTATTAAAGGCGAGCTGAAAGAAGTTGAGAAGCACCGTAGCCGTACCAGAGAGAATCGGGAAAGAAGTGCTATCTTTCAACTAGGCTTAATTGGTTATACAAATGCCGGTAAGTCAACGATTACCAATGCTTTGACTGAAGCAGATACTTTGGAAGAAAACCAATTATTCGCTACCTTAACACCTTTAACAAGGGTATTCTCTTTAAATAATCATTTCCAAATGGCAATCACGGATACAGTAGGATTTATTCAAGATTTACCACCACAAATTATCGATTCATTCCATTCTACATTGGAGGAGACTCGTACCGTAAACTTGATGCTGATTGTCATAGATGCTTCGTCACCATACGCAGCTGAGCAAGAGGCGGTTGTATTAGATACCTTGAAGCAATTAGACATGCTTGATATTCCCCATTTATTCGTTTACAACAAAATGGATAAATTGGCAGATACCAACCAATCTATTTTGGCATTTAATCAACCAAATGTACAAATTAGTGCGAAATCGGAAGAAAGCATTCAAGAACTATTAGCAGCTATCATTACTGAATTGAAAAAACAGTATGATGAAATTGAAGTGAGTGTTTCACCTAGCCAAATAGGCAATTGGATGGGATTACAAGACCATACTTACTTTGAAGAGATGTCTTTTGATGAAGATAAGCAAAGGTATGAATTGCATTTATTTAAACCAAAATATTTACAATTGCCTAAGTCAGATTAAAATACACTTGACAGAAGTTGCTGTCATGGTATAAAATTTAATAGTTGTCATTTATATGTGACAGCTTTTGTTAGGATAGCTCAGCTGGATAGAGCAACGGTCTTCTAAACCGTAGGTCGTGGGTTCGAATCCCACTCTTAACACTAATGAAAAACCGCTATATATCAACGTTTATTGCGTCGGTGTATAGCGGTTTTTTAATTTAAAAATCATCAACCAACTGTTTTACCAACTGTTTTACCAACTGTTGGGGTTAGAAATCCATAAATTTTGAAAAATTTTGGCTCTACGTCAAATAGGACTGATGAGTAATTTTTACCAAGTGTTCTTTAGATTGCTTGGTTTTTTATTTGTCTTATTTTCCATTATCAATGTGATTTGCTTTACATTTCATTTTTGGCTT
>JBCLPQ010000015.1:0-29722 GCA_041223225.1 Aerococcaceae bacterium 50-4
CATTGGCTAACAGTTCCTACTGCCAAGCCTGTAGTGGACTTTCACCACCAAGTTAGCGCCCATGCCGGGCGCACAATTAAAAGTGGTCCAGGTGATTGACATCTGGACCACTTTTTTATTCATATATTAAAGTGACACAACTTCATAACCAGCATTTTCAATTGCTGATCTTGCAGCATCACCTTGTCCACCATGAACTTGGATCGTAATTTCAATACCATCTTCATCATTCACAAAAATATGTGAGACACTAACATTTACATCTGCTAAAACTTTTGTAATTTCAGAAAGAACACCTACACGGTCTTCCACGACTTTGACAACTATACGACTGCCCTCATCTCCTGGTCTATAACCTGATAAATCGATTAAAGCTTTAAAGATATCTTTATAAGTCACAATACCTTGAACATTTTTATTTTCATCAATGATTGGTAATACACGTAAATTATTCCGACGCATATACTCTGCCGCTTCTTCTACCATCCACTCTGTTGTAGCGGTAGCTGCATTTTTATCCATAAATTTTTCAACATCAGCTTGCGAAAGAATATAATTTAATTCATATACACTAAGGCTTGTTGCATCTGAGGCGGATTTTGCATCAATAATATCCTGGGTAATTAATCCAACGAATCGTCCGTTTTTTGTTACGGGTAGATTGTGAATTTGGTGACTTTCCATTTTAGCAACAGCTTCTGTCACGGTTGTCTCTGGTGAAACAGTGATTACATCTTTACTCATGTATTGTTTAATTTTCATGAAAGACCCTCCCTATTGAATACTTATATTTAAGTGCTTACATTTATTTTATCATTTACTTAAATAAAGTACAGATTTTAATCCTCTTCTGGTTCAATTACTGTCACATTCTCAGTTGGTTCACCATTTACTACTTCCTGGATATAAGCAGGTGCAGACACATTATGATCTTCGTCAAAGGTAATATCGTAAGCAATCCCCTCGAAGCCTTTAGTGTCACCAATGGCATCTTTTATTGCAATAGGATCTGTAGTATCTGCGTTATCTATTGCATCCATTACCATGTTAGCTGCATCATAGGCTACAGCTGAGAACATATCGGGTTCCACGCCAAATTTCTCAACGTAAGCATTATAGAAATCTTGTATCTCCTGATCAGCATCTTCTGTGTACACAAAATGTGCAACGTAATGTACATTCGTCATGTTTTCAGCGCCTGCAAGTTCGATAATATTCTGGTTGCCTAAACCATTTGGACCCACAATTGCGGTTTCAATACCCATTTCTCTAGCTTGTTTAATAATTGGCCCCGCCTCTTGATAATATCCAGCAATAAAAATCACATCAGGATTTTGTGACTTCACATTTGTTAAAACCGAAGAAAAATCAGTATCCCCAGAAATATAGGATTCGTCGATAATCACATCACCATCAAAGTTATCTACAAAAATATCTGTAAGATTTTGACCATAATCAGTAGAGTTGTCCTTCAATACTGCTGCAGTTTCATAATTGTTTTGATTTGCAAATTCAGCAATTGCAGCTCCTTGGAAAGAAATTTCAAAACTCGTACGGTAGAAATATTCCCATGGCTCGCCAGTTTCAGAGTTAATCGTAGCATTATCAACTGTCGTAGTCGCTGATATGAAAGGTACTTGAGCATTTTCTGCTACTGGTTGGCTAGCAAAAGTCAAGGCAGCTGTGGCAGGACCAAGTACGACTGAATTTCCTTGCTCGATTAAATAAGTCATGCCCGTAGCAGCTTCTTCTGGTGTTCCCTGGTTATCATATGATTGATAATTTACCTCTTTACCATCAATACCACCAGCTTCATTTCGTTGCTCGACAGCAAGTTGGACTGCGTTATCTTGAACAACCCCATATGCAGCTGTCGCACCAGTTAGTTCCCATAGTCCACCAATGTTTATAGTATCTGAGCTTGCACTAACTTCATTTGAATCTGAAGCTGAAGATGAACTAGTTGAAGTAGCAGTTGTGGCTTGCGAGCAACCTGCGACCATAATAGATGCCGCAAAGATCGTTGATAGCATTTTTGTAAATATTTTATTTTTCATAGTAATTTCTCCCATCAATTTGAAATATTCTTATCCAACCAAACTTCAACCTAAGAAATACACCAGAATAATAGCTAACAAAAACGCCGGCTCGCTAATACGGGCCGGCGTCTTTTAGTTAAGAGCCCGTATTCCACGAGAAATAGGACTCTACAATATGTGGTAGAATCCTCAGTTAACTAATAATAATAATAAATTTTGGTGTGGGAAAGTAGAAACAAATGCTACTTTTTCAATTACTTTTTCAATTTTCATCATTTCTACCTTCCTTTCTTTTGGTTAATATAAATATAACAAAACAAAGAGAAAAATCAAGTATATTTTAATTATTTTTTAATCGAGCACTCATTTTAAAGTGATTTATTTAATTTCTAGCATACTTAACCCAATTCTACCCTTTTTCTCATCAACTTCCGATACCCAAACTTCAAGGATGTCGCCTACTGAAACAATATCACTTGGATTGCTGACAAATTTCGAGGACATTCTAGAAATATGTACTAAACCATCTTGTTTAACACCGACATCAACAAAAGCACCGAAGTCAACTACATTTCTAACGGTCCCTTGTAACTTCATCCCTACTTTTAAGTCTTTTAATGACAATACGTCGGATCTTAAAATCGGTGCCGCCACGTCCTCACGTGGATCTCGTCCAGGTGTTAGTAATGATTTTTGAATATCAACTAATGTTTCCTTACCAATTTCATAAGTTTCAGATAAAGTTTGTAAGTCAAAATTAGCAATTTTTTTCCTAGCTTCTTCTGTTTGAAGGTCTTCTAAAGAGATATTTAAGTCCTTCAATAATGCTTTAACCTCTTTATAATTTTCAGGATGGATGCCTGTATTATCAAGAATATTATCTGCACCAGGTATCCGGATAAAGCCAACCGCTTGTTCATACGTTTTAGGTCCTAAACGTTTAACTTTAGCTAATTGTTTTCTGTCTGTGAAAACACCATTTTCATTACGGTAGGCCACGACATTTTTGGCAACGGCCATAGAAAGACCAGCTACATGACTTAATAAGGAGGCAGAGGCGGTGTTCAAGTTTACACCTACACGGTTTACCACTGTTTCAACGGTAAAATCAAGACTTTCCGCTAATTCTTTTTGAGAAACGTCGTGTTGATATTGTCCTACCCCAATCGCTTTAGGTTCAATTTTTACCAATTCAGCTAATGGATCTTGTAAACGTCGTGCAATTGATACGGCAGAACGTTCTTCTACATTATATTCAGGGAATTCTTCACGGGCAATTTCACTTGCTGAATATACTGAGGCGCCTGCTTCATTTACGATGCTATATACCAAGTTTAAATGATTATCTTGGATTTGCTCAGCGACGAATTGCTCTGATTCTCGGCTAGCTGTTCCATTACCAATAGCAACCATTTCAACATGATAATTACGAATTAATTCGATAAATTTTTTACTAGCTTCCGTCTTTTTATTGACTGGCGCATGTGGGTAAATCACATCTTTATCGAGTACTTTACCTGTTGCATCAACTATTGCTAGTTTACATCCTGTTCTGAAGGCAGGATCTAGTCCAAGAACTACGCGACCTTTCAATGGTGGTTGCATTAATAAATTACCTAAGTTCGTTGAAAAAGTGGCAATTGCGTGTTGTTCTGCTGTTTCCGTTAATTTAGAACGCAACTCTCTTTCAATAGAAGGTTTTAGGAAACGATCGAGCGAATCTTGAATTGCAGCTTGGATTTCTCTAGTTGAAATTGGATGACCAATAATGAATCGGTTAACCAAATGTTCAATAATTGGAAATTCATCCGCTTCGATAGAAACATTTAGGATTTTCAATTTCTCAGCTCGGTTGATGGCTAAAACTTGATAAGGTTTCACATTTTGAATATTTTGACTAAATTTGTAATAAATTTCAAATATAGCCTTATCATCCTCAGCATTATTGCGTTTAACACTCGTCAGTTTGCCTTCTTTTAATGTATACTTACGCATCCAAAGGCGGATATCAGCATCCTCAGAAATCCACTCAGCCATGATTTCATGGGCCCCAGCTAAAGCCATTTTGGTGTCTTGAATTTCATTGTTTAAGAATTTTTTCGCTTCGGTTTGAACATCCCCTGACGTAGGTGATGAGAATAACCATTTTGCTAACGGCTCTAAACCATTTTCCTTAGCAATCGTCGCTTTTGTTCGACGTTTCTGTTTATAAGGCGCATACAGATCTTCTACCGTTTGCAATACACTTGCTTTTTTAATCTTCTTCGCAAGTTCATCTGTTAACTTTCCTTGCTCTTCAATACTTGAAAGCACAGATGATTTTCGCTCTTCCAATTGCTTCGTATATTGGTAAGCATGTTCAATTTCTCTAATTTGAACCTCGTCTAAAGACTGTGTGACTTCTTTACGATAACGAGCGATAAATGGTACAGTATTGCCTTCTTCAAGCAATTCCAATACATTTTCAATTTGCTTTTGTTTAAATGGTAAACTTTGATTAATAATTTGAATGTAAGATGACTCCATATTCAACACCTTTCTTTTTTCACGAACAACTATTATACCCTAAAAATGAGACTTTTGCCATTCCGCTATTTTTATCAGCTATTAAGCATTTAATTTCAGTTAATTATTGCAATTCTATCCTAAATAAAATATAATTAATTTAACTTAAACAGTTCCATGAGGGAGTAATCAGCGATTTTGTATCGTGGCGGCGCCAACATATACGGCAGATATCTGCTGGTGCCGTCTTAAAAGATGAGACTTATGGCTATTTCTTCTAAAAGAGGGATAGTCATGGGTCTTTTTTTTTAAGACTCTGCTTGGATATTGCTTTAGGAATATTAATATAAAGGATGGAGAGATGATTAATGTCAGAAGAAAAGAATAATCAGTCTTTCTTCACTCAAGACACTGACCAAGTTTTCTCATCATTAAATTCTTCTATTGAAGGTTTATCTGATGCTGAAGCGGCCAGTCGATTAGAGAAGAATGGCCCGAACGAAATTAAAGAAGGTGAGCGTAAAACAACCTTCCAAAAATTCATTGATCAATTTAAAGATCTAATGATTATCATCTTATTAATCGCTGCAGCACTTTCATTAATTCTTGAAGGTACTCACGGTTTGGTAGATGCTATCATTATTCTTGCAGTTGTATTAATAAATGCAATTATGGGAGTTGTTCAAGAGAATAAAGCTGAGGATGCAATTGACTCTCTGAAACAAATGTCTTCACCTAAAGCAAATGTTCGTCGTGATGGCGAAGTTAAAGCAATCGACTCTAAAGATATTGTCGTTGGTGATATTGTAATTCTTGAAGCTGGTGACGTAGTTCCTGCCGACTTACGTTTATTCAAAGCTAGTTCATTACAAATTGAAGAAGCTGCACTAACTGGCGAATCAGTTCCTGTAACTAAGGATATTGCAATCGTAGATGCTGATGCTGGTATTGGTGACCGTTTAAATATGGGATTCTCTTCAACGAACGTTACTTATGGTCGTGGTGAAGGTGTTGTAACTGCTACTGCAATGGATACTGAAGTTGGTAACATCGCTGAGATGTTAGAAAATGCTGAAGGTAAAACAACGCCATTGCAAGAAAATATGAACGCCTTAACGCGTTTCTTAACTTATGCAATTGTTATTATTGCCGTTGTAATCTTCGTACTAGGTTTATTCCGTGGATTTGACTGGATCACAATGTTATTAACTGCAATCTCAATTGCAGTTGCTGCCCTTCCAGAAGGTCTTCCAGCAATTTCAACAATCATCCTTGCTTTAGGTACACAAAAAATGGCTGACCGTAAAGCTTTAGTACGTAAACTACCTGCAGTTGAAACACTTGGTGGTACTGAAGTTATTTGTTCAGATAAAACTGGTACCTTAACTCAAAACAAGATGACAATTGAAAAAGTTTACTATAACGGTGAACTACATGATGCATCTGAAGATATCGACTACAACGAACCTGTCTTCCGTGTAATGAACATGGCAAATGATTCAACTATCTCAAAAGATGGTTCATTAGCCGGTGACCCTACAGAGACTGCAATGATTCAATTCGGTTTCGACAAAGGTTATGACGTTCGTGAAACACTTAAAGAACAACCTCGTGTTGGTGAAGTACCGTTCGACTCAGATCGTAAAATGTCAACTACTGTACATGAAACTCTTGGTGAAGAACAAGAACATGGTAAGTATGTGTCAATGACTAAAGGTGCGCCAGATGTGATTATTGAAAAATCTACGCACTACATTAAAAATGGTGAAATCTTACCATTAGATGATGCAGCTCGTGAAGAGTTATTAGATGCTAACCACGGTATGGCTATCCAAGCATTACGTGTATTAGGTATGTCTTTCCGTTATATCGATGAATTACCAAGTGAATTTAATTCAGAAGCTTTAGAACATGACTTAATCTTTGCTGGTATGGTTGGTGAAATTGACCCTGAGCGTCCAGAAGCTCGTGATTCAATCGCAACTGCTAAACAAGCTGGTATTCGTACTGTGATGATTACTGGTGACCATAAAGATACTGCAGCAGCCATTGCAGCTCGTTTAGGTATCATTGAAGAAGGTCAAGAAAACGCGGTTACAACTGGCGCGCACTTGAATGAA
Organism: Aerococcaceae bacterium 50-4; assembly: GCA_041223225.1. Classification (GTDB taxonomy): domain Bacteria; phylum Bacillota; class Bacilli; order Lactobacillales; family Aerococcaceae; genus Aerococcus. The sequence goes on from JBCLPQ010000015.1 coordinate 6,665, forward strand.
ATGTCAGATGAAGAATTAGCAGCGAATGTTGAACAATATTCAGTTTATGCACGTGTATCACCTGAACATAAAGTTCGTATCGTCTCTGCATGGCAATCACACGATAAAGTTGTTGCGATGACTGGTGACGGTGTTAACGATGCCCCTTCATTGAAACAAGCGGATATCGGTATTGGTATGGGTATCACAGGTACTGAAGTATCTAAAGGTGCTTCTGATATGGTACTTGCTGATGACAACTTTGCTACAATCATTACTGCGATTGAAGAAGGTCGTAAAGTATTCTCAAATATCCAAAAAGCTGTTCAATTCTTACTATCTGCCAACTTAGGTGAGGTAATGACATTGTTCGTAGCTACCATGCTTGGTTGGACTATTCTAGAACCAATCCACATTTTATGGATTAACTTAGTTACGGATACATTCCCTGCTATTGCTTTAGGGCTTGAAGATGCAGAATCTGACGTCATGGAACATAAACCACGTGGTCGATCAGGTAACCTATTATCAAATGGTGTTTTACCATCAATCGTATACCAAGGTATTTATGAAGGTGCTGTCACATTATTCGTATTCTGGTATGGTCGTTACCAAATGGGTGTGCCATTGGAAGATGCAGAAGCTATGGCATTCTTAACATTAGCGTTCATCCAATTATTCCACGCATACAACTCTAAATCAGTATTCAAATCACTATTCTCTTCAAATCCATTTGACAACAAGTGGTTAAATATTGCAGTATTAGCTTCAACATTATTGATGCTAGTAACTGTATTTGTACCAGGATTGAATGATGCCTTTGGTACTATCCACTTATTAGGTGACCCAATGGCACCTCAAATGTGGACTGTTATTCTATTAGGTGCTGCGTCAGTAGTTCTATATGTAGAAATCGGTAAATTCATTTTCCGCGCAACAGGATTGGATAGAAAATTCGACAAAGAAACAAATTAATCACGTATAGTTTTTGAACATATACATGATTCAAAGGGGAATGACATAATCGTCATTCCTCTTTTTGTTACTTTCCTGCAATACATAAAAACCAAATATTTTCATACAATTCTTACTTGTATCATATTTGCCTTCTTGCTAATATAAAAATACAAATACTAAGGGGTTTGAATGCCCTAATAATTAAGGCGGTCATTAATGAGTAAGACGATTAATACACACATCCAAAATTTTTTAAGTTTGTTTTTTAGTCAAACTGAAATTAAACCTTTGTTTTTCTATACCACAGCAATAATCTTTATTTTGTTTGGATTAACAATTCAGTCGCCGACTTCCTTGCTATCGGGCTATTGGATTATTCTCTTATCACCCAGCAATTTAATTACAGACTATTTTGAAATTGGTGGTATTGGTGCGACTTTTGTAAATGTAGGTAGCCTAACATTAGCGAATACCATTTTTGTCCATAAGAATGCGACAAAAATAACAGGTCCTTTATTTGCAGCAATACTAACGGTAATGGGCTTTTCTTTCTTTGGAAAAAATCTATATAATTCAATACCATTTCTATTAGGTACCTTCTTATATAGTAAATTCAGCCAAACACCTATAGCCAACTTGCTATTAGGCGCCCTCTTTTCATCAGCGCTAAGCCCAGTCGTTTCCTTAATCACATTTGGTCAAGGTTTACCCTTATACTTAGGAATGCCTATCGGTATATCAGTCGGAATACTTATTGGTTTCATTATCCACCCCGTTTCCGCTAGTTTCTTACGGTTCCACCAAGGTTTCAATCTTTATAATATAGGTTTTACTTCTGGTGTAATTGGATTAATTCTTACTGCAATCATGCGGGTTTTTGAACTACCCGTAACATATGATATTGATTCTAGACAAGTTTCTAGTCCTGTCGTTACGCTATTTTTTATATTATTTTCAGCCCTTCTGTTTCTATCTGGTTTTATATTAAATAACTATTCTTTTAATGGTTATAGGAAATTGAATAAAGCAACTGGACAGCTTATTTCTGACTTTGTCATTGAATTTGGCACCCCGCTTACACTGATGAATATGGGTATTTTAGGATTATCTGCAATTGGATACGTACATCTGGTTGGTGGATACTTAGAAGGCGCTGTGGTCGGTGGTGTATTAACTGTGGTTGGTTTTGCTTCATTTGGAAAACATCTAAGAAATGTTATGCCAGTTATCTTAGGTATCTGCTTCATGCAAATATTTATGCATATTGACAATCCTCACTCTACCAGTTCCTTATTAGCCGCTCTTTTCGGCACTACACTGGCGCCCATCGCTGGTCATTATGGTTGGTTTGCTGGAATAGTTGCTGGGGTATTACATGCGGCTGTGGTCAATAATACTGGTAATGCACACGCGGGTCTGAATTTGTATAATAATGGTTTTGCTGGAGGATTTGTTGCTGCTTTCTTAGTCCCTATCTTCGACGTAGTAAAGGAGAAATTTGATCAGTATGAGAGAATACGCAAAAATTAATCGCATTGTTTCTGAATTCATGAACTTTTTTGATGAATATGACATTCATAAATACCAAATGAATTTATCTATTGCAGACAATAAACAGGCAACTTCAGTTATAAAGTTTGACGGTGAAAAAGAAAATCTGCCCCAATCATTCATTGATCATTTGCATGATTTAAATGACGAGCGACAACCAGAACTAGAATATTATTATGAAGATTTACTGGGCATTCGTAATGATACCTTTAATACCGAGATCCTCGCTGCCATGGTTGATTATGTAACTTTCGATGTCACAGCTACAGGTTTTAAAATTTATATCGAACGTGTTTATCACTAGTTATTTTCTGAATTAAATATATTAGTACAAAATAAAAAAACGTCCATTTAGGAGTGAATCCTAAATGGACGTTTTTGATATACAATTATCTCATTGTGACAAATTCTTCTGCACCGGTTGGATGGATAGCAATCGTTTGATCAAATTGTTTTTTGGTCAATCCTAAACGAACACCAACAGCAAATCCTTGCATCATTTCTTCTACCGCATAACCAATACCATGGACACCAACCACCACTTCATCAGGTCCTTGTGTAATTAGTTTAAAGCGTGCAGGTTGACGATTTTCTGAAACTGCTGAATACATTGGTGTGAAATTTGAATTATAAACTTTTACATTCTCATCACCGAAAGTTTCTTTAGCTCCCTCTTCTGAATAACCAATAGCCCCAATTGCTGGGTGAGTGAAAATAACAGTTGGGACAGTATTGTAATCCAATAAGTATGGCTCAGCATTATTAAATAGTGTGTCCGATAAAGTTCTACCTGCCATAATAGCTACCGGTGTTAATTCAACTTTACCAATTACATCACCAAAAGCATAAAGTCCTTTTACATTCGTATGGTGGAAGTCATCAACTTTTATATGACCTGATTTCGTTAATTCAACATCTGTATTCTCTAATCCAATATTATCTGTATTTGGCGTACGGCCAATCGCATAAATGACTTTTTCAGCTTCTGCATGATGGCCATTTTTAAAGTTTACACGAAGCGAACCATTTTCTAATTTTTCGATAGATTCTGGATCACTTTCTGTTAGTAATTCAATGCCAGTTCTCTTCATCTCATCTACTAACACTTCAATAATAGAGGCATCATAGCTTCGTAATGGACGATCATGTCTCACAGCTTGTGTTGTTTTAACGCCAAGACCATTCAATACACCTGCAAATTCAGTAGCAACATAGCCAGCACCAACAATTAGGACACTTTCAGGTAGTGACTCCCATTCAAAGAAATCATCTGATGTATCAACTAATTCGATACCCGGAAGATCAATTAAACGCGGACGACCACCTGGAACGATTGCGATATGGGGAGCTGTATATTGCACACCATCGACTTCTACAGTATGGTTATCAATAAATTTAGCTTCTCCAGATAAATAATGTGTCCCACGAGATTTGAATCCTGAGGCATAGCCACCATGAACTCTGTCTATGTAAGCATCTCTATTTGCTTTCATTTTTGCATAGTCTACTGGCCCCTCTTCAGTAAAGTTCAGGCCATAAGCTGATGCATACTCATTGATTTGATCTCTCAACATAGTGCCGTGCCAAGAGATTTTTTTAGGCACACAACCTCTATTAACACACGTACCGCCGACATCTCTTTTTTCAATAATTAATGCCTTTGCACCATATTCAGCTGCACGGTTTGCAGAAGCGATACCAGCGCTCCCGCCCCCAATGCTTATATAATCATATCTTTCCATTCATCCCACTCTTTCCCAAAAATTTGTTTTTTCTTACGTTCTTCAGCTTCTTTAGCTTGTCTTTCTAAATAAACTGACCTTGCTTGATTGGTGACAATAGAAACATCACTGTTCTCATCTAACTTATTGTCCTCAGTTTCTCCTATTTCATTTTCTTGAATAGGTGCTAAATAGACATAAGCATTTGTTTCTTTTGCTGGAATCACCACATTATATCTACCGTGGTTGTCATATGCTTTAAAATACAATTCATTCATCTCGTCATATGCATAGGCATAGACAAGTAGCCAATGATTTTTATAGGCTGAGCCCAAGTATTTTAAGGTACCTACGATCACTGGTGATTGATATCGATCAATCAATTTCGGTACTTCAATATCTGGCAGTAAACCTGATTTAGCACGATAATTTTCAAAATTAAATATCGAATTTAAACCAGCTTCCACATTCCAATAAAAAGTACCACGATGTAAGTGATAATCATCTACTACTTTTTTAAAAGCAGCAATCAGTTTATCCTTAGCCATCCAGTGGTTGGTATCCCTTAATACCGTGAAATGTGTAAGTACTGCAGCACAATATGTCCCACAAATACCCGGGCTACCTTTATTGATCCAAGACTTGTAAGGTCTAAATGTTTTCTCATCAAGTCCTGTCCAAATGAGTTTTTCCATATGCTTCCCTCCAATCAACATACCTAATTATAACATTAATCACTTAATCATTTAATTTTACTGCTTAGGCACAAGCTCTTAAAAATCTAATAATATTATCTACTAACGATGTTTTTTCGGGGAAATGTTGATATAATAATTACTATGATTACATTAGGGAGGTGTACTTTTGGCGAGTAAACCAGAAGGTCAACTAACCTGGCCAGTTCAATCACTACTGATATCTATTCTCTTTATCAGTAACCTATTTCCATTTTATATGACGTTGATCACCTTTGCTGTAATATTCATATTTTTATTCATGTTAGGACTCATAGGGCCTCGATACATTAAACGAGAAGTGCCCACCTCAATTTGGATATTTATTGCATATTCAGCAGTGATCTCATTTATCTTTCAAAACTGGGCAGGATTAGGCATATCGGTTGCTTTTATACCGATCGCACTTTATTTTAACTACTATCAACAAGTTATTCGACCTTATTTTATTGAAGAATTGCTAAATATTGCTTTAATAGGCTCCTTTATCCTATTTATTTTTGCAACATTTGAATATCTAGATTGGGTACCAGAATGGGATTATAGCTTTATATCTCCTGAAATTAACCGCATCCATAACGGTCGGGCCGAGGCAACTTTCGCCAACCCTAACTACTATGCTATGATGTTAGAGTTTTTCTTCTTTATCGGGCTATACAAGATGATGCGGACGACAAAATACCGCAAAAAATTAGTGTTCCTATTCATTTCGCTCTGTAACTTATTTGCGATTAGTTATACAGCAACACGAACATCACTACTAGTAGTGATCGGTACACTCTTCGTATTTTATTTCGTCTTAGGTTATAAAAAAATAGCAGTCGGCACATTTCTGACAGCAACAATCGGCACGCTATTAGCCATCAAATTAGGATTCCTTCCGAGATTTGAAGACTTAGGTTTCGCATTCGAAGATAGATTTGTCATTTGGGAAATTGGCTTAAAAGGTCTAAGAGATAATTTCTGGTTTGGCCAAGGACCACTAACTTACTTAAATATTTGGCAAGACTACGGTGAAAAATATACCCAACATGCCCATAATATTATCTTGGATACACTCTTATCCTATGGTGTTGTCGGTACAGGAATATTACTACCGTCCATCATTTCATTAGGTAAAAAAATCAATCAAATGCGACAATATCCGATACTGAGAAGAAGGTTAGCGTTGATTTGTAGCTTCTGTAGTATTGTCATACTGCATGGTATGTTTGACTTAACCATCTTTTGGTTACAAACAGCCTTCTTATTTCTTTTTGTTGTCCTTGCCATTCATAATATGTATCTCGAGGTAGAAATGAACCCTGAACTACAAGGTGAGGATAAAGACTATTCTAGAGATTAGACGAATTTTTAATAATTTGATTTTGTTAGAAAGACAAAAGGCGGTTGAGTTATCACAAACTCAACCGCCTTTTCATTTCGATATGCTAGTTATTTTACATCCCTATCTGCTTGGAAGGTCACTTCTGCTGGTAAGATTAAGTTTAATACGATTCCAACGATAGCTGATAAAGCAGTACCTGAGAATGTTAGATATCCAAGGTCTAAGACTGCACCACCTAAGCCAATTACTAACATTGCTGATGCAATAATTAAATTACGCACTTGGTTGAAATCGATTTGTTCTTCAATCATGACTTTTAAACCGTTACTAGCTATAATTCCGTAAAGTAATATAGACATCCCGCCGATAACAGCATTAGGAATTGTTGAAATTAAAGCAGTAAACTTACCTAAAAATGCCAAAAATATAGCGATAATTGCAGCATTTCGGATTACTGAAACAGATGCCACTCGTGTTAAACCGATAACACCAGTATTTTCCCCATAAGTCGTATTTGCCGGTCCACCAATAAAAGCTGATACCGCAGTGGCCACTCCGTCACCAATTAAAGTTCTACTTAATCCTGGATCTTTTATAAAGTTACGACCTACAATTTTCCCTAAAACAGTGTGGTCCCCTATATGCTCGGAAATGGTTACCAAAATAATTGGTAGAATTGCCCAAGTTTCAGGTCCAAAGTATAAATTATATGATTCAAACATTGAAGTTTTGAATGGTAAGTATAATCCAGGTATCTCAAACCATTGCGCTTCAATCACCGGTGAAAAGTCTACAATACCAAGTAGTACTGCTACAATGTAGCCCCCAATAATCCCGACTAGAAAAGGAATTATTTTAAAGAACCCTTTACCACTAGTTTGTACAATGGCTGTGATAAGAAATGTGGTAATAGCAACCACAATATTCCGCACATCTCCCCCTTCAACAAATCCAGCATTCGCCACCGCACTAGATGATAAACCTAAACCAATCACCATAATCATTGGTCCAATAACAATTGGTGGTAGCAACTTATCAATCCAATTAGTTCCTGTAAAATGAATGGCTATAGCTACTAATACATATGCGATACCCGCGATAATTACGCCTGTTTGTGCAGCAGACACATCTCCGCCCATTTGCTTGATGGCAATTTGCATAGCTGTAATGTAAGCAAATGAAGACCCTAAATAAACAGGTACTTTGGCTTTAGTTGCAACTTGATAAATTAATGTACCTATCCCGCTCGCAAAAAGAGCAACAGATACTGGCATTCCTAAAAGAATCGGCACCAATACTGTTGCTCCAAACATTGCAAATACATGTTGAAAACTCAATAATAAACCTTTCGCAAACGAAGGTTTTTCCTCTACATCTAATAAAAGTGGTTTTGCTTTAATTGCCATAACTCACATCTCCCTCAAATTTGTTTTACCTTATTTTCCCAAAAAAATAAGGCCATTCGCAAATTGACCTTAGAACACCATTCATATTATGTGGTCGCATCTCGAGTTTTCTCTAAATGCTTCACAGGATTTTATGCTTTAATTAGTATACGTTTTTCACATATAAAGTCAATACAATTTCTAGCAAAATTTAAATATTATGTCATTAACAAGTGATAATGTCTTAGTGATTAATAAGGGAAAATGTCCTACCTTTTATGTAAAGTAAGCATAGGAGGTGTACAAGATGGGAGAATACCTAACTATGGCAGAGATAAATAAGTATGAAATCATTAAAAATGTTCATCTGAATCGAACAACAAAAGCACAAGCCAGTATTAAATTGGAGATTACTGTTCGACAAGTCAATCGTTTATTAGAAAAATATCGAAATGAAGGCAGAAAAGGATTTAAACATGGAAATACAAAACGTCCTCCAACAAATAAACATACGACGGCGTTAAAAAAGCGGATTGTAGCACTTTACCAAACGAAATATGAAGGATTTAATATTAAACATTTCCGGGAGAAACTAATTTCAGATGAAGGTATAGAAGTCTCTTATACGTCACTTCGTGACATTTTAAATGCATCCAACATCATATCTCCAAGAGCAAATCGCAAAACTAAACGAGCATTGAGGGAGAAATTAGAAACCAGAGCAGTTTCAAGTAAACCCCTGACAAATAGAGAAAAAGAACGTTTAGAAGCAGTCGTATCAGTAGGACTATCTAGTGCTCATCCGACACGATCTAGAAGAAAGTACGCAGGAGAATTAGTCCAAATGGACGCCTCACAACATAAATGGTTTCAAGGAGATGAGCAATATTATCATCTACATGCCGCAGTTGATGATGCTACAGGTTCAGTAATAGGCGCTCATTTCGCATTCCAAGAAACTTTAGATGGCTATTATGAAATTACAGAGCAAATCTTGTTACAGTACGGTATACCATATCAAATCCTTACGGATAATCGCACTGTATTCAGTAGTAATGTAAAAGAAAAAGACTCTTCGAAAGATCAAAGAGCCTCTACACAGTACGGATATGCCTGTCAGACGCTAGGTATAGAATTGATCACTACTTCAATTCCACAAGCTAAAGGTAGGATAGAACGCCTCTTCAACACATTCCAAGACCGCCTTTATAATGAGATGCGGCTTCAAGGTATTCGTACTATGACGCAAGCAAACAAATTTTTACCATCATATTTAGCAGAATATAATAAGCAATTTGCCTTGCCTATCAAAGATAGCATGAATATATTTGAAAAACTAGAAGAAGGCATGAATGTCGCACATATTCTTGCCCGATTTACAGAGCGAAAAATTCAATCTGGTCACGATTTACAGCTAAACAATGTCAGGTACCACCTATATAACAAGTCAGATCAACGCATGCATTTAAAAAAAGGAACTACCGTATTAATTATTGAAACAAAGACGGGCGACAAATATGCCTCATATAAAAATGAGTTATTTCGTTTAGAATCTATACCACAGAATAAATCTTATTCAAAAGTATTTGATTTAGAGGTCATAGAGAAACCAGCAAAAAAACCTTCGGTAACTATTCCACCGATGAGTCACCCATGGAAGCAGCATTCATATCAGAAATACTTATATCAAAGGAACTTAAAAACCGCATCCAGTTGATCAATACGTACTTTGTATTGATCAACTGGTGCGGTCAACCAAGCAAAGCGCGGTAGCATTTCGCAAGACTGTTATTTACACGCAAATTATCAAAATATTGAGACATTTTCCCTTGTGATTGACATACAATTTCTAGCAAAATTTAAATATTAATGAGAATCGGCTAAGAAATATGAAATATAAGTCAACAAAAAAGCGGAAGAAAAGTAAATTCTCCCGCCTATAAATACATTTTTTGTTTTAATTTAAATGTTCAATAAGAATTTTGATTACATTTGGTTTGGTGCTTCAATACCTAGAATAGCCAATCCTGATTCTAATACTTGTGTTAATGCGTAAACTAAGGCCAAACGAGATTGTAGTTGGTCATCTTCTGTAAGAATACGAGTATGTGCATAATATTTATTGAACTGTTGAGAAAGTGCTAATAAGTATTTTGCGACAACAGAAGGCTCATATTTTGCATATGCATTTGCCACTATATCTGGATAACGGTTCAATTCTTTCAATACTTGGAAAGCTTCTTCACTATCTAAGTTGAAATTAGACATTTCCTTGATCTCAGCCGGGTTAAAGTTGCCCTTACGTAAGATAGAATGTGCACGAGCATTGGCATATTGAACATATGGACCAGTTTCCCCTTCAAATTGCACTACTTCTTCTAAGTTGAAGTCAAAACTATTTAAACGGTCATTTCTCAAGTCATGGAAAATAACTGCCCCAACACCAACTTGATGTGCTACCTCTTCTTTATTTTCTAAATCTGGGTTCTTTTCATTGATTTGTTTTAACGCTAAATCAATTGCATCATTTAGCACATCTTCTAATAACACAACGTTCCCTTTGCGTGTAGATAATTTTTTACCATTTTGAGTAATCAATCCAAATGGAATATGATTAATGTCTGCAGCCCAGTCATAACCCATTAATTCTAATACAGCTTTTAACTGATTAAAGTGGTTGCTTTGTTCATTACCTACTACATACAGTGATTGGTCAAAGTCATAAGTATCTTTACGGTATAAAGCTGTTGCTAAATCACGTGTGATATATAATGTTGCACCATCAGATTTTTTAATCAATGCAGGGTTTAGGTTAAAGGCCTCTAAATCAACGATTGTTGCACCACGGTCAACTTTTAATAAACCTTTGTCATCTAGTTCATCAATAACAGCTGGCATTTTATCTGAGTAGAATGCTTCACCGTTATATGAATCGAATTCGATACCAAGAATATCATATACCCGTTGGAATTCTTTTAATGATTCTTCTTTGAACCATTTCCACAATTCATATGCTTCTTCATCGCCATCTTCTAATTTTTTAAACCATAGACGACCTTCATCTTCAAGACTTTCATCTTTTTCAGCTTCTTCATGGAATTTCACATAATATTTCAACAATTCTTTAATAGGTTCTTGACGAACAGCTTCCTCTGAACCCCATTTTTTATAACCTACAATTAACTTACCAAACTGTGTTCCCCAGTCACCTAAATGATTGATACGAACCGGGTTAAAACCGACTTTTTGCGTAATGTTGGCAATCGCATTACCAATTACTGTTGAACGTAAATGGCCCATCGACATTGGTTTAGCGATATTCGGACTAGACATATCAATAGTGATATTTTCGCCGTGTCCAATTGCTAATTCACCATAGTGGTCGCCAGCCTCATAAATTTCAGTCAAAATACCTTGTGTAACCATTGATTGGTTTAAAAAGAAGTTGATATAAGGGCCAACTGCTTCTACATGATCAACAATTTCACCTGTCATTTGTGGTGCCAGATCTTGTGCGATAGCCTGTGGTGCTTTACGCAATTCTTTCGCAAACACAAAACATGGGAAAGCAATATCCCCATGACCTTCATGTTTAGGCACTTCTAATAAATTTTGGATTTGTTCCAAAGTCAATTCAGTTTCAATACTCGCTTTAATGACTTGGGCAACTTGTTTTTTTAAGTCCATTAAGTGTTCTCCTCTCGAAAAATAAGACAATTGATCAGCGCGGTCACTTACCAACTTGCCTATAATTTAATTAATATATTTATGAGCGATTCCTGAATAGATACTTTTTGCTGAAGGTTAACCCATCCTAATTAAATGCTTCAATCAAAACGTTTTAAATTCAAAGTATAAGAATCGGGAAATTTGTAAAAATACTGCTTTACAATTAATCAATTGTATCACTTATTACAAAAATATAAAAGACTGTGCAAACATAAAAGCTTCTTCATCACAATCATTTTATCATGTTAAATATATGTACTGCAAATGAAAGTTTGTGCATCTCAACGGATTAAAATATGACACAAAAAGCTATGACAATTTGCCATAGCTTTTACAATGTTGCTATATATTCTAAGCTTTTAATCGTTTAATTTTTCTACCTCACGAATGGATTCCTCAATCATGGCACGATTAATTTTAAATGGAGAGGTTTCGATATGATCCATAGTTAACGCCTTATCGAGGACAAGCTTTAAATCATGGTTACTATCGATACTTAAAGCTTTTAATGAGGTTGGTAATCCCACTGAAATCATAAAGTTACGTAATTCATTTAATTGGTCATATTTTTTGGCTAACTGCAACACAATGAGTACCCCATAGGAAACAATTTCACCGTGCAAGTGCTTTTCAGCTTGTGGTAGTACTGTTAATCCATAATAAAATGAATGTGCAAAGTGTCCATTATAAGCATGGTCTACTAAAACTGAGGTATAGGAAGTTGTTCCTAAAATTTCATATACAATGTTATCGATTGCTGGCGATGGTATTTGCGCCTTTGCAGCTTCTAATGCCTCAAATCCGTTCTCCATTATACGCTGATTTGCTCCTTGAACGATGTGCACGCCCATCATATTTTTATAGGCTAAGTTTCTTCCTTCCGCGGAAAAAGTAGCTTCCACCTCTTTTGAAAGAGCATCCCCGATACCAGCCCAAAGATATCGTTCAGGTGCTTCAGCAATGATAGTTGAATCCGCAAATGCATGTACTGCTGGTGCTGCTAACCGGTAAGAACCCGCTGATTCATGGTTATCATGATATAAGATACAGACAGCTGAGGTTGGTGCACAGTTTGAAGCAATAGTAGGGAAGGTATAGACTGGCTTTTTTAACTTATCCCCTACCGTCTTACCTGTATCAATGGCACGACCACCACCAACCGCAAAAATCATATCAGCAACTTGAACTTGAGCGATATTGCTTAAACGATCGATATGAGTGTATGAAGCTTCTCCACCATACCATTCAATGGTAGTGATCGTTAAATTTGCAGCTTCAATAGCAGGTTTTAATCGTGGTAAACTTTTCTCTAAGGCTGTTTGTCCACCAATAATCGCAACCGTTTTTCCAGAAAAGCTTGCGTATTCTTTTATTGCGTCATAGGCATCCGGCCCTATAGTAAAACTTGGTAAATTCACTGTAATACTCATAATGAATCAATTCCTTCTTCCTTCATCATATTTCAATCAATATACCATTTCCAATTGCATAAAACGAAGATTCTCACACAAATTTGAATACCTTTTAACGATCAATTGTTATTCTTTATCGCTATCACCTGGTGAAAGTGGTCTAAGTTGACCCTTGCCTAGTGTTTGTTGGTATAATAGGTTGGAAATCAAAGTTTGGAGTGACAGTATGAATAAGGAAATATCCAAGAAGAAACGTATCATCGGCGTGACTGGTAACCATAATGCACTAGACCATGACTGGGATGAGTTTATGCGCGATTATAGTCCTCATGGCTATAGCAAATCACTCACTATGGCTGGTCATATCCCCATTATCATCCCTTTACAAGAAGATTTAACTTTAGCTGAGCAATACGTCGCAAATTTAGATGGATTGGTCTTTACTGGTGGTCAGGATGTTTCGCCGCTATTATATAACCGGGAACCTTCCCCAAAACTTCAAAGCGTTTATCCACCAAGAGACCGGTGGGAACGTGCCTTATTTGAAGCAGCTACGAAGAAGAATATCCCTATCTTAGCTATCTGCCGTGGCTTCCAGTTAATCAATATTTTACTTAACGGAACAGTTTATCAGGATCTAAGCGAGTACCCAGTTGGACAAGCCAATGCTGTTCAGCATATCCAAAATTGGAGTCGTATGCATTTCCCTCACCATTCTATCCAACTGGAACATGGTTCCATCATTAGTAACCTATTTGATAATGCTAAAACATTGCTGATTAATACATATCACCATCAAGTAATTGAAGAGTTATCTCCGCTACTCAAAGCAACCGCTTGGGCAAATGATGGGGTAATCGAAGCTTATGAAGTAGATAAGTCTAAATCAACCTATCAAATTCTAGGGGTACAGTGGCATCCAGAAATGATGACAGATAATATAGAAGACAACATGCTGCCAATATTTGAATGGTTCAACAATTTTTAAGCTATTCAAACGCTTTCTATTTTCTATTGATTAGTTTAGAATATAATAGATTAATATTCTAACTATAACAGAATTTAGGAGGCGTTTTTCTTTATGAAGTTTAGAAGATATTTATGGCTATTGTTGGTGCCTTTTCTTATATCCTGTGGGTTGACAAATGAAACTAGTCAAAAGACGGACAACTTATCAAATAGTGAACAGACAGATAGTGAAACAGCTAGTAAAGACAATCCAGTTGAACTGAAAGTCGGTGTGGTTTCAGCTATCACAGAAGATATTTGGCAAAATGTGGCAGATCGTTTAGCAGAAAGCGACGCAAACATTCAATTAGAAGTGGTCTTATTTAATGATTTTGCAACAGCAAACACGGCGTTAGTTGATGGGGACATCGATTTAAATAATTTTCAGTATATCCCCTTCATGTATACTTTTAACCAAGAACAAGATAGGGAAATTCGTCCAATCGCTTTTACCTTAGTTTCACGCTTAGGCTTATTTTCCAGTGATGACACGATAACATCTCTAGAAGACATTCCCGAAAATGCGGAATTGGGTATGAATGATGATGCTGTAAGTATTGGCTATATCTTGAACTTTTTAGATGCAAATGGCTTAATCAAGTTAGCAGAAGATGCAAGCACCATTCCCACAGAAGATGAAATCATAGAAAATCCTAAAAATATTCAATTTAACTATATGCCAGCTGCGCAATTGCCGAGGGCTTTACCTGATTTAGATCTAGCTGTATCTGCCGTTTCTTATTTTGTAGATGCCGGCATGACCGTGGAAGATGCCATCATTCTAGAAGACCCTGAGCAAACGCCAGCTGAGTATTACTTATCAATTGCTGTTAGAGAAAATGAACTAAACGAGCCGAACTTAAAAACTGTTGTTGATACCTATATGTCATCTGAAACAGACGAGTACGCCAGAACAGTCAATCCAATTTATAGCCCAGTTTGGCAGCTTGATTATGACGCCAACCAGGTCTATGAAGATTATGTTCAAAAATTAGCAGATGAATAATGATGATCGGGACTAATAAAAAAGGAACTGCATGCTAAACCTAACTTTAGGATAGCCTGCAGTTCCTTTCTTTATGAGCCTATTATCTTGTTTTGCCTTTATTTTTCCGCAACCATTTATCAAGCTCTGTCACTAGTAAATCTAAAAACCTCCAATAATATGCGACTGGTCGCGCATACTACTGAAGGTTCAATGATTATATGCTATTTATTAGAAAAAATGATATCAGACGACTAGTCCGCACGTAAAGCTTCTGCAGCATCTTTTTTCGCCGCCATACGGGCAGGAATATGTCCACCTAAAACTGTTAATACTGTAGAAATGATTAATAATACGACTGCGTGGACAGGGTCTAAAATAGCCACATTTTTCAATTCTGTTAGAGATTCAATTAGTGTATTAATCGGGAAGGTTAATACGTATGCAGTTCCCACACCAATTAAACCAGATAGCACCCCTAAGATTAATGTTTCAGAGTCAAATACACGTGTAATATCTTTTTTCCGAGCACCTAAAGCTTTAAGAACACCGATCTCTTTCGTACGTTCAAGAACTGAAGTATAGGTGATAATCCCAATCATAATCATAGAAGTTACTAATGAAATACCTGCAAAGGCGATTAGAACATAAGTAGTCGCATCCATGATACCACCAGTTAATTCCGTCATTGTGCCCGCTAGATCTGTATATAAGATTTTCTCATCTTCTGATTTTCCATCATTATAAGCATCTAGGTAAGCAAGTACTTCGTCTTTTGTCTCAAAGTTCTTAGGATAAATCATGATAGATGAAGGCACTGGGTTAGCGCCTAGACCTGTTAAGGCTTGCTCTTTTCCTGCATCATCTAGTGACTCACCTGTAATTACCGAACGGTCACTATCTTCTTGTGCTTGGACGATAGCAGAATTTTGATTATCCTCAATCACTGATTCTGTTAGAGCGTTTGAGTAGTTTATCCCCTCTGTTAAGATTGCCATTGTCGCATCTTCTTTTGGACGAATGACGGCTGAGATATTTAAGGTTTGATTGTTGTCGTTTTCATAAACTGCATCCAAGTCTTGGTTTGGCATATAAGTACCTGTTGGCAATTCTTGATAGTAAGCATCGTTTGATGCCAGGACAACTTCTATACCCACGATATCATCAAAAGCAATTTCATCTCCACTTTCATAGTTAAAGCCTAAATTGTTCAAGGCATTTAAATTAACTTTATTGTACTCATCAACCACTAGGACGATATCCGTTTCTTCAGAAGGTAAATCACCTGCGAGTACATCGTAGTTGTCCGCTAAAAAGGTATTCTCGTCCCCATTCGCTGTTTCAGGGAAGGTACTTGCGCCCATACCTGAGGATGTTGCGTAAAAGCTTTGAATTTCACTAGTCGCAGAATCTTGGGCATAATTTGAAAAGGCCACTTGTTCCACTTCCCCATCTACATCACGTAATAAATTCAGTTGTGTTGAATAAGTGTAGTTAAGGGCCTCGATTAAGGCAGGATCAATGTCTTCAACGTATTCAACCAAATCATTGGTGATATCATTTTCGTGTTGACTAGCTGAAGCAGGATCTTCGTTTGCGATGACGATATCATCATCCGGATACTCTGTTTCCTCTTCAGTAGGCATCTCAAAGTTAGAGGGGTCTTGAGCCACTTGAGAAATGGTAACCGGAAATTGGGCACTTGTTTCTGCTTGGGTGGAATCGATTTGTTTTTGGAAACCATTTGATAAGGATAACACCACAGCAATTGAAATAATCCCAATACTAGAAGCAAATGATGTAATAAAGGTTCGCCCTTTTTTGGTCATTATATTTTTGAAAGACAGGTTTAAGGCTGTCAGATATGACATACCCGTTCTACGCATATCCAATTTGGCATCAGAATTCTCATTGGCGTAGGGATTTGAATCACCAATGACTTTACCATCTTTAAAATTAATAATGCGGTTAGCATATTCATGCGCTAATTCCCCGTCATGCGTAACCATAATCACTAACTTTTCAGTAGCTAATTCTTGGATTAAATCCATAATTTGCTGACCGGTTTCAGAATCCAAGGCACCTGTTGGCTCATCACATAATAAGACATCTGGATCATTGGCTAAAGCCCTAGCAATCGCTACCCGCTGCATTTGTCCACCAGATAGTTGATTTGGTTGTTTATGCATATGGTCTTTAAGGCCAACACGAATTAAAGCATTCTGCGCTTTTTCACGCTTCTCCTCTTTTGCCACACCAGATAAAGTCATCCCTAATTCCACATTACTTAATACATCTAAATGACTGATGATATTATATGATTGGAATACAAATCCAATCGAGTTATTTCGGTAAGCATCCCAATCTAAGTCTTTAAAATTTTTGGTAGATTGACCATTAATAATCATATCTCCTGAATCATACTGGTCTAAACCACCGATGACATTTAATAAAGTCGTCTTTCCGGAACCTGAGGGACCTAAAATAGCAACAAATTCTTGTTTTCTAAATGCTAATGATACGTCATTTAAGGCATGCGTAACGGTATCGCCTACCTCATAAGTTTTCTTGAGATTTTTTAATTCAAGCATTAATATAAGACTCCTTCTTTTTTTATTCTTTCCTTCACTTATTATAACTAATTTCGCAAGACAAGCACAAAATTAGACCCTAGCAATTGATTGTATCTAAGTAAATTGAAAAACTGGACCTCTACTAGCCAACTTGGCCACGAGATCCAGTTTTCTTTAGTCTTCAATTGGCAAATCTTCTGGTAAGAAGTTATCCCAATTAATCGCTTGCTTAGTCTTCACGACTACTATCCATTTCCGGCTTTCATCTGCCTCATTTAATAATTCAGGATTATCTACTAGTTGTTCATTCTTTGAGACCACTTCACCTGAAATGGGTGCCAACATATCCGTAACAGCTTTAGAACCCTCTACTGAGAAAAAAGCTTGTCCTTCAATTAATGCATCTTCATTTAAAAAATCAAAATAAGATACGTCACCAACAGCATCGGAACCGTAAGCAGAAAGGCCGATACGAATTGTACCATCTGCTTGCTCCTCAAGGTATAAGCCTTCTGTGCTATATGCTTTATGCATGTATTCACCTCTATTCATTAAATCAATTCACTAAATAAGTTAAATTAGGTTAATTTATCAATCAATTTTCTCGGTACAAGCCTGTTTACCCAACGAATGGCTTTCACAACTGGGTTCTTCACTAATTCTTCTTCAGACAATCCTTCATTATATTTGATGGATAAGATTAAGCCAATACTCAACATACTGGTAATTAAGGCTGTACCACCGGCAGATATTAATGGTAAAGGGATACCTGTCAGTGGAAGTAACCCGATTGACATCCCAATGTTCTCTACTATGTGGAAAGTAAACATCATCACGACACCTGAAACAATTGAAGCATAGAATGCATCATGCGCTCTGAAGGCAACTGAAATCATTTGGAATATCAAAATGAAGTATAGTAGCACAACAAAACTTGATCCGATAAAACCAAAGTTTTCACCGATTGTTGAGAAAATCATATCCGATTCCCTAACCGGTACATGAACTTGGAACCCGCCGAGTCCTTTTCCAAGTATGCCACCTGATCCTATGGCCTTCAGACTCTGTGCCAATTGGTATGATTCGTTAGCTGAATTACCAAATGGGTTTAACCACGAATCAATACGAGCAAACTGATAGTCTTGGAAACCTAATGTATAAAGGAGGTCACGTTGGTAGACCACTAATATAATCAGTATCAAAGCGATAACTGCAAAAGATAAGAATGCCGGTAAAATAATATACCAAGTAATACCTGATACAAAAATCACGCCGATAAACATCATCAAGAATACCAAAGTTGTTCCTAAGTCATTTTGTGCGATGATTAGTGCGACTGGCGGAATAGTCCAAAGGGTCAATTTCAATAAAAACCGGCCATCGAATTTAATCCGATCTGCCATGCTCATATCCTCAACCCCTAGTTTGCGTCCTTCATCATTATAGCCTTGGACCAAATAAGCCATCATAATGATATAAGCAACCTTCATCAATTCGGAGGGTTGCAAGGACAAAGGTCCTATCGTAATCCAAGAATGTGCCCCATTTGTTACTGCAAGTTCGCGATCATAGAATATCAAAACTAGTACCAATAGAATTAAACCGAATCCATAAGCTACAGGAGCAAAGTGGTATAAGGTTTTACGGTCTAGCTGCATCACGAGTGCAGCTGCAACGGCCCCTACAGCAAACCAAGCGAATTGCATAATAGTGGCTGTATATGACCCAGAATCGTATTGCAAATATGTTGTTGAAAAAATTGTCACGATACTCACTAAAGCTAACAACATGACGCATATGACGATAGTGATATCGACCCTACTTGTGGGTTTCTTTTTTAATCGTCGGTTTGACGAACGTTTTTCCAAAATAATGCGCCCCTTTAATTTCTAATTCTTTGTGGTCGCGCAGGATTATCTTCAATAGTGATATCTCCTGGTTGACGCTTTAATGTTCCTAATGCGATTGTCTTTTTGTCCATAAAAGGGAAATTCGCAGATGTAATTGAATGGTAATTTGGACTTGAATCAATAAACTCTTCAAGATTTTTCAAACGGTAAACAATGTGGTTAATCATGGCACCTGCAATCAAAACGATAGAGGTTAACCATAAGTAGATCATTAAGACAATGAAGACACCAATTGTCCCATTCGAAACAGATGATCCACCAAAGTTATTGACATAAAAACTAAATCCACCAGATAAAACCGCTGAAAGCAATGTTGCTACAACTGCACCTGGTACTGCAAATTTAATTGGATATTTATGATGCGGAATGAATTGATAGATAAAGGTAAATACCAGGATTAAAACCACTAATAGAATTGGCCATTTCACGCTGGTAAATATATCAAATAATTGCATCGGTACATCTATAAATTGATTCACGGCTTCTAAAAGTGTTTGTCCAAACACGAACAGCACACTTAAAGCTACTGCAAATATCGCTAATACAAAAGCTATGGCAAAGGAGAATAGCCTAGTAATGATGAAATTAGGTTTATCCTTAATACCATAGGTTCGATTTAACACATTTTGTAGCGTTCCAAATGCGGTAGAACCTGACCATAAAATCAAGATAAAGGATACTGATAATGCACCGGTAGTATCCGATGATAGGTAAGATTCTAGAGTAGGCACAATGATTGGCTCCACTTGATCAGGCAAAAGGGTTTCAAGTAGTTCAACCACTGAATCAGGATTAAATGGTAGCATCGGAATAATGTTGGCAATCATCATTAATAGTGGAAACAGGGATAATAAAAAGTAATAGGACATTTCTGCAGCACTACCAGCAATATTTGCTTGATTAACCGAGGCCAAAGTCATTGGTATAACACGATTTTTTATTTTGTCTTTCACACTTGCCACCTCAATTCTTTACTCTTAATACTACTTAAATTATTGTCATTTAACAAGTTTTCTTCATAGTTTTATCACAAATAAAAACTGGTGTTTTAAATTAGATGCCTCATACCCATAAGCATCATTCAAATCACCAGTCTAAATTTATTTGTATGCACTAAGCGATTCTATTGACCCGTATTTTGCCAAGTACCACTCACTACATCCATCACCATTAGTGTGCCTGTATAAGCATCATAGCGATAAGTTGCAATCAGATTGGAATGCCCTTGTCCATCCGGAGATTGACGGTGTACATCAACTTGCACTAAATCTTCATTTACCAATGTAGGTAAGAAGAAATACTCATCAGACTGATACGCACCCTGCGAATCAGCAGAAATAAGTGGCGCTGCTTCTGTTAACAATTCACGCGCACGCGTATTATCAAAAGCGCCTTGATTGCCTTCAGCCTGTTCAGAACTTACATAAGTGCTTTGCTCTTCTACTTCACTAGAAGGCACAGCTTCTGAAGCTGGTGAATATACTTCCGGTTGAGCTGCCACAATAGATGATTCAATTTCTTCAGTTGTCAATGCTTGCTCACTTGCCGCTTCACTAGCAACAGATGAATCCTCAACTACAGCCTCTGATTGTACCTTTTCATCACTTGCTTCAAGCGAAGTATCACTTTCCGCTTCTGAATTCATCTCAGAAGACGCTTCACTAGAAGATGAACTTTCAGACGATACAACGTTTAAAGTAGCACTTTCGGACGAACTTGAAGATGATACGCTTTCTTCACTCGTCGATGCTTGATCTGAATACATACCCAATGCGGAATCAACATTGTCACAAGCTGCCAATGATAAAGCCAATAAAGAAATACCTAAAAATGAATAAACTTTTTTCATGGTCCTACCTCCCATTTATCTTATAACTATTTTATCATAATATTGCGAAAAACAAGCCTTAAATATCTTATCTTTACAAAAGGTTAACTTTCTCATGACTATAATGTCTTACTGATGAAATAAAGCAATTGATATCCTTATATTAAATATACCAAACCATCTAGATTCTCCGTACTGAAGTGATGAAAAGATGTAAGAGGAAGTCGTGTGAATTAATCGATTTATGGTGGATCACTAAATGACTCTGGTGACTTTTAGGTAACTTTTGTATTTCAACGAAAAAGGAGCGCCATACCAAAGTTCGAAAACCTTGATACAGCGCCCTTTTACTTAGTGTTAAGAGTGGGATTCGAACCCACGACCTACGGTTTAGAAGTAAGAACAATCTAGTATTTTATTGTATTTATATGCATCTAAACCCTGATATAACAATGCTTTATAATTTTCAATGTGTGCTATTAATAGCTAAAAGCGTTTTAAAATAGGTGCACTTTTGGGTAACTTTTAAGCAGCAGATTAAATCTGTTGCTTTTTGATTTGGTACTTTGCTGTAATGCACTTACCTTACTAATTTGAAAACATTTCTATCATTTTATCATTAAGTTCTTTCGAATTGGCTATCAAATAAAAATAGTATACATAATCTTCATCGCGGTCGATATCTATACCTCTAAAAAGATATCCTTCACTAATTTCAAAAGTATCAAAATAAAATGCATATTCTCTCGGTAAATCTTCTAGTTTAATCATCTGTAATTCTATTTGATCGCTATTTGGATCATTTCCCAACTTGGCTCTAAAGAAATCAATAAATTCTTGTTCATTCTTAAAAATCAATATTGATGATTCCAATATATCATCTAATTGCAACCATAATAATGACCATGGTTCATTCAATGCATTCACTCGCCATTGAAAACTATCCACTAATAACTGGAATATTTGGCGTTTATACGGGCCTTTAATTCGGCCAGCTTCAGTAGAAAATGATTCTTCAAAGAATACTTCATCTAAACTTGCATCTGCTAATTTAAGTTTAAATTTCCGTATCATACTCTGCCATCGTCTTCTTAATCCTCTAATTTTAATTTGCTCCACTCTCCCTACTTCTATTTAGATAAAATTTTCCCGTTTTCATCTGTCGAAGCTTTTCTATTTCCAGCTTTATCTTTTATCTTCCATTTTCTTCCCCCATGACCGGATCTATCTTGTTCTTTTGTATAGCCAGTTTTAGGGTCTCTCCAGGCTGTTTTTCCTCTGACCTTGTTTTTAAATTCACCTAATTTTACATTACCTTTACTGTCGAGAAGTCTCTGAGGAATTCCATAAGCGCGTGATGCACTCATTTGGGGATTATTTATCCAACTCTTAATCTTTTTGTAAGCCCAATGCCCTGAATAGATAGTTACTCCACCAAGAATAATTGCTCCGGTAGCAGCTAACACTACTTGACCAACACCAGGAATGAAGTAGACACCTGCTGCTAAAGGAGTTCGAAATTTACTATCGTTCTGAGTTTCAACATACTCCATTGTTGCTAGCAAATCATCCAGTTGTTCTTCATTGATTGACTCTCCATTAATAAATAGTTCATCCTCTGTCACAGCTACTGTTGGCGTCTCTTCACTAACCTCTTCTGTTCTAACGTTATTAATTTCATTTGCCATGACTGCTGCAGTAGGTGGAACTAGCACTTCTAAACAAATTATACTCAAACTTACCAATATACAATGTTTCAATTTTAATTTCATATTAACCCCCTTGAAAACGCTTACTTTTACAGTTTTAGTATATACCCATTGCCTTTCTTTTTCTCTTCAACTTTTAATCATTCTGTTTAGAAATTGACAATAAAAAATCAGCTCTACAATATATAGGACTGATGACATAAAAAAGTCATTGGTTCTATATTTTTTTACACAAAAAGAGGAATCTCCA
>JBCLPQ010000016.1:0-2694 GCA_041223225.1 Aerococcaceae bacterium 50-4
TTTCAATTGCTACGCAATTGATTCCCTACACAATTTTGGTTCGTCTTCTTTGTTCAGTTTTCAAAGGTCTATCTCGTCGCCCTTGTGACAACTATTTAATAATATCACGAGTTTGACTGGAAGTCAACAACTTTTTAAAAGTTTTTTAAAAAGTTGTTTTCTCGGTTGTTGTTACGCTGTAACGCAACTATTAGATATTACCATGTTCAGCTGGTTGAAGTCAACATCTTTTTTCAAAATATTTTCTTCACTGTCTCAACAGAAACAATAATAACGTCTGAAAATTATACTACCACCTTTCCAGATACTTGTAAACTATTTTTTCGTATTTCCGAATAAAAAAAGAAGGTATGACACTTTCTGCCATACCTTCGCTTACATTTAATAGATAAATACTGTAATTATGCTTCTTCCCAGCTATCTTCAATAAATGCTTTACGTCCAGATAATTCACTATAACGTTTATAATGCGCTGGATTCTTCTTATAGAACTGCTGATGGTAATCTTCAGCTGGCCAGAATGTTGAGGCTTTAGTGATTTGTGTTACAACTGGTTTGCTGAAACGTCCACTAGCATCCAATGCAGCTTTGGATTCAGCTGCTGCTTCTGCCTGTTCTTCACTATTCACAAATATTTCTGGTCGATAAGAATCACCACGATCTACAAATTGGCCCATTGCATCCGTTGGGTCTGTTTGTTGCCAATATATTTCTAACAATTCTGGATAAGATATTTTTTCATTATCAAATTCAATCTCTACTGCTTCAGTATGACCAGTTGTTCCTGCGCAAACTTCTTCATATGTAGGATTTTCTTTATGACCACCAGTGTAGCCTGATGTTACTTTCTCAATTCCATGCATTTCCTCGAATGGTTGCACCATACACCAAAAACATCCGCCGGCAAATACTGCTGTTTCTTTAGACATCCTAATTGCCCCTTTCATTAAAAAGAAATTAATCTGTCTCTATTGTATTACATTATTTTAATTTTGAAACGCCAGAAGCATTTTCTTTCGTGATTTCTGTAACGCCACCCATGTATGGTACCAATACTTCCGGAATAGTTACTGATCCATCAGCATTTTGGTAGTTTTCTAAGATAGCAGTCACTGTACGACCAACTGCTAGACCAGAACCATTTAAAGTATGAACATATTCTGGTTTGCCGTTTGCGTTACGGAAGCGGATTAAGGCACGACGCGCTTGGAAAGCTTCAGTATTTGAACATGATGAAATTTCACGGTACGTTTCTTGTGCTGGTACCCATACTTCTAAATCATAAGTTTTCGCAGCAGAGAAGCCCATATCACCAGTCGATAATGTGATGACACGATATGGTAGGTTTAATTTTTGTAGAATATTTTCCGCATTTGCCACCATTTTTTCTAATTCTTCATAAGATTCTTCAGGGCGAGCAAATTTCACCATTTCGACTTTTTGGAATTGATGTAAACGAATTAAACCGCGTGTATCACGACCAGCTGAACCGGCTTCTGAACGGAAGCTTGGTGACATAGCTGTGAAATAGACTGGTAATTCTTCACCTGGAATAATTTCATTCGCAAAGTAATTAGTTAAAGGTACTTCAGCAGTTGGAATTAATGTTAGATGACGTTCTTCATTTGTAGTAGAGAATACATCTTCCGTAAATTTCGGAAATTGTCCTGTACCGTACATAGATTTGTCATTTACTAGGTATGGTGGGATTACCTCTTCGTAGCCTTCTTCTTGGTGCTGGTCTAACATAAAGTTATAAACTGCACGCTCTAAACGAGCACCTAAACCACGGTAGTATACAAAACGAGCGCCTGATACTTTTGCACCACGTTCAAAATCTAAAATACCTAATGCTTCACCAATTTCATAATGCGCTTTTGGTTCAAAATCGAATTCACGCGCATTGTTCCAACGACGCACTTCAACATTATCACCTTCATCCTCGCCAACTGGCACTGAATCATGTGGTAAGTTGGGTAAACGATCCATAATATAAGTCACTTGTTCATCCAACTTAGCTAGTTTTTCATCTAGAACGAGGATTTCTTCCCCAACTTCTTTCATACGCGCAATTTTATCGTCAGCATTTTCTTTGTTACGACGTAATAATCCAATCTCATCAGATACCGCATTACGTTCCGCTTTTAATGTTTCTGTTTCAGAAATCACTTCACGGCGTTGGCCATCTAAATCAATTAACTTCTCTAATTCCTCTTTCGCAACACCTCGGCTAGCATATTTTCCTGCAGTTGCATCAAAATTATCTCTTAGTACTTTAATATCAATCATCTTATTTCCTCCTATATTTAAATAATAAAAAAACTATTTCGGTCTCCCAAAAAATTGGAAGGGACGAAATAGTTTGAAATTCATATTTTATTGCGCGGTGCCACCCTACTTTAAGACATTAAAATACCATGTCTTACGCTCATTAGATAACGGCTAACCCGGCTCTACTTAATCAGGAAAATTTCCTCATATTCGTAGTCAGTGATTGTGTGGATTCATATCGCTTAATTACTTGCTTTCACCTAACGCAAGCTCTCTAGAAATCAGCCTATATTACTAGTCACAATCGATACTTTTCATTTATTGCCTCCATTATATATTCGAGACAAATAAAAGTCAATTAGCGAAAGGTGCGATATAAACCGCTTAGAGATGAACCGTTGGAAGTTTAGTGCAGTGACTGAC
>JBCLPQ010000016.1:2794-22626 GCA_041223225.1 Aerococcaceae bacterium 50-4
ACAGTCAGTAACAAACTAAACTGAAACGCAGTCATCTCTGGTTTATAGAACCCAATTAAAAGGTGCGATATAAACCGCTTAGAGATGAACCGTTGGAAGTTTAGTGCAGTGACTGACACAGTCAGTAACAAACTAAACTGAAACGCAGTCATCTCTGGTTTATAGAACCCAATTAAAAGGTGCGATATAAACCGTTTAGAGATGAACCGTTGGAAGTTTAGTGCAGTGACTGACGCAGTCAGTTACAAACTAAACTGAAACGCAGTCATCTCTGGTTTATAGAACCCAATTAAAAGGTGCGATATAAACCAGAAATGAATCTTCTAACGCATTTAGACTGCTTAAATAAAAACCCCTTGAATATCCTGGAACCAGCCTTTAAATAGGTCTTCCATGATGCGAGCCACTTGTACCACAATGCTCACTTTATCGACATCAGCGGCTGGTACGATCGCATTAGACATGTCCAATTGGTTAAATAGGCTTTCATCAAAATTCACAGTCGTATTAAGTGTATTAATAGATTGATCAACCGATAGTGGTGCTGTTAACGCTAATTTACCAGCAGCATCATATTGAAATGCCGCGTCATAAGTTGTCGTTACATCGGCTTCTAAATCATAATTATTAGGTAAGAACAGCGCATTTGTTTTAGCATAATTCAAGTCTACGCCATCCGATACACCTTGATATATTGATACATTGTCTGCAGAAAGCCAAGTTTCCCCTTCTTCATATAGGGTTGTATAAGTTAGATTTTCTTGTAAGGCTGTAAGCAATGTTCCAGTATTCACATATCTGTCCGTTTCCGTATCAGCGCCTAAGGTCACGAGCATAATGTCACGCCCATCAATTTGACTCATAATAATAATACAACGTCCTGCAATGGTTTCTGTACCTGTTTTTAGTCCTGACACATCATCTCGCTCATAAGCATTACCCGGTAAAAATAGGTTAGTACTTTCTAAGGTATAGGTTTCAGCATCCGATACTTGAAATTCTTTTGAGGGGATGTTTGAACGTTCTAAGACATCCGGGTATTCATTCACGATTTCGCGTGCAACAAATAAAATATCTCGCCCTTGCATCATATTCTCTTGATCAATTGAGTAAGGGGACGGTGAACCGTCTGTTGTTGTTAACCATGAACCAGCTAAGCCTGAAGCTGTGTAGAGTTCAAAGTCTTTAATGCCTAATTCAGTTAATTTGTCACCCATCCGTCCAACGAAAGCCTCCTCTGAACCAGAAATATGTTCAGCTAAAGCGACCACTGCAGCATTCCCTGACCCAATAATAGCAGCGTCGATTAAGGCATCCACTGTATAGTAATCTGTTGATTCTTCTAGAGGCACATTAGACAATCCAGGTGCCACCGATAGGTCAGAAACTGCCTGTGACACGGGCACCTTCGTATCAAAACTTAAATTGCCTGCTGCAATTTCATCATATACTACATACAATGCAATTAACTTTGTTAATGAAGCAATCCCATGTAATTCTGCCGCATTTTGATCAAATAAAATTTGGCCAGATTCTCTATCAATCGCCATGGCAGCATCAATATTCAAACCATAGTCCGTCGCAATTTCATCTGAAAATGCTGCTACCGTTCCGCTAGTTCCCTCACTCGCTTGGCTGCTTTCTACTCTAGTATTTTCAGTTGCAAATACAGCTATCGGCCCCTGCGCCAAATTAAGGCTCAACAAGGCAACTAAGGTGGTTGTCAAAACTTTTGTCAACTTATTCTTCACTTACGTTCGCTCCATTTCTTCATGATTATCTATGTCTTCAAAGCGATTAGGAATGGTGAAAATGAACCGCGTCCCCTTGTGGTCAGACTCTGCGTAAATTTCACCACGATGCAATTCAATAATAGATTGCGTAATCGCTAGACCCAAGCCACTCCCCGTTTGTGGCTCAGTTCGAGATTTATCCCCCCTGTAAAATCTCTGGAAAAGATCCTTTAATTGGCTTTTAGGAATCTTAGCGCCGTCATTTTCAACGACAAACCTTGTACTTTCTTGGTCTTGGTAAATTGAAATTCGGATATACTTGCCTTTTCCACCATATTTAAAAGCATTCGTAAATAAGTTGGAAAAAACACGCACAAATTTTTCCGGATCAATATCAACGAGGATTTCATCATCCGGCTGTGCGATAATTTGAAATTCACGCCCCACTTTATTGGCCTCTAATTCAAATTCAACCGTAATCTGCTCCACCATCCGAACAACGTTTATCCGATTTATCGCTAGCTTAGTATCCACTTGTTTGACTTTGGTATATTCAAACAAGTCTTCCGTCATCCGTTGCATTTGAATGGCTTTATCATAGGCAATATTAATATATTTCATCGCCTTTTCAGGATCTTTCAATTCTTCTTGCTTTAATAAGGTCAAATAACCAATCACTGAAGTGAGCGGTGTACGGATATCGTGACTCATATTGGTGATTAAGTCATCCTTAGACTGCTCTATACGTCGCTCTTCTTCCCGTGCTTTTACAGTAGAATCGACTAAACGGTTAATAGAATCGACAACAGGTTGCATGCCATTCATATTGGAACTAGGGATTTTATGATGATAGTTCCCCTGCGAGATATAGTGCAATTCTTCTAATACATAGCCCAATTGAACAGCTCGTAACCGTCGATAAATGCGCCAACCGACAAAAGAAATACTCATTACCAAGTAAACCATGGTTAAACTTAGAAAAAAGTTTTGTTGAAATTGTGGGTGGACAAAAAAAGAGCCAGGATAAGCACGTAACAAAGCTGAATAATTGGTTTCATAGACCGTAATCAATACGAACATTAAACCAAAATACAGAATGACCAATATCGCTAGCCACACAATCGCTTCAAAAAAAAGCTCTGTATGCATTCTACTTTTCTTTTTTTGCAAGAGTTCACCTCTATCACTACTATTATTGCTTCATTAAATTGATGACTGTAAAAAAGACTAGAGGTGCCAGCAAATGTGCTTCTCCCCTTTTCCAAAAATCTTAAGCTGTAATCTTGTATCCTACGCCCCAAACAGTCGAAATCACCTTGTCGCCACCAGTCGCTTCGCCAATTTTATCCCGCAAGTGACTCACGTGCACCATTACAGTCTTGGCTGACACAACAGATTCTTGCTGCCATACACGTTCAAAAATCTCATCAGCAGAAAATACGTTATTAGGATTGCTAGCCAATAGGTATAATATACCAAATTCTAAGGCTGTTAGTTGGATCTGTTGGCCGTCTGTTGTCGTTACCTCGTGAGAATTTTTATTGATCACAAGTGGGCCAATTTCGATAGTCGCTGAATCATCTCCACCTGCATTCGCCCGGCGTAATAAAGACTTAATCCGTGCCATGACTTCTAGTGGATTGAATGGTTTTGTTACATAATCATCTGCACCAGTGGTTAAACCAGAGATTTTGTCCATATCAGACGATTTAGCAGATAATAACAAGATTGGCATATCTACATCACGTTTCCGTAATTCTTTGATGACTGTAATGCCGTCCTTACCTGGCATCATAATATCTAAAACCATCATAGCAATATCAGGATTTTCAGCAATTTTTTTCAAAGCCTCGTCACCATCAAAAGCTTGGATTACCTCATACTCTTCATTTGTTGCATAAATCGTTAATAATTCAACGATTTCCTTATCGTCGTCAGTAATTAAAATTTTCATTAGGTCATCCTCCGAACTCTATAGTTTCTCTACCTTATTTTAACAAACCCCAACCACATAAGTCCTATATTTCTATTTAAAAGTAGTTAAGAATGCCTTAAGACTTGACCTTATAGGCTTTCTCCAAGATTTTAAACCCTTTTTTATAACAAAAAGGACAAGCGCAGTCTTGTTGACCCACTTGCCCTTTGAATATTTTCATCTTTAACCAATTAGCCTCTTGAATAGTTCGGCGCTTCTTTGGTGATTTGAACATCATGCGGATGCGATTCAATTAAACCAGCACCTGTCATGCGAATAAATTGTGCATTTTGACGTAAAGCTTCAACCGTTGGTGCACCACAGTAACCCATACCTGATTCAATACCACCTAATAATTGGAAGATAATGCCTGAAACAGATCCTTTATAAGCAACACGGCCTTCGATACCTTCAGGGACTAGCTTGTTCGCTTCATTCACTTCACCTTGGAAGTAACGGTCAGCAGACCCTTTTTTCATGGCACCTAATGAACCCATACCACGGTATGTCTTATATTGACGGCCTTGGAAGATTTCTAATTCTCCAGGAGCTTCGTCGGTACCAGCTAACATAGACCCTAACATCACAGCATGGCCACCAGCCGCTAAGGCTTTGACAATGTCACCTGAGTATTTGATCCCACCATCAGCGATAATGGTTTTGCCGTATTCATTCGCTACACTAGCCGCATCATACACAGCCGTGATTTGTGGTACCCCAACACCAGCAACCACACGTGTTGTACAAATTGATCCAGGGCCAATACCAACTTTAACAACGTCTACACCCGCTTCATATAAAGCACGCGTACCTTCAGCCGTTGCGACGTTTCCAGCAATTAAAGTAGCTTCTGGGAATTCTTGACGAATCTGTGCGATTTTACGTAAAACCCCAGCCGAGTGACCGTGGGCTGTATCAATGACAATCGCGTCTGCACCAGCTTCAAGTAAGGCAGCGACACGTTCAAATGTATCTGAAGTTACCCCAACTGCTGCCCCTGCAATCAAACGTCCTTTAGCGTCTTTAGCAGAATTTGGATAATCTGTTACGCGTTCAATATCTTTGATTGTGACTAACCCAGTTAAACGACCTTCCCCGTCTACTAATAATAGTTTTTCAATACGGTTCTCGTATAGGATATGACTAGCTTCATCTAAAGAAGTGCCTTGCGGTGCAACAACTAAATTATCTTTAGTCATCACATTTTCAATCGCTTGGTCATGATCTTCCAAGAAACGAATATCTCTATTTGTAATGATTCCTACTAATTTATGGTCCGCTTCGTTATTGATGATTGGTACACCAGAAATACGGTAACGCACCATTAATGCTACTGCTTCTTGAACAGATGACTCAGGAAACAGGTAGAATGGGTCAGAAATGACACCTGATTCTGACCGTTTCACCTTACGAACCTCGTCAGCTTGTTGCGCAATCGTCATATTCTTATGGATAATCCCTAAACCGCCTTGACGTGCCATCGCAACGGCCATACTTGCATCTGTAACAGTATCCATTGATGCTGAAAGGATTGGAATATTTAATTTCAAGTTTGGTGCCAACTGTACGCCTAAATCTACCTCATTAGGTAGCACTTCTGAATGTGCAGGCATTAATAAAACATCATCAAATGTTAAGCCCTCTTTAGCGAACTTGTTTTCCCATGCAGTAGTCATTTTTGTTCATTCCCCTTTTCTTTGTTGTGGATGATTTGTCAAAATTTGAAAAATAGATTTTTACTATCCTAACACCTTTAAAAAGGAAGGTCAACCATATATTTCGTAAATAATTTCAATATATTTAAATATTAAAATAAAGGTTCGTGTTTTGGTGAATTAAAGACAAAATTTAAAGTGATTATTTAAAAATAGAATTGCTAATGTTCGTAAGTCAAGGAAATAAAAAGAGGCTGGGACAAAAATGTCCCAGCCACGATTTGCTATATAAGAACGCTTATAATCAGGTTCTTCTAACGCATAAACATCCATAAGTCACTACGTTCCAATGGCTGCTTTACAAAAGTCAGAATTGTCCGATACTTCCCAAAATGCTCCAATAACGTTTCGTTATTGTTCGGCTTTTTAAGGTGTGAGAGCCGACGGCAAGAAAGGAAACTTTGGAAGATTAGTGCAGTAACTGACGTAGTCAGTTGCAATCTAATCTGAAAAGCAGTCCTTTCTGAAGGCTCAAGCCCGATTTTGGTCCAGTTTATTGGAGAGTTACGCTTTAGCGTTTACTCTCCTAAATGCGTTAGAAACGTCAATTCTAAACGACTTTTGTCTCACCTTCTTTTATCGCATGATTCACGATAGATTGGCTTAAATTCTTTCCATAATGGCCTGTTTAAAGGCTTCTGGGTCCACGGTTTCAACGAAGGCTTGGCCCTCAATAAAAATTGTTGGTACTGCACCAACGCCTACCGCTTGTGCTTCTTCAAAGACTTGCGCTGCCAATTCGCTATTATCTTCCTGGATAAGACCCTGATTCGTTAGATAAGCTGCAAGTTCATCTGAATTGAATTGCGCCCAGTCATTTTGCAACCGCATGTATTGATCTACCAAAGCATAAGCAGCTTTTTGGTTGCTGTAATCAATATAATCATGGACTAAATTACCCTTTTGTAAGCGGGGACTAGTTTTATTGTAATGCTTCAAAATACGTTGTACTTGCCCTGTCTTTACTAAGGGATCTAGGAAAAAGGCGAAGTGTTCTTGGTAATCTAAGGCATCTGGACAGGCAAGGTTATAGTATTCAACAACTTTAACCTTGGCGGTATCCTCTCCAAGTTTGATAGCATCTTGATAAGTGATTTTATCTATCTGAAAAGTCATCTATCCGCCTCCTTACTAGGCCATTTTCTCGTCTAAATAAGCAGATAAATCTTCACCAGCAGTTGGGCCGACAAAGGCTTTCTCATTATTTACGACGATTGTTGGGGTTGCTACACCACCAATAGCTTCAAATTCGGATTTTACAATATCATTTTGCAGACGATTGCCTTGGTATTGGTAAGATAGGGTTTCGATTGCATAGTCTACAATGCCACCAAAATCACTTGTTTTCCATTCACCATGACGGGCAAAAATTTCTTTGAATTGCTTATAAGCTTTTTCTTGGTCCTTGTAGTCTACAAAGCGATTCATCACGTCACCCTTTGATAAGCCAGCTTTGTCTAGGTCCACGTGTTTGATAATTCGTTGAATTTTGCCTTCATCCGCTAGGGTTTCAAGTCTGTCTGACATGGCATCCTCAAAGTTTTTAGACCCTTGGCAGCGGAAGTTAATATATTCCGTCACCTTAATTGCTGCATCGTCTGTTCCATATTTAATGGCACGTTTATCCGTTACCTTATCTAAATCTAATTGGTCAGCACCGAAATCAAAGTCCTGGTCTGCCGTTGCCATTGTATAGGCTGCATTAAACCAGTCACGAATCGTATTGTTGTCTTCATGTTCATCAAATACTTGACCAAATACATAAGCAGTTGGTACGGTTTTAGCCCCAACTGTTTTCGCTTCTTCCACAATAGCATCTTGAACATCACCATGGTCTTGTTTAGTATAACCTAACTGATTTTCAGCATATTCAGCTACACCTGCTTCATCCAATTCCGTCCACTCTTGGCGGGTCGCAAACATCTCTGTTAACTGGTTGAAGGCATTTTCTGGGTCATCATAAGTAAGGTAACTGTGCATCACATTCCCTTTACGTAAGTGACCAGTTGGGCGGTCTACAGGTTTGACAATATATTGTACCTTGCCTGCCTCAACGAATTCTTGAATAATCGCCGTATTTTCTTGTTCAAATTTCCGTGAAAAAGGACACTCCACATTTAAGTAAGCATATAGTTTTACCGGTGCGTCTGCTTTCCCGTAACGAAATCCTAGATCATCTGAAACAGTTGAGAAATCAATATTTGTTGCATCCATTTTATTACACGTCCTTTGTACTTTTAATACTCTTATCTTAACGAAGTTTTCTCTCCAAGCCAAAAATATCAACTCGAGGGCAGCCAAATGACCAACCGCTGTAAGTCAATTCTTCCTTTTATCAAGAAAAAAAGCCTGTCAGGCTGACTGACAGACTTACATAGTTAAAATAGCGTATTTTGGACCTTATATTCACGTTTAAACCACCATCTTGCAGCTAAACCAAGGACTGCTAGGGCTAGGTATGCGAATAATGGTAATTCTGGATTAATAGTTTCTGGCAAGAATTCGGTTAGGGAAATGACCAGGATCCAACCTAATAAAATGGCTACCGAAATCAAGACATAACGCATAGTACCACGCTCTTTTTTCGGTTTAGACATATCTGGTTGGTTTGTTGTTAAAACAGCCATTGCTAACCCACCAATGATAAAGTTCAAGATTAAAGTGAATAAACCAGCTGGACCTGATGAAGCATTTTCTGAACCAATCAGTAACGTTAATCCTGAAATACCAGCAAATACACCACCGATTAATAGGCCACCTTCAACCCAGTAGTGCCAGAAAGGACTGTCTGCTACTTCAAGCGAACCATTGCCTTCATTTGGATTTTCGCTCAATTCTTGGGCGTAAGTGGTTGGCGTACCATATAATTGCTTAGCCGTAATCCCCTTATCTTGCTCTTCAGTCAAGGTATGTAACATTTGATTTTCTTTTTGGTCGATATCACCATCATAACCCAAAGTATTGATTTCATTCATGAATTTGATCATAAAGTCTTGGTTACGTTTGGTTAATCCTGCGTAAAGACCTTCGCGTTCGTCTTGTATACGTTGGCGCGCTGCTTTGGCCGCCGCTTCACGTTCAGCTTGGATATCGGCTCTTGATTTTTTCTCATTTCCTAATGCCATTATTGGTTAAATCTCCTTCTATCCTGATTAAACATTGAATCTAAATAGTAAAATATCCCCGTCTTTTACAACGTAATCTTTACCTTCAGAACGGTAGCGACCGGCTTCTTTAGCCGCTTTCTCACTACCATAAGTCAATAAGTCTTCGTAAGATAAGGTTTCTGCACGAATAAAGCCCTTTTCAAAGTCTGAGTGAATCACACCTGCTGCTTGTGGAGCTTTCATGCCTTTCTTGAATGTCCAAGCACGTACTTCTTGTTCACCGGCAGTGAAGTAAGTTTCAAGACCTAATAGAGTGTAAGCGCGTTGAATTAAACGGTCCAATCCAGACACTTCCATACCAAGGTCTTCCATGAACATTTCACGGTCTTCATCATCTAATGAAGCTAACTCTTCTTCAATTTGGGCTGATACAATAACCACTTCAGCATCTTCTTCACTGGCAATTTCACGTACGATTTCAACGTAGTCATTACCACTTGCAGCATCCTCTTCATTTACGTTGGCAACGTATAGAATTGGTTTTGTTGTTAAAAGGAACATCCGGTCGATGAATGGTTGTTCTTCTTCAGTGAAATCAACTGTACGTGCTGATTTACCAGCTTCTAGTACTTCTTTTACTTTGGCTAAAGCATTCGCTTCAACAACAGCATCGTGGTCTTTAGATTTAGCCATCTTCATTGCTTTTTCATAACGTTTATTCACTGTTTCCAAGTCAGATAGGATTAGCTCTAAGTTGATGGTCTCAATATCATCAGCTGGATCTACTTTTCCAGATACATGCGTAATATTCCCATCTTCAAAACAACGTACCACATGAACAATCGCATCTACTTCACGAATGTTGGCTAAGAATTTGTTCCCTAAACCTTCACCCTTACTTGCACCTTTAACAATCCCAGCAATATCTGTAAATTCAAAAGTCGTTGGGACAGTTTTCTTTGGCACATAATATTCTGTTAATGTTTGTAAGCGACTATCAGGTACTTCTACAACACCAACATTCGGGTCGATAGTTGCAAAGGGATAGTTTGCTGCTTCTACTTGAGATTTTGTGATTGCATTAAATAAGGTAGACTTTCCAACGTTTGGTAATCCTACAATTCCGGCAGTTAAGGCCATTTCTTCACGCTACTTTCTTTATTTAGGGTATTTTTACTTTGTTGATTATGTCGATAATCACTTGCAAACAGATAATTACTGTTCGAAAAAGTCTAAACGACTTTTGTCGCAACTACTTGTCTGCTGGTTGGATGATTTTTTTCATTTTCTTTTCAAATTCACGGCGTGGCATCATCACTGATTGACCACAACCTTGACATTTAATGCGGATATCCGCACCTAAACGAATGATTTTCCAAGCATTTTCACCACATGGGTGTTGTTTTTTCATTTGCACGATATCGTGCATGCCATATTCTTTTTCGTTCAAGACATACACCTCTAATCTTCAAATTTTATATTTAAAATATCTAGAATACGGGTTAAATCTTCTTCAGAAAGGTATTCAATCTCAATTTTCCCGCGTTTACCGCGACTATTAATTTGGACATTGGTTCCAAATTTATCCATTAAACGGTCTTCACTTTCACGAATATAAGGTGGGACAACTTCTTTTTTAGCTTCGTCCTTCTTAATATCCTTATCCGCTGGCTCATTTAAAGCTTGCACCATTTTTTCAAGTTGGCGAACGGTAATCCCTTCTGCAACTACCTTCTTGGCTAGACTCGACTGGTCTTTTTTCGATTTTAAACCTAAAATTGTCCGTGCTTGTCCTGCTGATAAGGCGCCCGACTGCACTAAGGCTTTAATATCGTCACTTAGACCTAAAAGACGCAAGTGGTTGGTAATATAAGTTCTCGATTTACCCAAACGTTTCGCTGCTTCATCTTGCGTAATTTCTAAGACATCAATTAGTTGCTGATAAGCCATTGCTTCTTCCAAAGCCGTTAAATCTTCACGCTGCAAGTTTTCAATGATTGAAGCTTCAATCATTTGTTCATCAGAAAATTCACGTACGATAGCAGGGATAGTTGTTAAACCGGCAATTCTCGTCGCACGAAAACGACGTTCACCAGCAATAATTTCATAGCCCTTTACCGCTGATTTACGTAAGGTAATTGGTTGGAAAATCCCTTGCTCTTGAATAGATTTCGCCAAGTCATTTAAAGCATCCTCATCAAATTGATGACGCGGTTGGTAAGGATTTGGGCGAATATCATCAACATTAATTTCCTGCACCATTTTATCGGTCGCAGGGGCTTCGGTTGTTGCTTTGCTTGTATCTTGATTAATTGGTTCTAGCTCATCTTTTGCTTCAACTTGCTTTTCATCTGTCTCATTTTGGGTAAAAAGGGATTCTCCACCAAAAAAGGCATCAATCCCGCGCCCAAGACCCTTATTATGCTTATTTGTTTGTTTCGCCATTATTTTCTAGCACTTCCTTTGCCAATTCCAGATACACTTCAGCGCCACGAGAACGGATATCATAATCTATAATGGATTGTCCATATGAAGGTGCCTCAGACAAGCGCACATTCCGCGGAATTAAGGTCGAATAAACAGCTTGACCAAAGTATTTGCGGACTTCTTCTACAACTTCGTTTGATAGGTTTGTTCTTGCATCATACATGGTCATTAAAACACCTTCAATTTTTAAGCCTGCATTAAAGTGTTTTTGCACTAATTGAATGGTATTGAGTAATTGACTTAACCCTTCTAGGGCATAATATTCACTTTGTACTGGAATCAGTACAGAATCTGCACTAGTGAAGGCATTGATAGTCAAATGCCCTAGAGAAGGCGGACAATCAATAAAGATAAAGTCATAATCATTTCTGATCGGTTGAATCGCTTCTTTCATCTTTTGTTCTCGGTGAGAGATACTGGTTAATTCAACCTCCGCCCCCGCCAATGAAATAGTAGCCGGTACAACTGATAGGTTTTCACGTGACGATGAGACCACTGCATCTTTAATCGCTACCTCATTGATCAACACGTCATAGATAGAATTTTCAACTGACCCTTTGGCAATCCCTAAACCACTAGTAGCATTCCCTTGTGCATCACTATCGATTAATAATATTTTATTTCCTTGATATGCAAGTGCGGATGCTAAGTTGACAGTTGTTGTTGTCTTCCCGACACCACCTTTTTGATTGGCGACTGCGATTACTTTACCCATTTTTTAACCCCCTGCGTGATATATATTGTTTTATTAAAAAAGGAACGGAATGCGTTTCCGTTCCCTTCGCATTCATTCAAAATAGTTTGACCTATTTTTCGCAATATTATGCTTGTCATGTCATTTATTCTTTACCATTGTACCAAAAAAGCACCTATATTGTTTAAGGAATTCCATTATCCATAAAAATACTTTGAATACTTTTATTTATAGCGGACTTTTCGCTGGTTTTCCTGGCTTACGTGGATATTTATTTGGTGTCTCTTTTGGTTTCTCAATCCGCAAAATATGACGCTCGCCTGCTTCAGCTGGCAAGTCGAATTGAATATCTTCCACGAATTTACCACCTAGAATGGCAATAGCATGCTTTGCTTCCTCAATTTCATCATCTGATTTTTGTGCTTTCATCGCTAGGAATTGGCCATCTTTTTTCACTAAGGGTAAACAAAATTCCGCTAATAAATTCAAACGCGCAACTGCCCGAGCTGTTGCGAAGTCAAATTGACCACGAAATTGTGGGTTTTGACCAAAGGTTTCCGCTCTATCATGGTAGGCATGGACGCCTTCTAAGCCTAATTCACTTACTACTTCATTGATAAAATTAATCCGTTTATTCAATGAATCAACAATAGTGATTTCTAGGTTTGGCAGGGCAATCTTCAATGGAATACTTGGGAAACCAGCACCTGATCCTACATCCACCAAGCGGTAATGTTGATCAGCCATATCGACATGCATAGCCACTGTTAATGAATCATAAAAATGCTTCAAATACACTTCTTCTAATTCAGTAATAGCAGTTAAATTAATTTTCTCATTCCATTCAACCAATAGTTCGAAATAACGGTTGAATTGCGCCATTTGTTGATTAGTTAAATGGATACCAGCCTCTGCTAGGCTACTTTTAAATAATTCTGGATTCATGATTGTCTACTTTCTATATTAAATTCTTTTTCGCACTCACAGGCATATGGACTAAGCACGGATATAAGCATAACCATCGTGTTGACGGTTAATCAGTTCAGCAACACCCGATACTACTGGGGTAAATAAGTGGTTGTTGACCATATCGGGTTCAAACCCTTGCGCTTCTAAGGCATGGCCACATAATTCGATTTTCACACCTTGCTTAACCAACTGATCTAAATCGTGATGAAACTCTTCTCTCATGGCAATGCGAACTGCCCGTCCGTTTGCTAGAACAATCACTTGTAAATCTGCTACATCATTAATGGCATTTTGAATCGTTGGAAAAATTGTTTCCCATTCCTTCATCTCATGTACATGGAAAATAACACGTTTTAGCATATGATTACTCCTTTATTGTTCAATTCCCAGTGCTTTCTCACTAAAATTATAGCATAGCCATTTATTTAAAAGAAGATAAGCCCTTGAAAGACAAGAATTTATTCTTCAACTAAAAAAGGCTTGCAATGGCTAACCACCGCAAACCTTTCTCATATAAAAGCTATCTATTTTATCAACTATACCCGAGCTACATGGCCACCTTGTAAGTAAACCATAATAATGGATACATCTGCTGGGTTTACACCAGATACACGACTCGCTTGTGCTAAAGTACGCGGGCCAATTTCTTTCAATCGTTGACGCGCTTCAGTAGCTAAGCTGTCAATGGCATCCCAATCAATATCAGCTGGGATTTCTTTTTGTTCTAAACGGTGTAGTTTTTCCACTTTACGTTTTTCTTTGACAATATAGCCTGCATATTTAATTTGGATTTCTACTTGTTCAGTTACTTGACGTGATAAGTCTTTTTCGCCTGGCGCGAATTTTAGAATATCGTCAATTTTTAATTCTGGACGACGTAATAAATCACTAGCCATAATACCATCTTTTAAGGCAGCTGAATTTTTCTCTGCTAGGTAATCTTGTAATTCTTGCGTTGGTTTCAAACGTGTATTAGATAATCGTTCTAACTCTTCAGCCACTTCTTTTTGGTTTGATTTGTATAAGTTGTACTGTTCGTCAGATACTAAGCCAAATTCATATCCTTTTTCAGTTAGACGTGTATCCGCATTGTCATGGCGTAATAATAACCGGTATTCTGCGCGAGAAGTTAATAAACGATACGGTTCAGTTGTGCCTTTTGTCACTAAGTCATCAATCATAACACCCATGTATCCTTGATCACGCCCAATAACAAATGGTTCCTCACCACGGATTTTCAATACGGCATTAATCCCCGCATATAGTCCTTGTCCAGCAGCTTCTTCATAACCAGAAGTACCGTTTGTTTGACCAGCTGTAAATAAATTGGCAATTTTCTTAGTTTCCAAGTTCACTTTTAATTGGTTAGGTTTGACAACATCATACTCAATCGCATAACCATTACGCATGATACGGGCATTTTCCAAACCTTTAACAGAGCGAATCATCTCATTTTGTACATCTTCAGGTAATGACGTAGATAAACCTTGTACATAAATTTCTTCATTATCTAATCCTTCAGGCTCTAAGAAGATTTGGTGTTTTGGTTTATCCGCAAAACGGACAATCTTGTCTTCAATTGACGGGCAGTAACGGGCACCAACACCCTCAACAATACCTGTAAACATCGGTGCACGATGTAAGTTCTCCCGAATTGTTTCATGAGTTGCTTCATTCGTATAAGTTAAGAAGCATGGTACTTGATCTACTAATGGTAAATAATCTTCGTCTTTAGACATGAATGAGAAATGATTTGGTGCTTCATCACCTGGTTGAATTTCAGTCAAGTCATAATTAATCGTTCTTCTATCAACACGAGGTGGTGTACCAGTTTTAAAACGCGCGATATCAAAACCATATTTATCAGCCATGTTTGCCGTTAATTTTTCCGCTGATTGTGAGTTATTTGGACCAGAAGAATATTTTAATTCACCCATAATAATTTCACCGCGAGCTGCTGTTCCCGTTGTTAAAATAACTGCATCTGCACGGTAAACCGCACCTGTATTTGTCACAATACCTTTCACAGTATCATCTTCAATAATTAAGTCATCTACTAAACCTTGACGTAGTGTTAAATGTTCTTGATTTTCAATTGTTTTACGCATTTCTTTCGCATATTCATCTTTGTCCGCTTGTGCACGTAAGGCCCGAACTGCTGGTCCCTTACCTGTATTTAGCATGCGCATTTGGATATATGTTTTATCGATATTACGACCTATTTCACCACCAAGGGCATCGATTTCTCTTACAACGACCCCTTTAGCTGGTCCACCAATTGATGGGTTACAGGGCATAAAAGCTACCATATCAATATTGATTGTAATTAACATTGTTTCTGCACCCATACGTGCTGCAGCTAAGGCTGCTTCACTACCTGCAT
The DNA here is from genome assembly GCA_041223225.1 of Aerococcaceae bacterium 50-4. Classification (GTDB taxonomy): domain Bacteria; phylum Bacillota; class Bacilli; order Lactobacillales; family Aerococcaceae; genus Aerococcus. Next base: position 17,858 of record JBCLPQ010000016.1, read on the forward strand.
GTCCAGCACCAACTACAATGACATCATAATTACCTGCTTCAAAAGTTTCCATCATCTCATCCTTTCTAATCTTCTTTTATTTACCTAAACAGAATTGACTGAATAGTTGTGTTAATAATTCATCCGGCGCGTTTTCACCAATAATTTCACCTAAAATTTCCCAAGCACGGGTAAAGTCAATTTGAATTAAGTCGACTGGCATCCCCATATCAATCCCATTTTTCACTTCATCTAATGATTGACTAGCTTTTTGTAAAAGGTCTATATGGCGAGCGTTAGAAACATATGTTGCGTCTTTTTCACCTGATTGACCAGAGAAGAAGTAGTCTGCTATTTTTTCCTCTAATAGATCAATACCTTCTTCAGTCATCATTGACGTCGCAATAATTTCATCTTCTTCAACCCACTCTAATAAAGCTTCTTTAAGCAATTGATTTGGTAAGTCGATTTTATTCATAATCACAATGCGCTTGTGGTCTTGAGTTAATGCTAGTAACTCGCGGTCACCATCAGTTAGAGGTTCTGATTGATTTAACAATAGTAAGACCAATTCAGCTTCATCTAAAGCTTTCTTCGATCGTTCTACACCAATACGCTCAACAATATCTTCAGTATCACGAATACCGGCTGTATCTACTAATTTCAAAGGAACACCGCGGATATTGATATATTCTTCAACCGTATCACGAGTTGTCCCTTCAATATCCGTCACAATGGCTTTTTCTTCTCTTAATAAAGCGTTCAATAGAGAAGACTTCCCAACATTAGGACGGCCAACAATTGCTGTTGAAATACCATCACGCAAGATTTTTCCTTGTTTTGCTGTCGTTAAAAGCCCATCGATACGCCCCTTGATGACTTGCGTTTTTTCACCTAATAATTTGAGGGTCATTTCTTCGACGTCATCATATTCAGGATAGTCAATGTTCACTTCAACTTGCGCTAGCGTATCTAGGATATCTTGACGTAAGTTTTCAATTAAATTGGATAGTTTTCCGTCCAATTGCTTCACAGCTAAATCCATTGATTTGTCCGTTTTGGCACGAATCAAGTCCATAACCGCTTCTGCTTGGGTTAAATCGATACGACCGTTTAAGAAGGCACGCTTAGTAAATTCACCTGGTTCTGCTAAGGTTGCCCCTTCACGTAAAACGAGTTCTAACACGCGGTTAGTCGCTACAATCCCACCATGCGTATTAATTTCTACAATATCTTCTCGGGTAAATGTTTTAGGCTCCCGCATAACAGAAACCATCACTTCATCAATTTCTTGTCCATCTTTTGGATCAACGATGTGGCCATAGTGAATGGTATGACTATCTTGGTCACTTAATTGTTTTTTTCCTAATTTATAAACCTTATCAGCAATAGCTAAGGCATCGTCGCCTGATAGACGTACAATCCCAATGGCCCCTTCACCTGGAGCAGAGGAAATGGCTGCAATTGTATCAAAACCATGTGTAATCATGTAATGTGTTCCTTTCTAATTGAATTTATCTACTATTGTTTATATTTGTGCAAATAAAAAAGCGCCCAATCTACCCCTCCCATTACCTGGTCGGACTAGAAAGACACTTTGACTGTCAAACTTCATTTTTATACAAACGGTATTATACGCAAACAAATCTCAAAAGTAAACTATAAAGTCTCAAAAAAACGGAAAAATGAATATAAAAAAGGGTGTGCGCTTTGTCACACCCCTTTCAATTGAATAACTAGCTTTGACAAGACTTATTCTTGTACCGGACCTTGTGCCATTACCCCTTCAGGAACCTCAAATAGTGGATTTGCTTCATTTAGTCGGACCAATCCTTCAATCTCTATCGGTTGACCCTCAACGCGTGGTTCTAGGTAATCTGCATTATAGTAACCTTTCAGCGTAGCCATCATGCTGTTGAATTTCTGCATACCTAATTCATCATCCGCTAATGCAGTAATGCCAGGTGAGAACTCTATATGAAGAGTTTTCTCTCTTGTCTCCTCATTTGTTTTTGTTTGGAGACTGACGATTTCTGCATCATCTGGTAATAGCTGCGGATAATTTTCGCCTTCACTTTGGAAAAGACTCGTAAATGCAACTGCCATATCATCATTTGTCGTAATGTTCATTGATTCATCCGCACGTGTATAGTCATCTTTACCACTAGGGTAATACAGAGATACCGGTTCTGGCCAACCCTCTGTCGATAAATTCGCTAGGTCTTGTATCACTGTATAAGGTGCATCCGGATCTGTTGCGTTATTGGATGTATAAACTAACCCAACACCAGCTGCATAGTATTCCTTTATAACAAAGTCACCAGTATCTTCTGTCACTTCAATCGTGTCATATAAACCTTGCTGCGTTGACATTGGTACACCAATTGCAGTAATTTCTCGGGTAGTGCCCGTACCTGATTCCCAAGAATGCCCTAATTCAATTGGGGCTTCTAGTAATGTTTCAACTTTTTCTGGATCAACTAATCCTCCTATGTCCATTTTTTCATGGGCATAATACTCTGGTTGAGAATAAACTACACGCGCTGCATCTTCTGTCACTTCAACAACTTCTAAAACTGATGTCCCGCCGTTGTTTGTGCGCATAAAGATATTGTTATCCTCGATATAATCATATGTTCTATTGAAACCAGCATATTCGTTACCTGTACCTGCAAATTCACTAGCATATCCAGTCGTCAAAGGAAAATAATCGACGACACTCGCTTGGTCGGTCTCCGTTTCACTACCCTCATCTGTTGATGTTGTCGATTCTGAAACTGATGATGATTGATTTTCAGATTCACTCGTCGTACTTTCATCTTGTGGCTTACTAACTTTTGATTGATCGTTGGCAGTAGTTGTTTGACTAGTTGCGGGTGATTCTTCTGCGCTTGAAGCTTCGACGCGTTCATCATTTTGACCACAAGCCATCAATAGTAAGCTAGCACTAGAAAGCAATAACCATGTTTTTCCAAAAGCAATTTTTCCCATCTTACTCTCCCTTTCTCCATAACTTATAGGTTTTATTCTTATCTTTATTCTACTCTTTTTCATATGCTGCCTCAACGATATACACTATAAGATATTATTAAGAGTAAAAAAAGACGGTAGCTTTTAAAAGCCACCGCCCATTCCGATAATATTTTATCTATTAGAATTGGTCGTTATTGTTTTGACCAGATTCTTCTTCAATTTTTTTATCTAATTTATCTAGTTGGTTTTTCGCAAAGTCGCGTCCACCTAAACCAAATGACAAGGCAAAGGCAACAGATAGACCACCAATGATGAATAGGAAGGCCATGTTCACAATATTATTAGCAAAGTTCAATTGATCTAATGCCATAAATACTGAGAATACTACGAATACACCTTTAATGATTTCGCCAGCCCATTTGCTTTGAGAAGCTTTATTCACTAAGTCACCAACGAAACGTCCACCAAAGATACCTAAACCTAAGATAATTAAGGCAATCAATACGTTAGGTAAGTAAGCAATGATTGCTGCACCAACAGTATTTAGAATACCTAAGTTTAAAACATTTAATGCTTCAACAGTGAAGAATAAACCAACGACTACTGCCACAACTTGACCAATGATTTCAGAAACATTGATATTTGCTGCTTTAGCGCCTGCTTCACGGTTAAATAGGTTATTTAAACCAGTACCTTCTAGTAAGCTTGTTACGACGTCTCCAACAACTTTAGCAACAGCAAATCCAACACCTAGCAAGATTACTGCTAATAAAATATTAGGAATTGCAGCAGCAAAGCTATTTAAGATACCAACAATTGGGCCTGTAATAGATGCAACACCTAATGTTTCAAGTGCTACAACAGCAATTGGAATAAATACTACGATATAAGCAATGTATGAAAGTACATTTGCAATCGTATCTCCTGCTTGACCATCTTGTGTTTTATTACCAGTAAATTTAGAAACATATTTATCAATGTTTACTGTTTTCACTAATGAATAAACAAGTTGTTTAACTAAACGAGCCACAACTACCGCTACAATCATAATTACAATCGCACTTAGTAGCGTTGGTAAGAATGTCAATGCTTGTGTTGTCATATCGCGAATTGGTGTCGCAATAGAAGTTAAACCAAATGTATCGAAAATACCTGGTAAGAATAGTACCCAAACAAGGTAGTAAAGAATTTGCGCAATCGTATCAAACGTTGTTTCCGCTTGATCCTCTGTCTCTGCAATGTTCCATTTAACGAAGCGTCCTGCTAAACCTACTGCTCGTAAACCTTTTGAAACAGCTTTTTTAACTAAGACAGCAACGATCCATGCAACAATAATTAGTAAGATACCGCCAATAATAGCCGGTATACTAGCAGCTAAGCTAGCCCATAATCCTGCTAAATCCATCTTTTCCATCTCCTTTTGCTTTTCTATAATTTTTTGGAAAACTTCAAAAATAAAGAATTCCTTAAGACTAACTATAGTTTACTATATTTATAAGTGATATTCACGTGATATCGTTTGGGTTATTTTATAACCTTTATTATAATGGGATTTTGCGTTTTTTATTTTTATATAAAACACAATACAAATACAATTTTAGACATTATTGTATTTTTAGGAGATGAAAAGTAGTTAATTTCAGAATTTTATCTTAGGATAAATAGCACTGATTAGAATATCATCAGGATTTCTCTTCAATAATTTTTCCTATATAAAAAACGAGGTCGGGACAAAAAATGGGTAGTGACCCCCAAAAGTTAGAGTTTTTAATATACAGCTGATTGGCTGGATTGCGTTCGATATTCAACCGGACTCA
>JBCLPQ010000017.1:1792-5008 GCA_041223225.1 Aerococcaceae bacterium 50-4
ATTTTGTTCTTTGAAAACTGAATACTGTAAGTAATAAACCTCTTATTTAATTATTTCTACCAGGAGATAATTAATATAAGAAATTCCAATTTTACCAAGAGTAAAAAACCAATAAAAGTAAGCAAATTACTTTTCGCGAATCATACAACTTAACCAATGGTTAAGTGAATAAGGGCGCACGGTGGATGCCTTGGCACTAGGAGCCGATGAAGGACGGGACTAACACCGATATGCTTCGGGGAGCTGTAAGTAAGCTTTGATCCGGAGATTTCCGAATGGGGGAACCCAATTGCTTTGATAGGCAATTACGCAACTACAAATACATAGTAGTTGCGAGGAAGACGCAGGGAACTGAAACATCTCATTACCTGTAGGAAGAGAAAGAAAATTCGATTTCCTGAGTAGCGGCGAGCGAAACGGAAAGAGCCCAAACCAAAGAGCTTGCTCTTTGGGGTTGTAGGACAGACGTTATGTAGTTAAAGATTTAGTCGAATGGCATGGGAAGGCCAATCACAGAGGGTGACAATCCCGTAGACGAAAGATCAATAACGCTAGTCTGTATCCTGAGTACGGCGGAACACGTGTAATTCCGTCGGAATCCGGGAGGACCATCTCCCAAGGCTAAATACTCCCTAGTGACCGATAGTGAACCAGTACCGTGAGGGAAAGGTGAAAAGCACCCCGGAAGGGGAGTGAAATAGTACCTGAAACCGTGCGCTTACAAGCAGTCAGAGCCCGTTAATGGGTGATGGCGTACTTTTTGTAGAACGGACCGGCGAGTTACGATTGCATGCAAGGTTAAGTTGAAGAAACGGAGCCATAGCGAAAGCGAGTCTGAATAGGGCGTCGAGTATGTAGTCGTATACCCGAAACCAGGTGACCTACCCATGTGCAGGGTGAAGGTGCGGTAAAACGCACTGGAGGCCCGAACCCACGTCTGTTGAAAAAGGCGGGGATGACGTGTGGGTAGCGGAGAAATTCCAATCGAACTTGGAGATAGCTGGTTCTCTCCGAAATAGCTTTAGGGCTAGCCTCGGATGATGAATATTGGAGGTAGAGCACTGTTTGATCTAGGGGTCCATCTAGGATTACCGAAATCTGATAAACTCCGAATGCCAAATATTTTAATCCGGGAGTCAAACTGCGAGTGATAAGATCCGTAGTTGAAAGGGAAACAGCCCAGACCACCAGCTAAGGTCCCAAAGTTTCAGTTAAGTGGAAAAGGATGTGGGGTTGCTTAGACAACTAGGATGTTGGCTTAGAAGCAGCCATCATTTAAAGAGTGCGTAATAGCTCACTAGTCGAGTGACCCTGCGCCGAAAATGTACCGGGGCTAAACTGAACACCGAAGCTGTGGATATCCGCATGGATATGGTAGGAGAGCGTTCTAAGGGCAGAGAAGCAAGATCGAGAGGACTTGTGGAGCGCTTAGAAGTGAGAATGCCGGTATGAGTAGCGAAAGACGGGTGAGAATCCCGTCCACCGTATGACTAAGGTTTCCTGGGGAAGGCTCGTCCTCCCAGGGTTAGTCGGGACCTAAGCCGAGACCGAAAGGTGTAGGCGATGGACAACAGGTTGAGATTCCTGTACTTGTTTGTATTGTTTGAACAAAGGAAGGACGCAGGAGGCTAAGCAGAGCACGTTATTGGATTCGTGTTCAAGCAGTGAGTCTGACACAGAGTGAAATGCTTCGTGTTAAAGATAAGCTGTGATGAGGAGGGAAATATAGTACCGAAGCTGCTGACGTCACACTGCCAAGAAAATTTTCTAGTTAGATGCAAACAACCCGTACCGCAAACCGACACAGGTAGTCGAGGAGAGCATCCTAAGGTGAGCGAGCGAACTCTCGTTAAGGAACTCGGCAAAATAACCCCGTAACTTCGGGAGAAGGGGTGCTGACCATTGGTCAGCCGCAGTGAATAGGCCCAAGCGACTGTTTATCAAAAACACAGGTCTCTGCAAAATCGAAAGATGACGTATAGGGGCTGACGCCTGCCCGGTGCTGGAAGGTTAAGAGGAGTGCTTAGCATTAGCGAAGGTACGAATTGAAGCCCCAGTAAACGGCGGCCGTAACTATAACGGTCCTAAGGTAGCGAAATTCCTTGTCAGGTAAGTTCTGACCCGCACGAAAGGCGTAACGATTTGGGCACTGTCTCAACGAGAGACTCGGTGAAATTGTAGTACCAGTGAAGATGCTGGTTACCCGCGACAGGACGGAAAGACCCCATGGAGCTTTACTGCAGGTTGATATTGAGTGTCTGTGTGACATGTACAGGATAGGTAGGAGCCATTGAAGCCGGAACGCTAGTTTCGGTGGAGGCACTGGTGGGATACTACCCTTGTGACATGGCCACTCTAACCCGCGGCCGTAATCCGGTCGGGAGACAGTGTCAGTCGGGCAGTTTGACTGGGGCGGTCGCCTCCTAAAATGTAACGGAGGCGCCCAAAGGTTCCCTCAGAATGGTTGGAAATCATTCGCAGAGTGTAAAGGCAGAAGGGAGCTTGACTGCGAGACCTACAAGTCGAGCAGGGACGAAAGTCGGGCTTAGTGATCCGGTGGTTCCGCATGGAAGGGCCATCGCTCAACGGATAAAAGCTACCCTGGGGATAACAGGCTTATCTCCCCCAAGAGTTCACATCGACGGGGAGGTTTGGCACCTCGATGTCGGCTCATCGCATCCTGGGGCTGAAGTCGGTCCCAAGGGTTGGGCTGTTCGCCCATTAAAGCGGTACGCGAGCTGGGTTCAGAACGTCGTGAGACAGTTCGGTCCCTATCCGTCGCGGGCGTTGGAAATTTGAGAGGAGCTGTCCTTAGTACGAGAGGACCGGGATGGACACACCGCTGGTGTACCAGTTGTTCTGCCAAGAGCATCGCTGGGTAGCTATGTGTGGATGGGATAAACGCTGAAAGCATCTAAGCGTGAAGCCCTCCTCAAGATGAGATTTCCCATATCTTTAAGATAGTAAGACCCCTGAGAGACGATCAGGTAGATAGGCTAGAAGTGGAAGTGCAGTGATGTATGGAGCGGACTAGTACTAATCGGTCGAGGACTTATCCAATGGATAATAAGATTGTATGATGGAATGGTAAACGACTTACAGATTCAGTTTTGAGCGAACAAAAGCTCATAAAAATATTGTGTGGTAATGATGGCAAGAAGGACACACCTGTTCCCATCTCGAACACAGAAGTTAAGCTTCTTAGCGCCGAATGTA
>JBCLPQ010000018.1:0-3747 GCA_041223225.1 Aerococcaceae bacterium 50-4
GGGTTTATCCTTGCTACTTTTGAGCGACATTTTGGCGACATTTTTACGAGAAAAACGTTTTTTATGTATATTATGATAATTATTGACATATAAAATAATATTTACTATACTTTTTTTAGCTAAATAATTTAGGAGTTGATTTTTATGAACAACGAAGATGTTCGAGTAAGCTTGCTCATGCCGAAAGATTTAAAAGAAGAAGTTGAAAAAAAAGCAAAAAACATGGGTTTATCGTTTTCTGCTTATGTTCGTATGGTATTGATTAAAGACATAAAAAAATAAAAAAAGCCTTGCTAGAAAAGTAAGCAAGGCACAAATACTTGATTGAGTTAAATTCGCAAACTAATTCTATCAAATCTTGCGTTACTTTTCTAGTATGAGCTAGGAAAGGACAATGATTATGGCAAAAGATAAAGCAAGATATTTTACGTTTTTACTATATCCAGAGAGTGTTCCAGAAGATTGGCAAGAGAAATTAGCAGAAATTGGACAACCACTGGCGATTAGTCCATTGCATGATAAAGATTTGAATGCAGATGGTACGTTTAAAAAACCGCATTGGCATGTTATTTATATAGCTTCTAATCCTGTAACCGCTGATAGTGTCCGAAAAAAAATACAACGAAATTTAGGTAATCAGAGTGTGGCTTTAGTGCAGATTATTGCAACCACTGTTGAGAATACATATTTATATTTTACGCATGAAACTCAAGATGCAATTAACAAGAATAAAGCTTTATATAATGCGAAAGATATCAAGTTATTAAATAACTTTGATATTGATCGTTATATAGTGCTTGATGTCGAAGATAAAGATGATATTTTGAATGATATTTGTGATTTGATTGATGAACAAGGACTAGCAAATATACGTGAATTAAGACGTTTTGTTAAAACGCATGGTACTGAATATAATCTACCGTCTATGAAAATACTGAACTCTGTTTTACGCTCGCACACAGGGTTATTGAGATTATATTTTGATGCGGTTTATCAAGAGCGACGATATGGTCGCTCTGATTTCGACGCAGAAACAGGAGAAATCAAATAAATAAAAGCCCCCTGACGAAAGTCGAAGGGGAGCTTTTTACTTTTCAATTATCGATACTAATATCCGGGGCTGTAGTGATGTGTTCATCGTAATATGGTGTATTTATAAATTCTTTAATTTCATCGACTGTAATATTCTCACTATCAATATCTTCAATTTCACTATGATAAATTTGACCTTCAAAATAATGGAAAGCAGGAACGCTGTTAATTTTATATTCTGAAGCAAATTTTGCTGCAGTTTCGGGGTCTTCATTTATTAAATCTAAATAATAGATTTTCCCTTCTACACCTGTTTCTGGATCTGAAGAACCATTTTCAAATATTTCAGTAGCTTCTTCTAATTTTGGCGCAAATTCTCGACAGTATGGGCAAGTTTCTTTTCCGATAAATAAATAAAAAGCATCTCCTTTATTTATTTTATCTGTGATTTCTGTTGCACTTATTGTAGTAAAATTTTGAACAATATTGCGGTAAGATTCGATTTCTTTTTCCTCATTTTGGTTATTTTGTTCTGAACTTATAGTAGTATCATCAGAGTTATTACTTGTATTTTGTTCATCCATTTGTCCAGCACAACCTAAAAGCAAAGATGATAAAGTAGCTAGTAATATAATTCTTTTCATTTAAAAACCCCTTTCAATGAAAAATTGTTTATTTAAGTTTAAAATATAAGTTATATAAATGCAATGTCTTTCTAATTTTAATTTAATGTTTTAACATCGAAAAAATGATGTTGTAGTAAAAGATAATAAAGAGCCCCCTGACGAAAGTCGAAGGGGGTTTTTATTTTAGTTTGAGGTTTGCAGACCTACTGAAAAAGTAGGGCAGCAAAACGTCAAACAGGTATCAGCTAATTGCACCATGAGGGTGCGCTGATACTCGGCTCAAAAGAGCCGAATAAGCCGTCTGCAAGACCCCTCGGCGAGCCCACCTTTACGAAGTAAAGTATAGTGGGTTATACTTTACATGGAAGCTGTCCCGAAGTTAGGAGTGTTTATATGTCATTTGTAGTGGCGAGAATGCAGAAGATGAAAGCTGGCAATTTAGTCGGCATGGGTAATCATAATCAACGGTTAACTGACAATCATTCAAACAAAGATATTGATACGGAACGCTCGTATTTGAATTATGACTTAGTCAATCGCACAGACAATTACAAAACAGATATTCAGCAATTTATTAACGAAAATAAATCGAGTAGTCGTGCTGTCAGAAAAGATGCTGTATTAATAAACGAATGGATCATAACTTCTGACAACCAATTTTTTAAAGATAAAGACGATAAAGAAATTAAAGATTTTTTTGATACTGCGAAATCATATTTTGCGGACAAATTTGGCGATAATAATATTCGCTACGCTCAAGTTCACTTAGACGAAACAACACCGCATATGCATTTAGGGATTGTGCCATTTAACGCTGAACATAAGCTAACAGCAAAGACTGTTTTTAATCGTCAAGCCTTACAAGCGGTACAAGACGAATTGCCAAAGTATTTAAATGAGCGTGGTTTTGAGCTTGAACGTGGCGAAAAAGGGTCAGAGCGTAAAAATTTAACGGTGCCTGAATATAAAAAGGCAAAGGACGAATTAAAAGAGATGACTACCACGCTGGAACAGCGAAAGTCAGAAGTTTTAGCGTTATCGAACGATAAAGCACCAACAATCAAGAAAGAAAGTTTAGATTTAAAAGACGAAACGAAAACGGTCAAAGTACCAAGTGGCGAAACGATTGGAATTGGTAAGTTACGTCATGAATTTACGAAAAATGAAGAACGAAAAACAGGAAATGTGATTATCCCTGAAAGTAAATTAAATGCTTTAATACAAGGCTATGAAGATTTATATAAATCGAATGAGCAACTAAAAAAATATGCAGAAACAGATTTACCAAAAAGAATTGATTACGTAAAAGGCAAATACAAAGAGGTAGTGCGTGATTACAATGATTTGGTGAGTAAGAGTAATCGGAATATTAAAAAAATTGAAGATTTAGAAAAAGAAAATAAATCGCTTAAAAACGAAATTAAGAGCATTTACAAAGGTTTTAATCAGTTTATGGAAAATACCCTTGGTGCAACTGTTGGACAAGCTAAAAAGCTCATGAATAACCTTGTGAGCGAAATTAAAGAGTTTGTAAAAGGTGGCGAGTTTGAAAAAATTCATAGAAATGAAACTCGAACACGAGATAGAGATGAATTAAGTCGTTAGAAGCTCATATTTGCGTTCTAAGACGTTTTAAATCAATCCGAGTATATTTATACCTGTTTGGTCTTTTCGTCGGCATAAGCGTTAAAATTTGCGAAAAATAAAGCAGCACAAGGGCGAACGTAGTGAGTGCATTTACCCTTGTGCTGCTTTTTTCGTAAATTAGCTTTTGTAAACCGACAGAAAAGCCAACAGGTATGACTGTTTACTCACTTTTCAGAGGCATGATCAAACGCATTGCGTTTGTGGGTGTGGGCAACGCCCACGGTTTTATTATTTCAGAAACTGGGAAATGAACTGGGGGAGATTTTGAAAAAAATCGACCAACTTCTGGGGGGTACTACGACCCCCCTTTTAAGTGCCGAGTGCCAAATTGAAATTTTAAAGGGTCTTATCCTTACTCTCTCAAGGGGTTTATCCTTGCTACTTTTGAGCGACATTTTGGCGACATTTTTACGAGAAAAACGTTTTTTATGTATATTATGAT
>JBCLPQ010000019.1:0-2701 GCA_041223225.1 Aerococcaceae bacterium 50-4
GCTGAAGTTGACTCAGATTGACTCACTGATACTGACTCAGACGCACTCACTGATGTCGATTCAGACGCACTTACTGATGTTGACTCAGATTGACTTGCTGAAGTTGATTCAGATTGACTTGCTGATACTGACTCAGATTGACTCACTGATACTGAATCTGATGCACTTACTGATGTCGATTCAGATTGGCTTGCTGATACTGACTCAGACGCACTCACTGATGTCGATTCAGACGCACTTACTGACGTTGACTCAGATTGACTCACTGATACTGACTCAGACGCACTCACTGATGTCGATTCAGAGGCACTTACTGACGTTGACTCAGATTGACTCGCTGATACTGAATCTGATGCACTTACTGACGTTGACTCAGATTGGCTCGCTGATGTCGATTCAGACGCACTTACTGATGCTGACTCAGACGCACTCACTGATGTCGATTCAGACGCACTCACTGAAGTTGATTCAGATTGGCTCGCTGATACTGAATCTGAAGCACTTACTGATGTCGATTCAGACGCACTTACTGACGTTGATTCAGATTGGCTTGCAGAGATTGACTCAGAAGTACTTACTGACATCGATTCAGATTGGCTTGCTGATACTGAATCTGATGCACTTACTGACGTTGACTCAGATACACTTACTGATGTCGATTCAGACTGGCTCGCTGACACTGACTCAGATCCACTTACCGATGTCGATTCAGACTGGCTCGCTGACACTGACTCAGATCCACTTACCGATGTCGATTCAGAGGCACTTATTGACGTTGATTCAGATTGGCTTGCAGAGATTGACTCAGAAGTACTTACTGACATCGATTCAGATTGGCTTGCTGATACTGAATCTGATGCACTTACTGACGTTGACTCAGATTGACTTGCTGATACTGAATCTGATGCACTTACTGACGTTGACTCAGATTGACTCGCTGACACTGACTCAGAAGTACTTACTGATGCTGACTCAGACGCACTTACTGATGTTGACTCAGATTGACTTGCTGATACTGACTCAGACGCACTCACTGATGTCGATTCAGAGGCACTTACTGACGTTGACTCAGATGCACTTACTGATGTCGATTCAGACTGGCTCGCTGATACTGAATCTGACGCACTTACTGATGTCGATTCAGACGCACTTACTGACGTTGACTCAGATTGACTTGCTGATACTGAATCTGATGCACTTACTGACGTTGACTCAGATTGACTCGCTGACACTGACTCAGAAGTACTTACTGATGCTGACTCAGACGCACTCACTGATGTCGATTCAGAGGCACTCACTGATGTTGACTCAGATTGACTTGCTGATACTGAATCTGAAGCACTTACTGATGTCGACTCAGATTGACTTGCTGACACTGACTCAGAAGTACTTACTGACGTTGACTCAGATTGACTTGCTGATACTGAATCTGAAGCACTTACTGACGTTGACTCAGATTGACTTGCTGAAGTTGATTCAGATTGGCTCGCTGATACTGAATCTGACGCACTTACTGATGTCGATTCAGACGCACTTACTGACGTTGATTCAGATTGGCTTGCAGAGATTGACTCAGAAGTACTTACTGACATCGATTCAGATTGACTTGCTGAAGTTGATTCAGATTGGCTCGCTGATAATGAATCTGATGCACTTACTGAAGTTGACTCAGATTGACTTGCTGATACTGAATCTGAAGCACTTACTGATGTCGATTCAGAGGCACTCACTGAAGTTGATTCAGATTGACTTGCTGATACTGAATCTGACGCACTTACTGATGTCGATTCAGACGCACTTACTGACGTTGACTCAGATTGACTTGCTGACACTGACTCAGAAGTACTTACTGACGTTGACTCAGATTGACTTGCTGATACTGAATCTGATGCACTTGCTGAAGTTGACTCAGATTGACTCCCTGATACTGACTCAGACGCACTCACTGATGTCGATTCAGACGCACTTACTGAAGTTGACTCAGATTGACTTGCTGATACTGAATCTGATGCACTTACTGATGTCGATTCAGAGGCACTCACTGAAGTTGATTCAGATTGGCTCGCTGATAATGAATCTGAAGCACTTACTGAAGTTGACTCAGATTGGCTTGCTGATACTGAATCTGATGCACTTGCTGAAGTTGACTCAGATTGACTCCCTGATACTGACTCAGACGCACTCACTGATGTCGATTCAGACGCACTTACTGAAGTTGACTCAGATTGACTTGCTGATACTGAATCTGATGCACTTACTGATGTCGATTCAGAGGCACTCACTGAAGTTGATTCAGATTGGCTCGCTGATAATGAATCTGAAGCACTTACTGACATCGATTCAGATTGACTTGCTGATACCGATTCAGACGCACTTACTGATGTCGATTCAGATTGGCTCGCTGATACTGAATCTGACGCACTTACTGATGTCGATTCAGACGCACTTACTGACGTTGATTCAGATTGGCTTGCAGAGATTGACTCAGAAGTACTTACTGACATCGATTCAGATTGGCTTGCTGATACTGAATCTGATGCACTTACTGACGTTGACTCAGATTGACTCGCTGATACTGAATCTGATGCACTTACTGACGTTGACTCAGATTGGCTCGCTGATACTGAATCTGATGCACTTACTGATGTCGATTCAGACGCACTTACTGATGTTGATTCAGATTGGCTCGCTGATAATGAAT
>JBCLPQ010000020.1:0-2374 GCA_041223225.1 Aerococcaceae bacterium 50-4
TGAGTCCGGTTGAATATCGAACGCAATCCAGCCAATCAGCTGTATATTAAAAACTCTAACTTTTGGGGGTCACTACCATGTCTCAGCCTCTATTTGCTTGTTCATATATATTAAAACTACATTGATCCGGTCAAGCTATTAGCTGGCGTTTGTTGTAACAACCATGAGTATGAGTAACCTGGGTCAGAACCTAAATTTTCTGCTTCAACACGTGATTGCGCAATTTGTTCATCACTATAACCATCTAGGGCATCACTCGCTAAGCCTACGCGGTCAATAATAATTTGACGGTTTTCAGTTTGATCTGGCACACTAGCAGTTTCTTCAGTCGTAACTGGTGGAGTTTCCTGGTTCGCTATTTCACTCTCGGTGACAGCCGACTCTGCCGACTCTTCAGAAACTTCTGCTTCAGTAGCAACAGTTTCCGTATCTGCTTGTTCCTGAGTCTCTTCACCTGCTATAGCCGCTGTGTCAGCTTCACTTGTTTCTCCCTCTTGGGTTGTTTCAGGTGTAACAGACGCTACACTTTCTTCCGTATCTACTGTTGAATCGGTTGATACAGTACTAGTAGTTGTATCCTCAGCGCTTGCTATGGCTTCAGTTTGACTAGTTGACTCTTTGGTTGGTTTAGAAGATTCAACTTGTTCTGTCTCTATACTACTTGTATATAAATCCTGTGACTGCTCGTCTGCTTGAACTTGGGTAATGGTGTATCCGGCTGCTAAGACACCGGCTGTAAGTAATCCCATCACTATTTTTGGCGTTTTCATTACTATCACACCTTTCTATATCTATAAGTCTAAAGAAAAATATAGAAATATTCAAACGTTTACAGGCCCTTTAACGCTTTCTTAAGAGTTTAGTAACCTTATATTTATGAATAGCGTATTCTAGCAGATATTATCCTTGAATAGCTTGTACAATTTCCTCTACAGTATTTGAAGAATCCGCATTTAAGTTTTTAAACTTATTGGCGCCTCCAACATATACCAATGAAGGAACTGTCTTAGCACCTACCTCAAAACGGAAGTCAGATAAGGCATCATCAGTTGCCGTTTGCTCTGAGTTTAAGTAGTAAGTATTCTCTACATCATTTCCTAGCGCTTGCATTAATTTTGGTAAATACTTGCGACAGAATGGACATGTAGGTCGACCTATAAATACTAACTTCTCTTCATCCTCGTCTAAAAAGCCCTGGGCAACATTTGCTGTGATTTCTTGGAAGTTTTTAACCTCTTCCTCAAATTCATTTTGTGTGAACGGTTGAATATTTTCTACCATTTTTTAATACCTCCTATTTTTTTCTAACTTAAACTTATGGTATGCCTTCAACCACAAAAATTCAATTGATATGCATTCACAAGCCATATGGTAGAATAGAATTGATTCCAAGAATAAAGGTGAAATAGATGAAATTAGGATTTATCTCAGATTTACATATAGACCGCGGAAAGACCCAAAAGGAGGCTGACTTCTTATATACCCTTTCTGCTTATATCAATGACAAAGAATTAGATGAAGTATATATTGGCGGCGATATCTCAAACCATCACGAGAAAACGATTAATTTTGTGGAAAAGTTACAAGCCCACTCTGGTGCTAAAATATATTTTATCCCTGGAAACCATGATTATTGGGAGCCAAAGCAAGACAAAAAACATACCCTGACCATCCACGATACTTTCAAAAGTCACCCTCAAAGTATGCTCAATAAAGTGACCATGGTTGGATCAGACACCGCTATCGTTGGTCATATAGGTTGGTACAACCATGCTTATCATGATCCTGCTTTTACAGAAGACAAATTAGAACGTGGCCGTCATAAACTCGTTACTTGGCAAGATAAAGTCCGCCTAGATTGGCAGGCAACAGATAAAGAAGTATCTAAACATTTTGCGAAAGAAACAAAAGACACATTGGACCAGGTCATGGATCAACATCAACCTAAAAATATTATTTTGTTCACGCACGTCATCACGATTCCAGAATTTACTATACCCATGCCACATAGAGTTTTTGACTTCTTCAACGCATATATCGCAACAGATGATTATTTACCATTTTATGAAAACTACCCCATCAAAACTTCTCTTATGGGTCACGTCCACTTCAGGCACCAAATTCAGCAGGGTAAACAAGACTTTATCAGTAATAGTTTAGCTTACGAACGTGAGTGGCGTAACAACAACCTTTACCGGGAAATCGATCATGCTATGTATATAATGGAAGTTTAGTGTCATCATTTTGAAAAAATATAGACAGAAAAACCAGCAGCCGAAGCTACTGGTTTTTTAATCTTGCATGGCAACGTCCTAGTCTCACAGGGGGCAACCCCCAACTACATTCGGCGCTAAGAAGCTTAACTTCTGTGTTC
>JBCLPQ010000021.1:0-1654 GCA_041223225.1 Aerococcaceae bacterium 50-4
GGTAGTGACCCCCAAAAGTTAGAGTTTTTAATATACAGCTGATTGGCTGGATTGCGTTCGATATTCAACCGGACTCAATCCAGCCAATTTTTTCTTTGATCGTTTATTATTATACCAGTCAACGTATTCTTCAATTTTTTCTTTCAATTCTTCAAAACTTAATAATTTTTCACCATAATACATTTCCTGCTTCATAATCCCAAAGAAATTTTCCATTGATGCATTATCTGCGCAGGTTGCCTTACGTGACATACTTTGAAAGATATTGTTTTTTTTCAATGTCTGTACCCATTTATTATGCTGATAATGCCATCCTTGATCAGAATGAATGGTAGTACGATAGGTGCCACGTGTGTTAATGATGTCTATTGCCTCTATTAGTGGCGTCATCACCACTGCTAATGTAGGGTGTTTCTCTATACCGTATGCAATAACTTCACTATTAAAAAGGTCTAGAATAGGATTAAAATATAATTTTTCATTCTTCTTTAAACATTTAAATTCTGTAATGTCCGTAACCATTTTCTGCAGAGGAATGGACGTATTAAAACGACGTTTTAATCGGTTCGGCGCTATTTTTCCAACATCTCCTCTATAAGAATTATATTTACGAGATTTACGCATGAATTTGACACACTTCAGGCCTAGTTCTCGCATGATGCGATATACTTTTTTGTGGTTGATACAATGTCCTAGTTTCTTCAACTCATTGGTAATACGCTTGTATCCATACCGTTCTTCGTACAGTTCAAATTGTTGGACAATCAGTTCTTTTAAATCTGTGTCGGGGTCTTCCTTATCAAAGTTTTTGACATGATAGTGATAAGTCGCTTCAGGAATACCTACTACTTCTAAAATATCCCTTAATTTAAATCCTTCTTGTTTGAGTTGGAAGGCCATTTGAGCTTGCGCTTTTCGAGGAATGGATGTTGATTTTCCCGAAAAGCTTTCAACTTTTTTAAATAGGCAACTTCAAGCCTTAATAGTTCATTTTCTCGTGCTAATTCTTCTTCACGTATTTTATTTATATTGTTATTATTCTTGGCTTTTTGATTCTTCTTTGACATGGAAGGTCTCCCCTTTACCTTTGGTTTTAGGCCTTCTATCCCTTGTTTGTTAAATGCTTTCAGCCAATTATGAACTAGTGAAGGGCTAGTCAGTTTAAAATGGTCTGTTGTTTCCTGAATAGAAGCACCTGTTCTTATCATGAATTCTACAGTATCGAGTTTAAATTGAACAGTGTATACCTCTTTATCTACCTTTCGCTTTAATCCTTCTAGTCCTTGTTCATCAAACAATTTCTTCCACTTGTGAACTACCGAAGGATTCTTCAGCTTAAAATGATTTGCAGTCTTCTGAATAGAAGCTCCTGTTTCTATCATGAATTGCACTACTTCGAGCTTAAATTCAACGGTATATACTGTTTTTTTCTTTCCCGGTTTTAACCCTACTAACCCTTGCGTTTTATAAGCATTCACCCACCTTTGTAATAGCGTATCAGATGGCATATGATATTTGTTTGCTAATTGGACATAACTAAGATTTCCATTCAAATATTCATTAACGATTTTAATTTTAAATTCTTCACTATATTTAGACACAAAAATACCCCCAAAAGTTAGTTTCTTTACTCTAACTTTTGGGGGTAAGGTCC
>JBCLPQ010000022.1:0-954 GCA_041223225.1 Aerococcaceae bacterium 50-4
GCTCTACAATATATAGGACTGATGACATAAAAAAGTCATTGGTTCTATATTTTTTTACACAAAAAGAGGAATCTCCATTATCATAAAGTTAACCACAACCATAGATAGGAGATTCCCGTATGAATAAGTTTATCAATACAACACTACAATTGAAAGATGAAAATATTATTTTTGAGGATAGAGTTGAAGAGAAATTATTTAAAAATGTAAAATCATTATTTTATTTTGGCAAGTTAGATGTAAAACCTCAGTATTGTCCAGCCTGCGGCTGTGTAAAAGAAGGTCATAACATAGTCAAAAATGGCGCTAAAGAATCCAGAATTACTTTGACGAAGATTTCTGGACTACCGGCTTATCTCATGCTTAAAAAGCAGCGTTACCACTGTAAAGAGTGCCATAGTCACTTCACAGCAAAATCAGACGTTGTTGGTGAAGATTGTTTCATTTCTAAACGCGTGAAACGATTGGTCATAGATATGGCGACAGCGTCACTCACAGTTAAACATATTGCGAAGTCTTGCGATGTTTCAGAACACACTGTTCAGCGAATTATTCATGGTGTTGGCGGTGATCTTAAACCTAGTATTCTTGATGCATTACCTGAACACATTGCTTTTGATGAGTTCAAAGGCGTCAAAAACGCTAGTGGTAACATGAGCTTTATTTTTATTGATAATACCAACTCCCAAATTGTAGATATTTTAAGTGATAGAAGAAGTTTCTATCTTCGTAATTACTTTTTGGCTTATCCACTTAAAGCGCGTTTGAAGGTTAAAACCATTACGATGGATATGTATATGCCGTATATGGATGTGGTTAACGCATTATTTCCAAATGCGAAAATCATTATCGACCGTTTTCATATAGTGCAAGCATTAAATCGAGAACTAAACAAATTGCGTGTTGAAGTGATGAATGAATTTAGAAACCCCGATCACCGTTTATACAATAAAT
>JBCLPQ010000023.1:0-783 GCA_041223225.1 Aerococcaceae bacterium 50-4
TTTGGTTCGTCTTCTTTGTTCAGTTTTCAAAGGTCTATCTCGTTGCTTTATTAGCAACTCATATATCATATCATCTAAATTCGATGTTTGTCAACAAAAAGTTTTAAAAAGTTTTTTGAAGTTTTATACAAACGATGTCGTGTTTGACGACTTGAATATCATATCACTTAGTCCGAGGTGTTGTCAACAAGAATTTTAAATTTCTTTTTTCATCTCGTCGCCCTCAACAAGCAACCTGTATATAATACCCCGTATAAAGATTCTTGTCAATGATATTTCAATGTTTTTTTCTATTGTTTTCTACTTATTTTTTAAAGCATTGATATAACACGGTTTTTCATTGATTTTTTTAATTTAAATTCTTGCATGTTTAGTTATATTCCAAAGTCAATTATATTTTATAGATTATCATCATCTTGATGTTCACATTAAAATATTTTTCTTTCTCAATTTATTTTTGCGCAATTCATCAACGATTTAAAATTTTTCGGCTATTATATTTTTACAAAAGCTTTTATTATATTTATATTTTTACAATTTTTTAGATAATGTACTTTCATCCTACAACCTATCGGATAATTTTTAGACGTAAATATTCCTTTTAATCCTCTCAAACCCCAGTGACCCTTCTATCTATAGCTGTTCACTTGATGTCCTTCGGACCTAGTATGCAAGATGATCTTCTAAATCCATCGCTTCATCTATTTATATAATGGAAGTTTAGTGTCATCATTTTGAAAAAATATAGACAGAAAAACCAGCAGCCGAAGCTACTGGTTTTTT
>JBCLPQ010000024.1:0-712 GCA_041223225.1 Aerococcaceae bacterium 50-4
GAGTTAACAAGGCGTGGTCACCGATTCGTACGATACGCAGATGACTTCGTCATCTATGTAAAATCAAAACGAGCTGGAGAACGTGTCTTAGAAAGTGTTACAAAGTACATTGAAAAAGATTTAAAACTCGTTGTGAACACGGAAAAGAGTAAGGTAGGTTCGCCGACCCGTTTAAAGTTCTTGAGCTGTCTGACTCATACAATGAATGGGCAATGTCGTTTTATCCCTACCAAGTCAGCAAAGATAAAGTTCAAACGTACGCTGAAAAGACTGACTAGTCGAAAAAGACCAGGTACGTTTAAAGAAATTATACTACAAATCAATCGCGTTACACGGGGTTGGATTAATTACTTTGGACTTGGTCATATTAAAAGTTTCATCAAGCGGATAGAATCATGGCTACACCGAAGACTTAGACAGCTGATATTAAAGCGTTGGAAGCAACCTAAAACTACTATTAAAAAGCTCTTGTCCTATGGACTAGATGTTGATTCAGCCAAGCGTATTGGGTACTCTCGTAAAAAGTATTGGCGTTTATCAGTAAATCAGCAACTACATTGGGCAATCTCAACAAAAAGACTCTACCAATGGGGCTTAGGTCCACTAAGTCAATTGGCAGAGTCAGCTTATGCACGATATTGAACCGCCGTGTACGGAACCGTACGCACGGTGGTGTGAGAGGACGGAATCGAAAGATTCCTCCTACTCGATT
>JBCLPQ010000025.1:0-673 GCA_041223225.1 Aerococcaceae bacterium 50-4
ATGAGTTTTGCTCTCAGCGGTACATAATATTTATGAATGTGTTCTTCAATCTCTGCGACAGTCATATTGTCGATGCCAGCTGTTCCTTTATTTCTTTTGACAGTTTTAATGGCATCGGCAATATTTTGTTTATCTACAACTTGTGTCATCAATGATGACTGCTTACGATACATTTCTTTCATTTCACCTAAAGTTTACTAGACGCATCGACTTATCCCTTCGGTTCCACCTATCTCTTCAGTCGCTTGTCAACCTATGGTTGTTTTCTGCCATTTTCGTAAACTTTAACCTCCAATCTATAATTTGTATATGATACTGTTCAGTCCTTCGCGGTATCCCCGCTACTATGACCTCTGCTGACTTCTCACTATTCGTTGTTACTACTGAATCGCTAGTGAGACCTCCCCGGGTAAGAGCGCTAACCTTCCACTCATGTCACTGCCTCATTTACTGTATAGGACTCGTGCAGTATTGGACTTTACTTTGTATTGCAAGCTCGTCCGTCCTAGTTCAGCCTTCATATGAGATTTCTGTACGTCAGTGCGAGTGTTTGCCTCCGGCTTCCTTCAGATTCCACCTCGCGATGGACACCCTTGCCATTGGCTAACAGTTCCTACTGCCAAGCCTGTAGTGGACTTTCACCACCAAGTTAGCGCCCATGCCGGGCGCACAA
>JBCLPQ010000026.1:0-626 GCA_041223225.1 Aerococcaceae bacterium 50-4
CCAGCTCGTTTTGATTTTACATAGATGACGAAGTCATCTGCGTATCGTACGAATCGGTGACCACGCCTTGTTAACTCCTTATCCAATTCATGTAAGTAAACATTACTTAGCAGGGGTGATAATACGCCTCCTTGCGGTGCGCCTGTTTTACTTTCTACGTATTCGCCAGACAGGTCTATGACACCGGCTAATAAAAACTTACGTATAATTTTAATAATCATTTTATCTTGGATAAACTGTTCTAGATAGTGTATAAGTTTATCGTGATTTAATTTGTCGAAACACTCTTTCAAGTCACAATCGACTACATACTTATAACCTTCTTCATAGAATTTTACACATTGTTTTAGGGCACTCTGTGTGCCTTTTCCTGGCCGGAACCCGTGACTATTTTCCATGAAGTATGGGTCTATAAGTGGCTCTATAACTTGTCGAATTGCTTGTTGAATCACACGATCACGCACAACAGGTATCCCCAGTTTGCGTACCTTCCCATTAGGTTTAGGTATTTCAACTCGTTTAACCGGTTGTGGTTTATATGTACCATCTATGAGTTTTGCTCTCAGCGGTACATAATATTTATGAATGTGTTCTTCAATCTCTGCGACAGTCATATTGTCGATGCC